>JAJRZK010000002.1 GCA_024275315.1 Nitrospirota bacterium
AAATCAAGGTGGATTGGCTTCGGAAGAATATCTGGTATAATCAGTTGAGAAAAACAGTCCGTCATCGAACCCCCTTCCGGGTTATCAGCGTTAACATACTGATATATAAAATCGAAAGTGGGGTTCGTCTGCCTTTCCGATGACCTTTTATGAATTATCCGGGCCAGGTCGAACAGAGGCGCGCGTTGAACCACAGCGGCCCAATGGAGGGAGTTCGCGCCCAGGTTCAGAACGAATATGTCAGCTCGACCGCGAACACCGACAGGCTGTCCTGGGCGTCTGCGCCGCTGTCGGGAAACACTTTTTCGTTTGAAGCGGTCAACCGGTATTCCACCCGGGCCAGAAGACCATCCATCACCTGGTAGCTGGGGCTGATTGTAAACGACGTTCTCTTCTCCTTCACAAAAGAGCCGAAACGCGCCCCTCCCTCGTCTTCGAACTCGTCATACCGGACTGTGACACCGAGCGTTTTTGTCCATGCGTATCTGACCATCACAAGCCATCCCGACCAGTTCGCGTCATCACCCGGCGACACAAAAGATTGCCCTGCGTAGGTTCCCGAGTTGTACTCAAACCCCAGCGTGAACTTGTCGAACCTCGTGATCGTGATATCCAGATCCAGCGCTGAAAGAGCGCTGGTTTCTGCGTTGGCCTGGTCGCTCCCCTCATCCCCGGAAATGTACGACAGCCCCAGGTTGACCCCATCGGCCGGGGATATCCCCACCCTCCCGCCGAAGGTTTTCTCCTTGTTGTCGTCGGATATCTGGTCCCACCCGTTGGCTATGTAGAGCGAGAAATCAAACCTTCCCCTGGCTCCCGATATCATGGCGCCGGTCAGGTTCGTGGGCAGGCCGAAATCGAATACCATGGCATGTGAAAACTGGTACATGTCCACCGTGTCGAGCGACTCGAACCCGATGGGGGCGTTGAACTTGCCAAAAACAAACCTCAGCTTACAAGGTATTTTAAGCCAGATATAGCCCTGCTCCAGCACGTTGTCGGTGGTTTGTTTCTGGCCGTTTACATAGTTGAAATCGACCCTGAACCCGCCTTTTCTTTCCGGGGCGCTGGTGATGTCCACTTCAACCTGGTCCAGGGAAAAAGAGTTGGATTCATCGGTCAGGTTATTGGAATAGGATGTATCGACAAACCCCGAAATGTCGAGTCCCTCGACCTGGGCCGATATGGCCGGTGAAACTCCTCCAAAAACGATCAACATGCAAATGGCGAAGAAAGCAAAACTTCTCATATCGCTCCCTGATGGCTGATAGTCGTAAACATCTATTCTCGTATGGCGCAGTGAATGGGGCGCAGGCGATTATAGTATATTGTGGTTATTTCTTGCCAGATTTTTCGAGTCATCGGCGCTGGTCCATTGTCGCTCTATTTTCTGGAAATTTCCACCATCCCGGCATGGTCGCTCACTCAGGCCAGGGAGCCATTGTGTAAAGCGGTGGAGACTATCGCTCCGGAGTATCCGGCCTGTGAAAGTTTTTCCAGATCATCAAGGCCCCGCACCCCGCCTCCTGCGTACCATTTCTCCGAAACACCAGGTTGCGGCAGGTTTAAAATGTCAAGGTCGCCCGTGCCAACGTTGTCCAGCCGAAGATAAATAAAACGCCTGGCGTGGGCGTTTCTGGCGCGGGCGATGGCGGATTGTATTGTCATTTCAGGATAGGGAGATAAAAGTGATCCACCTTTTACATCAATGGACAACACCATTTCACCAAGATCGACATTCTCGTTCCACCCCAGATAGGTCTCGGTGGCGACAACCGGCGTCATCCCTTGTCTTCGCGAAAACCACCCGATACGCTCATACCCCCCATCCAGCCAGAAATGGCAGCCGGTTTGGCTTATAAGCTTTTCTATGATTGCCTTGTTCGATCCGGTTTTCATGATCGAGTCCAGGTCCGCCAGGTAGAAAAGCCTGAAACCGAAGAGTGATGACAATTTCATCACCAGGTCAACAGGGTCAGCCGAGGTGATATAGGGCGACTCCAAAGGTTTGTACTCTTCGCGCCGCCCCGCCACGGCCCGGACAACCGTCCCGTCGAGGATATCTATCGCCGGCACAACATCGACATACCATGGGAACCTGCTGTCGCTTTTTAAATTGACGCCTCTGCCCGCGACAGGATGACCAGTCTCTGGCGCGGGCGAGGCAGGGGAGTCTTTATGTTGGATATGCAAACGTATATATCAATTCCCTTGGATATTATGAAGCTTGGCCTGGCTCAGTGCGCCCCTGAAGTATTTGGCGTCCGCGTCCCCTATTTGATGAGACAGGGCCTTTTCAGATTCCAGCCTGACAAGATCGAAAGCTCCATTTTTCTGGTAGTAAGCCACCAGATCCCTGCGGGCGGCTGTATTGTCCGGGTTCCACCGCAACGCCGCCTGAAAATTTTTGGACGCGTCATCATAACGCCCCATCTTGTTCAATATTTTCCCCCGGAGAACAAAAGCCCTGTCTCTGCGAAGTGGAGAGCTGTTAGATATCATTCGGCTGATCGACTTCAGGATCATCTCATTTGTCCGGGCTCCGGAATATTTCTGGACCGATTTTACCAATCCATCGAACGTGGAGTTGTCACTTAGCAGGTACCGTGTTATCAACCTGTCACATTGTGTTGTCAGAGCAGGATCAGGGGTGGTGTCCGACAGCTTCGGCTCGATCCATATGGCGGGCTCGGATATTGTTATCGCCAAGAGCGTAAGGCAGACAGCCAAAGTGACCACAATCGAAATGGGGACCTGAAACGATTCCATATCACCTCCTTGCACTAGCCTGCTGGTTATAGGAGAAGCAATCATCATGCCAAACAGCGCAACTGTATGCGCTGTATTATCAGTATGTTAAAATGCGCTTAAAAATGATTTTTCCCAGTGATCGGTTGTGGCTACAATTTACGAGAATTCCGCCCGCAAATTTTGTTATCACCATGTGTGTGTTTGACACTCCTACGTCTCGAAGAGCGATATAATCGAACAATGAAAAAACGATTCGAGCACCTGAAAGAAACCCTCTCACACCTGCCAGCCTATCCCGGGGTGTACATGATGAAGGACGAGAGAGGCTCGATTCTGTACATTGGAAAGGCCAAGTCCCTGCGCAACCGGGTTCGTTCTTATTTCCAGGAAAAAGCCGCCCACTCGCCAAGGATAACAGTCATGGTGGGCAAAGTGGACAAGATAGACATGATTGTCACTTCATCGGAGATGGAAGCCCTGATACTTGAGGACAACCTTATAAAAAAGGAAGCTCCTCGATACAACGTCATGTTGCGTGATGACAAGAACTATCCATACTTGAAGATCACGGCGTTTGAGAAATTCCCGAGGCTGGTTCTGGTCCGCAAAGTTCTCAAGGACGGCTCGATATATTTTGGGCCTTATGTGTCTACCAAGTCTGTTCGCATCACAATGCGCCTGATTCATAAAATTTTTCCCATACGGCAGAGCAAGGACGCGCTGGACGGCAAACCGCATCGCAGACCCTGCCTGAACCACCAGATGGGAAGATGTCTCGCCCCGTGCGCCGGCTATGTCACAGAGCGGGAGTACAGGGAGGTGGTAGACCAGGTAGTCATGTTTCTCAGGGGCCGCAACGAAAAACTGATAAAAACCCTTCATGACAAAATGATCGAAGCGTCTGGCGCGATGATATACGAGTTGGCGGCGCGATACAGAGACCAGATAGAAGCTGTCACAAGGATTAACGAGAGACAGACAATCACCGACACAGGGTTGGCCGACGAGGATGTCATAGCCACGTTTGCGCAAGATGGCCGGATGATTATAAAAATCTTCCAGATACGCGGCGGGAAATTGAACGCTGAGCGATATTATAGATTCGACAAGCTGGACCTGGCCGACCGCGCCGAGGCGCTGGCGGCGTTTATCCGGCAGTTCTATACAGGCGCCATGACTATCCCCGGAACCATTGTAGCGCAAGATGAGCCGGACAGCCGGACAGCGCTGGAGGATTTGCTGACGGCCAGGCGGAGCAAACGGGTGAGGATAATAGTTCCGCGAAGGGGCAGGAAAAAGAAACTGGTGGACATGGCCGAGGCCAACGCCAAGCTCCAGCACAGCGCCGAAACAAAAGCCGCAACGGGAGTGGAAGAGGCTGTTGATGAGATAAAGAACGCTTTTGATCTTTCCGAAAGGCCGATGACCATCGAGGCTTATGATATATCCAACACATCGGGAACTTCTTCGGTAGGGGCGGTGGTGGTTTTCCGCGATGGGGCGCCGTCCAGGGCGGATTACCGAAAGTACCGGATCAAATCTGTCGCCGGGACGGACGATTACGCTTCCATCGCCGAAGTGGTGGAGCGCAGGTACAGACGCATGGCTAGGAACAAAGAGCCGTTTCCCGATCTTATACTTATAGATGGCGGAAAGGGCCAGCTGAAGATTGTGCGGAAAAAATTTGACGAGCTGGGCCTGGTTGCTCCGCCGTTGGTGGGTATCGCAAAAGGTATGGACCGGGAAAATCCCGAATCTGACGAGTTTTACCTCCCCGGACGGCCATCGCCGGTGTCACTTCCGCCATCATCACCCGGCAGGTTCCTTTTACAACGCGCCCGTGACGAGGCGCACCGGTTCGCCGTGTCCTACCACAAGAAGCTCAGGGACAAAGACGTGATCCGGTCGTCGCTGGATTCCATCCCCGGGGTCGGGCCCAAGCGAAAAAAAGCCTTGCTCCAACATTTCGGCTCGGTCAAAAAAATAAGGGAGGCGACTGTGGAACAGATATCCGGAGCTTTGCGCGTTTCGGAAAAAGTCGCCAGGAGTATCTATGAAAACCTGTAGGGATTATATTTTGGACTCTCGCCAGTCGACACTGTATATTTCGTAACGAAGCCCCTCAAGCCCCTTGAGCTCCGCCCATCCGATTTTCTGGCAGACAATGTCCGGGTTGATCTTGATTGCGTTGTAAACTATGTAGGAGATGAGGATGCGATTTTTTTCTGGCAGAGTGGATTCGTCCGTGGCCCATGACTTAAAAGCGGATTTTTGCAATCCCTCGACCCGGCTGGCGGCGTTGATGGGAACCCCAAAACGGTCGTTGTCTTCCTTGACCTGGGTTTCGCCGAAATCTATGCCGATCCTGATATTTATAACCTTGTTGGGTTTGACGGACTTGTTGTAGTGTGAAAGTTTATTCAGGGTTTTAATGGACGTGGATATCGCGCCATCGTTATCCTCGAAAATGGCCATGAACCCGTCGCCAAGCCCTTTTTTATATACGCATCCATGCTGTTGCGCCATCTGGTCGAAAAATTTCTCGAGCGTGGTGAACATGGAGTGAAAATGGTATCCGCCGTAGGTGTGCATTATCTCTGTTGAACCGCACATGTCGATGAACATCGCGGATTCCGCTTTTATGTGGTTCATCGGTGTAGAGTCTATGGAAGGCGGTGGCTCCGGCAGTTTTGCCTTGGGATCCTTTGATTCCCTGGCTATCCTGTATTCCTCAAGGAACTTTTTATCCTTTTCCACGATATTGCTCATATCAGGACCTGCCAGCGCGATAAAAGTCTCGTAATCCTTTATGGCCTCCTCACCCCGGTCGAGCTCATATTTGACCTTTCCCCGGTTATGGTACGTTCCGGCGAAATGGGGATTTAACATTATCGCTTCGTTATAATCGTCCAGCGCCTCTTCCTTTCGCCCGAACTCGGACTTGATTCTGCCGCGATTGTGATAGGCCCTCGAAAGGCCGGGGTCGATAGAGATCGTTTTGTCATAATCGGAGATGGCCTCTTCGTGCAGGCCCAGGCTCGATTTGGCGTTGCCCCGGTTATAGTACGCTTTTGCCAGGTGCGGGTCGAAACGCAACGCCCGGTCATAGTCTTCTATGGCCTCTTGTTTGCGGCCCATGTCCGATTTGGCGTTGCCGCGGTTGTAATACGCCTGGGCGTACTTCTGGTCGAGACGCAACGCCTGGTCATAGTCTTCTATGGCCTCTTGTTTGCGGCCTAACGCGTCCTTTGCGTTGGCGCGGTTGTTATAGGCCATAGCGTACGCGGGATCGAGTTTTACAGCTTCGTCAAAATCCTTGATGGCCTCTTCCCTGCGTCCAAGATAAAACTTTGCGGTGCCGGCGTTGTAATAAGCCAAGGCATAGGTGAGGTCGAGATGGATGGCCTTGGTGAAATCCATTATGGCCTCTTCCCGGAGGCCGATTTCGTCTTTTGCGCTTCCTCTGTTGTTATACGCCTGGGCGAAAGTGGGCGAAAGCTCTATTGCCGTGTCATAGTCCTCTATCGCTTCTCTCTTCATGCCCAGCGCCGATTTCGCCTTTCCCCTGTTGTGAAAAGCCACGACATGCCCCGGGTCAAAATGGATGGCCTCGTTGTAGTCTTCTATGGCTTTTTCCATTTGCCCAAGCTCGAACCAGGTGTTGCCGCGGTTGTTATAGGCGATCGCATAACCCGGGTCTATCCTGATGGCGTTGTCAAAATCGGCTATGGCTTCCCGCTTCCTGCCCATGGCGGAAATGGCGTTGCCTCGGTTGTTGTATGAGGCCGCTTGATTGGGGTCGATATCTATGGCTTTGTCGAACGACTCTAACGCTTTTTCCCTTTGGCCCAGCGTGGACAGGACGCTTCCCTTGATGTTGTGCGCCTGCGCATGCCCCGGGTTGACATCTATCACTTTGTCAAGCAGTTCGATGGCTTTGTTGAATTCGCCTTTTCTGTATGAATCGACCGCTGTTTCAAAAAGCTCCCTGGTGTCTTCCCGTTCGCCGCTCATACTATTTATGTTTGTGGTCGATCATATTTACAGCGTTATCTGCCAACTAGCCATATCCTCGATGCGTCATTCCGCTTCCATGCTGTTTTCCCAATCTACCAGGAAGATATCATACCGCACACCCTCAAGCCCCTTGAATTCGGCCCAGCCTATTTCGGAATATTTTATGCCATGCTCGTCTTTCAGCGAATTGGAGACTATGTAGGTTATCAGTATGCGGTTTGACTCCGGGAAATCCTCCTTGTCGACCGCAAGCGCCTTGAACGAATCGGGCCTGAGCTTTTCAATTCTGGAGGCGACATTGACAGGGATTCCGTAACGGTCATTATCCGGAGCCACTTTTGTCTCGCCAAAATCGATACCGATCCGGACATTGAGCTTCGATTTTTCCTCTGCGGTCTTATTGTACTTTTTCAATGAGTGCATTATGTTTACAGCGGTTTTGACCGCGCCGACGCTTTCCAGAAACACAGTCATAAAACCGTCGCCCAACCCCTTCTGGTAAACGCATCCATTGCGTTCGGCTTCCTTTTTGAACAGCGTTTCAAGATAGCTGAACATGGCGAAAAAATGATATCCGCCATAAACGTTTATTATTTCCGTGGACCCCCGTATGTCCAAAAACAAAACCGCTTCCGATTTTGTCTCCGTGACCGCCTGCGCCGAGATCGACTCGGACGATTCCGACTGGATCGAGTCTGGCGCTTCAGGCAATGGCGTCATGGCGCCGGGGTCTGCTTTGGCTTTTTTGTATTCTTCCAGGAATTTCTTGTCTGCCGCCACTGTGGCTTTCATGGATTCGCCGGCCTGTTTTATGAAAACAAAATAGTCTTTCAAGGCCTCCTCTATAAGCCCAAGGTCATATTTCGCTTTTGCCCTGTTATGGTACGCGGTTAAAAAGTTCGGATCCAGCCGGATGGTTTCGCTGTAGCCTTTAATGGCCTCCTCCTTGCGTCCAAGGGAAGAGTATGCGACTGCCCTGTTGTTGTGCGCCTTGGCATAGTTTGGGTCCAGCGCTACAGCCTTGTCGTAATCCGCTATCGCTTCCTCCTTTAACCCGATGTCCGCTTTTGCGTTTCCACGATTAAAAAACGCCTGGATCATCGTTTCATCCAGCTCAATGGACTTGTCATAATCTTTTATGGCTTCTTTCTTCAGGTCAATACTGCATTTGGCGTTGCCGCGGTTGTAATAGGCTGGTGAATAGTCTGGATCAAGGCGGATCGCTTTGCTCAAATCCTCGATCGCTTCCTCTTTTTTTCCAAGAGCCGATTTTGCGTTGGCGCGGTTGTTATACGCCTGGACAAGGCTGGGATAAATATTGACCGCCTTATCGTAATCACGAATCGATTTTTCAATATCCCCAAAGGAAAATTCCACGTTGGCGCGGTTATAATAAGCTATGGCATACTTCGGATCCAGCCGAAGCGCCTCGTTGTAATCTGCGAGCGCTTCGGACTTCAGCCCGAGATCCTCTTTGGCGCTCCCCCTGTTGCTATAAGACCTGGATAATGTCGGGTCCAGGCGGATGGCGCAATCGTAATCCTTGATGGCTTCTTTTTTGAGCCCAAGCGCTGATTTTGCGCTGGCCCTGTTATGAAACGCCACCGGAAACTTCGAATTGTAATATATGGCCTTGTCATAATCCTGTATCGCTTCTTTTTTTCTTCCCAATGCGAATTTTGCGTTACCACGATTGTTGTAAGCGAGGGCGTATTTGGGATCGAGTCCGATGGCTCTGCTGAAATCCTCTATGGCTTCTTCCTTGTGCCCAAGCGCCGATTTTGCGTTGCCTCGGTTGTTATAGGCGGCGGAGTCCTCAGGGTTTAGCCGGATGGCATGGTCAAAGTCGGCTATGGCCTTTTCCCTGCGTCCCAGATTGGAATAAATACTGCCTCGAATACTGTACGCGGAAGCGTGGTCGGGGTTGGCCCGCAAAACCTCTGAAAAGCATTCAACCGCTTTTTTAAGGTGGCCCTTTTTATAAAGACTAACCCCTTCTTCGAAATATTTTTTTACATTCTTTCTGCTAGAATGAGACATAAATCTAATGATAACAAAGAACTTGAAAAATAAGTGAAATTATAGCCTAAAATACGCCACGGGAGAAAGTGAAGCGACATGTCCGATACACGAAATCTTTTCGAGGACGCTCTCGTCAGTCAACTTGCAGAGCGTTTGGGAAAGCGGTTGCATCTTACCTTGACTGATAACACCAGGACGATGATCACCGTCCGGTCGTCCGGGGGCAAGCTTTATGTCAGGCTTTCACGGATTTTCGCCCTGGCGAGCCAGGAGCTGACAGAGGACCTGATAGATTTTGTAACCGGTAAATCAAAGGCATTGTCGAATAATCTTAAGATATTCCTAGACACGACACCGCTCCATCCGGAAGCCCGGCGCGTAAACCGCCAAAAGTTGAAAACCGCCGGAACCTATTTTAATTTGCGCTCCATCGCCAGCGACATAAACCGGAAGTATTTCGATCCCCCTGTCAAAGCCAGGCTCACATGGGGACGGTCCAGAAGATCCAAACCGTCTCGCCGGCGTCACTCCATACAGTATGGCTCCTATGACGAACACGCAGACCTTATCCGGATAAATCCAGTTCTGGATTCGAGCGTTGTCCCAACGGAATTTATAGAGCTTGTCGTGTACCACGAAATGCTTCATAAAAAGCTTGGGTTCGATCGTAATTCCAATGGGCGGCGCTCGTTGCACCCCCCGGAATTCAGGCGGATGGAAAGAGAATACGAGAGATATGAGTTCGCTGTGGAGTGGGAGCGAAAGAATTTCCCCGAACTGATCCGCATGGCGAAACTATCAGCCCCGAAAACATCCCGCCCGCCTGTCAACCTGTGGCCATGACGCTGGGGTGTCATGCGGATAATCGCATTTTCATGAGGTGAGTTTGAGTAAAAATGGAATAGTCGATTTTGATATCGATCACGCGGTAAGAGTACTGCGAAAGGAGGTTAAACATTGGAAGGAGCCTGTTGTAACCACCTACAGCCGAGCGACAACCCGGCCCGCTTTTCACGTGTTGATAAGTTGTCTTCTGTCACTTCGCACAAGAGACGAGCAGACCGCCGCCGCTTCCAAACGGCTTTTCGCTGTGGCGGACACTCCGGCCACCATCGTAGCTTTGCCGACCAAACAGGTGGAAAAGCTCATTTATCCAGTGGGGTTTTACAGGAATAAAGCCGTCACCATAAAACAGGTATGCCAAGCGCTGATAGATCATTACAATGGCGCAACGCCCGATACCATCGAAGAGTTGACAAAACTAAATGGAGTGGGACGCAAGACCGCGAACCTTGTCGTGACGCTGGGGTACGGAAAACCAGGGATATGTGTTGACACCCATGTCCACCGGATTTGCAACATCTGGGGCTATGTAAATGAAAAGACACCGGACAAAACCGAAATGGCGCTACGTAAACGCCTGCCCAAAAAGTATTGGATAGAGTTTAATGATTTGTTGGTTACCTTTGGGCAAAACCTGTGCAAGCCGGTCTCGCCACTTTGCTCAAAATGCAAACTTGAGGATTCATGCCCCCAAAATGGGGTGAGTAAATCGAGATAAAAACCGGAAGCTCATTGTAGGGCTAGACCAGAAACTGGCCCTGGCGCCGGCCAGGCCATCCACGCAAACCGCAAATGACATTATGGTATAGTAAAAAATCCCCCTTCACTAATGATATCAAAACTGTTTTCGGTGAACTGCTTTGACATCGGAGAAATAATTATATACAATTACAAATTGTCTGTTGCGGGGTGGAGCAGTCCGGTAGCTCGTCGGGCTCATAACCCGAAGGTCGCAGGTTCGAATCCTGCCCCCGCTACCAATTCCGCCGTGCCCCTTCGTCTATGGCGCGTCGCATCTCCCGGGATGGTATATTTTACCTGGTTCATGTTCCGGCTGGGGTGAAGCGATCCATTAAATAAAAAATCACAATGTGATCCCGAAGTGTTTTCACAAATCATCCGAATCTGTTTGCAAAAAGAAAATTTGATTGAAAAACAGTGAATTTTCCTAAAATGCGACTTTTTTTTCATAGGACTCGATAGAATCCCGGCTGACACGGTAGACTCCCCTTATCTTCAGGCCTGTAAGCTGTCCTTCATCTATTAAACGAATAACCGTCGGCGCGCTAACTCCCCATCTTCCTGCGATTTGCGATATCGTAAGATATTTTCGTTTCGCAGGTTTCAGGCTCTCTATCTGAACACTTGGCAGGATTATCGGGGCTTTTTTTTTGTACATTTCGCCAAAATCTCCTTCACATAACCAGATTACCATTGCCAAATCCCACACGCACGCCTACAATAATATTTAACATATATGTTCAATGTCAAGATATTATTTAACATATGAGAAAAAAAGAAACCATCGACCCGATCGCTGTCGGAAAAAGGATCAAGGATATTCGGGGCGGCAGGACATTACACGAGTTCGCAAAACTAATCGGCGTATCGCACATGTCTGTAAAGCGGTACGAGGAGGGGACCCTGCCGGACATAAACACCATGATGGCCATAGCCAAGGTGGGCAAGGAAGATCTTGGCAGGCTCCTCCTTGGCAAGCCGCTTCCCGCGGATGTGCGGGACCAGCGTCCGCTAAAGTTCATCATAGATTCCCCGGACAAGGCCAGGTCAGGCTGGCCAAACGAGGCGGACTACATTACAGTGCCTCTCACGGCGGGAACCATAGCCGCGGGAAGCCCCAGGATAACCGAGGATGATGTCATCGATTATTTTTTGATCCATTTGAGAGCCATAAAAAAATCCGGGGCGTCACGCAATCTTATCTCGTGCCGGCTGGAGGGGGATTCCATGCTTCCCCACCTTTGCTCCGGAGACATTGTCGTCATAGACAGGGGGATAGACAAGGAAAAGCTGGATGAAAACAAGATATACGCGATTTTTGAAGATGGAGGAATTACCGCCAAGAAAATCCAGAAGGAGGGGTATCACCTGTACCTCATACCAACCAACCACTCCGAGCGGGTGCGGCACATAGACCTGCGGGAAAACGACAGCCCCATTGTCGGCCTGGTGATAGGCGCCTGGAGAAATTTCGACCTGGGGGCATAGCGCATGGCGCCCCCTGAGACCGTGCCGGAGTGCAGAGGACATGGATGTTATATCCATAATTGTTTTATGTAAATCGGGCGGATCAATCACGGAGGTTTTGTCTCGCTGTTGAAATCGCATCCGACGGCTGATAGAATCAACCGCAAATTACAAACGCATGTGTCAACCGCAGGTAAAACCCCAAAAGTTATTATTCACCAATAGCATGCCAAGCGTTCGTTCCGTATTTTTTACAGCCTTGTTTTGTGTTATATCGTCTATATGCGTTTCTTCACCAGCCAGCGCCGATTTTCATGGAATGATCGAGGACGGATGGGAAGCGCATGTGCGCAAGGCCATTTTTAGAATCGCCGACACCGATTTTGACGGCGGCCTTGCAATGCTTCAGGAATATATAGATGCGCACCCCTCAAGCCCCAGCGGTTATTTTTATTACGCCGCAGGGTTGCAGGAGAAAATGCAAAAACACAACGACCTTACCCAAATCAAAAAATTCAGAAAATACGCGGACAAATGCCAATCCTTGTGCCGCGCCCGGCTCTACAGGGACCAGGAGGACACCGTAGCCCGAATTTTTCTTGGCGCCACAGATGGATATATAGGCCTGCTGGACGCCAAGCAACGACATCTGTTACGAGCTTTTAAGAACGGAGTTGAAGCCAAGTCCAACCTGGAGCAGGCGCTTTTGGAAAACCCCGATATACCGGACACCAGGTTCGGCCTGGGGATGCTCTATTATTTTTCCAGCCGCAAAAGCGCCGAGGAGGGAGGAATGATCGCATGGATCATCCGGAACTTTATCACCCATGGCAAGGATATGCGGGCCGAAGCCATGGAGATGCTTCGGCTTGTTGTAAAGTCCGACGCGTTGTCCAGGGACTACGCCCTTTCCGCTCTTATGTGGATATACCTGTACGAGCATAAATACAACGCCGCGGAAAACATCGCCTACCAGGTGGCGAACATATACCAGAACGACACGATTTCAAGATGGGTGCTCGGCAGGGTGGCGTTGAAGGAGAAGCGTTGCTCTGACGCCATATTCTGGTTCGGGCTGGTTAAACAGATAAACGCAGACCTGGGCCTTGCGGCGGAGGACTTTGAGGATGTCGATATCGCCGTCAAAAAAGCGGAGATTTGCCAACGGCTGAAATCGCTGGATATCGACAAAGCCAGGGAGCTCAACAACCAGGTGGGAAAGTGGCTCTACTCCAACCCGAAAATCAGCCTGGAGTATCAGGACGAAAAAAATCTGATCAGATCATGGAAAAAAGAACATAAGGCCATGAAAAAAAAACTCAGGGTATACAGAAAGCGTCCTCTTAACGGGGATTGATTTGCGCGCCTGATTTTGGGTCGAGCATGTCTCGCAACCCGTCGCCCAGAAAGTTTATACCCATCACAACAATCATGATGGCGATCCCTGGAAACGTGGTCATGTGAGGAGCTATCAGCAGAAACTGCCGCCCCTCGGACAGCATCGCCCCCCAGCTCGGGGTTGGAGGTTGCGCCCCCAGTCCCAGAAAACTAAGGCCAGCCTCTCCTACAATAGCTCCCGCCACGCCGAATGTCGCCTCCACAATCAAGGGCGCCGCAACGTTGGGCATGAGATGAAATGATATCACCCGCGCCGGAGAGGAGCCGATGGCCTCCGCCGCGGATACGAAATCTCTCTGCTTGAGCGAAAGCACCTGCCCCCTGGTCAGCCGGGCGTAGCTGGTCCAGCCCATGATGGAAAGAGCGACAATGACATTGACAAGACCTGGGCCAAGCACGGCCATCACCGCTATGGCCATGAGAATGCCGGGGAAGGCCAGGAATATATCGCTTACGCGCATTATAACCTCGTCGATTTTCCCGCCGTAATATCCCGCTATTGCGCCGAGAGTGGACCCGACAACCAGGGAGACCGACACAGTCACGAACCCTACAAGCAACGAAACCCGCGCGCCAAACATTATCCGGCTGAATATATCCCTTCCCAGCCGATCCTGCCCGAACCAGTGGTCCAAGCCCGGCCCGCTCAGGCCGTTGTACAGGTCCTGCTCGAATGGGGAGTATGGAGCCAGCAACGGAGCGAGCAGCGCAACCAGTACAAATCCACAGGTTATTACAGCCCCGAAAGTAACTGAAGAGTTGCGCCCCGATCCGGATCCGGCCCCTGCCGATATTTTCATTTGTAGCGTATCCTCGGGTCTATAATCGCGTATACAATATCCACCAGCAGGTTCACAAACACGTATGACAACGCGATGGTCAAAACACACCCCTGCGCCAGGGGATAGTCACGGGCGTTGATGGCCTGAATCGTCAACCGTCCAACGCCGGGCCAGGCGAAGATGGTCTCGGTGATGATAGCCCCGGCCAATAGCGATCCAAGTTGCAACCCCGCCACGGTCACCACCGGGAGAAGCGCGTTTGAAAGGGCGTGCTTGTAGAGCACTATGGCTCCCCTGGCCCCCTTGGCCCTGGCGGTGGTGATGTAGTCTTCGCCCAAAGTCTCTATCATCGTGGATCGTGTCAGCCGCGACAGGATCGCGGCCATGGCTGTGCCAAGGGTTATCGACGGCAGAACCAGGCTTTCCACACCACCCCGGCCTGAAACCGGGAACCAGCCCAGGTCGATGGCAAAAACCATTATCAGCAACGGGCCTATCCAGAAACTGGGCATGGAGACTCCCACAAGGGAAAGAGCCATCGACACCCGGTCGACGGAAGTGTCCTTTCTTGACGCGGCGATCACGCCCAATGGTATCGCCAGTATCAGGGCCAGGGCCATCGATGTAAGCGCAAGCTCAACCGTGGCGCCGTACCGCTCCATAATGGATTCAAACACACCTTTTTTGGTGAACAGCGACCTGCCCAGGTCGCCTGTTGCGACTTCGCCGATAAACCCCAGGTACTGCGACAATATCGACTTGTCGAGCCCCAACTCTTTCCGGAGAGACTCCATATCAGCCTTCGAGGCGGTCTCTCCGAGCATAATTTCCACCGGGTCTCCGGGTGTGAGGTGGATGATAAAGAAAACAAGGGACACCACACCCCATACGACAGGAACCAGGGTAAGCAGTCTTCTTGCCAGGAAATACTTCATGTTTTCACCTTGGGGGGGATTATGCGCACATCTTTTATCGATTTCAGGTTTTCATCCGGGGCCACAACAAACCCCTTTACGCGCCTGTTCATAACCGCCACGTTGACCGAATGCCACAGGGAAATATAGGGCAGATCGTTGGCGAGGATTTTTTGCGCCTCGGAATAAATCCTTTTCCTCTCCGCCCCGAAGCTTATCCTGCCCAGCCTTGTAAGCTCGTCTATTCTTGCGTTTACATATCGACCCCGGTTGGCCCCATTAGGCGGCATCGACTCCGAATTGAAAATGTAGTGCATTATATCCGGGTCCGCTATGCCTACCCATGTCAGGGAATATACCTGGAAATTGCCTTTTTTTATATCCGAGTAAAACGCCCCCCATTCATATGACCGGATATCCAAACCGATCCCCACTTTTGCCAACTGCCACTGGAAAACTTCGGCGATCCGTTTGCGAAGCTCGTTTTGGGAAGTGCTGTATTTTAACGTGAACCTGACTTTTGGACCATCGCCGTCAGGGTCTGTAAACCCCGCATTGTCGAGAATGTTTTTGGCCCTTTCCGGGTCGTAGCTGTATTTGGCCAGCTCACTTTCGAAATATTCGGACGCTTTTGTGATCAGCCCAGCCGCCGGAGTCGCCAGGCCCTTGAGAATGTAGGTGATGATGCTCTTCCTGTCGATGGCGTACGCTATGGCTCTGCGCACCTCGATGTTTCCCGCTATCGGATCCTCCAGATTAAACCCGAGATATGAATAGTTGGTCCCAAGCCCGGTAACAACTTTCAAGTCTGGTTTTGACCTCAGGCGAGACAGGATATCCGGCGTGATAGGGTTCATAACCAGGTGTAAAGAGCCTTTTTCAAGCTCTAAAACTCGCACCGTCTCGTCCGGAACAATCTTGAAAACCACACCGGCCAATGATGGAGCTCCGTCAAAATAGCCGTCATTACGGGCGAGCGTCAGCCGTTCCTCCGTTTTATAATCAACAAATCTGAAAGGACCGGTTCCTATCGGGCGGGCGGCCATGTCCGTGTCCATGCCCGCCGGTGTGACGCCAACCGTCAACGAGCCCAGAAAAGGCGCCGACGGCTCTTTAAGGTTGAAAACAATTGTACTGTCGTCCGGTGTCTCCATGGAATCGATCGCCAGCAGGGAGCTTCGCCACGGTGACTTGTTTTTTTCATCCAGTATGAAATCGAACGTTTCCTTCACGTCTTTCGATGTAAGCTTCCGGCCGTTGTGAAACACGACACCAGCCCTGATGTGAAAAATATATTTCCTCCTGTCAGGCGTATCCCAGGATTCGGCGAGATCCGGAGCGATCGAAAAATCGTCTCGACGCTTGACAAGACCATTGAACAAAAGATCACCCACTTTTGACGCGGCCGCGTCTGTGGACAGGCGGGGGTCGAACATCCTGGGACCGGATTCAATTCCGATAAAAAGGGTGTTAGAGGGAATCGGTTCTGATTTCAGGCAGGAAAGAAACGTAACCAGCGCAAAACCCAGCCAGACCAAGCACATGGCCGACCCGCCCCACGCCCGTGGATTAATCATCTGGCGACTGCCTTGCGGCCAATATCCTTTCTGTATATCGCCCCCTTGAAGCTTATCTTCGACACCGCCGCGTACGCGGTTTCAATGGCCTCCTCCACCGACCCGCCGGTGGCCGTAACCCCCAGAACTCGGCCGCCTGATGTCACAACGCCATCCCCGGCGAGCTTCGCCCCGGCGTGGAACACAATTACATTGTCCATCGCCTCGGCGTCGTCCAGGCCGCTAATCGGCGATCCTTTTTCGTATGGCCCCGGGTACCCTCCGGACGCCATCACCACGCATACAGAAGCCTGTTCAGACCATCCGATGGAGCCCCTGCCCAGGTTGCCATCTATGCAGGCCATAAGGACAGGAACAATGTCACCTTCCATTCGCGCCATTATGGGCTGGCACTCCGGGTCGCCGAACCGGCAGTTGAATTCCAGCACCTTTGGGCCCTGGGCCGTCATCATCAATCCCGCGTAGAGAATACCTTTATACGGAGCTCCGGCGGCGCTCATGGATTCGGCGACCCGGCGGATTATTTTTTCCTCGATCTCATCGGCCAGATTCTCCGTTATCACCGGAGCGGGCGAATACGCCCCCATCCCGCCCGTGTTCGGGCCGGTGTCGCCGTCTCCTATTCTCTTGTGATCCTGGGACGAAGGCATCATCAAAATATTTTCCCCGTCGCAAAACGCAAGAATAGAGGCCTCCTCCCCCTCAAGAGCCTCCTCTATGACAACGGCCGATCCGGAATCGCCAAACTGGCGCCGGACCATCATCGAGTCTATAGCCCGTTCAGCCTCCATTTTAGACTGGCACACCACAACACCCTTGCCAGCCGCCAGGCCGTCCGCTTTTATAACAACACGATCGCCAAACCTTTCAAGCGCATCAATGGCGCAGTCACGGTTTTCATGTTTTTCGTATCTTGCCGTGGGGATACCGGCCCTGGCGAGTATCTCTTTCATGAACCCCTTGCTACCTTCAAGTTGCGCCGCTTGCCTGTTCGGGCCGAACGCCTTAAGACCCGCCGCTTCGAATGCGTCGACAACACCGGCGCAAAGGGGCGCCTCGGGGCCGATAACGGCCAATCCAACATCGTTTCGCCTGGCGAAATTCACAAGCTCTTCAATGTTGTCAGCTCCGATATCGAGGTTTTGCGCCAGCTTGGCCGTGCCGGAATTGCCGGGGGCGCAATATATTCTATTTACCTCACGGCTCTGGCTGATCTTCCAGACCAGCGCGTGCTCTCTCCCCCCTCCTCCGACAACCATCACATTAATACCGGCCACTAAAATCAACTCCCTTGCAGTTTAATAATTACGATAATATCCATACGCAAGATCGATACGCATCCCGGAGCAGGTAAACATCCCGCCTAAAGCTTTTCCGCTTCTTCCATCAAGGCGTCGCGCAACTGATCCTCCGGAGCCTTGCGAATGATCTTGCCCTTTCTGAAAATCAGCCCCTCCCCTTTGCCTCCGGCTATTCCGATATCCGCCTCCCTCGCCTCTCCGGGGCCATTTACCACGCACCCCATCACCGCCACTTTAAGTGGCTTGCCGATGGCGCGCAAAGATTCTTCCACGTCCTTCGCCAGATCGATAAGGTTTATCTGAGTTCGACCGCATGAGGGGCAGGAGATCAGCTCTGGGCCAACCTGCCGTATACCCAGTACCTTCAGGATTTCGAAAGCGACTTTCACCTCTTCCACCGGATCGTCCGTCAGTGACACCCTGATGGTATCGCCTATGCCTTCGTGGAGCAGTATCCCCACCCCCACCGCCGATTTGATGGTTCCGCTCCACCTGGTTCCCGCTTCGGAGATTCCCACATGGAACGGATAATCAACTTTTTCCGCCAGGCGCTGATAAGCTTCGACGGTCATAGCGACATTTGAAGACTTCATGGATACCTTTATGGCGCAAAAGTTCAAATCCTCCAGGACGCCAATATGTTCGGTGGCGGATTCCACCATCGCCTCGGCTGACGGGGCGCCATATTTTTTCCACAATTTTTTTTCGAGAGACCCTGCGTTGACACCGATACGGATGGGAGCGCCCCGCTCTTTCGCGGCTTTTGTAACTTCCTCAACTTTCCATCTCGCCCCAATGTTTCCAGGGTTGATCCGAAGACAGTCCGCTCCATTCTCCAGGGATTTCAGGGCCAGGCGATAATCAAAATGGATATCGGCTATCAAGGGAACCGAAATTTCCTCTTTGATCGCTAGGAGACTCGAGGCCGCAAGATCGTCTGGCACCGCCACACGGACAAGCTCTACGCCCGCCTCCTGCAATCGTTTTATCTGGTCGATGACCGCCGGCGTGTCCCGTGTGTCCACGTTAGTCATTGACTGGACAGATATGGGCGCACCGCCGCCTATTTTCACCTTGCCAATATCAATCCGCCTGGTTTGTCTCATTGGCTCATTCTAATGTCGCATCTGGGTGAAAACAACCTTCATGATAGACAATGCCGCTCGCTTCTGATATCTTTGGTCTTTTTTTGTTAGGCAGACCATGGAGGTACCATAAGGTGTTTATCAAGATAATCGCATCTTTCTTCGCGTTGGCGCTTACCGCATCGGGGGCGAACCCTGCTGACAAGGTACCATCAGAGGCCGATTCCGGCAAACATACAACACAACAAAAGGGGGACAACGATAAAGTGGCCGTTATAGAGACCAAGTTTGGAAGGATGGTCATCGAGTTTTTTCCGGATATTGCGCCGGGCCATGTCAGTAATTTCAAAAAGCTCGCCAAAGAGGGGTTTTACGATGGTACGACGTTTCATCGTGTTATACCCGGATTTATGATACAGGGCGGCGATCCGATATCCAAGGACCCCAATGTCCGCCACCTGTACGGAACCGGCGGGCCAGGCTATACGATCAAAGCGGAATTCAGCCAGAAACATCACGAACGTGGCATAGTTTCCATGGCCAGGGCCATGGACCCGGACAGCGCCGGCTCCCAGTTTTTCATATGTGTGGCGGATTCTTTTTACCTGGACGAACAGTATACGGTGTTCGGAAAGGTGATCGAGGGGATGGATGTGGCCGACAAAATCGTCGCCGCACCGCGCGACCGGAAGGACAACCCACTGGAGCGAATCGAGATCAAAGTTGAAATAATCGACAAGGACAAGCTCAAACGTTAGCCACGCCCGTGGCACTTTTTATATTTCTTACCAGAGCCGCAGGGACACGGGGCGTTGCGCCCCACTTTTTTGGCTGACCGCCTTACGGTCTCCACTTTCTGATCCGCGTCGCCACGGTGTTCGATCATGCGGCTTTTTTCCACTTTCCGGGTAAGTGCGCCCCGCTCTTTCCTGGCCTCCTCCTCCGACTGGATTCTTACACGGAAAAGAGAGCTTACAACATCTTCCCGTATCCGCTCGATCATGTCCAGGAACATTCCGCTCCCTTCCCGCTTGTATTCGTGGAGCGGATTTTTCTGCGCGTAACTGCGGAGCCCGATACCCTCTTTGAGCGTATCCATGGAGAGAAGATGGTCTTTCCAGTTATTGTCCAGGATATTCAGCGTTATGTATTTCTCGATCTCACTCCAATGCTCTTCCCCCACAACTTCGATCTTGCCCTGAAAACCTGAATGTATTTCCGATCTCAACAGGTCGGCCAGGGTTTCATAGGTAACTGTTTCAAAGTCGAGTTTGTTGCCGGCAATGGTGATATTTTTTTCTTCATCGACTTCCATATCGATCAGAAAATGACGCATCATCGCGTCCCGTAAACCCTCGATGTCCCATTCTTCGGGGGTCTGGCTTTCCGGAGTGTGTTTTTCCAGGTCATTTTCCATCACTTCCTGGGCCATGTCCAAAACCGTCTCGTGCAACTCGTCGCCGGAGAGGATCATCCTGCGTTGTTCGTAAATGACTTCACGTTGCTTGTTCATCACGTCGTCATATTCAAGGAGGTGTTTGCGAATGTCAAAATTGTGGCCTTCGACCTTTTTCTGGGCGCCCTCAATGGCTTTGGTCACCATTTTGGCCTCGATCGGCTCTCCTTCTTCCATCCCCAACTTTTCCATGAGACCCGATATCCTGTCAGACCCGAAGATCCTGAGAAGGTCATCTTCCAGCGACAGGAAAAACCTGGAAGAACCGGGGTCGCCCTGCCTGCCGGACCGGCCCCTTAGCTGGTTGTCAATGCGGCGTGATTCGTGGCGTTCGGTTCCCACGATATGGAGCCCCCCCGCTTCGAGCACCATTTTTTTCTCTTCCTCGCAGATCTTCCTTAGTTCCTCGAGGCTGCTTTCGTAATCCTCGTCATCCTCTTCGAGCCCGCGGGATTGGGCCAGCATCTCCGGGTTGCCTCCCAGTATGATATCCGTTCCCCTCCCCGCCATGTTTGTCGCGATGGTCACAGCCCCTTTGCGTCCCGCCTGGGCGACTATCTCGGCCTCTTTTTCATGATGCTTGGCGTTTAAAACGTTGTGTTTTATGCCCTTGCGCTTAAGAAGTTTCGACAGGGTTTCGGATTTTTCTATGGATATGGTACCCACCAGAGTGGGTTGACCCTTTTCATGTCTTTCGATTATCTCTTCTATAATCGCGATGTCCTTTTCTCTCATCGTGCGATATACAACATCCGGATAATCCTTGCGGATCATCTTTTTGTTCGGCGGCATGGCCAGCACTTCCATATCATACGTGCTGGCGAATTCCGCGGATTCCGTATCGGCTGTCCCTGTCATACCGGCAAGCTTGTCATACAACCGGAAATAGTTCTGGAACGTTATGGTCGCCAGGGTCTGGTTTTCGTTCTCGATTGGCACGCCTTCTTTTGCTTCTATGGCCTGGTGCAACCCGTCGGACCAGCGCCTGCCGGGCATAAGGCGTCCGGTGAACTCGTCCACTATTACGACCTTGTTATCATTTATCATGTAATCCACGTCCTTGCTGTACATTGTGTGCGCCCGAAGCGCCTGCTGGACGTGATGGAGTATCTCCATGTTCTGGGGGTCATAAAGGTTGTCCACACCAAGAGCTTTTTCAGCCACGGCTATGCCTTCTTCGGTGAGCATGACCGCTTTGGCTTTCTCGTCTACCGTGTACAGCTCGTCTTTTTTCAACAACAAAGGCGCGATGCGGTTTATGGTGAAATACTTGTCCGTGGATTCTTCTGATGGGCCGGATATTATAAGGGGTGTTCTGGCCTCGTCTATGAGAATAGAGTCGACCTCGTCTACGATGGCGAAATGGAGCTCTCGCTGGACGCAGTCTTCCAGGGAGAACTTCATGTTGTCCCGAAGATAGTCGAACCCGAATTCGTTGTTCGTCCCATATGTGATGTCTGCGTTATACGCTTGCTTGCGCTCCCTGTCTGTCAGGCCATGCTTTACAACCCCCACCGACATGCCGAGAAAGCCATATATGGCGCCCATCCATTCGCTGTCACGTGTGGCCAGATAATCGTTTACCGTCACCAAGTGGGCGCCTTTGCCGGTCAACGCGTTAAGATAAATAGGCAAGGTGGCCACCAGGGTCTTGCCTTCACCGGTTTTCATCTCCGAGATTTTGCCTTCATGCAACGCGGCGCCACCCAACAGCTGCACATCGAAATGACGCATCTTAAGGGTCCGCCATGACGCCTCCCGCACCACGGCGAAAGCCTCGGCCAGAATATCGTCCAACGGCTCACCATTATCCAGCCGATGTTTAAACTCGGCGGTTTTGCCTCGCAGTTGGTCGTCGGAAAGTTTTTGCACGGATGGTTCTAGCGCGTTTATGGCGTCCACATGCGCCTGGAGCCTTTTTAGCTCTCGGTCATTACGGGAGCCGAATATCTTTTTAACAACACTGCCGATCATTGATATCCTCGCGCCAAATTTTTTATTATGAAGTGTATTGATTGACGTTACAATCTGATTTTTACCTGACAAATGATATATTATTGTATTGTCATGCAAAAAAGTCACGCAACCGATGGATTTGCGGCGCCTGCCAACCTGTTGCGGAGACGAAAACTTTCATTAATGCGTCCTGTTAAATTTGTCAGCTGGTGACCTGAATGTTCCATTACCTATTGCTCCTGCAAAAAACCAGGAAACGATTGTGGGTAAACTCCTTTTTTCGTTTCGACTCCAAAAGCTTGGCGAAAATAGGGTTTCTCGGCGCGTTAAGCTTTGTGTTCGTGGTTGGCGACTACTGGTTTTTTCGGAGGATTCTGTTCTATTTCAACGAACTTCCAGCCAACGTGGGCGAAATACTGATTATCCAGATGCTCAATCTGCTATGTCTCACATTTTTCTCCATGCTGGTTTTTTCAAACGTCATAACGTCCATTTCGGCCATGTACATGTCACGCGACCTCGACTTGCTTATCTCGTCCCCCATTCCTATTGTCGACGTGTTCATATCCAAGCTTATACTGACCCTGATAAACTCGTCCTGGATGGCCGTGCTGTTCAGCCTGCCGGTGTTTATCGCGTACGGCCAGGTATATTACGCGCCGTGGCAATATTATGCGGTTACTCCTGTATTGTTGATACCGTTTCTTTTGATTCCCTGTTGTCTGGGGGTTTTAATCACCATGTCGCTGATGCGGTTTTTTCCGGCGCGCAGAACCTACCAGATTCTCTCCTTCGTAGGGTTGATATTCATAGCCGGCCTGGTAATGTATTTCAGGTTTCTAGAGCCCGAAAAGTTCCTGGGCAAAGATGTGCCGGACGAAATGATCATAGAATTTGTAGAAAAACTAAAAGCGCCGGATTACGAATGGCTGCCTTCCAGCATGATGGCGAATTCGTTGCAATACGCGGCGTTCGGCGACTGGGAACGGTTCACCGGCAGTTTTTTTTGGTTCGGCGCGATGGCTGTCGCAGTGGCGGTGATCACAATTTTGTTCGCATATAAAATATATTACCATGGATGGACATCGTCTTATGGCTCTTCCAGGCTCAGTTTCGCGCCGAAAAAAGAGAGGTTGCTGTACAGGGCCACGCGGGTTTGCCTGTCAAAGGCAAGCCCTGACATAAGAGCCATGGTTCTTAAGGACATCAAGCTTTTCTGGAGGGACCCGGGCCAATGGTCACAGCTTTTCATGCTCGGGGCGCTAGTTATCGTATATATTTTCAACATTCGTAACCTGCCCCTTAACACGCTATACTTGAAAAGCGTGGTTTCCGTTATGAACATTGGCCTTGCCGGAGTTGTGCTTGCGGCTGTGGCGGCCCGTTTCGTGTTCGCCTCGACGAGCGTGGAGGGGGCCAGCTTTTGGGCGATTAAAGTGGCCCCTGTAGGTTTCGGCAGGTATTTATGGGGTAAATTCTTTCTGTATCTCGCGCCGCAACTGGTTCTTGCGGAAACACTGGTTGTCGTGTCTAACATACTCCTGGGTGTGGATAGCTATGTCATGTCGGTTTCTGCGGGGGCTATCGCCCTTATGACCGTCGGGCTTACAGGGCTCGGGGTGGGCATGGGCGCCATATACCCGAAGTTCGACTATGAAAACGTGGCGCAAATCGGCGTCACCAGCGGAGCCATTATCTATATGATTATCTCCATGGCGTACGCCGGCGTCACAGTGATGTTGTGCGCCCGGCCGGTTTACACTCATCTTTACAAGTTATTTCTTGGGCGTGATATCGCAGGTCCGGAGGTGTGGCTGTCTTATTTAATGATGTTTGTGTTGATGGCTTTGTTTACATATATTCCCATGAAAAAGGGTGTGGGGGCCCTGGAAAATATCGAACTCTGATCCACGTCTAATCATGAAATCACGACCGGGGAACGCATGAAAGTTGGCGACGAGGATAAATCCAAGTGGTTGGCGTTGTTAAGAGGTGTGAAATTCTTTAACGAGTTTGACAACGCAGACCTCGACAGCCTGCTTAGCTCCGGAGAGATCGCCCATTACAAGTTCCACGATTACGTGGTAAAGGAAAACGATGTGGATTTCTCTTTCTTCGTCATTCTCAAAGGGTCGGTAAAAATAATCAAGTTCGGGCCGTTGCGCGAAAGAAAAGAGATCGGAAGCCTGAACAACGGAGACTGTTTCGGAGAGATGGGGCTCTTGTTGCGCCACGGCAGAACAGCAAGTATTCTGGCTTCCGGTGATTGTTATATCTTCAAGCTGAACGTACAGGATTTAGACTCCATGGAGCTGTCCACCCAGGTCAAGCTATACAGAAAATTCGCGGAGGAACTGGCGGAAAAGCTGAAACTCACCACCGACCAGATAATCCGCCCTACTCTTTAACCCACTGGAGTCGAGCCGTGTTCTCGACATCTGCGGTGACTGCGATCGATGGGGCCAGATAAAGACCGGGAACCCATAATATCTCGGAGCCATCCGCCAGCAACGGCATCTGGTTTCTTGTACCAGATGGCGTTTTTCTGTCGATCAAAAACGATTTCAGCTTCTTGCGGCCGGCAGTGTTGGAGAGCCGTAAATAATCACCAGGCCGTCTGGTTCGGAACAGGGCTCCATCCGGGACTTTTTGTATAAATACAGTTTCCCCTTTTCCACCCGTACCATCTGCGACACTCACCTTTAGAACATGGCCGCTGGCATGGCGCTCGAAAGGGCACGTGAAAGGCGCATCTTCAAAATGATCTTCCGGTCTTTTCCTGGCCAGAGTCAGGCCGGCATGGTCGATGCGGGCCGTGAAACCGTATGGCAGGTTTACACTCTTCCCCAGGGTGGAGCGTGTGACAAGGTGGTCCACCGCGTCGGCGTGTTTCATGGTCATACGGGACAGGTCCAACCCTATGGATCCCAATGCCGCGCGATACATGAGCTTGCGGACACTTTCGGGGCTTGATCGAACAATCGCCGGATCGATCACCGCCGATTCTCCGGATGATTCGATCATGGCGGATTCCAGGTTTCGCCGCGCAATCTGGCCTACGACCACGCCCTGGTCCTTAACCATCCCCGCCAACCTGGAGATGGCCTCCACCGCTTCGGGGGCTTCTCTTTCAAGCGCCGGAATTACATTGCGCCGTATCCTGTTTCTTAAATACTTGTCGGTATCATTGCTTTTGTCGTGAACATGGCCAATCCCCTGCCCTTCAAGCCAGGTAACCACATCTTTTTTCCTGGTTTCGATAAGAGGCCTTATATACACGCCCCGAACCGGAGGCGTCCCTCCAAAAGCCGAAGGTCCCGCGCCCCTGAGCATCCACATGATCGAAGTTTCCACGCTGTCATCCATAGTGTGCGCTGTGGCGACAAGGTCAGCGTAACCTGATTTCACCAACCTTTCAAAAAAAGAATAACGCCGCTCCCTGGCCAGGGCCTGGATAGACCTTTCGGGAGGGCATGGGTCACGCTCGCTGATTAATTCCAGCCCCAGGGTTTTGGCGGCGGAGTTTACAAACTCCGAGTCAGAGGCCGATTCGGGCCTGATGGCATGGTCGAAATGGCATACGTTGATTTTGATGGAAAGTTCCGGGGCTATTTTGATCATCGCATGGAGCAGGGCTGTGGAATCGGGGCCGCCTGAAACCGCTACGCAAACCCTCTGGCCCGGTTTGATCATCCGGTATTTGCAGATGGTGGATTTGACAGAGGCCGGCAAAGAGCCTGGCTTGCATGAACTGGACGGATTTCGCGTTTTTACTTGTCCTCTTCGTACTTCATCTGTATTGCCTCAAAGGCTTCTTCTACATTAAGAAAAGCCTTCACCACATCAGGATCAAAATGCCGACCTTCCCCTTCCAATATGATATCGCGGGCCTGTTTGTTGTCCATCGCTTTTTTATACACCCTTTTGCTCACTAGGGCGTCGAAAACATCCGCCAGCGCCATGATACGCGCCGAAAGGGGTATCTCATCCGCTTTTATACCGTGTGGATAGCCCGACCCGTCCCATTTCTCGTGATGGCTGTACGCAACATCCCTCCCCATGGACAAAAAGCTCGAACCGTCAAATAAACGCTCCGACGAGGTCAACGCGTCACCTCCAATCGTTGCGTGAGTTTTCATCCTTTCAAACTCATCGTCGGTAAGCCGGCCAGGCTTGAGCAGTATGCTGTCCGGAACACCTACCTTGCCTATATCATGGAGCGGGCTGGATTGATAAATCATCGTAATAAATTCGTTGTCTATCTCATCTTTGAACCGCGTAAATTTCTGTAGCTCTGTAGCAAGGATTTTGGTGTAGTTGCGGATTCTCTCCAGGTGTCCACCGGTTTCCGGGTTCCGGTATTCGGCAAGCTTTGCAAACCCGAATATCGCGGCGTCCCGGGTCAGCATGATTTCTACCGTTTTCTCCTCGACGATCTGCTCCAGGTTATCATTTATCTTGGACAGCTCGTCCCGGAGCGATTTGGTGCGCAACGCCGAACGTATCCTTGCAAGTAATTCCAGGGAATCCACCGGCTTGCTCAAGTAGTCATCAGCGCCCATATCAAGGCCTTTTGCCACATCCCCCTGCTCCCGATGTTTGGCTGTCAGCAGGATAATCGGGATGTGACGGGTGCGCCTGTCTTGCTTTATTATTTTTGTCACCTCAAGGCCGTCCATATCCAGCATCATGACATCCAGGATTACCAGGTCGATAATGTGACGGTTCTTTTTTACCAGGTCGATAGCTTCCTGGCCGCAGCTTGCCGACATTACACCGTAACCATACGTGGTGACAATTGTTTCGAGGAGAAAGATGCTGTCCTCGTTGTCATCGACCACGAGAATGGTGTTGACTTTACCGTCTTCCTTCTTTGCCTGACTGTAGGCCATATTACTTTCCAACCCTGCGGCGTTGGTTGCGCCGGTTAATTTGTTTGCAGGCTGTCTCCATGCTTTTCAAATTATCGACGCATGTTTTAGGATAATTTTACGCTATCTGTTTTAATTTATATGTTTTTGCATTTCAACGCAATCACCAGCGTCATTGATAATGCGCCTGTTTTTTCCCTGCCAGGATGAAAATCGACCAAAACGGACATGATCAGAAATTTAACAGTTGATTTTCGTTTTATTTTTGCTTATAGTTGTATATAGCGAACATAATACAAAAATTACATGAAACACACGGTGCGTTACGATGATCGGCAGTCGACAGTTATGCATGTCGACATGGACGCCTTTTTTGTGTCGGTAGAAGAAATATTAAACCCCACACTCAGGGGCAAACCGGTGATAGTCGGTGGTGACCCTAACCGCCGTGGCGTGGTCAGCGCCGCTTCATACAGGGCCAGGGAGTATGGTGTAAAATCGGGTATGTCAGCGGCCGAAGCCAGAAGATTGTGCCCGAAAGCCATATTTTTGCGCGGCTCACATCATATCTACGCTGAATATTCCGGCAGGGTGATGGACATACTGGGGAGATACACTCCCGTTGTCGAGCAGGTCAGCGTGGATGAGGCGTACCTGGACCTTACCGGATGCCAGCGCATGCACAAGGCCGATCCGATGACCATCGCCCAGCGTATCCATGGAGCGATCCGAAACGATGTCGGGCTTCCGGCTTCTATAGGCATAGGCTCCAGCAGACTGATAGCCAAGATCGCCACAAACACCGCCAAACCGAGTGGGATCATGCTGGTCCGCCCGGGTTATGAGGCCAGCTTTCTCGCTCCATTGCCAATCGCTGAAATTCCGGGTATCGGTCCGGCGACTGAGAAAATCTACAGAAAAATGGGAATCCGGTTCATTGGTGATTTGCTACGCTTCGAGCCCAGGTTGCTTAAACAGGCTTTTGGGAAGCGTGGCGGTGTCATGGCTGTCAGAGCGAGAGGCGTGGACACTCGCTCTGTCGGCGGCTACGGCGCACACGGTGGAAAAACAACGCCATACAGTCATAAATCTCCAAAAGGTCTCATGGGAACAATGCAAGGCGGCGAAGTAGCCCAGGGGACAGGACGACAGGGGCGCAGTGTAAGCAGGGAGATTACCTACGCTACAGACACAGAAGATCCGAACCGGTTGAGGGCTACCCTGTCATACCTCGCCGAAAGTGTGGGCAGACGCGTCCGCAAATCCGGGCTTGTCTTTAAAACCGTATCGGTAAAGTTGCGCCATTCGGATTTTAAGACATTCACATGTTCCAGGGCTCTCGCCAGGCCGTGCGACGACACCAGCGTGATTTTCAAAACGGCAGACGAGTTGCTGGAAAGGCTTTTGACAAAAGGGGCGCGGATCAGGTTGGTGGGGGTGGCCGTTTCCACGACAGACCAGATGACGCAACTGGACCTGTTTGACAGCCAGGCAAAGTCGGCGTCGGCTCTCCTGCACAGGAATATGGACATCGTGCGGGACCGTTTCGGATTTGAATCGGTGCTGATGGCCCGGTCCTGTCTTCACTCCTTTTCAAGTAGAGCAAGGTAGCTCGATCATTTACCTACCGCCCTGATTCCGGGCCGCTCCACCCGGATTTTGCAAAATAGTATTGCGCCTTGTCCTCGTCACCTTTTGCGCGATAGACCGAGCCCAGGTTGTAATTCGCCTCTTTGTTGCGAAGGTTAAGGTCCAGAAGATTTTTATATATTCTTATCGCGTCATCAAGCCTGCCTGAATAGACCAGGACCGCACCAAGCTTCAAATAGGCCTCCGCATAGTCGGGTTGCAGGTTTATCGCCATCACAAAATAGGGCCCGGCCGGCCTGTACATCTTTTTTTGAAGATACACCTTGCCTGCGGCATAGTGGGCCATGGCGAAAAACGGGTCCAGTCTGGTCGCCTTGCGATATCTTTCCAGGGCTTTGTTGAGATCGCCTCTTTTCTCCTCTACCAGGCCCAGGTGATAATGGGCATACGAAGATTCGTTATCAATCTCAACGGCTTGCTTGAACTGCTCCTCGGCTTTGTCAATCTGCCCATGGGAAATATAAAAAACCCCCAGATTTAAATGCCCCCTGGTTTTGCCCGGTGATTTTTCCACCACGTCCAGCCAAAGCGCTTTTTGGGATTTCGACACATAATTACGGTTTTTCGCAATCACTGCCAGGGGAATGGAGATAATCAGCAATATCGCAAGTAGTGTCTTGCATGACCCATATCCAGCTTTTTTCCCGAAAAACGCAAACAAAAGCGCGGCGAAGGAAATGAAGAGCCCCACCGACGGCAAATACATCCTGTGCTCGAAGGACAGGTCTTCCAATGGAAAGAAAGAAGACTCAACCGACAGGGCAAGGAACATGAATATGATTCCGAAACTGGCCATCCTGTTTCTATTGAACAGCCAGACGGAAAAACCGAGCAACGATATCAGAATAGCGAATGAACCGGCGGAGTCTGCAAAGGATCTGGCCACGGTAATATCGTGGTCAATACATTGCCCCACAGGCGCCATCATCAGGCGCAGGTACATCACGACAACATCGAACTGGGTGAGGAGATATTCGTAGCTAGATAAAATATTGCCGCCCCTTGCGCCTATATGGTTCAGCTCGCTATTTTTGTCCAGAGCGGTCAACGCAGGAATAATCATCATAACGGGGAGGAAAACGGACAGCCTGTACGCTTTTTCACGCAACGCCCTGAAAGAGCCGCAGATAAAAAAATATTCTATCAGTAAAATGGCGACCGGCAAAGTGACGCAGTTTTGCTTGGTGAACATCGCGGCTATGGCGATAATTACGGAACCAGTCAGATAGCGATTGGACAGGGTCAACGAGCCATCATCCCGACTCTGGTATGCCAGCGACGATTTTATGTAGAGTATCATAGACAGGATATAGAACATGGCCGCCAGAGAGGTGGTCCGTTGCCAGATATATGTAACCGCCTGCGTCTGGATAGGGTGGACAGCAAAAATCAGCGCGACAAACAGGGGAAAAAGAGAATAAATCCCGGCGCGACTCTCCGGCAAGCCCAAGCCGGGAATTCCGGTTCTGCGCCCTGCCATGACAAGCGACGCCGAAAGCCAGTATACAAGCAGACCGTTTATGAAATGAATGGCGAAATTGAATACATGATATCCGTAAACATCAAGACCCCCGAGCCGATAATTTACCGCCAGGCTGAAAAACGTGAGAAACCTGGCCGGGTTGGTTGACCAGATCGCAGGGATGTCGGAAATATCCCTGATATCCCTGTTTTGCTCGATGGTCCACTGATCGTCGAACTGGAACGGATAGCTGAAGGTGTCTGAATAAATAAATAAAGGAGCCAGAAAAATAATTAACAGAACAAAAGCAACCTTGCCGCCGTAAGCAATGGACGCGCTTATTCTATGTGCCGGTTTTAACATAACGTTGGATACTTTGACGTGGCCTGTTTGATCAAACCTGAAAATCAGATGATTTTACAGGATTCGGGCAAAAAAAAACATGGCGCCCTAAAGGGGCGCCATGCCTTCCAAGTCCGAAGATACCTTCGGTTAAATTATTACTGGAGACCGCCAGCCGCGGAGTTCCATGTGTAAACCGTGCTACCACCGTTGCAGTTCGGATGGGTGCCGGTCGCGCTCCAGTCAACAGTCGCGTCACTGGACGGGCTACCAAGAGCCAGCGTAACGTTGCTGGTCGCGGCGAAGCCGGTTACAGTTGTGCCATTACCGGTGATGATGTATTTATCGTTGTCGGTAAAATAGGCTTCTTCAGAGATAGCCAGGTTGGCCAGGTCGGACTTGATGGCCGAACAGTAGGCCTTTTCACGATAGGCGGCGAACTGAGGAATGGCGATAGCGGCCAGGATGCCGATGATCGCCACGACGATCAGAAGCTCTACCAATGTGAAACCTTCTTTTTTGCTAAGTGCGCGTAACATATCAAAACCTCCAAAAAATTAATGGTGATCGAACCATACCGATCATTTTTCATGCTCGGTCTTTTACGTAAGCAATGTGTGTGCCACGATTCGATGGCAAGATATGGCAATATATAACATATATATACAATAACTTAACTCCATCAATTCGATTGCTGGCATATCCTGTGTCATGAAGCGCACAAAAAATGACCCAATATCCCGCCAGAAATTGACAATTAATGTCAGCACGAGTTCGCCACGCCAGATGAATCAATGAAATACTTTGAATTATTGTATCTTAGATATGAACGCCAGGATCACCAAAGGAGACGATTATTGTCAACACCAACCGGCTCAACCTGTAACCCATTAATATTCATAGATATACAATTACAGAAAAACCGTTTCGCTGAGCCGTTCCAGCGGGTATGGCTTATCTTGATCTAGTGCAGGCAACTATCAATAGCAATTCGACGTTTTTTCCCGCCACCAACGAATCGAATATGTTGACATATGTAACATATCTTGCTATTGTTAGGCATGAAAACTATTGAAAGCATTATGTTTTTCACTTTTTTGGTTAGCTATTCTTACGTAGCGCTAAGGTCGATCTTTTGGCCAGAGGTCGCCCGTGTAAACGAAATACGCTTTTTCAGCTCACCGGGTCTGGACCCATCAGACATTATCCCACACGGTCTGGCCGCCATATCAGCCATAGCCATGGTGGCGCATTTGACATTGGAGGGTTTTGTCGCCGGGCAGATTGTTCTTTACGTAAATGTGATTTTGTTTATTATATTTTCTCTGGCGCACTGGACGCACACATACCGAACAAAAATGCTGGAGCGGGTCAGGGCCACACGTCCATCCGGCTATCAGGCCGCAGGGATAAGGAAGCTTGCTTTAATAGTAATTATGGTCGCCCTACCCATCACATTATAGCGGCTGGCATGTAGCAGGCGTGACATCAGGTTGTTCATTTGCACTTTGCATATATGCAAAGTGTGGCTTGGACATTTTTAAAAAATTTCAGGGAACCTGTCATGACCAGCGAATGCGCTGTCGCTATTTGGGTACGCGTTGATCAGGTGGTATGTACCTGACAATTTTTCCATTATCCACTGTTAGAAATGTGACGCTTTTAACAGCGTCACCGTCCGGGTTCATGCTTGTCTCCCCGGTCAAACCCTCGAAAAATCTCAGCATTTGCAGATATTTTTTCATCTCCCTCCTGGACCCGGCCCCATGGGCTATGGCAGAAAGAGCTATCCTGACAGCGTCATACGCCTGGGCCGCAAGGATCGTGGGATCGGAGTGGAAATACAGATTGTAATCCCGCACAAAACTTTGCACAGCAGGGGAATCGCTATCCTTGAAAAAACCATCAAGGAATATCACATCCCGGCTATACTGCTCTCCTATTTTTATAAAATCAGGATGATTGACACCCTTCCCGGACAGCCTCGTTATCCCTTTGATATTATAAAATTCCAGCTCCGGCATGATTAGGCCCACCTTGTCATACAAGCCCGGTATGAATATAGCGTCATACTTGACCTGAAGCCCCGGCAGAAAATTTTTCCTGGTCAGGGGAAGCTTTCCATAATTAATTATCTGTGGCGTGGATATTTTGTCGCTATACCTGTTCATCAGTATGGAATTAAGCGTTTCCGGGCCCGCTCCGGGATTTTCCCTGGCGACTTTCATGATAATTTTTCTCAGCTCGCTATCGGTCATGCCTCCTATTGCCACGATCTGCTTTCCGAAATCGGTCTGGTCCGGGCTATACGTTTGAACAGCGAGCACCTCTGCGCCACGTCGTTCAACCGAATCGGTGAAAAACTTCCCGACCTCCCACCCATACTTGTCCTCCGGATGGATCACCACGAATTTCCTGAGCCCCAACGTGTCTACCGCAAGTTCCGCTATTTTAGCGGCCTCCACGCTGTTGGTGAGGGTGTTGCGATAAAGATAATCGCTAAGCGAAGCCGCTCCCTCGGCAGTGGCCGACGGGCTGAAAACGGGTATACGGTATCTTTCCGCCACCGCGGCGGAGTTTTCGAATTCGCTGCTGAACACTGGCCCTATAACCAGGATTGTATCCCGGTCCTGGGCTATCCGTTCAACCACGTCACTCGCGCCGCCCGGGTCTGAACCGGAGTCTTTTATTACGAGATGTATTCCCCTGTCCCGAACCAGCTTTTGAAAAGAGTTGAAGGCCAGTTGCATACCCTGAACGATCTCTCGCCCCGTTTTTGCGTTGGGACCGGACAAGGGAAGAACCGCCCCGATCTTGATCCTTGAAGGTGTAAACGTATCGTCGCCGATCGTCTGCCCAACATGGCCCTTGGGGGGTGTCGACAAGGCGAACTGGCTCTCATACGTTTTCTTTGTTCTCGCCAGAGCGGCGGCGTCTCCGTTTTGCCTGTATATTCTTATCAGCTCTTCAAAAGCCAGCTTGGCCGGCCAGCGGGAGCTATACTTTTTGGTCACTGAGACAAGCTCCCCCTCGCCAAGAAAATTGTGCAGAATTCTTCCGATCTTTGATTTGGAAATCACTACAAGCTCGGTGCTCTGCGCCAGTTTCTCCGCTTCTACATAAAACTTTATCGCTTCTGTAAAGTCTGATTTTTTCTCCGACAGGCTCCCGAGGAAAAAGTATATATACGCTTTGTTGCCTGGCCTTACGTTCCTGGTCAAAACTATGTTAAACGTGTTCTCCGCTTTTTCGAACTCGTTCAAATGGTACCGGCATATGCCGGAGTTGATAAGTGACTCTTCATACACCTCCGAGTTGCGAAACCGGTCGATTATCACGTCGAAAAAATAGAGCGCGTCCCTGTACCGGCCCATCTCGAACCAGGACATGCCTATCTTGAAATAGGCGTTGTCGATAAGGTCGCTTTGTGGCGACGATTCTGTTATGAATCTTTTGTATGTCTGGACGGCCTCGGAATAATGCCTCCTGGCGTAAAGGTTTTCAGCTTTTCTATATATCGAGTTCGCCTGGCCGAGGGGAAACTTTGCAGAGGATACTATCAGACGGTCGGTTCTGACCGGCGGCTCTGAATAGGATCCCGGTCTTTCACCCTTGCCGCGGGAGGCGCAGGCGGTGACCAGCAACGAAATCACCATCCCCAGGGCAAGAAGCTTACTATTCATCCTCCCCATCACCTGAAGAGCCTCCTATACCATATTTCGCCAGCTTATACCGGAAAGACCTGAATGACAGTTTCACAAGTTTCGCCGCTTGTTTCTTTTTACCTCCAGCCGCCTCCAGCGCCTTGGTGAGATACTCCTTTTCAAGACCGCTTAACATCTCCTCTAAATCCACGCCTTCATCCGGAATCGTCATGGTCCCATTACGGATATCCACGCCGGAGAGCTTGATTTCGTCAGGCAGGTTTTCCGGCTCGATGCGTGTTCCAGTGGCCAGGACTATGGCTCTTTCAATTACGTTTTCCAACTCGCGGACGTTTCCACGCCAGTGGTAATTTTCAAGCAGTCTCATCGCATCATTGGATATTGACATCCCCGCCTTCGCGTTGGACACGACGAACTTTTCCACAAACCGGTTTACCAGCAGGGGGATGTCCTCCCTGCGCTCCCTTAAGGGCGGTATGTGTATCGGTATTATGTTCAAACGGTAATACAAGTCCTCGCGAAACAGGCCATCTTCGATAAGCTTCTCGAGATTCTGGTTTGTCGCGGCTATCACTCTTATGTCAACCTTGATGTCCTTTACGCCGCCCACACGCTTGAACTCCCGCTCCTGCAACACACGCAACATTTTCACCTGGACAGAAATAGGGGCTTCGCCAACTTCATCAAAAAAAAACGTACCGCCGTCGGAAACTTCCAGCAATCCTTTTTTGTCCGCATTGGCCCCGGTAAACGCGCCTTTCTGATATCCAAACATCTCACTTTCCAATAGCTGTTCGGGCATGGCGCCACAGTTAATGGAGATGATCGGTCTGTCTTTTCTGTTCGACAGGTAATGAATGGCTTTGGCCACCAGCTCTTTTCCAGTTCCGGATTCCCCTGTAATCAGCACGGTGGAGTTCGACACGGCCACTTTTTTAATCAGGCGAAAAATGTTCACCATTTGCTCGGACCTGCCAAGCAGATCACCAAGGCTGTAAGACTGTACCACCTCTTCCTTGAGCCGCCTTATCTCCTCCTTGTCCCGGCGCCGCTCCAGCGCCTTGGATACGACAAGCTTGATCTCGTCCACCTTGAAAGGCTTTGTAATGTAGTCATACGCGCCCATCTTCATCGCTTCAACCGCGGTGTCGGCGGAGCCAAAGGCCGTTATCATGATCACCGGCACTTCCGGATCGAATTCCATGGAGCTTTTGAGCACAGCCATGCCGGTGGCCTTGGGCATGTTTATATCCGTGATTACAAGATCGATCGAACGGCTGGTTACAACTTCGATGGCTTCTTCGGCGGAGGCGGTGGTTACAACATCGTATCCTTCTCTTGACAGCATGATCTCCAGGAATTCCCTCATGCTTTTTTCGTCATCGGCTACCAAAACTGTTAACATGGCAATCCTGATGTGTAAACGTAAAATAACCCTTGCGCCCAAACGACGCGGCCGGTGTCACTGAACCCGGAGGGGAATGATAACCTACTTTAACCAACTCCCGCAAATATCATAACAGTCCGTCATATCGTCTCAAGAAGCCTGTCGATATCCTCCGGCGTATTGTAATAATGGGGTGAAACCCGTATTCCCGATCCCCGCTTCATCACGATAATTCCCTCTTTGCCAAATCTTTCCATCAGCCTTTCGACCCCATCCGGCTCGCGGGGGGCAAAATTGACAATCCCGGATTTTTCACCGTCACCCCTGGGTGAAAGTATTTTGCACCCCTTGCCGAGCAACCCATCAACCAGCATGTCCGTAAGCCCGATCACATGAGCCCTGTTGCGATCGACCCCGGCCGACATGACCAGTTTCAGGGATTCGAGCAAGCCGCATATCCCCACCAGATTCGGAGACCCTTCCTCAAAACGTTGCGCGTCATCCCTGATGGTATAATCTATGGTCGAGTAGTCGAAACTGTCCTGAACGGTGTTCCAGCCAACTCTCGTCAGGTCCAGCTCGTCGAGCCGGTTCACGTCGCAGAAAAATATCCCTGTCCCCAGGGGACCACAAAGCCATTTGAAACCACCGGAGGATAGAAAATCAACGCCACAACCCTTTGCGTCCATGGGAATAACACCCAGGGACTGAATAGCGTCGACAAACAGCCTGAAACCTCGCTCTCTGGCCATCTGCCCCAGAGAGGATAAATCGGCCATGTATCCGGAAAGATATTGCACCGAGGAAATGGCGACCAAACGTGTCCTGCGGGTGACCGCGGCGCGTATGGAATCGACCGTCACCCGCCCACCTTCGCTTTTAATCGTACGGACTTCCACACCAAGCCGCCTCAGGTTAAGCCATGGGTAGACGTTGGACGGAAACTCCAGATCGCTGATTATAATCTCGTCCCCCTCCGACCATCTCATGCCCGACGCCACGATGGAAACCCCTTCGGATGTGTTGCGCACAAAAGCGATTTCCCTTTCCGAGGCGCCGACTATCTCTGCCGACAACCGCCTGGCAGTGGTGATTTTTTCCCCCCATAGCTTCATGTTCAGATAGGCTGACCGATTTAAATCATCCAGTAGCGAAGACATCGCTTCGCAAGATTCCGCCGGCAGGGGAGCCATCCCGGCTGTGTTGAGAAATGTACAATTATCAAGTGCTTTATAACTGTCACGAATTGACACGGACTCTTTCGCGGTGAAAAGACCAGGCTCTCTCATATAAACCCTCTTAACTCCCTGTCATGGGGCGGGTGCGCCAGATTTTGTTAAAACATATTTGTTAAAAGCGGTTTACATACGCTTTGTGTATAGTTTAACATACAGGATTAAAGTAATAATTGGTAATTTACGGATGAACAAAACCGGATACGCGGATCTGCACCTGCATACGACCCACTCTGATGGAGCCGAAACTCCCGAAAAAGTCGTCTCTATGGCCAAACGGGCAGGTCTTTCTATTGTTTCCATTACGGACCACGACACATGTTCCGGACTTGGTTTTGCTTCGCAGGCGGCCAGGGAACTGGGGATGGAGCTTATTCCAGGAATAGAAATATCCACCTGTCATCATGGTAAATCGGTACATATATTAGGGTACATGATAGATATCAACAGTGAACCGTTAAAAAAAATAGTCTCCCGCAACAAAGCGGGACGGTTTGAAAGAATGGAAAGGATCGTCTCCAGGCTGAACAAATCGGGGTACACTATCGATTTTGACGATCTGGTCGAATATGCCGGTTCGTCCACGCTGGGCCGCGCCGTTCTCGCCAAATATCTGGTTCTTACAGGATATTTCACTAATATGGACGAGGTGTTTGAAAAATGCCTGGGAGACGGCAAACCGGCGTTCGAGCCGGTACCAAGCCTTTCTCCCGAAGAAGCGATAGAGCTTGTAGCCGCATCTGGTGGCGTTTCATCCCTTGCGCATCCAGCGTGCTCTGAAATATACAGGGACATCGAAAGCTTTGCTGAAGCGGGCCTGGACGGGATAGAGGTTTTCAGCCCTCGCCACTGCCCTGAGCTGGAGCGCAAGTTCAGGCAGCTGTCTAATAATTTCGACCTTCTGATAACCGGTGGTTCAGACTTTCATGGAGGATCGATGGGTGGTGGCCAAATAGGTTCCACCAGGCTTCATGGCTCGTTGGTTGACCGGCTCAGGGAAAGAACCTTCGCCACGATCACCCAAGGTGGATGACTTAACAAGAGGCGTTTTATGAAACTTCGTAAGGAAATGGTCGATTATTTGTCCCGGCAAATTGTGTCTGGCCTGGAGGAGAAGGAACTTATAGACACTGGGAATGAAAGTGAAAATATAGCTGAATCTGTTTCAGGGATTATCGTTAATGACCTTCAGGTTGAAGATGAGTTGAACGACGAGGTGAAAGTCATCTTGGAAAAAATGGGCGATGAGATAGATAGCGCAAATATAAACTATCGGAAAATGTTCCAGATGGTAAAGCAAAAGCTTGCCAGGGAAAGAGGACTGATCCTTTGATTGGAGATATAAGTGAAACTTAGCCGTGAAAAGATCAATCATCTGTCGAAACTTATTCTTCACGGATTTCTGGAGGACGACAGGTTGGAGTTTTTTTGCGAAGAGAATGATCTTCGACTGGAAATCGTCAACATTCTCAGGATGGAGCTGGAAATCGAGGAGGATATAGATGATACCGTGCGCAAGGCGATAGAGTCGTATTCCAAAGATATTCGCGAGGGAACCGACGAATGGGATATTCTGTATCACAAGCATTATAACGAGGAAACCAAAAAGCGCAGAGGGGTTTCGTTGTAGCAAGTCCGTTAAGTGGCGCCTGCGCTTACCAGCCCGTTTTCTTTTGAAAGCGGGCTTTTTAGTGCGCCGTGATCGTCAACTATGAATCGCAAAAAAACCGACCGAAGCTTGCAAGCCCCGGTCGGTATAAAACCTGCGCAAGAAAAGGTACTCTGGCGTAACCTTATTTTCTTTTGGCGGCGGATTTTTTCTTTGCCGCCGTTTTTTTCTTGGCGGCGGGTTTCTTCTTCGCCGCAGTCTTTTTCTTTGCTGCAGTCTTTTTCTTGGCGGCGGGTTTCTTCTTCGCCGCCGTTTTTTTCTTGGCGGCGGGTTTTTTCTTTGCTACAGTCTTTTTCTTCGCTACGGCCTTTTTCTTGGCGGCAGGTTTTTTCTTTGCTGCAGTCTTTTTCTTAGCGGCCATTATTTTCTCCTTTTCTTTTTTGATGGCTCCCTTTTTGGACTTTGCTTTTTTTATTTCCAAAATTTTAATATCCCATGTGGAAAACACGGGATACATCTTGACTAGTTGGCTAATCAGCGTAGCGGTTTTGTAATTCGTTTCAAGAACCAGCTTCCCGCCATGATACTCCTCCAACCCTTCATGACCATGTACAAGCTTCGCCTCTGAAATCGCTTTGGGAAAATTTGCAAGGTCAATGCCGGAATATCTGGAGTAGTAAATAAGCTCTGTCAATTGGTCTCTCAACTCCCAATCGGAATACCTGGAGTTTTTCAGTTCCATCCTTACAGGAGTGGATTGCCTCAAAAATTCCCCCCTTTACCAGCAATTAACATTATGCGTTTATAAGTCAGAATATTCTAATAGCAACAGGATTTTACTTAATGTCATACAAGTTGTCAACATTATAAATACATTTATAGGTAATTACAACTAATTTTTTAAAATAGAATGTCGGCCAGGGGATGGCTGGATTTTTTCTAAATCTTGGATTACACAAAAAATGACCCTTCACAAAAACTATTCCAACATATTTCGATTTATGAAATGGAAACAAATTTCGTCAGTATTAATTATTATGAATATAGTTGGGGTTTTTTGTAGGCCAACGAAAAAAGCCCGGATCGACCGCAAGCTTACCTCCCAGGAATAATAATACTTCAGGAATAAATTATCATATAATATGATAGCGCAACAATCCTGTCTGCGCCCCCGGCGCGAGCGATAATATGGCTATGCAAAAATGTTTACGTTAGGAATCTGCGGCTTTAGCTGGAATTTCGAGTTGCCCGCCGCTTTCGGCGGGGAATCAAACAGGTTCATCCCCTCTCCGAGAGAAGACAACGAGCGAAAGGACATCTTGACTCTCAGCAGTGTTGTTAACATATTCGGCGTTGTTGTGACGCTGGACATTTCAAACAACCCTCCATGAACGGCCTCTACCCGCACTCCCTCGCAGGTTTTTACACTCTTGCCTGTAATATCGGATCGGATTCATTTTGACATTAGGGTATAGTTGTAATCGATAATGCCATTATAAATTGCAAACCCCGACTTGCAAAACACAAAGATGAACCGTTCCACGAAGCCATGTTCCCGACCAAACAAGAAACCGGAACCTATGTCGGCCGATAGCGCCCTTTCGGACTTTAGGTACAAATCCGCCACAACCATCTCCACCATCGTCCGCTCGGCCCCCGACATGGTATGGCCATGGTTGACACAGATCGGCCGGGGGGGCGGATATTACACTTTCGATTTTATTACTAACTCCCGCTGTCCTTCGGCCGATTATTTGCTGGATATACCCAAGCCTCGCACCGGGGACAAGTGCGGTTTGCTGGGAGAGATACACAGCGTAGACCCGGGGGTCGGTCTGGCGTGGAAAAATATCCATACACATATGTTTCAACATAGGTCTGGACGAGTTGTATCATACAAAGTAGCTTCCTCTGGCTCCGGGTCCGTTATAACGGCTCGGTTTATAAGCGGAACCGATTGTTTCGTCGGCCGAGTGGGAGCGAGAGTCGCCATTCTTGTCGCCAAAATCCTTCTTCAACGCCAGTTAAACACGTTGCGGCAAATGATAAACAGCTACCCTGTCCGAAAAGCCACCGGAAACATCAACCGCTCTATATCACCACAAGGGCACCAGCGGGACACCGTTGTATTTTCACAAACCGCAAAGCCTATTCCCTCCGCCAGGCGAAGTTAAAATCATTCTTGCGACTCGATAATGTGTATAATCGACCTTATAAGGACCACAACGCCAGGGGATTAATGATGAGCCATTACAAAGTCAAATATGATAGTGATAACAACCCGTACCTCGAAGTGGACCAGTCAGGCTCTGATCTTTTACATAACCCGCTGTTGAGCAAAGGCACCGCATTTTCTGAACGGGAGCGCCACGAATTCGGCCTAATGGGGCTGATTCCTCCGCATATTTCCACAATGGAAGAACAGCTCGGCAGAGTATATGAAAACTTCAATTCCAAAAGCAACAATATAGAGCGTTACATCCATCTAAGAGCCCTGCAAGACAGGAATGAAACTCTTTTTTATGCGTTGCTAAACGATCATGTCCAGGAGATGATCCCCATAATTTATACGCCAACGGTCGGCGAAGCGGTCCAGAAAGGAAGTCACATATATCGTCATTCACGCGGGTTGTATATATCCCCCAGCAACATAGAATCCTTTGAGGAGATGGTGGACAATCTTCCATCGCAGAATATAGATGTCATTGTCGTAACTGACAACCAGGGGATACTGGGGATCGGTGACCAGGGAATAGGCGGCATGGGAATCCCCATTGGCAAGCTGTCGCTGTACACTCTTGGGGCGGGTATAAACCCATCCGCATGTTTGCCCATATGCCTTGATGTCGGTACGGACAACGAAGCCCTGCTCGACGACCCACTCTACCTTGGCCACAAGCACAGACGGTACACAGGAGAGGCGTATGACCGGTTCATAGACCGGTTCGTGGAAAAGATTACGAAAAACTATCCGGGCGCAATCCTTCAATGGGAGGATTTTTCCAAGCAAAACGCGTTTTCCAACCTTGACAGATACCGCGACAAGTGCCTCTCGTTTAACGATGATATCCAGGGAACCGGCGCGGTGGTCATAGCCGGTGTCATGGGGGGCATGAAAATTATAGACGAGCCGCTGGAAGAACAGAGGTTTTTGGTTTTCGGAGCCGGCGCCGGTGGTATTGGCGTCGCCAGGCAGATAGTGAACAGCCTGGCGGCCCGCGGTGTAAGTGAGCCTGAAGCGCGTTCGCTTATCTACACCGTGGACAGCAAAGGGCTCATCATGGCTGGCCGGGCCGGACTGGAAAACTACAAGACCGGCCTGGCCAGGAACCCGGAATCTGTCGACGGCTGGAATGTTCGCGACAAACAGAAGATCACTTTAGAAGAGGTGGTGGAAAACGCGAAGATAACCGTTTTGCTGGGCACATCGGGCCAGCCTGGCGCGTTTACAAAATCGATAGTGGAGAAGATGTGCGACAATACCCACTCGCCCCTGATTTTCCCGTTGAGCAATCCCACGTCCAAAGCCGAGGCGATACCGGCTGACATTTACAAATGGTCCAGGGGAAGGGCCATCGTAACCACCGGAAGCCCTTTTGACGATGTAGAGCTTGATGGAAAAACATACCGTATAGGCCAGGGAAATAATGTTTTTATCTTCCCCGGGGTGGGTCTTGGGGCGCTGGCGGCAAAAGCGTCTTCTATAACCAACGAAATGTTTACAGCCGCGGCCAATAGGCTGGCGGACATGATGCCACCGGACGCCAGAGAGTCGCATTGTGTTTATCCGCAGATATCCGACCTGTGCAAGGTGAGCGAACATATCGCCGTCGCTGTATATAACATGGCCGTCAAACAGGGAGTAGCGACACCGCCACCAGACGTTAATCCCCTGTCTGTAATAAGAAAGAGGAAATGGAAGCCTGTTTATCTTCCGTTTCGAAAGCCCAAATCAGACGGCTAAACCAACCATCACCAGACCGGGAAAATCGTCATGACCAGTAATCATGTCCTGGCCGGCATTCTCGAGTTCAAACATCTTGAGATAGAAAAACTCAAGCGGGTTTTCCCCAGAGACACGCTCCTGAAATCCGCCGAAATGACCGGGCCGAAAAGATCGCTTCGGCAAGCCCTTCTCAGGCAAGACCCGGCAATCAAGGTTATCGCCGAGATCAAGCGCTCCTCTCCTTCAAAGTCGTTCAAAGCAATCGGGTTTGACCCTGTTCAAATAGCCAGATCGTATGAAGCCGCTGGCGCCGTGGCCCTGTCTGTTCTTACCGACGCCCGGTTTTTTTCCGGACACCAGGTCTATGTGCCCCTGGTGCGGGAATTTGTGGAGCTTCCTATTCTCAGGAAGGATTTTATTGTCGACCTCTGGCAAATTGCAGAAACCGCGGCGCTGGGAGCGGACGCTGTCTTGCTGATGGCTTGCAATTTTGATTCTACCGATTCGTTGTCGATTTTATATCAGGAAGCTGTCCGCCTGGGACTCGAACCTCTCATCGAGATCCATTCGGAGGCCGAATGGGAGATGGTAAAACCTATAAATCCTGGATTGATCGGCGTCAACAACCGGGATTTCAATTCTCCCGATCTTGCCATAGACATTCAGACGACAGCAAGGCTAGCCCCTTCGCTCCCGAAAGACGCGGCGGTAATAAGTGAAAGCGGGCTACGTCACCGCGAAGACCTGCTGACTCTCCTTGACTGTAATGTTGACGGATTCCTGGTAGGCTCGTCGCTGATGAACTCGGACGATCCCGGAGAGGCGCTTAAAAACTTGATCGGAGATGGGTGGCTGGACAGGGTGTGAGACCACCGGCTACAGGATCATCCACCCAGGAGCGTTGTGGCCGAAACGATACCTATGGGTTTGTTCCCATCGACAACTATCAGATGCTTCACTCCCAGATCGCTCATAAGCTGACGCGCTTCGAAAATGGAGCTATCACAATCTATTTTCTGCACCTCGCTACTCATGATAGAGCCAGCTTTAACGGCGGCCGGGTTTTTTGATTCGGCCACTACCTTCACCACGATGTCCCGGAGTGTAAGAATGCCGGATATATGGCCGCTGTCGTCTGTCAGCACAATACTGCCAATCTCTTTTTCGGTAAGGATTTTCGAAGTTTCAAGAACACTAATACAGTCAGGCGCGGTGATGATACTTGGGGTCATTAGATCCTTGACAGCTAGAAGCGTATTGAAATCAGACATGAGAACACCTTTCGGTCTAATGATCCTTTCAGATCAACGACACTTTTCGGTTAACAGATTCGACCAACCTATCCGTGGCATAATTCTATCATGCTCCGGTATTGTCGACAAGCTCATTACGGCGAGGAACCGCGCTATATCTCTGCGTATACACGATAATCCATATCTTTAAAAATGTTGTCCCTGGATTCAACATTAGCTAAGAACCTTTCATCGATGCGACCGATTTCGATTCCTTCGTAGAGGCTGTTGAATCTCGCCAGGTGGTCTTTCACGCGCTTTATGGCGTAATGAGTCATGGTACCGGACTTCATGATGAACGCCCAGTCACTGCTCTGCGCCAGCATAAGCTCCTTTGCGGCCTGGTTCAGAGCCCTTCGCTCCAGACCACCTGCGTGTGGGCGCCCGGCGGCCAGCTTAACCATTCTCTCTGCGGCTTTATCGAGATGCCGGTAAATCCAGTCATTGCTCCGGTCAAGCCATACATCGGAATATCCTGTGCGCCCCCAGGAAGACGCGGCCGGCGAGACTGGCTGGTTGCGAGGGTACTTTTCCAGATACTCCGAGGGAGTAGTCAGCGCAAGGGTGTTTTTGCAGGAATGCATATTTCGAAATAACGATTCGAGAAACTGCGGGCCCTCGTACCACCAATGTCCAAAAAGCTCCGCGTCATATGGAGCCATGATCAATGGCGGTCTGTCTATCAGGGAGCCGAGGCGCCCGGCCTGTTTTACACGGCTGTTCATGAAATCCTCCGCGTGCATGGCAACCCGCTCGGTCGCCATGCCGGGGTTGTACACATCTTTGCGATCAGAGCTATCTGTAATTCTGTGATACTTGATCCCGGTCATCTTCCTGTGGCCGTTGGGCTGAATGTATGGCCGGATATAATCGAAATCAAGATCAAACCCTATGTCCCTGTAGAAATCACGATAGAGCGGATCGCCAGGATACCCAACCCTGGAGCTCCACACCTGCGCGCTCGATTCCAGGTCTCTCCCGAACGCCGATATATCATGGTTCTCCAAACGCACAGGGGCGAAGACACCATATCGTGGGCGCGGTTCGGCGTGCATTATGCCGTGCGCGTCCAGAAAGAAATATTTGAGCCCCTCCCTCGCCAGCAGGTCCTCCAGCCCGGGTGCATAGCCCAATTCCGGCAACCAAATACCGTTTGGTCGTCTACCAAATATACGCTCATAATGATCGCAGGCCACCTTGATCTGGGCGCAGGCGGCTTGTCTGTTTCGCATAATGAGCGGGAGATAGGCGTGGGTGGCGGCGCACGTGATAATCTCCACCAGTCTGCGGCGCATAAAACCTCCGAAAACGGAGACCAGGTCGCATTGATATTGATCCACAAATTTCCGAAGCGCCCAGGAAAATTTTGTGTTGTACATTACGGCAAGTTCCTGAAAACTTTTGTCTGTCCTTGTGCGATGGATTTCACGGGCGGAAAGATCGATAAGTTTGCGCAGATATCGCAAATATCTGCCTTGCAGAAACTTGTCGTTCAGCATTTCTATAAGCGTGGGTGACAAGGATATTGTCAACCGGAAATCCACGCCATCCTTCTCGAGCTTTTCGAACATATCCAGCAGAGGGATATAGGTCTCTGTGATCGCCTCGAACAGCCAGTCTTCCTCCAGGGCCTGGTCATGCTCCGGGTGACGTACGAACGGGAGATGGGCGTGAAGAACCAGCGCCAGATAACCAGTTTCCATTTGCTAACTTAACCTGTTTGTTGATGACAGCCGCAAACTAACCGTCGCTTGGCGTCAGGCTTGATCGATATCGTGCCACGGGATGAACAACCCGAGCCTGGTCTGCGGGAATATCCTCGGTATATTCGGGAATATCCGCGGTATATTATAGTGGTGTTATTTGACGATTCGTATCGAACGCGTGACCAGATTTGTGATTTCTTTCGAATCGCTTTCATCCCGGGACACCGCGCGGACAGGAATATCCAACGCTCCTTCCGGGAGCATGAACCGCACAGAAAACGTCCCGTCCGGCTTTAAACCAACTTTTTGGCCCTGGAGCGTAAGGCTGGCGTCTGGATGTGTTCCACCATATATGACCAGCTCCGCGTTCAGCCACAGGAAAAACTCCCTGGTGTCGGGCGTTCCCGGCGCATTCTCTGACGCGCCAAGGCTTGATACGCCAAATGACGATATCCCCTCTCCCATCATCGACCCCGCCAAATGGGACGCCGAGGAGCTGTGCAATTCGTTGAAATCCTCGTCTGATATATCCCATTGACTGTCTCTGGATTCAGAAACGGCTCCTTTAGGAGTTCGCACCCTGTTGGAATAGCAGACAGGAGCAAACCGGCGGTCATCGCTCATTAAGCCTATGGCGATCACATATTCGCAGTCGTCCCGGTTCACTCTCAAATATGTGTTTTTCGAACCCACATCCACGGGAACGTCGAAATACCGGCCAGACTTGTCTCCGACAGGTCCAGGTCCGGTTACTTCGTATACACGTAAGACACATGTAAGCGAAGCCGTATCCGCGTCAAGGACGCCTCTGGCCTGTTCCAGCTTGTCCTCGTCAAGCTCCCAGTAAATATAAATGGCATGGGGATCCTTCACCAGAGCGACTATACGGTTGTCGCCATAGCTTTCCGGCAATCCCGCCGACAGGCCATCTATATAATCCGCCTGCTCATCGGCTGTAAAAAACTTCTTGGCGTCTAGTTGTATGTCCAGCTCCCGCCGCCGCTGGCCCGCACTGGGCAAAACCCCGGAGCCCGCGTCAACCATTAACGCTGGGGTATCCTTGGCTGTTGAAGTTTCGGTTAATCTTTTTGGTTTCGCACGGCGTGTTGACTTTTTTTTCGCAGATATTTGGGCTTTTTTTAACACGGTTTTTTTTGCCGCCACCGGCTTGCTTGAAGACGCGGTTTTCGCCTTTTTAGCCACGGGCCCGGTTTTTTTCAACGTGGCTTTTTTTACCGGCGCAGATTTGCTTGAAGACACTACTATAGCTTTCTTTTTTGCAACTGCTTTTTTTTTCGTTTTGGATTTCGCCGCCGCCTTTGCCGGTTTTGTCTTGGCGGCGCTTTTAGCGGATGGCGCTTTTATTTTCACCGCTGGAGCCTTGGCCGGTTTAGCTTTTTTCGATACCGTTTTTTTTGTTTTGGTTTTGGCGGCGGGTTTGGCGGCTACGCTCTTTTTTTTGGCCGCTTTGGTTTTATCTGCTCTCTTTATCACTTTGATAATCTCATCTTTTTTCATAGACGAGGTCACATTCGCTTTTTTTCGTCTGGCTAGCTGGATCAATTCAGGTTTGGTCAGTTTCGAGTAATCCTGTAAAGCCATTTTCCTGCCCCTTCCATTCATCTTAGATATCGCGCCAAGGTTTAATATACAATATGTTACGGTCTTCTATAATTTCATTTAACAACGAGGAATGATTGATCGCCACCACCTGTCCCTACAGCGCATCAATCCACCTTCCGCTTATTATTTCACACATAAACGAAGATGTAGACAGTTATCTCCGGCCAGGGCGGATTTTCGCCCAAACGGTTTTCACCTGTTCCAACGTCTGCTCAGGTGAGCCGGAGTTGTCGATAATATAATCTGCCAGTTCTGCTTTTTTAGACAGGGGCCACTGGGCGTTTATCCGCTTATCTATTTGCGCGACCGACAGGTCACCACGGGCTATCGCTCTTTGTTTCCGGATTTTTTCTTCACAGACTACAACGACGCTTTCCTCCATCATCCGATTAAGGCCAGACTCGAAAAGCGCGATGGCGTCTACCAGCACAACCGCCCCCGGATCACGATCGACTATCTTGCCGGAGCGTGTTTTTATGATTTTCCTGATCAGCGGATGAAGTATGGATTCCAGTTTTTTTCTCTTGGCAGGATCATCGAACACTATTTCCCCAAGCGTCGCGCGATCCAGCGTCCCGTCAGGTTTAAGCGCCAGCCCGCCGAATTCCCTGATGACCATATCCTGCCCTTTTGTTCCAGGCTCGACAACCTCTCTGGCAAGAATGTCGCAATCCAGTAAATAGGCCCCAAGATCGACGAACATTGATGAAACCATGCTCTTGCCTGTCGCCAGACCACCTGTAAGGCCTATCATGGGCATTGTCTCATTTTTCCTCGCTTGACATGTAGCCGATATTTTCGAGAGTTTCTACAAGCGTTTCCATGGGAAGCCCGATAATGTTTGAATAGCTACCTCTGTATGAGACGACCCACTCGCCGGCCCTGCCCTGGATCGCGTATGCGCCGGCCTTGTCGAGGGGTTCAGAGCCTGCCACATATTCGGCTATTGCGTCATCGCTGATTTTTCCAAACCGGACTCTTGACACCTCCGTAGTGGAAAAGTTGTATCCGTCGGACACATGGGCGAGAGCCAGGCCAGTGACAACCTCATGCTCCTTTCCGGACAGCATCGCCAACATACGCCTTGCATCCTCCCGGTCCATCGGCTTTCCGATGATCAAACCATCAAGGACAACCATGGTGTCCGCCGCGACGACCAGCTTTCCCGGATTGTCGCAAGATACATGTCTTGCCTTTTGCACAGCTATCCGCCTGGCGTTTTCATAAGGGCTATGATTCGGGTCGACCTTCTCCTCGATTGCAGAGGGGACAACCGTAAAGTCTATCCCCTGTTTTTTGAGAAGCTCCGCCCTCCTCGGCGACGCCGACGCCAATATAATGTTCAACCTGTCTCTCCTATGGCTGTAAACCGGGGGCTGTTTTCATAAGACGCTTTGACCATATTTCCCGCTTATACCGGACCGTAACAAAGAGAGCGCCGGATTGAAATTCAAGCCTGGCGCAAGTATAACTCCGGCAGGAGCGATTCCAGTAGCGATAAAGCATTGTCGTTAATTATACCACTGTCAGATGGCGCCATCACGCAACCTGGTAAAGGAAATATGGGCAGGTTTTGTACAGAGCCCGGTCGGCCTTCTCGACAAGCAAATGAGCTTTCATGAACTGGTCCCATTCCACCACACCCATGCTCGACATCGCAAGGCTGATTATACCAGGCCAAACTCGCTTCTCACCACCATATCCAGCCCCTCTTCGGGAGTAGCCTCCGATTCCACCTGATACCCATAGTCTCTTAGGGACTGAACCATCAGTTCGGAAAATGATGCGTTACTATCGACTATCGCTATCTTTCTTTTATTTTTTTCGTTCATGTATCACGTATACCGCAAAACTTGGCTATCACAATTATTTGATATCGGACTGGCTTTTATAACAGGTTTTAAGTAGCTCGATTGACCTGCGTTGGCAATTGTTTGCACATCTTCGGCGCGCCAACTTTTATGTCACCGTGTCTGTGTTCATTTACATTAAATTGATGTTTGTATAATGTTGAAAATTGCTTTCAAATCAATTACTCCGATTTGCTAAGCATGTAAATTACACATTTTCGGGAAGTATAATGTCTTTAATCGACACGAAAAAAATCAGGAATCTCATATCGTTTCACGAAAAGCAGATATCCATACTCAACAGCTTGATTGAAATATCTTCCGCCATCGAAAAGGCAAAGCCTCTTTCTGCAAAAATGATATCTGATATTTCCTCATCCGGATTAAAAGCCGCCGCTCCCGCTCGCAAACCCAGCAAAAAGCGGGGCAAGGTTTCACAATCCGTGCTCGAAATGTTATCAGACTCCAAGAAGGCCCTGTCCTCCGGAGAGATAAAATCCAAACTCGTCAAAAAGGGTCTGGCCAAAAAAGAATCATCTTCAGTTTACACGCTTCTTTTGCAGATGTTCAATCGCGGCGCCATAAAAAAGTTAAACTTTCAAAGGGGATGGGTTATACGCTGACAGACGACACGACCCCCGGGCGCGCCAAACGCTCTTCAACCAGAAAAAAATCAAAGAAAAAGTCGTAGCCTTGGCGGCGGGGCGCCTGATATTTATTATCACACCATCGTTAATTTTATGGCGCCTCAGCCAGCGTCCGCGTCAAATCCCTATAATGATTTGATGTAGTCGATCTCCCTGCTTGTGGGGTAAAATCGGCCAGACAGAGGGGTGGCGGCCTATTTTATTAAAGAGACTTGATCTGTTCTATTGTTTTTTTGACCAAATCTTCGGCTACACCCAGGGTGGCTTCCTTGGCCACTTTGCTGAACTCGGCCAGAAATTTGGGTTTTAAATCTTCCATGACATCACCTGCCACTTTCTCGATTATCCTTTCGATTTTTTCATCGCTTATTAATTCAAGAATCGCCTTGTTGATCAAATCCTCCAGTTCCGTAATCCGCAGGCTGTCCTCCAGGTGTTTTTCATCAGTGGTAAAGCCTTGTGTATCGTTTGCGTCATCGACGGACTCAACGCCTGTATTGGTCGTTTCGGCAACCTCATAATCCTGCGTTTCGGCATCTATTTCCGTCCCCACTGTTGAATAGTCCAACTCCTCGTCAATATCCTGAAGCATTCTCCTGCTTTCCTCTGAAAGCGAATCCGCATCAACATTATCCAGATCATCACGCTCTTCGATATAGACCGTATCGCGCGTCACACCTTCATTATCATGCCCGGTATCGACAGATAGGGCGTCTGAATAGTCATTATCCAGGAGAACTTCCTGTTCAGAAGCGATCTCGTCGTCCCCCAGATCGTCTTCATCAAGACCGCCCGCCTGGCCGGAAATTATCTCCACAGCCAAGTCATCTTCCTCATCATCCGTTTCCCCGGTTTGCTCGTCGATCATGGTTTCAGGGTCGAGCTCAAGTATATCCGTCCCGGCCGGTTCATCCTCTTCCTCAGGCTCAACCGGAGCCGTAACATCATCACGAACGTCCGCTCCTTCCCCAATCACGCCTAAACCTGCCATCGGCTCGGTCTCTGCAAATTCATCGACAGATTCCATCAGGCTGTCCAGGCTCACATCCACGTCTTCGAAAGTATCCTCCTCAACCTCCTCGCCAGACGTTTTCTCCATCATCAGCGATGAGGTGACGGCTTTGACTTTGCTCACCATCTCCTCGGAGCGAAACGGCTTTTCAAACCTGCCCGCGGCGCCGGTTTCCAAATACCTGGTTTCGTCAAATTCGTCGAGTGCGCTGGACATGAGGTAAACCGGGATGGAACTGGTGCTACTGTTACTTTTAAGGGCGCGACAAAGCTCAAACCCGTCCATCTCCGGCATATTCACATCGGCTATAATCATGGACGGAGACAGCCTGGTGGCCATATCCATAGCTTCGGCGCCATCGCTGGCTATGACAACTTCTATGTCTTCATTTTCAAACGCAAGCTCGAAAACTTTCTGAATGGTCGCGCTGTCATCTGCTACAAGGATTCGCATTTGGCTCTTCACACGGTTAGGGTGGTGTTATTATGAATAATTTCGAAAGATTACACAGTCATTATCCAGGTGTCAAACTGTTCCAATCAGATTTCAGCCTTTTCTCGCCATGGTCTGGCGCACGGCGTAACGCATGGAAAACCGCATGCGAGTTGATGATCTTGACGAAACCGCCATATGGTTTCTATTATGATCTCATTTGCGCCATTTACGCAACGGAAGATGAACGCGCCCGGTGGCGCGGCTGGACTTCAAATCCAGACAGGGGCTTGATAAGTCCCGGGAGGGTTCGACTCCCTTCATCTTCCGCCATTTTGACCCTGTCAACATATATTCATCGAAACCGTGTTCGGCTCATCGAGCGGTTTAACAACTTTGCAACATGACAAACGTAGCGCCTTCACCACCTCGCCCGGGCGACGCCGACTTGTAATCGCTTACATACGGAGATGAGGACAAATAGTCGCGCACAGCTTCGCGCAAAGCTCCTGTTCCCTTCCCATGAATTATGAGAAGCCTGGTTTCCTGGCCGCAAAAAGCCGTATCCAGGAATTTTTCAACAGCGTCCAGCGCCGCGTCGACCCTCATACCCAAAATGTTAAGCTCCCTGGTTTCGCCACGCCCATCGAGAGTCTCTTCATGAAACACGGTTGATTCAATTTTCTTCAAACGCGCCGGTTTCACATCATTACCGATTCCCACGACATCCTTGACGGCGACACTCATCCGGATAGACCCCATCGTCACATTAACCTTGCCCCCCTCAGGGGCCGAATCCAAGACACCTCGCTGTTCCAGTGGAATGATATATACACGATCACCCGCCTTAAGTTTTTCCCTTGAGATTTTCTCTTCAGGTATCGCCGCATCGCGGGTCTCGGCGGCTATGGATTCGAGCTGTCCTATCGATTGTTTGATTACATCCCTGGAAGCCTCCTGCGCCTTGGCTTTTTCCAGCAAATCGTTGAGAGCGCGGCGAGTGGACAGGATATGGCCGGACAGCTTGCGTTTAGCGTTTTTCGCCATCTCGTCCCGTTGTCTTGCCAGCTCTTGGCGCGCTCTGCCGGCCTCTGCGCGCATTCTCTCGGCCTGCGCCAGGGCTTCAGCGGTTTTTCGCCTGGCCAGCTCCATTTGTGTCTGTTGATCACGCAATTCGGCCAGGACTTGCTCTATCTTCCTGTCTCCGCCAAGCAACCTGGCCTTGGCCGACGAAATAACAGCCTCGTCCATCAGAAGCTTTTCGGCCACCGCGATGGCGGAGCTTTCACCGGGAACGCCCACGATCATCCTGTACGTGGGCGCGGCCTCCTTAACGTCAAACTCCATCGACACGTTGTGGAACATGGGCTCTGTTTGAGCGAGAGTCTTAAGCTCATGGAAATGGGTCGTCACCACCACATCCGCACCATGTTCGGTCAACCTGTCCACGACCGCCGCGGCAAGGGCGCTACCCTCTTTCGGGTCCGTATTTATCATCAGTTCGTCGAGCAGGACAAGTGATGACGCTCCCGCGTTGTTCATTATTTCGTTGATCGAAACAAGATGCCCGGAAAACGTGGACAGATCGTCTGTTATGGACTGGCTGTCTCCTATATCCGCGTATATATCCCTGTAAAACGGGATACCCGATCCCTCCTGCGCCGGTATGAAAAGCCCCATCCTGGCCATAACGGCCACAAGACCTGTGGTGGACAAAGCCACGGTTTTTCCACCGGTGTTGGGACCGGATATTATCAGGGCGCAGGCTCCCTCCGGCATAACAATATCGTTGCCAATGATGTTTTTCCCTTCAATTGTCATCACCGGATGCGCCACATTTTTCAAGCTGATCCTGGTTGTAAAACTTGGACGGACACAATTGTAATCCAACGCGAACCGCGCTCTTGCGGATATCATATCCAGCTTGCACAGGGCCTGATATACAGCTCCGATGGTTTGCGCCTCTTCCGCCACCATCGCCGTAAGGTCGGACAACAGCTTGTCTATCTCGTCGGAAAGCTCCATTTCCACTGTTCGCATCCTGTTGTTAAGCTCGACCAGGGCTTTAGGTTCTATATAAAATGTCTGGCCGGAATTAGACGAATCGTGGATTATCCCTTCCACGTGGTGTTTATGCTCGGCCTTTATCGGTAATACAAACCGGTTGTCGCGCAAAGTGACGTAATCGTCCTGGAGCATCGGTTCAAATCGGGCGTCTTTCAATATGCCGCTGGCCTTTGCCTGTATGGAGCGTCTTAGGGAGTTCAAGGTTTTGTGGAGGCGCTCAATTCCCGGGGTCGCGTCAGCTCTGACCTGGCCGTCTTCATCGATTGATTCGACGATAAGCTCTGCCATACCATGAACGTCTGGTATATCGACCCGAATAGGATCTATTTCCACGCTGTCATTTTCTCCGATAATGACGGCGAGCCTCGCTCCTGTTTTAAGCACTGGAACAAGGAGCCGGAGATCGGCTCCGCTAAGGGTTACGGCTTTTACGGCCTGTCGCAAAAGCCTGGTCACGTCTTCGCACGGTTCTATGTCAAAATCCGGCCTCGCCTCCATCAACGCCAGCATGGCGGCGGTTTCGTCGAGCCACTGTTCGGCCGTTTTCCTGTCCTGGGCCATTGACCTCGCGACGGACACCGTTTTCCCACCCGGAGTGTTGGCGCGGGAAGCCACCGCTTTTTCCACATCGTGTATACCCAGGGCCGCTAATGAGCGGTCACGAACCTTGCTGTCCACCATTTTCGCGTTTGTCGTCATTTTCCAATCTTGCCCTTCGCCTGGCTTGGGCGATCTTTTTTCTGCGTTGTCTTTGCCCCCAGGCGAGCCAATTGAACCAGCGGGTCAGTATCATGGCGAGAACCAGCCCCAGGACAAGATATATCAGAGTCAGGTATTGTTCCATAAGTGTTATGACTTACCGGATCAGTCCGGCAAAAACTTGTATGAGATATTATATGATTATTCCGGTTTCAAGGATAATACTCTGATTCGCAGGGGTTGATCCGGACAATGAATGGATAGTCCAGAAGTGGCGTGTCGTCAACCGGGTTATATTTTCAGTTCCTTGTTTATCCCGCTGTCAGGTTTTCTGGGTTCCCTGATCAGGTATACCTTTCCCCTGTCCACCAACACCTCCGCCGGTGACGTGTGGGAAAGAAAATAAATCATTCCGGCTGTATAACCGTAAGCTCCGGAATTGAATATGCCCAATATATCGCCAATTCCAGGTTCTGCCAACAATACTTTCCTGGAATACTGGTCCGGTGTGGCGCACAACGGGCCTGCGACTATGTATTTACGTTTCCTGACAGCTGTCATCTTGTTGACAACCGCCGTGGGATAATTTTTGTTCAGCGCTATCGGGATCAGAGCGTGATGTATTCCTCCGTTCGTAATTACATAGCGAGTATTGCCGGAGGTTTTAAGGTCGGTCACTTCACTCAGATAAACACCCGACGGACCGACAAGATACCTACCAGGCTCCATCAATATTTTTACTTTTCCCTGTCCGTTGATCTTTTCCAGTTCGGCTTTGATTTTTTCCAGTGTTTTACCGACACGGTTTAAATCCAGCTCCGGCTCGCCTTCCTGGTAGGGGATACCGAGCCCGCCACCGAAATTCAGCGTTTTCAGGTTGAAACCTTTCTTTACGGAAAACCCGATGGCCCACCTGGCAAAAGCTTTATAAGCCGATGTCAGAGCTTTCGCCGCAATAAACTGTGTCCCTGCAAAACAATGAAACCCGGTTAATTCAACCCGTGAGTCACTCATGGCTTTTTCAAACAGACAGTCGACATATTTTTCATCAACCCCAAACTTCCTGGAGCCGCCCACCATCACTTCACCACCGGTTTGTAAGCCAAAATCAAGATTCACCCGCAAGGCTATCCGTTGTGGTTTGCGCCGGTAACTCAGGAGACCAGAAACGTTTATAACCCGGTCAAGCTCCGTTTCCGATTCTATGTTGATCGAGCCGATGGAGTTTTTAACGGCCAGCTCTATTTCATCAACCCCCTTTCCCGGACCGGCGAAAATGATCTTGGACGGGGCGAATCCCGCTTCCAGCGCCATCGAAAGCTCAGCGGCGGAGGCGACTTCCGCTCCGGACCCCGCACGGCGAAATACGTTTGCCACGGACCGGTTGGGGTTTGCCTTTACCGAATAATATATTTGCACCCCGTCGGGAATGGACGATTTCAAGGCTGCGTATTGCTGACGCATCACTCCTGCGTCATACACGTAAGCTGGGGTTCCGACGGCCTCAACAATTTTATCGACAGGAGCGCCGCCAACCAGCAACAGTCCTTTTCTGGCTTTAAACCTGGATATTATATCCATACCACGAAACTAGTTTCCATCGGTCACGTTTTGCCGTGACTGTCTTAGCGCGAGAAACAGCTCTACTTTCAGCACTATCAGTCTTGTCATGCGCTTTAGAAATCTCGATCCGTAGCCTTCCATGAAACGTGACGGCGCCTGGCTTCCAAACGCAATTGCTCCGAAAAGGCGGCCTTCGAACGCCATGGGCGTTATAGCTTCGGAACGGACCCGTCTGCTTTTGCCGTTGGGAAAAAACCGTTCCGTTCCAGAACGCAGATTGCCACGTAGCACCGGTTCATCTTTATCGGTAAAACAACTCGACAGATCCTCCGGGTCCAGGAATATGACGTGATCCGACTCCAGGTATACGCTTTTGTCTGTCTTCTTGTAATCAGCCGGATAAAACTCCAGCATCTCCGGCTCCAGACACACGGTTATCAACTCTATCTTGAAAATCCTGCGTCCCTGTATCAATATGGTATCGAACATTTCCTTGAACGTTGGAGCGGCGAAAATAAGTTTTTCAACCTCGTCCATGCGCTCCTGAATTTCTTCGTTATCCGTAGAACAGCTAACCACACGTTGCAGGTTTTTTCGCAACAGCGAGTTGTGCTGGCGAAGCTGGATGTTGGTCATTTTAACCGCCCTGGAGGCGAGCTCTTTTCTCATGGTACCCGCCCCCGGTCAATCGACGTGCCTGCGAATGAATGTTGGTATATCCAGGTCCTCGTCAAAACCGGTTGTGTCCATACGCACCGATCTCAGGTTCGGGCGGTTGGGCTTGGTCTCTGTTTTGTGGAACTTGGGCTGATCCAAAGCGTCATCCGCGCTATTGAGACGTTCCTTGACGATCGTCTTGATCTTGTCCCGCCGGCCCGGATCCATCTTCATCTCATTTCGGCGGAAGTCGTCGGCGCGCTGAATCTCCCTTGCGCTTTTAAACCCGGTCGCTATGACGGTGACCGTCACGGTGTCTTTTTTGCTCTCGTCGATTACGGTTCCAAATATCACTTCTGCGTCCTCATCCGCGGATTCTGTTATCAGAGAGGCCGCTTCGTCTATTTCGAACAGCGACAGATCAGATCCGCCGGTTATGTTTATGAGAATACCTTTGGCTCCTTCTATGGATGAGTCTTCCAGCAGAGGACTGTTTATCGCCGCGTGAGCCGCTTCTACCGCCCGATCATCTCCTACGCCCACTCCTGTGCCCATCAGAGCCATTCCCCTGGCGCTCATAATGGTTTGGACATCGGCGAAATCCAGGTTGACCATGCCGCCAACGGTAATCAGTTCCGAGATACCTTTCACCGCCTTGCACAATATGCCGTCCGCGATGGCGAACGCCTCCGTCGCCGGCATCTTTTTCGCCACAAAGCTCAGAAGCTGCTGGTTTGGAATCGTAATCAGCGTATCGACGTTCTTGCGAAACTCCATCAACCCTTCTTCGGCGAACTGGGCGCGTCGCCTCCCTTCAAAGCCGAAAGGCTTGGTTACGACGCCAACGGTCAACGCGCCCATTTCCTTGGCGATCGAAGCGATGACAGGGGCGGCCCCGGTGCCGGTTCCACCTCCCATCCCCGCTGTGATAAACACCATGTCGGAGCCGTCCAGCAGGGCATGGATGGATTCGTGGTCTTCCTCGGCCGCCGCCCGGCCCACCTTCGGCCTGCCTCCGGCGCCTAATCCTTTGGTGATCTGCTTGCCAATCTGTAGCCGGTTTGGAACAGGCGAGCTTTTCAGAGCCTGGGCGTCCGTGTTGGCGACGATGAACTCCACGCCGGTAACGCCTTCTCTGAACATGGTAGCGACTGCGTTCCCGCCACCACCACCTGCCCCTATGACCTTTATGGTTGCCATATAGCTTTTTTGATCGTCTTCGTCGGTGTAATCAAAATACACCTGACCTTCATCCTGGTCTATGAAATCAGAGTCATGCATTTTCCATCTCCCCTATGTATATGTCTAAAACATTTTCCTTTTGTTATTGTTCGTTAGAAAAACTCGGTCACCCACTCTTTCATCCTGGATAAAACCCTGTCGAACATGTTTCTTCCTCGCAGTCTGTGTCTCTTTCCGGACAGGTGGTCGTTGTATCCGTAAAGAACCAGCCCCACCGCCGTGGCGTAAAGCGGGCTTTTAATCAAATCCACCAACCCTCCAACCCCCTTGGGCACACCGCGCCTTATAGGGATCTCAAAAACAGCCTCGGCCATCTCCGGCATTCCCTCCATAATGGAAGCACCGCCAGTCAACACCAGGCCGGAGGCTATTTTCTTGTTCTCGATAAACCCGTTCAACTCAAACTCCTGCTTTATCAAAGCAAATATCTCCGCTACCCGCGGTTCTATAATGTCCGCCAGAACCCTGCGCGAAAGTTGACGAGGTTCGCGCCCTCCGACGCCGGGCACTTCAATTACTTCATTCTCGGCCACCATGGCGGTCGTGGCGCATCCATACATTCTTTTGATTTTTTCCGCTTCATGGTTCGGAGTTCTCAATCCAATCGCCACATCAGACGTTAAATGGTTTCCCCCAATCGCCACAACCGATGTGGTTTTTATCGATCCGTTCATGAAAATGGCGATGTCGCAGGTGCCTCCCCCCATATCAATCAACCCCACGCCAAGCTCTTTTTCATCGTCATCGAGCACCGCTTGGGCCGAGGCAAGCTGTTCTACGGCAATATCGTTAACTTCCAGGCCGGCCCTGTTTACCGATCGGATGATATTCTGGGCAGAAGTGACGGCGCCGGTGATGATATGCACTTTCGCTTCCAGCCTGACTCCGTTCATCCCGACTGGTTTTAATATCCCGTCCTGGTCGTCTACTATGAATTCCTGTTCGAGTGTGTGGATCACCTCCCTGTCCATGGGAATATTCACCGCCTTGGCCTGTTCTATGACTCGCTCCACATCTTGATCTGTAACTTCAGAACTTTTTACGGCGACCACACCGTGGCTGTTAAACCCCTTGATATGCCCTCCTGCGATACCGACATACACCGATTCTATTTCCATTCCGGCCATCAGTTCGGCCTCTTCCACCGCGTGTTTTATCGACTCTACGGTAGCTTCAATGTTAACGACCACACCTTTGCGCAAACCTCGTGACGGATGGGTTCCAAGACCTATTATCTCTATGTTGTCTTCACGAACCTCCGATACAACACAGCATATTTTGGTTGTTCCAATATCCAGTCCGACAATAATCTGCTTATCCTTAGCCATGAGCCCTGCCCTTATCATCCGAAATAGTCGTTTTGTATTTGACAATCACTTTGTCGGAAAAAGTTAAATCTATTGATTCCACGGAACCCTCCTTCCCCCGAATAATATAATCCACGGTGCGCAGCCTCTCGGCCTCATCTGTCCACACCCGCTTCGGGGCGAACACAGATACGTCAGAACCGGCGAACCGCAATTCGACACGACCGCTTTCGGACATGTCTATCTTTGCAAGTGCGCTTCGACCAAACAGCATGTACCCTGACAATCTTTGAATCGCCAATATCCCTCCTTCTATCAGGCGGGTATCAATCCTGGCTCCCGGTTTCAATTCCGACACGCTGGTGTTTATTCCATAAATGACTGGAAACGGGTTTTTTTCGGCGTCCCCGAAATCTTTCAATAAATATCCATACTCATCCACGAGCCACAGCCGCCCCGCCATAACCGTGGCCACCGGTGTCCGTTCTGTTACGGCCACCACCAGGCTTGAGGGTAACTGTCTGTGAAGCTTTACAGAGGAGATCCAGGGCAGGGATTCCAACCGTTTTCCGGCTTGCCGTATGTCAAACTCGAATATGTTCTCGCCCCGAGCATCTCCAAGCGTTTTTTCTATTTCAGATTTGCTTACAATTCTGTTTCCGGTTATTTCGATCCGCTCGATTTGAAAATATCCGTACGTGATCGAGGTTTCGTATATAAATTTAACCGTTATCGCAAGAGAAACAGCAAAAACCGCCATTAGTGTTATCTTTCCCGCAATGAGCAACGGCGCGGCCAGACGCTCTTTTGTTTTCTTGTGTTCGGCGTTGTTTCTATTACGCCGACCTGGCCTTGTCTTAATTTTTATCATGTTCGATCGCATCTTCCAGCATTGCCAACACCAGGTCATCAAAGGATATACCCACGGCGCCCGCCGCTTTTGGCAACAGGCTTGTCTCTGTCATTCCTGGAATGGTGTTGAGCTCTATGAACCAGACAGTTCCGGACCTGTCCACAATAAGCTCCGACCTGGACGCCCCCCTACACCGAAGCGCTTCGTGCATCCGCTTTGTTATCTGTTCGGCCTGTTCCAGCGTTTGCTTGTACAGCCTGGCGGGGATGTGATAAATTGTTTCCCCTGGCGTATATTTGCTCTTGTAATCATAAAACCCTTGCGCCGCTTCAATCTCGATTGCAGGGAGGGTCTGGCGGCCCACTATACCTACAGTAATTAAAGTTCCATCTATATAATCTTCTACCAGGGCTTCGTCATCGTTGGTAAAAACCGCCTCGATGGCGGGTATGATTTCATTTTCCCGAGCGCATATCGACACGTTAAGCGAGGAACCTCCGTTCGCAGGCTTAACGACCACGGGAGTTTTCAAATCCGTTTTTTCAGGATCGAAGTTGCGTCTGAAATATACCCGGCCGGCGGGGGTCGTTATCCCCTCGGATTTGCATATCAGTTTCGTAAGTGTTTTGCTCATGGCCATTGCGCTTGAAGCCACCCCCGACCCTGTGTATGGCACACCGGCTATTTCGAGAGCTCCCTGCACGCACCCGTCTTCTCCATACTTTCCATGTAACGCCAAAACGGCCACATCCAGATCATCTGATGTCATGCGACTGAGTGCATGCGCCCCAAAATCGATCTTAGCAGCCTTGATTCCCATACGTGCAAGAGAGTCGATTATCGCCTGACCGGTGGCAAGGCTCACCTCCCTTTCGTTGGATACACCTCCCATAAAAACGGCTATCCTTTTTTCTCTTAAAATTTCCTTGAGCTTTTGCTTATCCATCGAATTCGCCCACAAGCCTGATTTCACGCTCTAGAGTCACGTTAAATTTTTCCTCAACCGTATCCTCGATTATCTTCATCAGTCTAAGCGTGTCCCTGGCTGTCGCCCGGCCTCGATTAATGATAAAATTAGCGTGCTTTCCGGAAACCTCCGCGTCTCCCACGGCGACTCCTTTAAGGCCAGCCCGCTCGATAAGCCTTCCGGCGGCCTGCCCTTCCGGATTTTTGTATACGGACCCTGCGCTGGGATATTTCAACGGTTGCCTGGCTTTCCTTTCAGCCTGGTTGGCTCTCATGATTTTGTTAATCGTCTTTTTTTCCCCCTCTTTCAATATCATCTTCACATCACAGACAACCGCCCCTTCAGGAAAGCTCGATGATCGGTAAGAAAAACCGCACTCATCTCCTGTCAATGTTCTTTGTTCACCTTCGAAAGTCATAACCGTCACCGCATCTACGACATGCTTCATCTCACCATCCATGGCTCCGGCGTTCATAACCAGAGCCCCTCCCAGCAGGCCCGGAATACCATAAGCAAACTCCAATCCCGACACCGATTCTTTCATCAGCAACCCTGAAAGACCTGTAAGAGATACACCAGCTCCGGCAAAGACAACCACGCTCCCGTCTCCCGGCTTTTCGATGGACACATCACGAAAACCGCAACCCATATGGATAACGACGCCCCGGACACCGGCATCGGACACCAGCAAGTTCGATCCGCCTCCCATAACACATGTGACCTCGCCCGATCTGAGCCACTGTCCCAGCTCCTTGTTTGTCCCGGGATAAACCAGCTTGTCCGCCGGTCCCCCGATCCTGAATGTTGTTTTATTCCATAACGGCTCATTTGTCAGGATTTTTCCCATATTTTTCCAGAAACCATTCGCCGGCCTTAAGAATATCGCCGGCGCCAAGGGTCAAAATAATATCACCTTTGCGGCTTGAATTAACGAGACGGCTGGCGGCATCCGCGACCGATTCGACAAACGTGACAGATTTCATGCCATGCCTGGAAGCCATGCCAACGACAGACTCTCCCGTGACATCTTCTATTTTTTCTTCACCTGCGGCGTATATTTCCGTGACAATCAGCTCGTCCGCGTCATAAAACGCCTTTCCAAACTCGTCCAAATGGTCCCTCGTCCTGGTATACCTGTGCGGCTGAAACACCACGACCAGGCGCCGTCCGACGAACCCTTCTTTCAGCGCCCGAAGGGTGGCGCGGATTTCGTTTGGATGATGGCCATAGTCGTCGACCACCATGACTCCGCCGGTCTCACCCTTGAACTGGCATCTGCGCTGAATTCCCGCAAAACCCTCCAGCGCCCCCAGAACATTGTCGGTGTCCATCTCCAGCTCGAATCCGACGGTAAGCGCGGCCAAGGCATTGTATACGTTGTGCAGTCCCGGCATTCCAATGTTAAGCCTTCCAACATCCTCGCCACGAAGCCGTACAGTGAAAGATGATCTGAAATTTTCGAATTTTATTTCGCTGGCGGTGACATCCGCGGCGGACTGGATACCATAAGTCCAGAATCTTTTTTCCACTTTTGGAATAATCTCCTGCACCGCCATGTCGTCAAGGCACAGTATTGAAGCTCCGTAAAACGGCGTCTTGTTCACAAACTCCACGAAAGCTTCCTTGACATTTTCGAAGGTGGAATAGTAATCCAGATGCTCGGCGTCGATGTTTGTAACGACTGCTATCGTCGGGTAGAGTTTCAAAAACGACCCGTCGGATTCGTCAGCTTCCGCGATCAGAAACTCACCCTTGCCAAGCTTGGCCCCGGAGCCAAACCGATCCACCCTTCCACCAATGATTATTGTCGGGTCGAGCCCTCCTTTGGCCAGCACCACAGCGGTCATGGATGTCGCCGTTGTTTTTCCATGAGACCCGGCGATGGCCACCGCGTATTTCATTCGCATCAGTTCCGCCAGCATTTGCGCTCGCGGGATCACGGGGATAAAACGCGCCTTAGCCTCGACGACTTCTGGGTTGTCCTGTTTAATCGCGGTTGAAACTATGACCACTTCGGTGTCTCCGACATTTTCCGCCCGGTGGCCTATATTTATCTCCGCTCCCGATTTGCGCAGGTATGCCACAGCTTCCGACTCGGCCATGTCAGACCCCGTGACCGTGTATCCAATGTTCAACAATATTTCCGCTATGCCACTCATTCCTGAACCGCCGATTCCGACGAAATGGAGCCTTTTGGTCCTTCGAAACCTCATACCGCCTCCCCCGCCAGCGCCAGGAGCTCGTCCACGATCCTCGCCGCGGAGTCCGGTTTCGCAAGTTTTTTCGCACGCCGACCCATATCTTTCAGGCGTTGTCTTGAATCGATGAACTTTTTTATTATTCCGGCGGCTTTTTTGCCATCAACAGAGGAATCATCCACCATGATCGCCGCATCGGATTTCACAATTGACATTGCGTTTTTTGTCTGGTGATCATCTGCGGCGTGGGGATAGGGGACATAAACGGCCGCCCGGCCCACGGCGCATATTTCGGCCACCGCTCCCGCTCCCGCCCTGGAGAAAACCAGGTCCGCATCCGCGATTCTTTGAGGCATATCATAAAAATAACTTTCCGCCTCCCACTTGAACCTGGCGTTGTTATATATGGTTTTCATCATTTCAAGATCTGTCCGCCCTGTCTGGTGGACTATGGAAATCCTGTCGGCCACTTCGTCCAGCAACGGCGCCGCTTCGGCCATCGCCCTGTTCAGCGTGGCCGCTCCCTGGCTACCACCTATTACGAGTATGTTCAGCAGGTTGTCACCTGTTCTGCGTTTTGTGTTAAAAAACGCGGGGATCACGGGGTTGCCCACCAGTTTTCCCCGTCCTTCCGGAAACATGGTTTCCGAACCTGCCCATGTTACGAATACTGTTTTGGCAAACCGTCCCAGCCAACGATTGGTCAGGCCGGGCGCTGCGTTTTGCTCCGCCAGCGCCAGGGGCCGACGAGCCGCTATGGCCGCCAGGGACATGGGACCAGAGGCGTAGCCGCCCACTCCCAGGACCACGTCTGGTCTGTCCTTTTTTATCAAGATGTACGACTTGACAAACGCCGCCAGCAGGTAAAACAGTGAGGTAGCTTTGTGGATTGGCGTCTTCCCCTTCAGGCCCGTCACCCTCAGCGACGTAAAAGCAAACCCCTCCCTGTGCACAATATCTTTTTCCATTCCCCTCTCACCTCCGACGAACAGTATCGTGTGGTCGCCACGCCTCGCTTTCAATTCGCGAGCCACAGCAAGCCCCGGATATATGTGTCCACCCGTTCCGCCGCCAGTGATTACAAGTTTCATTTCATGTTGTTCCAGGTTCATTTCGCGTGTTCCGATATGTTGGTCAAAATCCCTACGCTAACCATCCATATCACAAGAGCGGACCCCCCGAGGCTGATGAAGGGAAGGGGTATCCCCTTAGTTGGAAGCAGGCCCAGTGTCACCGCGATGTTGATGATGGCCTGCGCCGATATGGCGAAGGTTATTCCCAGGGCCAGCAGACTGCCGAACCTGTCTGTCACTTTCAGGCCCACGCGGAAACCGCGAAACGTCAGTGTCGCGAACAGGCCAAGCACTAGTAGGGCTCCGGCGAATCCCAGTTCCTCTCCAATTATGGAAAAAATAAAATCCGTATGCGGCTCCGGCAGATAAAAAAGCTTCTGCTGGCTGTTTCCCAGGCCCACTCCGAAAAACTTTCCATTGGCCATGGCTACGAATGACTGGATAATCTGGTAGCCCGAATCCCTATAGTCCTCCCATGGGTTAAGAAACGACATGATCCTCCTCATCCGGTAGTTTACGGTTAATATGGAGGCGCATATAAGAGGCAGCACCAGCAACAACGTCCCGACGATAAACGTCATCCTTACACCGGCGGCGGCGAACATGAAGAACGCCACCAACCCAATAATCAGGGCCGTCCCCAGGTCCGGCTGGAACTGGATAAGGACGAATACAAAAGCAAGCGCAAGAAGATTCGGGAGATATCCGAACTGCAAATCGCCCAGTTTTCCTTCTGCTTCTTTTTTTGCCAGCATCCCGGCGAAAAATATCAGAATCGCAAGCTTTGCGAATTCCGACGGCTGGAAAGTGATGAATCCAAGCGATATCCATCGGCGGGCGCCGTTGACACTGTGCCCCACACTGGGCGCCAAAACCACGGCCAGCAGCGATACCGCCATGAAATATAATAGATAACTGTATCTCGACAGTGTCCGATAATCTATCCTCATGGCGATCGCCATCCCGCTAATTCCGATAAAGGCCCATATCATCTGTCGTTTCAGGAAATAATACGGGTCGTTGTAGCGCTGGGCGGCGATAGCTGCGGAGCTGGAGAAAATCATCACGATCCCTATGACGAGCAACGCCACCGAGCACGCAACTATCCAGTAGTCGGGGCTTCGTTTCACCGGCATGTCTGCAAACTCTCCCGGATTTTGTTGACGGCGGATATAAAGGCCTCTCCCCGCTGTTCAAAGTTTTCGTACATGTCAAAGCTGGCGCAACCGGGAGACAGCAACACAGCGTCACCAGGGCCGCACCATTCTGTCGCAATGCGCACGGCGTGGTTCATGTCGTTCGCCATTATCTTGGGCTGAAACTGTCCCAGCGACTTTTCTATCTCCCGCGCTGTCTCCCCGATAAGGGTCACCCCTTTGGCGTGTTTGAACACCGCCTCCACCAGTGGAGCAAAGTCCAGACCCTTGCTGGAGCCCCCGGCTATCAGGACGACATTTTTCGTAAATCCGGCCAGGGACTTGACCGAGGCGTCGATGTTTGTGCCCTTCGAGTCGTTGTAAAACCTGATTCCGTTTATTTCCCCGACAAACTCCATCCTGTGCCGAAGACCTTTAAAACCCAAGATGGCTTTTGTCACATCTTCTGCGTCGAAACCAGCCGCAAGCCCCGCAATCGAAGCCGCCATGGCGTTTTCAATGTTATGGCTCCCCTCTATTTTCAGCTTGTCTATCGCAAAGAGCCTTGTAATTTTTCCCTTCCCGATCCGAACGCTTACGATACCTTCCTCTATCCACGCGCCGGAACCAACGGACGACAATCGGCTGAATCGGCAAATCACCGGACTGGTGTTCAGCTTGGTTCCCATAACCCATGGATCATCGGCGTTGATGATCATGATGTCATCTGGTGTCTGGTTCTCAAACAACCTTGCCTTGAGTCCGGAATAAACCTCCATGCTCCCGTGCCGGTCGATGTGGTCCGGGGTGATGTTAAGCAACAGGCCTATCTTCGGCCGGAATGTTTTTATGGCTTCCAGCTGGAAGCTGGAGACTTCCGCTACAACCCAGTCGTAGTCTGAGCCTGCGGCGTCCGCCAAGGGGGCGCCGATGTTTCCACCCACGTATACCCTGGCGCCCCCAGCCCTGGCTATTTCCCCGATCAGGGCGGTGGTCGTTGATTTTCCATTTGTGCCGGTGATCGCTATTACAGGTGCGTTTAACGATGTAAACGCCAACTCCAGCTCGGATATAATCTCTATTCTAGCCTTCCGGGCTCTCGTCGCCAATGGAGAGTCCAATGGCACACCGGGGCTTAGCACCACGAGGTCGTAGCCGGCCAGGTCTATCTCATCATGACCACCTAGCATGCGTTTTGTCCGTCCGGGCAGGTTGGCGTCGAGATCCGCGATTTTTTTTGCGGATTTCATATCCGTAATCGCCGTTTCCGATCCCAGCCTATCCAACAGCCTTGCGGCGGACAAGCCGGACCTGGCCGCTCCTACTATCAGCGCTTTTCTGTTCGAGTAGTCCGCCATGATCCTTATCTCAGTTTCAGGGTGCTAAGTGAAAGCAGTGCCAGAATAAAAGCCACCACCCAGAATCTGACGATAACCTGCGGCTCGGGCCATCCAAGCTGTTCGAAATGATGATGCAACGGAGCCATTCGGAACACACGCTTGCCTGTTGATTTGAACCAGGCTACCTGGATGATCACAGACATCGCTTCGGCTACGAATACGCCTCCTACTATCACAAGGATAACCTCCTGCTTGCTCATGACAGCGACCGTCCCTAAGGCTCCACCCAGGGCGATGGATCCGACGTTTCCCATAAATACCATTGCGGGATAAAAATTATACCAAAGAAACCCGAGCGACGCGCCGACCACGGCGGCGCAGAAAACCGTCAATTCGCTAAGCTGGCTTATATGAGGAATATTCAGGTACGTGGCGAATTTCGCGTGGCCGCCGATGTAGCAGATCATCAGGTACGCCATAAACGAAATGAGGATCGGGCCAATCGCCAGCCCGTCCAATCCATCCGTCAGGTTTACCGCGTTGGCTGAGGCCACGATAACGAGCATGGCGAACGGAATGTACCAGACACCAAAATCCGGATGGACATTTTTCAGGAACGGCACATGAACCCTTGTAATTACCGGGTCGGCTCCTTGTGACATGTAGATCAGCGTTACGATTAGAAACGCCGCGGTGAACTGATACGCCAGCTTTGATTTGCCGGAGATTCCGTTGGTTTCCCCTTTTAGCTTGACCATGTCGTCATACAACCCTATTCCGGCGAACAGCGTGGTCGACAGCAGACCGATCCATATGTACACGCTGGACAGGTCCGCCCAAAGCAGGGTGGGAACAACCAGGGCCAGGAAAATGAGAATTCCTCCCATCGTGGGCGTGCCTTCTTTCGAAAGATGGGTCTGTGGCCCGTCGTCGCGTATTTTCTCTCCTATGTTTCTGGACTTGAGCCAGTGGATTAACACAGGTCCCAGCGCCAGCGCCATGGCGAAAGCCGTGATGACCGCGTATATGGATCGGAACGATATATAGCGGAACACGTTAAACGCGGAAAAGTGTTCATGTAACGGATATAGCAGATGGTAAATCATATTCAGCTCTTGATAATCTCTTTTAACCGTTCGGCCACTTTTTCCATCGCCATTCCCCTGGACCCCTTGATCAAAACGATATCGCCCGATTTCAGTTGGCCGGCAAGACGCCTCGCTATGGATTTGTGGGTTTTGCCCAAGTAGTGATACACCCCCCGGGACGCGCACTCCATCGCGGTAATCGACGCCAGCTCCCCCAGGGCATAGATACGATCCACACCATATTTGACGGCGATTTTCCCTATCTTCTTATGTTCGGCTTGAGCTTTCCCGCCAAGTTCAAGCATATCGCCGAACACGAAAAACGTTTTACCTTTCGCCTTGCGCTCAGAGACGGTCTTCAATGCGGCCTCAACCGACAGCGGGTTGGCGTTGTATGCGTCGTTAACTATCAACGCTCTGTTTGGTAATCGCTCGAACCGCATTCTCATAGCCGCAGGCTTCACCCTGGAAATTCCGTCGGCGATATTTTCCAATGTCACACCAGCGGCGTAACAGGCCGCCAACGCGGCGGATGCGTTCTCGGCATTGTGATAGCCCGCCAATGGGATATGGAGCGTAACTTCCCTCGCGCCCGTCTGCATCACCGCCCACGTCCCCGCTTTTCCGTTGGTCCAGGTGTCCACAAGATCCACATCAGCCGACCCGCCTTTTCCAAATGTGACAGTTTTTCCGGACCATCTGCGCAAAAGCGGCCGACTGTTGGGGTCGTCTGCGTTTAGAACCGCTGTAGACTTCGGACCCAGCTTCTCGAGGAGCTCGGCTTTCGCCTTGCGCACGGAGGCGGTGGAGCCAAGCTTCCCGAGATGGGCCGAACCTATGTTCGTTATAACTCCGATCGAAGGTTTCGCTATATCGGCGAGAGTCCTGATCTCTCCCGGGGAATTCATTCCCATCTCTATCACCGCCACCTCATGGGAATCGTTCAGACCCAGGATAGTTAATGGCGCTCCTATATGGTTGTTCAGGTTTCCGGTCGTCTTGAGGGTTCTGGCTTGCAGGGAAAAAACGGAAGCTATCATGTCCTTGACCGTCGTCTTGCCATTGGACCCGGTAACCGCGATAACCAGAAGCTTTTTGAACCTGGACCTGTGGTACGCCGCCAGGCGCTGAAGGGCGCGGGTGGTGTCTTTTACAAGAATGACCGGTTTGCTTATACCGGGCGGCAAGAGCGAGATATCCTCGACTATCGCAGCTTTCGACCCGCCAGCCAGCGCCTGTCCAACAAAATCATGGCCGTTGAATCTGTCTCCTCTGATGGCGACAAACACCGATCCACGGGGCGTCCTGCGCGAATCTATGGTCACACCTGTTATGGCGCAGTCCCTGCCACAGAGAAGCTCACCATTAACGGCTTTAACGATTTCAGCGACCTTGAATTTTGCCATATCTTTCCCTGATCGCCTTTACAGCCTCTTCGCGATCGTCAAAATGATTTTTTTTCTTTCCCAGGATCTGGTAATTTTCATGACCCTTGCCTGCGATCAACACAAAATCGCCCGGTTCGGCCATTGCCACCGCAGATCGGATGGCTTCACCACGGTCGTCTATTACCTTGATTACACCGGCCGGATTTTCGGACTGGTTTATACCTCCGAGTATGTCATCAATAATCTTTTCTGGAGACTCGGTCCTGGGGTTGTCGGAGGTAACGACCACAATATCAGACATCGTCCACGCCACGCGCCCCATCAGGGGCCGTTTGCCAGCGTCCCGGTCGCCTCCACACCCAAAAACCGTTATCAACTTGCCATCGGCAAGGTTCCGGGCGGTGTCGATGACGTTTGCCAGGGCGTCATGCGTATGCGCGTAGTCCACGACCACGCTGAAGGGCTGGCCCTGGTTTATCGTTTCAAAGCGGCCGGGAACAGACTCCAACCGGGCGATCCCGCCGGCGATTCGGTCAAAATCCACATCATCGGCGTAAGCGGCGCATACTGAGGCGAGTATGTTGTATATGTTGTGCCTGCCGGTCATGTTCGAGCGCACCATGAACGCTCCCGATGGTGTTATTACATTCATGCCGATTCCCCGCAGGTCCATGGTTATGTTTTCGGCGGTCACGTCACTGTTTTTCTCGATGCCATATGTGAGCGTTTCTGTCCCGATCATCGCAAGGAGCCGGGACGAATAGGGGTCATCGGAGTTGATGATCGATATCCGCGGAGAATATTTCGTGAACAAAAGAGCCTTGGCCTTGAAGTAATCTTCTATGTCGTGATGATAGTCGAGATGGTCCTGTGTCAGGTTCGTGAAAATGGCGGAATGGAAAGAGACCTGGTCTACCCGTTTCTGGCTGAGGGCGTGGGAGGAAACCTCCAGCAGGCAGTAATCAGCCTGGTTGTCGGCGATGGTTTTCATCATCCGTTGCAGGTCGAGAGATTCCGGAGTCGTCATCGTGGCGGGACACTCTTTGCCAAGCAGGTCATATTTGACGGTACCTATGGTTCCGCACCGCTTTTCCGATAACGCAAGAATCGATTTGAGTATATATGACACGGTCGTTTTTCCATTCGTCCCGGTTATTCCCACCACCCTCATCATTTCCGACGGAGAATCGTAGAAGTAATCGGACAACTTCGCCAGCGCGGCGCGTGTATCGGGGACTATGATCAACGTAACTTTGCCCGGCAACCGGAAATCAGGTTTGCTCTCGGCGAATACGGTCGTGGCGCCTTTGCGAACTGCTTCTTTTATATAATCGTGTCCATCGACGCTGGCTCCGCGTATGGCGACAAACACACTGTTGCGCGTAACTTTCCGGGAGTCGTAACAAATATCGAGCAACGTGTTCGGCTGCGGTCCGGATATGCTTATAGCGTCCATCTGTTTCAATACCTCTTCGATGAGTTTCATCAAATAAACTGTTTTACCGAATCGATCACGCTACGGAACAGGTCAACCAAATCACCCGGCTCACCCCCGGTTTCCGTCTTTTCGGTTCGCCTGTAATCCTGTTTTTCGGATTTATCCTTGTCCAACCGGCCCTTTAACATCCGCGACCAGTCAATTTCATAAATCTCGTTGCCCGCTCCGGGAATACGCAGGATCCTGGCGGACCGTGACGCCACTTCGGCGAAAACCGGACCAGCCACACTGCCGCCCCATACCACGCCAACCGGTTCGTCGATCATCACCAGGATTACAAGCCTAGGGTTCTCCGCCGGGAAGAAGCCCACGAAAGATGAAAGGAATTTATCCTCTGAATATGTCCGCGTGACCGGATCGATTTTTTGGGCCGTTCCTGTTTTTCCAGCTACGGTAAAACCGGGTACTGCGCCTTTTTTACCCGTACCGTTGCGCACGACCTGTATCATCATGTCCGTTATTGATCTTGCGGTGGATTCGCGCAGGGGCTTTCGGACAATTTCCGTCTTGATAGTTTTTATAACCTTGCCGTCGCGCCTCAAAGCTTTTACAAGCCTCGGTCTGACCAGGTAACCCCCGTTTGCAAAGACGCTTATCCCAGTGGCAAGTTGTATCGGGGTGACCGCCACCTCCTGGCCAAACGATATGGATGGAAGGGACGTGAGTGACCATTTCGCCGTCGGCCGAAGCAATCCCCTGCTTTCCCCTGGAAGATCGATGTTCGTCAGCTCGCCGAAACCGAATGCGCGCAGATGTTTGTACAATATCTCAGGACCCAGCTTTTCGGCGATCTTGATGGCTCCGATGTTGCTTGATTTTGCAATCACTTCCCAAAGAGCCAGCTTGTTGAATCTATGGTTTTGCGCCTCCTTGAAATATTTGCCCCCGACTTCGTATCGTCCGTTTTCACAGTTGATGGTTTCATTCGGGGTCACCATTTTTTCCTCGAGAGCGGCGGCGGCGACAAAAAGCTTGAAGGTGGAGCCTGGTTCCACCGATTGGGAAACCCCCAGAGGTTTCCACGATCCCGACTTGTAACTGGAGTAGTTGTTGGGATTAAATTTTGGTTGCTCCGCCATCGCCAGAATCTCACCGGTGTGCGGATTCATAACGATTACCACACCACCTTTGGCCCTGGCGCTCATGACCCGGCGCTCCAGCGCTTTTTCGCTTATATATTGAATTCTTTCGTCGATGGTCAGGACCAGGTCGTATGGCTTGAGGGAAGCGGCTATGTCAAAGCTGGCCGGCATTGAAATCGGCCTGCCTCTGGCGTCTTTTCTGACTATGGATTTGGATTCCACCGGGTGGATGATGTGGTCATATCGATATTCAAGCCCATACAGACCCTGGTTGTCGATCCCGCAAAACCCGATGATTTTCGCGGCTATATCCCTTTTGGGATAGAATCTCCTGGATTCCTTTACAAACCCCACGCCAGGAATGTTGGCGGCCTTGACACTTATGTATGTTTCCGGCGCGACCTTGCGCTTTACCCAGACAAAATATTTTCTCCTGGATTTATTAAATCTTTTTTCAAGTTTTTTCCTTAGTTTATCCCGCCGTATTTTGCTTTTCGGTTCAATTTTTCCTGCCAGAGTCCTCGCCACAGCATGGTAGTTCTTGAGTTTTCTCGGGTTTGCGTATATCGAGCGCAGCCTGATAGACACGGCGAGATCGTTCATGTTCCGATCGCTTATCAGGCCGCGGGGCATATGCAGGTTGATGGATCCGAACTTCTGTTTCTCGGAGAACTCCTCGATTCGCTCATCTGAAAAGAGGGTTAATTGCGCAAGCCTGGCCGCAAGAGCGGCAAAACAAAAAGCAAGCACGACACAGGTCGTGACAATACGGGCCCTGACATTCGTTCTCCCCGTAGTGGGCCTGGCGTTTGTCTGTCTATTTTTTCGCAATGATCACTACCTGCCCCGGAGCGGGCAATACATACCCAAGATCGTTCATGGCCCTTTTCTCTGTAAAGTCGTATGATCTCAGTGTTGAAACTTCCAGCTTCATTTTCTTGTTGAGTTCTTTTAGCTCCTCCAGTTCCCCAAGCAATGTTGAATATTCATACATCAGGCTTGTCGCGCGAATAGAGGGATATATGTAGATCAACATAGCCAGCAGGCACATAATCATCGACACAGCCAGGCACGCAATATTCTTCGCACCTATCCGCTCTTTCTCTCTTCCATAAGTAAACATTCGTGCAACTCAAGCTTTCAGCTTCTTACGCCGCCAGTTTTTCCGCCGCGCGCAGACGGGCGCTTCTGGCGCGAGGGTTAAGGCTTATCTCCTTTATGGCTGGAGAAACCGGCTTCCTGGTAAGTAGCCTCACCTTCCCCGGTGTTCCGCATTTACATTCCGGCAACTCTTTTGGACACACACAGTGTCTTACCAGGTCGCCTAACGTCCTCTTTACGATACGATCTTCGAGGCTGTGAAACGATATGACCGCTATCCGCCCTCCAGGGCCAAGCCTGTCGATGGCCAGCTCGATCGATTCCGCCAGCCCGTCCAGCTCTCCGTTGACGGCTATGCGAAGCGCCTGAAACACGCGGGTAGCCGGATGGATTCTCCAGTTCCTGCCTTTTTTCGGGTATATCCTCTCCACTAATCGGGCAAGTTTTACGGTGGTATCGATTATTTCTTTCTCTCTCTCTTCAACAATCGCTGTGGCGATTTTTTTTGCAAACCGCTCCTCGCCATATTTTCTGAAAATATCCGCCAGACGTTTCGAGTCCAACCCGTTCACCAGATCCGAAGCGGTCACTTTGCCGTCACGGTCCATTCGCATGTCCAGAGGTCCGGACTCGCGAAACGAAAACCCCCTGGACGGGTTGTCCAGATGAAATGACGAAATCCCAAGATCCATCACCACAGCGTCCACAACCGGCGTTCCCAGATCGTCAAGCACGCGCCCCAACTCGGCGAAATGGGCCTGACGCACAACCGCCCTGTCGCCGAACACGTGAAGCTTTATCCGCGATCTTTCAACCGCTTCTAAGTCCCTGTCGATACCGATCAAGCGCGCCTCTTCTACAGTCTTTAATATTGCCTCCGAGTGACCGCCGCCGCCTATCGTGGCGTCTACTACCAGTTTTGTTCCCGGCCGGTTAATTATTGAGATAATCTCGTTTAAAAGCACCGGAACATGCTTCACAACCTTTGCGCAAGCTCCCGTCGCATATTAAATCTCCTTGCGTGACGCAATAAATATCGAGGGCTAAAACCCCAGTTCCCGAAGACGTTTCGACAGCTTTTCCGGAACATATTCCGCGCTTATCTGCGCGTGCCTCTCCGCAGACCAGATTTCAATTTTCTTTATGCGTCCCACTATTACGACCTCTCGTTCTATCCCTGCATAGTTTCTCAACCAGGATGGCATCAGGATGCGCCCGTTTTTAATCGGGCATTCAACCGCGTTTTCCGTGATGGCGCGCAAAAGGTCGCCTTTTTCAGGCGTATATTCCGACTCCTCCAGGTTCTCGTATTTTTCCAGCCACTGTTTTGCCGGATGTCCCTGCAGACACCTGTCTGATATGGTCAAAATCAGAGGGGGCTCAAAGCTGTTGGTGAGCGCATCTCTGATTTTCGATGGCAAATGGACCCTGCCCTTTGGATCCACAACAGCCTCGTGTCTGCCGATAAACATATACACCTTTTGACACTTTTATACACTTTATGACACTATTACAAATCCTATCTAAATTATCTGTTTGTGTCAAGTGACTTTAACGCCGGATTGCAATTATATTGCTATATTTTTCATCTAATTAACATTTAATTTGAAATAGTTAAAGTAATTTCTTAGATAAATATCTATTAAATACTAATAATATTATTCTAATAATATGTTAATTACATATAATTGTCAATCAAATGGGACGCAACCGGGCAATTATCAATTGATAATGATAATCCAATAGATCACCGCCCCGACACAGCGCTTTTGGGCAAGAAACCGGGTAAGAATATTTATAACGTATGGGATATTCGCAGCGGGATTTTGTGATGTAACAAAACCGCCAGCAGATGAGACCGGCACAGCCGATCGCCGTTGGCGACCTACTATTATTTTCAGGCCAGCGGTTTTATTTGCACCGTAAATGGACGGGCCGGGTTTAATATAAATTTATGAGTTCGGGAGTATAGCTCGACCCTCTCCTCCAGAGGAGTTTTGGAAACCTCTACTTTTGCAAGCTGTTTCGCTGCAAGATTGTCACAAGGCTGGATTTTAAGAATTTTTTCAAAAATCGGGATCGCGGCCGCCGGTTTCCCCAGCCTGTTAACGTACAGATAAGCCGCCCTGTATAACGGGTAGCAGTTCCGCCTAGCCGAACGAGCGGCCTTTTTATACAAGGCAAGCGCAGTTTCCAGTTCTCCCTCATCTGCAACCCTGTCCGCGACAGCCGCGGCCAGAGGAATAAACATGGACTCCAGCGCCATCGTCCTGAAGCGGTGAAACTCGCCGCGCCACGAGTCACCCATGGTTTCATAAAGCCTCCCCAAAAGCTCATGAATGGCCGGTGATCCGCTATAAGTTATCAGTCCTTCCCTAAGGAGTTTCAGCGCTCCGGCGACCTCGCCATTTTCAGCCTTGAACTCTGCATAGTCGCAATAAAGAAACTCGTTGTTGGATCCATGCGCAAAAGCCTGATTATAATAGAATTGCGCCTGTTCTGACCTTCCGGAGCCAGCCTCCAGCAAAGCAAGCCTGTGATATGCCTCACCACGCACTATCCTGTCCTCGGATTCTGCGATTCTCTTGAAGAAAACCCTGGCCTGGCTGACGTCATCCGGCACATCAAAAGATATATGTCGGGAAGATGGATCTCCAATATTTAACGACCCATCGGCTAGCCAGATCATTTCGTCAGAGCGCCATCCCCCCAGCGTTGACCTGCGTCGATAGTACGCCCCGTTTTTCCCTATAAACAGATGGAACAAGTGAAATCTGCCATCCTTTCGGGCGATAATGTACCCCCCATCCGCCAGCTTTCTCAGCCTCGCCCTGATCTTTGAGACGGGAACCTGCGCGCCGGTTATTTTCTGAATCATATGGGCTGTGACCTCCGGACGAAACATGGCAACCCCGGCCAGATATTGCAACTTTAACGCCCTGAAAAGGTCTGCCCCGACGGAATCCTCTAGCAACTCCCCTATAACGGGGTCTTTTTTATACAGTCGTGATGTCATTGATAATCAATCGTATGCTGTTTCTCAATATTCCGGACAGATAAACAAGAGCTAGATATATTGTCACGGATTATATCAGTGGCAATACAAGTTATCCAGCGGGTGAGCAATTTCGATCCGGGCTTTGCGCTCTGTTTTCAATACCCATAGATACATTTAGTATATATCCATTATCCACAAAATACATAGCCAATAACACCTCCCGGATATTGCCAACCAAGCCGCAACCTGTAAATATCTGTTCAATTCTGGCTTGTTGAAAAATTTGTGAGGAAGCAAAAGTTTTGTCAGCGCGTGAAGAAGCGTTATTAGTCATTACAAAGGATTATATATCAAACTCTTATCCCCGTGCAAGCCCCACTTTTTAGATTAAGTTCAATTTGTCAGCATTTCCCCGAATACGCAACAAAACGCAAAAGAGTTGTCAGCAACAGCTCACCATTCAAGTCCGTTGCAAGCGCGTTTAAACCGCCTATAATCAACGCCATACCAGCAATAGTAAACTTATCGAGCATCCGTTTCTTACACCAAGAAACGGACCTGAAACGGACCTTGGGTCCCTTTCTCTTTTTAACATTTTCCCCAACACCACATCTCATTGATAATTAAAACAGTATACGGGTATACAGGGTCCCTTTCTGCTCGTAACGTTACAGTTTTTCAGGGAGAGAAAGGGACCTTGCACACACAAAAACCTATGGATAACTTGTGGATAACTCACAAAAAGCGAAAATCCGGTTTGCTGACAACTCTTTTGCGGTTTTACATGCGGTTTTACATGTTGAAAAATTGAAGTAACACCGAGTTGATCAACATAAATTGTTGGAAATCTCATACAAAGCGTCGCCAGTTAAAGTCATATTTTTATCTTGACCTGTTACTGTTTGAAATTAAAGGTTTTTAATTCGACAAAATACTGGCGGCATTGGTATCCTTATTGCTATCTAAAACTCGTATGAGCGATTTTGCCAACGCCAGGCCCCCGGAACAAAAATATGTAGATATGTTTACTGATTACATGTATGCGGAGAAAAACGCCTCACCACATACGATTAAGGCGTACAAATCCGATCTGCGCCAATTTTTCGATTTTCTTCGAAAGATAAAGGCATGGAATGGAGCATCCACCCAACCACAACTCGCATCATTGGATCGCTCCCATGTCAGATCATTTATGGGATCGTTTTACCATCAAAACTATTCACCGGGAGCGATGGAAAGGAAACTATCCGCGCTACGCTCCTTTTTCAGATATCTCGTCCGGACAGGCGTGACAAACCACAATCCCGCCAAAGACGTGGATCTCCCCTCCAAGCCCAGGACACTGCCCGATTTTCTCACAGCCGATGAAGTCACCGCCCTGGTGGAATCTCCCGAAGGAGACAACGTCGAAAAGGCCAGAGACCTGGCCATATTGGAGCTTTTTTACGCCACCGGAATCCGCGTTTCGGAAATGCATTCGTTAAGCGTTGAGGATATCGATTTCGACAGAAAGTTTATCACCGTCAAGGGGAAAGGGAAAAAGGAAAGGCTGGCGCCATTCGGTGTAAAAGCGGAAAAAGCCGTCAGCGACCTGCTTTCGGCGCAGCACCCCCCCCCCGCGGATTCTCTTGGCACACCTGTTTTTCTCAACCGCCGTTCAAAACGCATCTCCGCCCGATCGATCCGCTCCATAGTCGGCAAATACGCCCGCCAGGCTGGAATGAACCGGCCTGTTTCGCCGCACAGACTGCGCCATACATTCGCCACCCACATGCTCGATGGCGGGGCGGACCTTAGGGCAATACAGGAGATGCTGGGCCATTCCAGCCTTTCCACCACCCAGAAATACATCCACATAAGCTTGCAAAAATTGTTGAAAGTTTATGACGGCGCCCATCCGCGAGCGTCAAGGAGGATGGATTGTTCGATACCACAAGCAGGAGAGTAAAGTTATGAGTGTTAAAAAGAAAATCAGCCTTAACAGGTTCAGGGAAAAATCAACACAGGTGCTCAAGCTGGTTAACCAGCGAAAATTCGAGGTCATTGTTTACGACAGTGATGGTCCAGTCGCACGGCTGTTCCCCTACAATGATAACCCGATGCCATCGACATTGAAAACCATTGAGCCAAGCCGCGCCAGCCAATCTAGCCCAACGGATTTAGGTGGAGTGTGGAACATCGGCGATAACACCCGCAGAAAGCTTAAAAAACGCAAAGGTAGCTGGCGACAACGATGGCTCTCCCTGGGTGGAGCGTGGAAAGTAGCCCGGGTCTCCGCCATTATCTCCTTTATACCAAAGATATAGCCCAAGCTCCGCATCACCAATGCATCCGGAAGAAGAACTTTCTGCGCTTATCGGCAAAGCAAAGGTTTTAATAGAGGCGTTACCTTATATCAGGGTGTTCAAGGGCAAAACTTTTGTCATAAAGTATGGCGGCTCGGCCATGGTGGACCAGGATCTGAAAAACAGTTTCGCCAGGGATATTGCGCTGTTAAAGCTTATCGGGGTCAACCCGATAGTTGTCCATGGCGGCGGGCCGCAGATCGGGCAAACCTTAAGCAGAATGAAAATCGAATCCAGATTCGTCGACGGCATACGAGTGACCGATGAGGAGACCATCAATATCGTGGAGATGGTGCTGGTGGGAAAAGTGAACAAGGAAATAGTCGCGATGATAAACAGCCATGGAGGCCCCGCCATCGGGTTGTCCGGCAAGGACGGGTCCCTGTTGAAGGCGGAAAAAATGTTTATCGAAAAAAGCGAGCCGGAGCATGAAAGGCCGGAAATCATCGACATAGGCATGGTCGGCAAAGTAACAAGCGTAAACACGGACATCCTGGCGTTGCTTGAGAAGGGAGGCTTCATACCCATCATAGCCCCCGTCGGTTTCGGCCGGGCGGACGAAACATTCAACATCAACGCCGATTTCGTGGCCGGAGCGGTGGCGGGCGCGACAAAGGCCGAGAAGCTGTTGTTGCTTACCGATGAAAAAGGGATACTCGACTCCGGTAAAAACCTGATATCCACACTCACCGAAAACGCGGCCAGAGAGCTGGTCGCAACTGGTGTTATCACAGGCGGGATGTTACCCAAAGTCAAAGCATGCTTTTCGGCGCTTTCCGCGGGCGTAAAAAAAGCCCACATCATCGACGGCAGGGTTACCCATTCAACCCTGCTGGAAATATTTACGGACAAAGGTGTCGGCACCGAAATGTTGCAATAACAAAACCGTGTCCATAATTTGATCGCGTACAGATTCTTTTCTTTGCCAGCCCTCCTGATTAATTGATATCATTGTATGGAGAATTACCATCGTAATTCTGTCGTACAACACCAAATCATACGTGATGAGTATTAATGTCCGTCCAATATATATCTGAGATGAACAGCAGAGCACCGGCCATAATTTTACTTTCGCTGATCGTCGCCCTCGCGTTCTCCGGTTGCGCCACCGCGCCTGAAGCCAGCGTACGAGGCGGCGGCGGGCCATCTATGACCAACGCCAGGAACGAGGCTTATAACGGACCCAAAGCCAGGCTGGCCGTGATCAAATTTATCAACAAAAGCGCGAAAGGCGGAAGCCAGCTTGGCGGGGGTATGGCCGATATGCTGGTGACGGCTCTGTTTAACTCCAACCGTTTCATCATGCTCGATCGCCAGGATCTGGATGCGGTTATAAACGAGCAGGACTTCGCTGCGGCCGGCAAAGTGTCACAGGCTACCGCCATCGCCATAGGCGAGCTTGAGGGGGCGGAGCTGCTGGTCATGGGCGCCGTGACCGGGTTTGAAGCGGACCGGATCGGAGCCGGTGGAATCGCCGTGGGCATTCTCTCACTGGGCGCATCCATCGCGGTAAAAAGCGCGAATCGTGACGCCCCCCTGGGGGCTGTTACATACAAGGAATCCTTTGTTTCGATTGATCTAAAAATCGTGGACGCCAAAACCGGCAGGGTAGTCTTCGCAGACTCTGTGGAAGGAAAGTACAAAAACTGGGGAGGCGGAATCATCGGTGGTGTCGGTGGAGGTTGGTCCCGGACACCTGTCGGGCTTGGTGGATGGGCGGGAACCGGCGCAGAGCAGGCTATCAGGGTTTGCATAGAATCCGCCGTGGCTGATGTTGTAAAAAACATACCTGCGCAATATTACAGGTTCGAAGAAAACTCCGACACCGTCATGTCCAGCCAGCTCGCGGCTATCTATCCCGTCAATCTGGCAAACCCCGTCGCCTTCGGTCCCGCCCAGCGTGAGGCCAGGATTATCGAGGGGGAGGACGATTATCGAAAGTTGCTTTCAGGGCTTCACGTAGACAAGTCCACCGCCCCCGCTTTCGACTGGAGCCGCAACAAACTCGTTGCGGTGTTCGCCGGAGAAAAACCTGCGCAGGGATACAGAATCGGAGTGGACAAGGCCATCCATCATAAGGACAGGCTGGAAATCCAGATCAAACAGGCGGCTCCACCCGAACCAGACAGCGCCGAGCCCGGTCCGGACTGGCCGTTCGACGTGGTGCGGATAGAAAACCCGGGCAAGCCCATCGAATTTGTCTGGAACTAGGCGCTGGTTGCAAAACCTTCAGAAAAGCTCGCCAGTCCCGCTCGAGTCGAGCTTGTTCCAGAATTGCAAAAAATAGTCCACGGCCGAAATCACCGAAAGGATCATGGCAATGATTATGCCGATCTGGCCAATGTAGTGGAACACGATATTAAAATCGAGTATGAGAAACAGGATCGCCACGATTTCTGCGACCATCTTGTATTTCCCGGAAGCGCCGGAAGATATGTGAATCCCCTGGGCCGACGCTATCATGCGAAGTCCTGATACGGCGAATTCCCTGCCTATTATAACAACCACTATCCAGGCGGCCACCCTGTCAAGCTCCACCAATGGCACAAGCGCCGCTATAACCAGCAGTTTGTCGGCGACCGGATCCAGCAGTTTGCCAAGCAACGTAACCTGGTTCGTCACCCTGGCGAGGTGACCATCGAGCCAATCCGTTACGGCGGCCAGGCTGAAAATAACCGCCGCGAAAAAGCACGAGAGCATGGAAGGGGAAATAAGAAACACCAGCAGTAAAGGGACAAGGAATATGCGCAGAAGCGTAAGCTTGTTGGGAAGATTCAAGTCAATCATCGAAATTACGCCCGTTTCCCGCAAGTGTTCAACCAGGAAAGGTGCGGTAAAACACCTTGTTTATACTACACAAGGGCGCATCGCATCTATTCAAGAAACGCGAGCTCTTTAATATCGTAAACGCGCCAGACCCCGGAAAACCCCCGGGCGGAACCGCTTCGGATACCCGCTAGTCTTCCAGGATATATCTTGAAGGGTTGATGGGAACGCCATTGAGGGCAACTTCATAATGCAGATGTGGACCAGTGGATCTTCCCGTGTTGCCAACCATCGCGATCACATCGCCACGTTTGACCTTCTGCCCAAGCTTTACAAGATTTTTGGAACAATGGCCGAAACGGGTTACAACTCCGTACCCGTGGTCTATCTCCACCATGTTGCCGTATCCGCGATGGTAACCGGAACGGATAACAATACCATTGGCGGGAGAAATAATCGGCGAGTTTAACTGCGTGGCGATATCAAGCCCCTCATGCATTTCGCGAAGACCGGTAAAGGGTGAACGCCTGTATCCGAAGGTGGAGGTGACCCATCCCCGGGTCGGCCAAATCGACGGCGTGTGCGACAACAGCGAGGACTGCTCCTTGAAAAACTCGTCGAGCTCAAAAAAGCTGATCTCCTGACTTTCCGCCTGGTTTTTTATACGCTCAAGGTCGCTGTCGAGCGATTCCATCAGAGATTGCGAATATTTCTTCGACGCGGACGAGAAGCTGACCATTGCGTCCTTGTTTGGTCCTCCGGCTCCCATTTCCCGGCCCCCGGAGGGCCTTGTCTCAAGAGCAGTGATTACCCTGAGTTTTCTGTCAAATTGCTCCAGACGAACCAACTGCGCTTCTACTTGCTTCAGTTTCTGGCTGAATTGCTGAATTTCGAGCTTTTGTGTGGCGGCTATGGTTTTGAGAGATGAAAGTTGCTCCAGTTCTTTGCTTTTTTCCAAAACCGTATAGGAAAAATAGCTGAACCCGACAATGGAAAAGACACCAATTGCGATAAAGCTGTTGATGACTGATTTCGGAACGGAGAACCGCCTAAATTGGCCCGTTACGTCCGGGACAAAAATGAAAGTGTATTTTTTGGAAAAGAGCTTCCCTAAAATCCTAAACATCCCCTCGATCTTATCAGGTACGCAGAGTGGGCAGACATCCGATATCATGCAACCACACCACGACAGTTGCCATTTTCATTCGGCCAAAAGGCCATCGCAATAAATAAGAATTTATATAATGGTAGCCTTTGTAAGTCAAGACCTTTTTAGGGACCTGGCTGGTCGTGACACCGGCTTGTCCTGCAACGTAAACCTGTCGTCCATAGAAACAAAACGATCAGCGGCCTCTATCATCATCTCTGCGCAAGTCTCCGGAAATGACCAGACCTCAACCTTGCATCCACGGTTTTTAAGATACCACACCAGGGGGAGATAGTCCTTGTCCCCAGCCACAACCACGGCCACATCCAGCTTGTCGGCGAGAGTCACCGCGTCTATTGTCAACCAGGCGTCTGCGTTTTTCACCGGCTGTTTTATCTCGCCCCCCAGGTTGAGCCAGAACTTCTTGAATTCGTCACTGATATTCTTGTGTATCGGCTTGTAATAGATGATTCTGATGATTTCCCTGTGCCCGATCTCTTCGATAAGTTGAATATAGTTCACCCGGCCACCATGGATATTGTACCCCCCGAGCTCTATGTTTTCGGCGTCTATGAACACGCCCACTTTTTGATAAACTAGTGTTGACATTGATAATGTGTTCCCTGTTAAGTGTTACGTTCGTCAAGCTGTATGTTATAATTTGAACCCGTGCGCTCCGCTTGTTACGACTTGTCCAGCGACACAACCGTGACGCATCAGGAGGTGTGGCCAGTAACGGAGTGTTTAACACAGCCAATGATGACTTCGCCTACATCAGGCCAAAAATTTGGCTGACCTTATGCCGCCAGGTTCTGCGCCGTTTTACCATATAAAGTTATTGTGGCGCGATGACGATATAATTTATTATACACTATCTGTGCGCTTGTTCCGCCATGTTGGCCATGAAAAACATAATATCTCACTTAGTCATTGTGTTTACAGTCACTTATGGGAAAACAATTTAACATACTCATAACAGCCGCCTCCAGGAGAGTGGCTATGATCAGGGGGTTTAAGGATGCGTTGACGAAACTGGGTATAAAGGGATCCGTGATCGCCACAGACACTGACAAGCTTTCGCCGGGTTTAAGATTCTGCGACAGATTTCATCTTGTTCCTCTCTCAGGCTCGGAAAAATATATCCCGCGGATACTTCAAATCTGCAAAGAGGAAAAGGTCTCGCTGATGGTGCCCACGATCGACGAGGAACTCCAGGTATTCGGCCAGCACAAACGGGATTTCCTGGCGATTGGTGTCACACCGCTGGTTTCGGATGAAAACGTCGGCATGCTCTGCAGGGACAAATACCTGACAGCCGGGTTTTTCAAAAAACACGGGTTCCCCTTTGCCGAAACATTTCTACCCTCCCAGCTTGACTATGAAACAATCGACTACCCGCTATTTATCAAGCCAAGGGTGGGAAGGGGATCGGTGGGCGCGTACCCGATACGCAACGAAACGGAGCTTCGTTTTTTTTCCAGCTATGTAGAAAACCCTGTTATCCAGCGTTTCTTGCCGGGGAAAGAATATACGATAGATGTTCTGACCAGCCTGGATGGCAAAATATTGTCGGTCGTGCCCAGGGAGAGGCTTGTTATCCGCGCTGGCGTCTGCGACAAGGGCAAAACATACAAAGGCCGGGACCTGATCGATATCAGCGTTGCCATCTGCGAAAAACTCGGAACGATAGGGCCGGCCAATTTGCAATGCAAGATATTCAACGGATCAATATCCTTTTTCGAAATAAACCCAAGGTTCTCCGGCGCCATACAGCTTACCGTCGCCTCGGGAGCCGACTTCTTCTCTCTGATCATAAAAGACGCGTTGGGAGAGTCTCCAGAGCCTGCCATAGGAAAGTTCAAAGACGGGTTTTTAATGTTGAGCTACGAGGAAAGCATTTTCGAAAATCCCGCCGACGATAATTAACTTCCTTAACTACATCAGCTTTCACCCTTTTCCCGCTCAATATTTTCCAACATCTGCTTGGCCAGTAAAAGCGCCTGGTCCCTGTCTGTAACCGACCCATCCAGTTGCGCCGCCATCAATCTTGAAAGGACGCTCCCGATCTTTTCCGAAGGATCCGCTCCAAGCGCCAGCAGGTCATGGCCGTTTATCAGCGGCTTGACGTCTTTTATATCTGCAAGATAGCTGGTCACGGCATCTCGAATCCGGCCATCTGATGATTTGGCCGCCAGATACAGCAACGCCTCGTCCTCCATGGGGACAAACAACTCGCGCAACCTGGAAGGGGGCGCGTCTTTTTTACTGGCAAGGATTCCGAAAGCCTTACGCGCATGGGCCATGCTGTCCGTCATCTTGTCCATATCGTGTTTGGCGGATTTATATGTGGCTTTTAACTCCTCTATTTGCGGCAGATCCAGCTTGTCGATCAGCGCCATGAGAAACACGCGCCATCTTCTGGCCGGATGATCCGGGAAGGTCAGGTCATGCCACGCCAGGATATCTTCGCACCGGCCCATCAACGCTTCGGAGGAACTGTCAAACTTTATGCCAGGATGGATAAACCGAAGCAAATCAAGCTGTTTTATCCTGGCGATGGCTCCAGCCGGGTGGCGCTCATTCAATATCATTATCAGCTCTGTCAGCAATCGATCGCTCGAAAGCCTGCTGAACAACTTGTGGTGTATCGCGCTTTTGAGTAAAGCAAGGGTTTGCCTGCCAATCGAAAAGCCCAGCCTGTGCTCGAACCGGACGGCTCTGAAAGCCCTTGTCGGGTCTTCTACAAAGCTCAAGTTATGCAGAACGCGTATGGCATGATCCTTGATATCCGCCTGACCGCCGAAAAAATCTATCAGCATATATGGCCTGGGACCGTTAAGCCTGATCGCCATAGCGTTGACCGAAAAATCACGCCTGTACAAATCGTTGCGTATGGCGCTCATCTTCACAACGGGAAGCGCGGCGGGGTGCGGATAATATTCTATCCTGGCAGTGGCGATATCGAGCTTGGACCCACCTGGCATGGTCACGACCGCAGTCTTGAATTTTTCGTGCGTATGTATCCTCCCCCCAACACGGAGCGCCAGTTTTTTCGCGAACTGTATTCCGTCCCCCTCGATAACGATATCAGTGTCCATACTGGGGGCGCGTAGCAAAAGGTCGCGAACAAACCCCCCCGCCACATAGGCCGAATATCCGCTCTCATCAGCCACTTCGGATATCAACCCGAAAAGGTCGAGCATCTTTTCGGGCAACATCTCTTTCATCAACGACCGCACATCTTTGCTGAGCGGGTCGCGTCTGACGCTGGATGAACGGCCGGCGAAATATGGTTTTTTCAGGCTGTCGCCATACAGTTTGCTCAGGATCATACCCCGGGATATCACCCCCGCCAGTCTGCCGCTCGACGGATCAACCACCGGCGCGAACTTCTGCCGTCTGCCCAATATTAATTCTTCCACAAGGCTGATGGGAGCCTCCGGCGAGACAGCCTCAAACTCGCTGATCATAAAATCAGCCACAGGTTTTTCCGCCATATCGTGATAGATCGCTTTTTCTATGATCTGCCGTGTCACAATACCCCTGACCTTGTCACCATCGACTACGGGCAACCCGCTGACATCGAACCGTGTCATCAGGGTGTGCGCTTGATGGATGGTGGAGCCTGCGTCTACGCTGATCACCTTTTCAACCATCATCTCCCCGGCGGTTAACATAGGCTCCAACGAATCGCTTATGGCTATTCTCAGCTTCTCCAGTGTCTGCGGAAGAGTCATGTCCTTGATGGTGGCCGACGCCGCCATCTGGTGGCCGCCGCCGCCAAGTTTGCCCGCGATGATCCCCACGTTCACGGCCTCGACGCGGCTTCTTGCGATCAGATGTATCCTGTCGTCCATCCTGACCATGACGAACAGGGCGTTGGGATTCTCCATATCCATGATCTTGTGCGCGAGCGTGGACAGGTCGCCTATGTAACGCACGGTCGATGCGGAAGTGATCGCAAGCTCAACACCTCCTATCTTGTCGAACTCCAGGTTTGCCAACAGCCTGTTTAACATCTCCACCTGCTGGGCGTTCAGTTCCCGCTTTAAGAACACAGACACCGCATTCAGATCCGCCCCGCAGCTTAACAACCATCGGCAAGCTTCAAAGTCTTCCCCGCGGACAGACGAAAAGGTCAGCATCCCGGTATCTTCATAAAGCCCGAGTATCATCAGGGTAGCCTCGGCGGGGGACAGATCCATCCCCCTTTCCCGAAGAAGCTCTGTAAACACCGTTACCGTCGAACCGCGCTCCCGGACCACGGCATGGTCATATGGAATATCTATCGCCGAGGAAACATGATGATCGTACAGATGAACTTTCACGTCGTCCCTGTCGGCCAGATCGGCGAACAACCCTATCCGGCTCCTGGTGCAGGCGTCCACCACCACCATCTGACGAATCGCGTCATGATCGAGCCCCTTGAGCTTGCGATAGGGTGTCTGGAAATAGGTTTGCTCCATATAGTCGCGCACGTTTTTTTCCTGTGAGCCGGGAAACACCAGAACGGCGTCCGGATATAGTTTTTTCGCCGCGACCATGGAGGCCAGGCAATCAAAATCGGCGTGGAGATGCGTGGTTATTATTATCAATTGCTTTTGCTATCTCTATTATAAGTTTTATACTTCCCGCGCCATTTACCGGCGTTCACCTTTTTCCCACAGTTTCACAAGGGACGCCTGAAGGCTTTGCAATTCGGTGACCAAGGGGAAATCTGGTAACGCGTTAAAAAATGTCTTTCCATAACTCCTGGTCTTCATTCTCCGGTCCAGCACGGCCAGCAATCCCTTGTCCTCGGCGGATCGGATCAGACGGCCAAACCCCTGTTTGAGCATCAGAGCCGCCGATGGCAACTGGTATTCCTTGAAAGCGGATCCGCCACGTTTTTCGATCAGCTCCATCCTGGCTGACACCAGCGGATCGTCCGGCATGGCAAAGGGGAGCTTGTCTATGATAACGGCCGACAGGGACTCCCCCCTGACATCCACACCTTGCCAGAAAGAATATGTGGCGAACAGCGACGAGTGGATGTCGTCCCTGAATCTGTCCAATATCACCGACCGAGGTGCGTCTCCTTGTTTAAGCATTGTAAAAGGGAGCTTGCCTTCCAGGAGCCCCCAGCATTTTTCAAGGTTTCTGTGGCTGGTAAAAAGTACGAACGCGCGGCCTTGGGACATCTTCAGCAACGCCGCTATCCTGTCGGCGGCCTTGTGGGCGAATGACGATGAGGCTGGTTCTGGAAGGTCCGACGGCAAATACAGGACCGCCTGGCGCTCGTAATCGAAGTGGGATTTTATCACCAGTTTCTCCGGGTTCTCCATACCCAGCCTCGATTCGATAAAATCGAAATTGCCATCAGTAGACAAGGTGGCGGATGTGAAAACTATCGACCCCGACCTTGGATACAGTTTTTCCTTCAGGTGAGCGGATATGTCCGTGGGTGAGCTGTGCAGGAAAACCCCCCTTCCACGGGTTTCGGCCCAGTACACGTTCTGTTCATGGCTCATGTCGGATATCTCGGCCAGTTGCTCTCCTATTTCCACAAACCGCATGGACAAGGCACGGACAGGCTCCGTGGTCTTTGCCATCGAGCTTAAGTAATCAGATGTAAGCGACAGGGTGTCCAGAAGGCTTTTCGCGTCGTCCGCCCATCGTTGGCTGTCCCTTTTTACCAGACGGCGCCTTTCCGCGCCCAAACTTTTTACAACATCGAAAAATTTCGCTGACCGGCGTAGCAACCTGTCGAACAGGCTTGCCGTGTCCCCGTCGGCCATTTTCGCCATTCGAAGCTCCCTTTCGGCGTCCCGCACGGCCTCTATGATCCTGTAGCTTGAGATAGTAAAACCAAAATATGTCGCGGCGATATCTTCAACCAGATGCGCCTCGTCGAACACCACGGCGTCGTACCTGGGAATCACCTCGCCAAAAGAGTTGTCGCGGATGTTCAGGTCTGCGAAAAAAAGGTGATGGTTGACCACGACGATATCCGCCATGGCGGCTTCGGATCGCATCCTGGTGACAAAACAGTCTTCATAATCGGGGCACGCCGAGCCGAGGCACAGGTCTGATTTCGAGTTCATCTCCGACCAGGCCGCATAGTCGTCTGGCATGGACCCAAGCTCGGCCCTGTCACCTGTCTCCGTCTTGTGCGCCCAGGAGGCAACGCTGTTAAACAGGCTGGCTTCGTCGCTGTCACGGAACAGGGGCTGCTGGGAAAAGCCTCTGAACCGCCGTCTGCAAAGATAGTTTCCCCTCCCCTTCATGCAAGAGCACCTGACCCTGGATGGAAAAAGTTTTTCGATAACGGGAAAATCTTTTTCCATTATCTGTTCTTGCAGGTTTTTTGTGCCTGTGGAGATGATAATCTTGCGGCCCGACATGGCGGAGGGGACGAGGTAGGCAAGCGTCTTACCTGTGCCGGTCCCTGCCTCGACTAAAAGTGCGCCGCCGGTTTTGAATATCTCAAAAGCCGCCCTGGCCATTTCGACCTGGCCTTCGCGATGCTCAAAGTCGTCCAGGATTTCCGACAGTTTCCCGCCAGGACCCAGCAGGCGTTCCATGGGTCAGCAAAACTCCCGGATATCTCGCGTGATCTTGAACCTGCGGCTCCAACGGCCGCGGTCTATCTTGCCACCGGGCAAATCCCGGGTTAGGCTCTTTGACGGCGCGGCTATATCGACCTGCCGATCGCCCTGGCCACCGACGCCAGCTCATCCATGAGTTTGGAGAATTTTTCCGGCTTGAGCGATTGGGGACCGTCGGAAAAGGCGTCCTCCGGCTTCCAATGCACCTCGATCATAAGCCCGTCGGCACCAGCCGCCACGGAGGCTTTGGACATGGCGCCCACAAATTGCCAATATCCCACGCCATGGCTCGGGTCGATTATTATCGGCAAATGTGTCAGCCCCTTGACCACCGGAACGGCGGATATATCCAGGGTGTTGCGTGTGGCTTTTTCAAATGTTCGAATGCCTCGTTCGCACAAAATCACTTTGTTGTTCCCTTCGGACAGGATATATTCGGCCGACATCAACCATTCTTCTATCGTGGTGGAAAGCCCTCTTTTTAACAGGATCGGTTTTTCATGCTTCCCGACCTCCTTAAGCAGTGAAAAGTTCTGCACGTTCCTGGCGCCGATCTGCATGATATCCGTGTATTCGTGAACCAGGTCCACTTCCCGCGGATTCATGACCTCGGTTACGATGGGCATTCCTGTTTCGTTGGATACATTTCTAAGCAACTTCAGGCCGTCTTCCTCCATCCCCTGGAAGCTGTATGGTGAAGTGCGTGGCTTAAAAGCCCCTCCGCGAAGGATGGTAGCGCCGGCGGCCTTGACGGCTACGGCGGTGTTCATCAGCTGCTCCTCACTCTCGACGGAGCATGGCCCGGCCATAACAGCTATGCTATCGCCGCCTATTTTCACCCCTTTTACGTCGACGATGGTGTTTTCGTTTTTCACTTCTCTTGAGCAAAGCTTGTACGGTTTTAAAATGGGCATAACGCTTTCGACATGATGGAGCGACTCCAGAGCCTGCAATCGGGCCTTGTCCCTGGCGTCACCCAAGGCGGCGATGACATTACGTAAAGTCCCCTCCAGGACTTTTGGAGTGTATCCAAAACCCTTGACACGGTTTATAACATCTGCGACATCTTTTTCAGTCGCTTTTTCCTGCATGACTATTATCATTATCCAACTCCGGTATACGCTTGCGCTTGAGTTTTAAATAAATTTTCACCTGCTCTGTTTACGCCCGACCATAAATATTATGTCATTTTTTTTAAATGTTACAACAACCATCAGACAGTTCACCCAAAATCGGCGACAGGATCTTCGCTCCTTTTTGCGGCTTTTCTTTCCTCCGATCCAGCCGGATTTTCCGCATACCCGGTTACCGTGGCCCGGTATCGAAAGTCTATCCACCGATTTTGTCATTACACCGGGCTTTTTTTGAAAAGAGATTCACAAAATCGACCGGGGCAGAGGTTGCGCATCATTCGTAATTTCGGAATCGTGGGGTAATCGCGATATTTTATTTATCTTTTTATTATTTATAACTGGTCATAACTAACAGTATCATGAACCATCATTGGGTTTTTCTGTTCTGGCCGGGATTTTAAAGTGACGCCATGGTTATATAATTCTGTCCAATATGCCATGGGCCGGATTCGTTCATGCACAGCTCAACCAGGGAGATGACATGACCCACACGAAGCATGTGTCGCAGGTGGCGGTTTCACTGTTAATTATTTGCGCAGTCTCTACGCTTTGCTATTTTGAAACTGTTGACTACCCGTTTCATTTCGACGACTATGCGTTCTTCGCCGACCAGACATTTCCATATGAAAAAAAGGCCCCCGTGTGTCTCATTGATAATCTCGCAGAAATCTGGTCGTTTAACGCCGTACGGTTTATAACTTTCGCCAGCTTCTATATGGATTATCTGATCGGCGGAACAAACCCGCACGGTTACCATGCGACCAACATGACAATCCATTCCATAAACTCCATCTTTGTCTATTGGTTCGCATCGCTGTTACTTGCCGCCAACGCGCGCTTAAACATAGGCCGGAAACATGACAACGCCCATGGGCCGGGCGGTGGAATATGGGTCCCCTTTGCGGCGGCTCTTATATTCGCCGCGCACCCCATCCAGACGCAGGCGGTGACATATGTATGGCAGAGGTCTTCATGCCTGGTGTTTACCTTTTATATCCTTTCGTTATGCCTGTACCTGAAATCATGTTCCATGCTTGATGGTGCTAACAATCGAAGGGGCCTGGCTGAAAAGATTTTGTTTGCAGGATCGCTGGTGTCGGGATCGATAGCCATGTTGACAAAACAGACGGCCGTCACCCTTCCCCTGGCGGTGGTGTTGGTTGATATCTATTTTATCAGCGGTTCATTTAAAGGTTTTATCGCCAACAGGGGAAGGGCCGCATGGTTCCTGGGACCGTTTTTTATAATTCCGGCGCTGACGTTGACCGGTATGAACAGGGAAATAGTAGACATAGGAGCTCGGGCGGATTTCATCCTGTCTCACAAGGAGTATCTGCTCACCGAGTTTAATGTTATCGCGACATATTTAAAACTGCTGGTTTACCCGGCCAACCAGACGCTGGATTACGATTTTACTGTCGCCAGGGGTGGCGCCGACGCTTTTTTTTCTTTCGCGCTGATCATATCCATGTTTGCGGGGGCGGTATGGTTGCATGGGAAAAGCAGGATAGCCTCATTCGGAATACTATTTTTCTTTTTGGCGCTGTCGGTAGAGTCATCATTTTTCCCACTGTAAGATGTAATTTTTGAGCACAGGGTCTATTTGCCATCCGCGGGCGTTTTCATCGCATTCGTCGTTTTAGTGTTCCAGGGCGGGGCGAACCGGGGAATCAATCCAAAAATCACATTCGCCACGCTGACAGTCCTTATCATAATCCCCCTTTCGGTAGCGACAATAAAAAGAAACGAAACCTGGGCCGACCGCAAAACGTTATGGACGGATATAGTCACCAAAGCTCCGCAAAAGCCAAGAGGCTACAATCATCTTGGAATTATCTCCGCCGAGCTTGGAAACCTGCAAGAGGCGAGAAAATGGTTCGAAAAAGCCATCAGGGTTGCGCCGGAGGTCAAGGGATCGCACTATTTTCTCGGGGTTCTGTTCGAAAAGGAGGGTGATCCCGATTCCGCTATGAAAATGTATAAAGAAGAGATTTCGCTAAACATTTTTCACATAGATTCCTATATCGCGCTTGCGAACCTGTACACCGGGAAAAAAATGTTCGACAACGCATACAGATACATAGCAGGCGCTCTAAAAATCAACCCGGGATCCATAAAAGCGCGGCTGGCGCTGGCCGGCGCTTTCAGGGCTCAAGGTCGTCACGAAGATGCGGTGAGAGAATACAGGCGTATTTTGGCTATGCGACCCAACCACCCGGAAGCACTATCCAGGCTTGGAGCGCACGGCAAGAATTGGGACCATACTGAAAACATGAAAAACGGCGATATGAGAACGGATGAAAAATATCTGGTTCCACGTTGATCCGGCCGTGGATTGCATGGCATTTGCTGGTATTATAATTGAATACTCAAAAGTGGATGTACAGACACAGGCATGAGCGGTCCCGAATCGAAAAACACAGCTACACACATAACGGAAAACAAACCCGGGCGACCCAAGGTGTCGGCGGTCATCCCGTGCCTTAACGAGGAGCAGACACTGGGAATCTGTATCAAAAAGGCGTTCGAGGCGATGTTCAGGCTCGGGATAAAGGGCGAGGTTGTGGTCGGGGACAACGGATCGACCGACCGATCGGTTGAAATCGCCGAGCGCCTGGGCGCCAGAGTCGTCCACCAGCCTCTGCGGGGATACGGAGCCGCGCTCATGGCCGGTATCGACGCCGCTGAAGGGGAATTTATCATAATGGGAGACGCCGACGACTCCTACGATTGGCTTGATATAGCCCCGTTTATAGCGGCGCTTGATGATGGCGCGGATATTGTGCTGGGCAACAGATTCGCTGGCGGAATAATGCCGGGCGCCATGCCTTTTCTGCACAGGTATGTGGGTAATCCTGTCCTTTCACGGCTGTCCCGATGGGTTTACAAGGCTCCTGTGGGCGATTTTCATTGCGGGATGAGGGCTTTCAAAAAAGAAGCCTACAAGAAAATAAGCCTGCATACTCCGGGAATGGAATTTGCCACCGAGATGGTGGTAAACGCCGTGCGGTCGGGCCTGACGATAAAGGAGGTGCCGATAAAACTTTACCCGGATAAACGCTCCCGTCCTCCGCATCTGCGCACATTCCGCGACGGCTGGCGGCACCTGCGTTTCATAATGATGCGAGCTCCCAACTACCTCTATATGATACCCGGCGGAACGCTTTTCATCGCTGGTATCGCACTGCAACTGATGCTTGTAAAGGGCCCCGTGACCATCCATGGATTTTATTTTGGCATACATTTTCTAGCGTTGGGATGCCTGATGGCCATGGTGGGGTTTAACGTTATTAATCTTGGCATTTTCGCCAAGGCGATCGTCGCCTCTCAACTGCCCTATTTCAGGGACAGCGTAATAGACTGGATGCTGGATCATTTTACACTTGAGGTCGGCCTTTTGTCCGGCGGAGCCATGTGTTTTGCCGGGCTTTTGATCAACGCCTCTATTTTGTGGAAGTGGGTGTCACTTTCCACTCCCATGGTTGACTCTATCCACATAGTTTTCGTAGCCACCAGCGCCATAGCCATAGGACTGAACATTGTTTTCAGTTCATTTCTCATCAACATGTTCCTGATAGAGGAAAGGGAGTGGAGAAGTGACTGACAACCATTCCGGCGAAGAGCAATCCATGGCGTCCCCACACGGCGAACCATTTTTTGTTTCTGTGATTATTCCCACACGCAACGGCGAAGGAAGGATCGAACATTGCCTCCAAAGCCTGGCGGAGCAGGATTATCCGAAAAATCGTTTCGAGGTGATCGTGGCCGATGGACTTTCCACCGACCGGACCGCCGAGATAGCCAGTGAATACGGAGCGCATGTGGTCGTCAATCATGGAAGAACCTCACCAACCGGGCGCAACCTTGCGGTCAGCAAAGCCAAAGGGGTTTTTCTGGCCGTTCTTGACGACGATTGCATTGTTCCGCCGAACTGGATAACCGTCGGATCGGGTTATTTAAGCGATCGGTCGATATCGGGAGTTGGCGGCCCGACACCTATCCCTGAATCGTCCAGCGATTTTTCACTGGCCGTGTTGCAGGTGTTTGAGCTGGCGTCGCTGTCCGGCTATTCATGCCAGTCCACAAACAAGACCTGTTACGAGGCGGATGATATCCCCGGCGGCAACGCGATGTATGTTCTGGAAGATCTCAAAGCCGCAGGCCCTTTCAACGAGGAGTTGTGGTCCGGGCAGGACAGCGAAATGCACATCAGGATGAGGAGAATGGGAATGCGATTGCTTTACGCCTCAGATTTTTTCGCGTGGCACCACAAGAAAGATTCGCCAAAACGGTTCTACTACCAGATGCGCAGGTTCGCCATCGGCAGATACAAGATCAACCGTATTCATAAAGGGTCTATGGGGGTGTTGCATTGGTTGACCGCATTTGTAGCGCCATCGGCTTTGGCGGTGTTGGTGGTGTCGCTTATGGTGGGCAAGGCGATGATGATCGGCGCGGTTGCGGGGTTGGCCTCCTTCGGGCTTTTTGTTTACACCTATTCAAGCGCGCGATCGGTAATTGCGGCGGTGATGACGATACCTGCGGCGATAATATTTTTTACCGGATGGAGCGTTGGTTTTTTTACCGAAATGTTTTTTCCGCTGAAAGACGCCACGGTCGAGGCGGTTCACACAAAATGGTGACCTCAAAGCTTTCACTCCGGGTATATTTGTTTTGCGTGGTCTGAAAAAGTCCGGGAGGCTTCCCACGGTGAGTTTTTTTCCTGTTTTTATCAAAGTCGCTCGAAGTTTGTACAGCGCTCTAAAGGCTTTGCTGGCCGGTTCTCCTGTCGCCATGCCGTCTCTTGGTTCTGCGACTCTCGGAAAAGACGATGTGAAGCTGGCGCGGGAGTCGCTGACAAGCCGGTCCGGATGGGCCGACGGTGCGGTGGTTGATAAATACGAAAAAATGTTCGCCGACTGGAACGGATCCTCGCACGCGTTCGCTTTTATGGGGGGGAGGGTGGCCCTCAGCGCGTGTGTGCACGCGCTCGGGCTCAGGCCGGGCGATGAAGTGATCCTGCCGGGCTATACCTGTGTTGTCGTGCCAAACGCATTTATGTACGCTGGCGTCAAAACCGTATATTGCGATATTGAACTGGAAACATACGGGCTTGACGCATCCAAAATCGAAGAGAAAATAACAGGACGGACACGCGCCGTTGTTTTGCAGCATCTTTACGGAATCGTCTGCCGTGATTATGAAAAAATCATATCTATCGCCAGGCGGCGAGGTATCGTGGTGATAGAAGATTGCGCCCACGCCACAGGCGCGCTTTTCAAGGGGCGCAAAGTTGGCAACTATGGTGATGCGGCAATTTACAGTAGCGAAAACTCCAAGGTGTACAGCACTGTCATGGGAGGGATAGCGACCACCAACAACGATAATATCGCCGCCGGGCTCAAAGATTATTATGACCGGGCGCCTTTGCCTGACGATGGATTTATCGACCGGCTGCTGCATAACGTGATCCTGAATTATTACACTTACGCGCATCCGCTCCGCTGGCTTTTAAGGGACGCCGTCAACATCATGTATGGAGACAAACGCCTGATATCCACAACCGACGAGGAGGAGCGGGGGATAAAACCGGTCGGCTATGGATGCAGGATGGCGGCGCCTGTAGCCGCTATTGGAATTAACCAATTAAATAAAATAGACTATTACAATGACAAAAGAAGAGAGACCGCACGGCGATGGAAGAAATGGGTCGTGGAAAAAGGCTATGCAGAACCGTTGGTGATAGAGGGATCAACACCTGTTTACCTGCGCTACCCTGTGCTTGTGGAGCCTGAACTCAAAAAAGACCTGAAATGGGCTGTGAATGACCTCGGCCTGGTTCCGGGAGTGTGGTTTGAAACCCACATCCACCCGACCAGCAGGCCGGTTCATGGTTGTCCAAACGCCGACAGGGCCGTCGCTGGATGCGTCAACTTTCCAACATTGATGATTTGACCTGATAATGATAAATCTCAAAACAATGTTAAAACTGCCCCCTGGTGTCTGGCAAATGATAGTCGCTGATTTTCCCGGAACCGCCGGGTTTTCGTTGCGATACAATTTCTGGAAAAAAAGGCTGAGAAACCTTGGCGTGAACGTGAAAATCGACACAGGCGTCTATTTTCAGAATCCGGATTATATCTCCATAGATGATAACTGCTGGATTGACAAAAACACGGTTGTCCTGGCCGGACCGGATAACTCGAGCAGGGAAAAAATCCTCAAAAAAAATGACGGATTCAAAGGCGATCCGGGGGTGGTGCGTATCGGCAAAAACGTGCACATAGGAATAGGTTGCGTCATATCCGGAATATCGGCGGGTGTGGATATCTCTGATGATTGCTGCTTGTCGGCGCATTGCAAGGTTTACGCTTTCAGCCATCACTACCGCTCCGTAAAGGACAATACAAGGAACGATATCCACTTCGGGTCCATGGGCTCTCATGGGCGACAGTGCCTTGTGGAGGGTCCCGTAAGCCTTGGTGAAAATACAGGAGTCGCGCTGAACAGCGTAATATTACCCGGCGCCAACATAGGGAAAAATTGTTTTGTGGCGATAAACAGCGTTGTGCACGCAGGTAACCATGAAAACAATTCCGTGCTCGCCGGGGATCCGGCGGCAAAAGTGGACAGCAGATTCAAGACGGATGAATAAAATTGAATTGACCTCGCATAACTGGCTTATCCATAAAATAAACAACAATAGCATCCGCGTCAATTCCGGCTTGATCCGGGGCCTTGTTATAGACCTCGGATGCGGAACGGCTCCGTATAAGGAGGAGATTCAACACTATTGCAAAAACTACGTGGGTGTGGACTGGAAAAACAGTTTCCACGACAGCTCCGATGTGGATATCTTCGCAGACCTGAACGAGAGCCTGCCCTTAAAAGACGGGTGCGCCGACACTGTTGTCTCCTTTCAGACCATCGAACACCTCACCAACCCGTGGAGACTTGTTTCAGAATGCCGAAGAATCCTTAAACCTGGCGGCAGAGTTTTTATCACATCTCCCTTCATGTGGGGGGTGCACGAAGCGCCGCACGATTATTTCCGTTTCACCAGGCACGGCCTGAGTGAAATGTTAAAAAAGGTGGGATTTGTACAAATCGATATTGAAGAGACTACGGGATTCTGGCAGACTTTCGCTCTGAAGTTTAATTATCACACGGCCCGTTTTACGCCACGCTTTTTAAAGGCGTTGTTCATACCCATATGGTGGTTCGGGCAGGTGGTCTCGCCCACACTGGATAGAATGAACTTTAATCCGCACGAAACCGCAAGCTACACAGCCACCGCCCGGAAGCCTGATTGATGTCTCTTAAGACCAAAGCAGTAACCGGAATCAAATGGTCATCCATTTCCAGATTTACGCGACAGGGTTTGATGATACTGACGACCATCATCATGGCGCGGCTATTGACCCCCTCTGATTTTGGATTGCTGGGGATGGCGATGGTGATCATAGGATTCGGAGCGCTGTTCAGGGAGTTGGGCGCCGAGGGCGCCCTTATACAATGCAAGGACACACCGGAAAAGCTTTTATCCAGCGTGTTCTGGCTTAACGTTTTGCTTGGTGTCGCCACCATGGCGCTCGTGTACGCTTCGGCTCCTCTTGCGGCATATTTTTATCATGAGCCAAAAGTGTCTCAGGTAATCAAAGCGCTTTCGCTGGTTTTTGTCATATCAGGATCAAGCGCCGTCCACGCGGCGATTCTCACCCGAAACATGGAGTTCAAACAGTTGGCCGCGTTGGAGATTGTTTCGGCGCTGGCCGGAGCCTCTGTCGGGATTGTTTGCGCGTTTTACGGGCAGGGGGTATGGAGCCTTGTATATCAATCCATCACAGCCGCAGCGGTTTCCTCGATATCGCTCTGGATGGCGAGCCGATGGAGGCCGGTGTTTTTTTTCGACCGCAACGAATTGAAAACAGTGTGGGGTTATACCTTGAATCTGTCCGGATACACGTTGTTCAACTATTTCGCCAGAAACGCGGACAACTTCCTGATCGGCCGGTATTGCGGCCCGGGAAATCTTGGATATTATTCGGTGGCGTACCAGATCATGTTTTATCCTCTGCAAACCATCTCCGCGGTTTTCGGAAGGGTGATGTTCCCCGTGCTTTCAAAACTGCAGGACAACAACACAGGTTTTAAAAACGCGTACATCAAAATGGTAAGCGTGATAGCCATGTTCACTTTCCCGATAATGTTTGGCATGCTGGCGGTCGCCGACCCTCTTGTCACGCTACTGCTTGGGGCGAAATGGGAGCCTGCGATATGGCTGATACTTGTTCTGGCGCCGGTAGGGCTGGTCCAATCGATCGGGACCACCGTCGGTGTCATCTACAAAGCCAAAGGCAGAACCGGGCTGATGTTTAAATGGGGCGTTTTCGCCGGTATGCTTATTATCTTATCGTTCGCCATAGGATTGCAATGGGGGGTGCGGGGCGTGGCGGTTTGCTACGCGCTGGTTTCCCTGGCGCTGGCATACCCTAATTTCGCCATACCCTTCAGGCTGATCGATATGAAGGTCGGAGATTTGTCCGAGGCGCTCTGGCGACCTCTTGTGTGCGGCGTGGGGATGTTCATGACAGTTACAGGTTTAAAATATCTTGTTTTCCCGGGCTGGTCGAGCGTTACCGTGGTATCGACACTTGTCCCTGTCGGCGTGGTGGTTTATACCGGGTTGAGCTATTTGCTCAACCGGGAAAGCATGCGGGAAATTATTGTAGAGCTAGCGATAAACCGAAGCGATGATAAAAGTCCTCCATAGCGCCACAAACTGGCTTGCGCAGACTCAGACATGGATGTACAACCAGGTCCGGTTTCTGCCCGCCGAAGTTGAAAATCATATTTTGTGCGCATCCACTGCAAACCTGGACCAGTTCGGGCTGGACAATATCCACACGCTTCACAAACCATCGGCTGGCGTCCGCTGGTCGCTTGGCCTGTGCGGTCTGTTCGGGCTCCGGGAACGCGCCGAGCGCGCCCGCTGGACTAGGGCGTTGATCCGGGTTTCACAAATGGCCGGAACGGATATCCTTCATTCGCATTTCGCCACACAAGGGCTGACCGATATGAAAGCGGCCAAGCGCTCCGGCATGAAACACGTTGTCACGTTTTATGGATTCGACGCCTGCCGCTGGCCAAAAGTAAGCGAGGAAAGGCGGAAACTGTATTCCTCCCTTTTCGAAAGCGCAGACCTGTTCGTTTGTGAAGGGCGACATATGGCGACCACGGTGGAGGGGCTGGGCTGTCCGGCGGATAAAATAGCCGTTTACCACCTGGGGGTGGATGTGGACGCGATAGAATATTCGCCAAGAATATGGAAACCGGCGGAACCGTTGAAAATATTGATAGCCGCTTCTTTCAGGGAGAAAAAGGGAATCCCCTACGCGCTAGAGGCTTTGGGATTGTTGCGCTCAAAAACGCCATTGCATATAACGATAATTGGCAACGAAACCGCTGATGAATCAAGCTCGGATGAAAAACGCAAAATCTTAGAAACAATCGACAGGCAGGGACTGCGACCGTTCACTTCCCTACTCGGGTTTCAACATCATGATGTTCTTTTCCGCGAAGCGTACAGCAACCATATTTTTCTGGCGCCCAGCGTCACCGCCGGGGATGGAGACGCGGAAGGGGGAGCGCCTGTGTCAATTATCGAAATGGCGGCCACTGGCATGCCGGTCGTAAGCTCCAGGCATTGCGACATCCCCAGCGTGATTATTGACGGCGAAACCGGATTGCTCGCCGACGAGAGGGACGCGGAGGGACTATACGAACATCTTTTGTGGCTGACACGCAATCAGGAGCGATGGGGGGATATGACCCTGGCCGCGCGCAGGCATGTGGAGCGAGAGTATAACGCTGTCCGCCAGGGGGCTTTGTTGATGGAAATTTATAAAAACATCCTGGAAAACACCTGACAACCGGAGCCAGGCTTTTACCGTTCCAGGAACCATTCAGGACAGACCATGATGTCGAACGTGAAACCGGGTGTTTTGATATACCGCGACGTATTGCTACCCCCGTCTGAAACATTTATAAAGTGGCAAAGCTCGAGCCTGACCCGTTTCGAGCCTTATTACGCCGGATTATCGGCAGACAAAGGCCTGGAGCTGCCCGACGAAAAATTGTTTACTGTAGATGAGGGCGGGAACTTTTGTCTGGGCGCCATTAAAAAGCTGGTTTTCAAATATTGTGGTGTCGATTTTGGGCTTTCCTCAAGAATCGCCCGTGTGGAGCCAAAGCTTATCCACGCCCACTTTGGAACCGGCGGCGTGACGGCCCTTCCCCTGGCCAGAAAGCTGAATATACCCCTTGTGGTCACCTTTCACGGTTTCGACGCCACGGTTTCCGAAGACCGCGCCCGATTAAGGTATATGGGCGGGAACGTACATTCGATTCTCAATTTTCTGTCTTTCAGGTTATACATAAAAAAAAGGCGGCTTCTAATGGAAGAAGCGGCCCTGACGCTGGCTGTGTCAGACTTTATAAAAGGGAAATTGATAGAGCGGGGATTCCCTGAAAACAAGATCATCCGGCATTATATCGGCGTAGACACACATCGATTCGCCCCCGATCCATCAATCAGGCGGTTGCCAGTGGTATTGTTTGTTGGCAGAATGGTGGAGGTCAAGGGGTTGGAGCATCTTATACAGGCGATGAAGCTGGTGCAAGGTGATCATCCTTATATAGAGCTTGTAGCAATCGGCGACGGTCCTTTGCGGGCGTCTCTGGAATCGATGGCGGGCCGTATCCTGAAAAAATACAGGTTTCTTGGAACTCAACCACAGGAAAACGTCATTGACTGGATGAGAAAAGCGCGAGTGCTTGCCGCGCCCGGCGTGACAGCGTCAAACGGAGCGACCGAGGGTTTTGGTCTTGTGACATGCGAAGCCTTGGCGATGGAGACACCGGTCGCAGGTTTCAGGAGCGGCGGCATACCAGAAGCTGTGTCACATGGTAAAACAGGACTGCTGGCCACGGAAGGGAATACGGAGGAACTGGCGAACAATATAATCAGGCTTTTCGACGATGAGACTATGTGGAAAAGTTTTGGAGCGAATGGCCGGGAGCGGGCGCTGGATAAATTCGACTTGAAAAAGCAGACGGCTGAACTTGAAGAGCTGTACATCAGTGTCGTGGAAAAAAGCCATGAGTAATGAAATTGGCAAGCCGGAACACTCGACAGCTTGCGCCACATTCCGATCCGCCATTTGCAAAAAATGCGCGTTCCCGCAATGACAAGAATAGCGATCTGTGTCGCCACATGTAAACGCCCCAAAAGCCTTGCGCGTCTTCTGGAAAGTCTTGGTAAGCTTCGATTCGAAAGGAGCCGTGATGTAGATGCGCGGATAGTGGTGGTTGACAACGACGCCGAAGGTTCGGCCCGGGAAGTGGTGGCCGGGCTGGCTGAAAAATCGCCGTGGCCGATCGAGTATGACGTGGAGCCTGTGCGCGGCATTCCCTTCGCCCGCAACAGGTCTGTGCGCATGGCGGGGGATGTGGATTTTGTCGCGT
>JAJRZK010000023.1 GCA_024275315.1 Nitrospirota bacterium
GGCGTTTTACCGTATCGCCAAGAAGACCCTGCTCGTACGTACGCTTCCATCGGCCCAGAACCGCCCCGTTGACGCCAAGGTCTCGCGCCGCATCCGCGATCGACAAACCCTGCTCCGTTACAAGCTTCACCGCCTCAATCTTGAACTCGTCGCTGAATCGACGCCGTTTCTTCTACATCTTCTCCCTCCTTGAAAAACAAATCCCATACTAAACAATCTGTCCGTCAATTCGGGGGAAGTTCAGACCGCGATTCGCGTGGCGAGATATTTTGGCAATACGCCAGAGTTTTGGTTGCATTGGCAAAGCAACTACGATCTTCAGAAAACACTGGTCGAACGTAAAAAGGAATACAGTCGCATCCCGACTCTCGATCATGCGGTGGGCAATAAAAGCCAGGACTCCCCAACTCCGACCGGGCGCGCACTGGACGGGATAAAACGCTGAAAAATAGTTGACAGATCCGGTCAGTTTTTGTCTAATACTATAGTAATTTGGTTAGGTATTGCCCCCGGTGGTTCCGGGTGATTTATAATCTTTTAGTTATCAGGTGGTTAAGTTTGTAGCCGAGGTGTTATAGGTGGTGGATTTATGAGTTTCGTGCTTGGGCTGAAGTGCCGGGAGTGCGGCAGGGAGTACCCTACCGAGCCGTTGCATGTTTGCGAGTTCTGTTTCGGGCCGCTGGAGGTTCGATACGATTATGACGGTATAAAGCGTGTTCTGACCCGGAGCCTTATCGAATCGCGTCCCGCCAACATGTGGCGGTATCGTGAGCTTATCCCGATCGACGGCGACCCGGTGATCGGGTTGCACAACGGTTTTACACCCCTTGTTCGGGCGGAAAACCTGGGCCGTGAGCTTGGGCTGAATAATCTGTATATAAAAAACGACTCTGTGTGCCATCCTACCTTGAGTTTTAAAGACAGGGTCGTCGCCGCCGCTGTGAACAAGGCGAGGGAGTTCGGGTATGACACGATCGCCTGCGCCTCCACTGGTAATCTGGCCAACTCCGTCGCCGCCCACGCCGCCAGCGCGGGGATGAAGAGCTATGTTTTCATACCGAGCGACCTGGAGTTGAGCAAGGTATTGGGCACATCCATATACGAATCGAAAATCATCGGCATCAACGGTTCGTATGACGATGTCAACAGGTTCTGCTCCGAGATAGCCACGGTGTTCGACTGGGCCTTTGTAAACATTAATATACGTCCCTTTTATGGTGACGGATCGAAGACGTTTGGATATGAAATAGCCGAACAGCTTGGCTGGAAAGCCCCGGACAACGTGATTGTTCCGGTGGCTGGGTCGAGCCTGATCACGAAAATCATAAAAGCGTTCAAGGAATTTGAGAGCCTGGGCCTGATCGAAAATGTCAACACGAAAATCTTCGCCGCGCAGGCCACGGGATGCAGTCCCGTGACGACCGCCATAAAAGCCGGCAAGGACGATTTCATACCTGTCAAGCCGGACACGATCGCGAAATCCATCGCCATAGGCAACCCCGCGGACGGATATTACGGTATCCGCGTGGTGAAAGAATCGGGCGGATGGGCCGAAGATGTCACCGACCAGGAGGTGATCGACGGAATACGGTTGCTGGCCAGGACGGAGGGCATATTCACAGAAACCGCCGGCGGCGTCTCCGTGGGAGTGACGAAAAAGCTGGCGGAACAGGGACGTTTCGGCAAGGACGAGGTGACGGTTCTGTCCATAACGGGCCAGGGGCTCAAGACCAGCGAAGCTGTGGAAGACCACCTGCCCAATCCTGTTATAATAGAGCCTAAACTCTCTGTTTTCAAAGAAATACAAAGCAGTCTATAAAAATATTGGTATAAGGAGTGAAAAAATAAATGGCCACCGTCAAGATACGAATCCCAACGCCGTTACAGAAAATCACCGGTGGCGCCGGTGAAATCGAGGGCGAGGGGAATGACATCAAGGATGTTATAGACAACCTGGAATCCAAATACAGCGGGTTTAAAGAGCGGCTCTATGACGAAGAGGGTAAACTTCGCAGGTTCATAAACATCTATGTAAACGAAGAGGACATCCGCTTTCTCGATGGTGAGAACACCCGGCTGAACGACGGCGATGACATATCGGTCATCCCAGCCATAGCCGGCGGAGCTTGTTAGCCGCGACATCGCCCCGCCTTTGTAAAGGCGCGCCGACCGTAAACAGTGGACCACAACACAGATATAAATCGCCGGAAAGAGGAACCAATGGTTGATTTCACCGAAGAGCAGATATACAGGTACAGCCGTCACATCATCCTGCCGGAGGTGGGCGGAACAGGTCAGCGGAAATTGCTGGAGGCCAGGGTGTTGTGTCTTGGAGCGGGAGGCCTGGGTTCTCCATCCCTTTTGTATCTTGCCGCCGCCGGTGTGGGCAATATCGGCATTCTCGATTTTGACGTTGTGGACATGTCCAACCTCCAGCGGCAGGTTATCCACAACACCGACAGGATAGGAATGCCTAAAACCGAATCCGCCAAGGAGTTTATCAACAAACTCAACCCCGACGTGAACGTCACCATGATCAACGAAAAGCTCGACGCCTCCAACGTGCTCGGTATTTTCGGGGATTATGACATTATTATCGATGGATCGGACAATTTCCCCACACGCTACCTGGTCAACGACGCTTGCGTCATGCTGAACAAGGTGAATGTTCACGGCTCCATATTCCGGTTTGACGGTCAGGTTACCGTGTTCAAGCCCAAGCAGGGCCCGTGCTACCGATGTCTCTATCCCGAACCGCCACCACCGGGCATGGTGCCAAGTTGCCAGGAGGCGGGCGTGCTTGGAGTGCTCGCCGGGACCATCGGCACGTTGCAGGTGGTCGAGGCGGTAAAACAGATACTGGATATCGGAGAGCCGCTGGTCGGCAAGCTCCTTATGTACAACGCTCTCAAAACCGAATTCCGCAAGCTCAATATCCGGCGGGACAGCAATTGCCCTATGTGCGGCGACAACCCGACCATTACCGAGCTGATCGATTACGAGCAGTTTTGCGGCATATCGGCGTAACCAACAGGGATCGATTTATGCGTCTGCTTATGCTGGTTCACGCAGGACCGGAAAGCTCCGTCATCGGAACGGTGACAGGCGTCGCCGGGGAATCGCGCGCCAAGGGTCATGAGGTGACTTTGTTCCTCATGTCGACCGGCGTCATGAATCTTGCGAGGGAGGACTTCGTTTCGCTGGTCGGCGATGGGGTCAACATCACCGTCTGCGAGCATAACCGCAAGGAATACAAGGCCCCTTCAGGTATTGAAGGTATACGATATGGTAGCCAGTACGACTTGGCCACCTATATGGTCGATTGCGACAGGTTTATCAGTTTCACATGAAAACAGTAACTATCCTTCTTGCCATAAGCCGGGTTCCGGACTGGAAAACGGCGGAGATGCTTCGGATGGGCGTTGGCCTGACACTGGCCGACGAGAACAGGATCCGTGTTTTATTCATCGACGACGGAGTATACGCCGCGTCCGGTTTTCAATCGGAGTCGGCGTGGTCCGCCAAAGATATCGAGAAGCATATAGAAACACTGGGCGCTCTGGGCGCAAATCTCTTCGCCGACGAGAAGTCGGCCAACCAGAGAGGTGTCGTCCTGGACAAATTTGGGATAAAAGCCATCGATCCGGATCATGCCGCCGGATTGATGGACGATTCGGATATTACTATTATCTAGCGAGGCTATTGATGTCAAAACTGGCCGCGGCGGCTTATTTAAAGCCGGAGGAATTAAACGAAAGCATCATCACCAGAATAGGAAACACGCCGCTTATCCGTATGAGCTCCATAGACTCGGCAGAATGTCCACAGGTGGAGATCTGGGCCAAGGCCGAATGGTACAACGCCGGCGGATCCGTCAAGGCGCGCCCCGCGTTGCGCATGATCGAGCAGGGTGAAAAGCAGGGGTTGCTCAAGCCCGGTATGACCATACTCGATTCCACATCCGGAAACACGGGAATAGCCTACGCCCTCATCGGCCTTGTGAAAGGATACAAGGTCAAGCTGGTCATGCCTGGCAACATATGCAACGAGCGCAAACAGCTCATGGCGTCGCGGTACCACGCACAGGTGGTCTATTCCGACCCGCTCCAAAGCTCCGATGGGGCCATTTTGCTGGCCAAGGAGATCTACAACGAAAATCCGGACATGTATTTCTGGCCGGATCAATACAACAACGATGAGAACTGGAAATCCCATTATCACACCACCGCCCCTGAAATATGGGAACAGACAAATAAAAAGGTGACGCATTTTCTGGCGGGTATTGGCACTTCGGGTACGGTGATGGGTGTTTCCCGCGGGCTCAGGCGTTTTAATTCCGAGATTAAATGTTATGCCGTCGAACCGGCCGAATCCCTGCACGGCATCGAAGGACTCAAACACATGGCCTCATCTATTGTGCCGGGGATATATAACGAATCCGAACTCGACGGCAAGATATCGGTAAAGACCGAAGAGGCTTATGATATGGTCAACCGTCTGAGCGAGGAGGAGAGCCTCAACACGGGATCAAGCTCCGGCGCCGCTATAGCGGCGGCGGTCAAGCTGGGTAAAACCCTTAGCGAGGGCCTTATCGTGACCATCATGCCTGACTCTTGCGAGTGCGATTTCACCCATGGGGTTTTTTTGAATGACTGATATGAAAGAGACTCTCGTATTACTGACAAGGCCTCTCGAAAATTCGCCCAAATCCCTGGCGAGCCATATCATGGCCCGGGCTTCACAGGTGGCGCTCGTGGGTGACGGGGTATTCAACCATCCCGGGAACGGAGATGGTGTATACGGCATGCCTGGCGGGCACAGGGCGGTTACGGAAAGCGCCGGGGAGACCGGGAAATGGCCGGACAACTGGGTTGCTCTACGAGAGGATGTCGACGCCAGAAAGGTTTCGGTGGATTGCAGGTTGATCGAATACCCGGAACTTGTCAAGATGATAGAAGATCACGCTAAAACAGTGTCATTATAGAATGGAGACGCGCCCGATGACTATCAAGCCTGACCACGAAATTGATATCAAGGGCGATGTCTGCCCGTATACATTTGTCAAGTCCAAGCTGAAGATAGAAAGCATGGCGCCGGGAGAGGTGCTCCGGATCGTTACCGACCACGAACCTGCGACGGTAAACGTGCCCAGAAGCATGGAGGGGGAGGGACACGAAGTCCTGGCCTGGCCACGCAAGATTAACGATTCCGACTGGGAATTTTTTATAAAGAAAAACTGAGTATCATGAGCGACCGTTATTTTGCCATCACGTTTCCGGAAAACCTTGTCCGCGAGCCACTGCTTTACTCCCTGGTGCGCCATTACGGGCTCGTTCCCCATGTGATAAAGGCCTCCGTGACAAGCGCCGGCGGATGGCTCGTGGTCCGCTTGTCAGGCGAAGATGGCAAGATCGATTCCGCCGCCCTGGACCTGAGCTGCCGCGGAGCCCTGGTGCGTGAAGGGGGTGAGGAGCTGGCCGGTCTTAATACCCCGGTCACCATCAACTGCATACGTGTCCGTCTTGTAATACCGGCCGCGAGAGTCAACGATCCGATATACAGCGACATAATCCAGAAACACGATGTCGTCATCAATATTCGCCAGGCGAACATCGACTCTGAAAAAGGAGTTGTGGATATGGAGATTTCCGGTGACTTGAACTCTATCGACGATTCAATCGAGTTTCTTAAAAAAAGAGGGATAGCAGTCAATCCAATAGAGGGAAATGTTATTGAATAACAACGGTAATTAAAATGAAAATCTCTACTCGCGGTCATTACGCCGTGCAGGCTCTCGTGGATATCGCCAGCCAACCCGACAAGTCTCCGGTATCCTTGAGCGTAATTGCGGCAAGACAGGAACTCAGCCAGAACTATCTGGAACAGCTTTTTGTAAAGTTGCGCAAAAAAGGTCTGGTCAGGTCCATCCGCGGGCCCGGCGGGGGGTATCTGCTGGCGCGTCTGGCTACTGAAATATCCATCGGGGACGTGTTCGAGGCGGTCGACGAAAGTCTGGTCATCACGGAGTGCGCCACATACGCAGACAGCGTCAAACATCCATGCTCCAAGGCGAGCGACTGTCGCACCCAGTCTCTCTGGGCGAAACTATGCAATCATTTTAATGACCTTCTTTTCTCCATTTCCATCGACGATGTTGTAAACGGTAATATAGATATTTTGCGGGGAGCCCTTCAGGCTTCGGTCAACAACGCCGTTTAGTTCAATACGTCAATCTATGGTCTTGATTTTTTGCAATGATAGACCATAGAATGAGCGCTTCAAAATTATGGTGATCAGTCATGTTCTCTAAGCAACTCTGGAACAATTGCAAGGCAGAGCTCAAGCAAAAGCTCAATCCGCACAACTACGATTCCTGGATCGCGCCCATATCGTACGTCTCCACGAAAGACAACACCATGACGCTGTCTGTGCCATCCGCTTTTTTCATCAGCTGGATCGAGGAGCATTACAAGAGTCAGATAATTGATTTTATCAAGGAATCCTCCGGTAACACCATAAATCTGAATTTTGTTGTGGCCGCGGAGGTTGTTGTGGGAGACAAGCCGGCCGAAAAAGGAAAAGCTCCCACCGCAGACAGTATTCTCGCCCAAAGCCGGGCCAGGGCTTTTTTAAACGAGAAATATACTTTCAAAAATTTTATTGTCGGTAAAAGTAACGAGTTCTGCAACGCCACCTGCAAAGCTGTCACAAAGAAAATAGGAGAGATTTACAACCCCCTGTTTATTTACGGAGGTGTCGGTCTCGGTAAAACTCATCTTCTCCAGGCTATCGGCAACGCAGTTATTGATAAAAACCCGGAGGCCAATGTTCTTTATATCAGCTCTGAAAAATTTGTTAATTCTTTGATAAACGCTCTGCAACAAGGATCAATGAGCAAATTCCGCAGGAAATACAGAAGCCTCGACGTTCTGCTTGTGGACGATATCCAGTTTATCGGTGGAAAAGAAAGAACCCAGGAGGAATTTTTCCACACGTTTAATTCCCTGTTTGAGTTGAAAAAACAAATAGTTATAACTTCTGACAAGTTCCCTAAAGATATAAAAAACCTGGAGCTGAGGCTCCGGTCCAGGTTCGCATGGGGACTTATAGCTGACATCCAGCCGCCGGAGCTGGAGATAAAAATTGCCATATTGCAAAAAATCGCCAATGAAAACGGCGTTGTTCTGGAGGAGGGTGTCGCCACGTTTCTGGCGGAGAAAATAAAATCGAACATAAGAGAGCTGGAGGGGTGCCTGGCGAGGGTCATGGCATATTCTTCCCTTACCGGCAGGCATATGGACATAGACCTGGCGGAGGAGACTCTCCGGGGTATTTATGACGACGCTGTAAGAACAGTCGACATTCGCCAGATTCAAAGAGCCGTATGCGACTTTTATAAACTGAAAATAAACGACCTCAAATCAAAAAACCGCTCTAAAAACATAGCGTTACCCCGACACGTGGCCATCTATCTGGGTCGGGAATTCACAAGCATGTCCCTACCTGAAATAGGAAAGGCTTTTGGTGGCAGAGACCATACCACAGTTATGCACGCGGTTGCTAAAATCAAAAACGAATTGGAGATAAACACCCAGCTTTACAACGAGATAAACGAGATAAAAAGCTCCCTGAACCTATAGATGAACCTGTGGGAAACAACTGGATAACATTTTATATTTGTGTACACCGGTACATTTACGTTACGCGCCGTGGAAAACCTGCGGTTCCTGTGGGAAATGTAACTACCTTAAGCTACAATGACTTATCATAGTTATACACAGGTTTAGCTTACTTACTATTACTTCTCTTTTTTTTATATGAGTTATGAGTAAAAGAAATACATACAGCGCAGATTCCATAAAAATTCTCGAAGGTCTCGAGGCGGTTCGAAAAAGGCCTTCCATGTACATAGGTGACAGCACGTTAAGAGGCCTTCATCACCTCGTATATGAAATCGTGGACAATTCCATAGATGAAGCGCTGGCTGGATTTTGCACAAAAATAAATGTGGCTATACATATAGACAACTCCATAACCGTGTCAGACAACGGCAGGGGTATTCCCGTAGATATTCATCCGGACACAAACACATCAGCCGCCGAGGTGGTGATGACCACCCTTCACGCCGGAGGAAAATTCGATAAAAACACATACAAGGTATCCGGAGGACTGCATGGGGTTGGCGTGTCCGTGGTAAACGCTCTATCCTCCAAGTTTTATCTGGAGATAAGACGAAACGGGAAAGTCTACAGCCAAAAATATAAACGTGGAATTCCCGAAAAGCCTCTGGAGGAAATAGGAGAGGCGACCGGAACGGGAACTAAAATCACGTTTAGTCCGGATGAGGGAATATTTCCCGATATAGAATTCAACTTCGAAACTCTTTCGGAGAGACTGCGGGAGCTTTCGTTCCTGAACAAGGTGGTTCAGATTTTTATCAAGGACGAAAGGAGCGACAAGGAGCACCTTTTTCATTACGATGGGGGCATAGTCTCTTTCGTGGAATATTTGAATAGAAATAAAAACGCTCTTCTGCGGCCTCCAGTATACATAAGCGGAGAGAAAAACCGTATATCCATGGAATTGGCCATGTCCTATAATGACGGCTACAAGGAGGATGTCTTTTCATTCGCCAACAATATAAGGACCCGGGAAGGAGGCACTCATCTAGCCGGGTTCAGGTCGGCTCTTACCCGCACGATAAACACATATGCCGTGTCGAATGGATTGATCAAGGGCGATGTTGGCGTCACCGGTGAAGACGTGCGCGAAGGTTTAACGGCCGTTCTCACGGTGAAGATTCCCGAACCCCAGTTTGAAGGGCAGACAAAAACAAAGCTGGGCAACGCCGAAGTTCAGGGGTTGGTCGCGCAACTGGTGAATGAACAGCTTGGTCTTTTCCTGGAGGAAAATCCGAGAGAGGCAAGGCTGATAATTTCAAAAGCCACCATGGCCGCCCAGGCGAGGGAGGCGGCGAAAAGGGCCAGGGACCTGACCCGCAGGAAAACCGCGCTGGAAACGTCTATCCTCCCGGGTAAACTGTCGGACTGCCAGGAGAAGGATCCGGCGCTGTGCGAGCTGTACCTCGTAGAGGGAGATTCCGCCGGCGGAAGCGCCAAACAGGGAAGGGACAGAAAATTTCAGGCGATCCTTCCGCTTAAGGGAAAGATACTCAACGTGGAGAAGGCGAGGTTTGAAAAGATGCTCTCCAGTGACGAGATACGCACACTCATAACAGCCATGGGGTCGGGGATCGGGAAAGCGGATTTCAACATCGACAAGATCAGGTATCACAAAATAATACTCATGACCGACGCGGACGTGGACGGGTCTCATATTCGCACTCTTCTTCTTACCCTTTTTTACAGGCACATGGAGGAAGTCATTCAGAGGGGATATCTTTACATCGCCCAGCCTCCGCTGTACAAGGTGTCCAAGGGCAAAAAGGAAAAATATATAAAAGACGACACGGAACTGGAATCGTACCTGCTGGAGATAGGTCTTGGCGGCAAATCTCTCACCATAGATGGCGGAGAGACTTTTAATGACAAAACACTCATAAACATAGTCAGCAAGATGATAGAGTATAACAAACTCAAGAAAAATCTTATCCGAAGAGGATATCCGGACGAGGTGGTGGAGCTGATGCTCGACGAAAATATAATGGACAAGGAATTTTTCCTGAGTGATGAAAGACTCCGGAAACTTTCCGAAGGGTTCAAGGGTGAGAAACTGGAAACCGAGATTGTGGAAGATACGGAGCATGGCGGACTGGCCATTGAGTGGTTCGATAAAATGTCCGGAGTCAGCCGCAAGATAAACTGGGATCTCATACTCTCGGCGGAATACCAGATTTTGCACGCCATCAGGCGACAGCTTGAAAAATTCGACAAACCTCCATTTGTTCTGCGCTGGAAGGACGGTAACATAAAACTTGCCGACAGAAACGACTTGGTGTCGTATGTCCTGTCCAAGAGCAAGGAGGGTATATCCATACAGCGATACAAGGGATTAGGAGAGATGAACGCGTCGCAGTTGTGGGAGACTACTATGGATCCGGCCACACGGACATTGTTGCAGGTGAAAATAAGTGACGCCGTGGAAGCGGATAATATCTTTACGGTGTTGATGGGGGACCAGGTGGAACCGAGACGGGAATTTATCCAGACTCACGCCCTTGATGTAAGGCAACTCGACGTCTGATGAAACATGGGCGCCTGGCCGTTTGCGCGGCCGCGGTTCTTCTGCTTCTGTGGTATTTACCCGCCGATTCCCAGCAACTCGATGAAGGTTCCATTGAAAGCCTGCGAACCAGGGACTTAGACGTTCTCATAGAAAATATAGAAACAGAGCAGGATGCGGTGCGGGTAGTGCTCGACGCCGGGCACGGCGGCGCGGACCTGGGAGCGCGTAGCGCCAAGAGTATTCTTGAAAAAAATGTAACTTTGAAACTGGCCAGGCTGATTGAAAAAATATTGTCGGAGGATGAACGGGTCGAAATAATAAATATAAGGTCGGAGGATACAAGTATCCCGGTAATAGACAGAATAGGCCACGCCAACTCCGGCAGGGGGAATATATATATAGGTATTCATACGGATGGTGGCGCGTCACCACGATCACATCCATGGAAGATATATATAAACCATGGTAAAAACCAGGATAAGGAAAATGTCACCGGAGCTGAATGGGAAAATCTGAACAACAGGTTTTCCGAAAATAACGAAGAGCTGGCGAGGATCATCGCGGCGCAACTTGTGGAAATAGACCCGGACAGGGGGGTGGACATAGTGAAAAGCGATGTTTTGTCCCTGGGCGGGCTGGCAATGCCGGCGGTAATTGTAGAACTGATAGACTTTTCAAACCCGGACGACGAGATGTTGCTGGAAAAAGAAGAGCTGGCTCCCGCCTTGGCAGAGGCGGTGTCCACGGCCATAATAAAATATATAGAGGCGAATAGCGCCGCTGTAAACCAGGAGTGGCAGGGTGAATGACAAAAGCCGGTCCCGGTACAGGCTGTGGCTGTTGTCGCTGATTCTCATAGGAGTGGCGGTATGGTATTTCCCTTTGCCCGACAACGGGCGGACCGCGCGTGAGACGAGTAAAAAATCCGCCACCGGCTCCTCCCGACATAATGGTGAACAGACTGACGCAATCAGGCGCAATGTTCTGCTATACATCCCCAACGCCAATCTCGATTACCTGGCTGTGACAAAAGAGATGGTTGATGGTTCACAGCCGCTGGAGCTTCAGATCAGGCTCACTTTGAAAAAACTGTTCAGCCCTGATACCGAGCGATCGGGGTTTTATCCCGAAAGCATGCAGGTAAGGGAAGTGTTTGTGCATGACAGACTGGCGGTAATATCCCTCGGCGCAAAGTCCCTGACGGGACTGAACAGCGGCCTGTGGACAGAATTGCTGGCAGTTTATGGAATAGTGAACACGGTGACGCTGAGTTTCGACGAGGTGGACAATGTAAAAATATTGATCGACGACAAAGAAACCGATTTTTTCATCAGCCATGTGACAATTTCAACACCCATGGCGCCCGACATGAGCCTTATTAAGGCCGGCGACAGCCAGGTGGCGGGGAATGGGTGACACCCGGCCCATAGGGATTTTTGATTCTGGTGTTGGAGGCCTGACGGTATTGAGGCAGATACACAGAATCGCCCCGTACGAGTCGCTGGTATACCTTGGAGACACCGCCCGGGTGCCATACGGCACAAAATCGAAAGAGACAGTCCTCCGGTATTCCCGGAACAATATACGGTTTCTCGATAATCTGGACGTCAAGATGATAGTTGTGGCCTGCAACACAGCCTCCGCCTACGCGTTGCCCCAGCTATCCGAGGAGGCTACCAAACCGGTAATCGGCGTGGTGGAGGGAGGGGCCACGGCGGCTTCGATGGTGACTAAAGGGGCCATAGGGGTTATAGGGACCGAGGCGACCATCAGCTCCGGGGCCTACAAGGTCGCCATAACTCGAAAAGCTCCCGGGACAAAAATATTTTCAAAGGCCTGTCCCCTGTTTGTCCCGCTGGCCGAAGAAGGGTGGACAGACAACGATATCGCCCGTGCCGTGGCGGTGAAATACCTTGGCGAAATGAGGGGAGCCATAGACACTCTGGTGCTGGGATGCACACATTATCCCCCGCTGAAAAAGGTCATCGGTGAAACAGTCGGCGAAAATGTGAATCTGATAGACTCGGCCGAGCAGACAGCGCGGATTGTAGTGGATACGCTTAGGGAAAAAGATATCGAGCGGCCCGAAGGGAACCTGCGCCGCGGGTCTGTCAGGCTGGTGGTGACCGATTCTCCGGAGCGGACCCTGGCGGTGGCCAAACGGATGCTCGGTGACATCGAGCTCGACAGGATAGAGCTTGCGGATATTCAGAAGTCAACAACATGATGAAGAGAATATATGAGTAAAAGAGCGGATAACCGGGCATGCGACCAGCTCCGGCGGATAAAAATCGAGCGAAACGTAAATATCCACGCCGAAGGTTCGGCGTACATAGAAACCGGCGAGACCAAGCTTATCTGTCTTGCGTCGGTGGCCGAGGTGACACCCGGCTTTCTGCGAGACACCGGAAGGGGATGGGTGACTGCCGAATACGCCATGCTTCCAAGGGCGACTACAGGTAGAACCAACCGGGAGAGAAGAGGAGCCGGCGGCCGCACCATGGAGATACAGAGGCTGATAGGCAGATCGTTGAGGGCTGTTGTGAACCAGCCACTTCTTGGCGAGAGGACGATAACCGTAGACTGCGATGTGATCCAGGCCGACGGGGGGACACGGTCGGCGGCTATCACGGGAGCTTTCGTGGCTATGTACGACGCGATACGGGGGCTTGTGGAGGAGGAGAGAATAGCCCGGTCGCCCATAACCGATTTTGTCGCGGCGACATCTGTCGGGATTGTCGGGGGAGACAAAATGCTCGATCTGTGCTATTGCGAGGACAGCGAGGCGGATGTGGACATGAACGTGGTTATGACAGGATCCGGCAAGTTCATAGAGGTGCAGGGCACGGCGGAAAAGGAGCCTTTCGGAAAGGAGACTCTCGACGACCTGCTGGTGCTCGCGGCCGAAGGGATACAGGAGATATTCGGGATACAGAAACGGGCGCTGGAGGTGGATTAATCGGGTTTGCGCCGGCGAGGTCACTATACGCGGTAAAAACCTTGAATTGCGGAAATATCCGTGTAACATATAGCCAAATAAACAAAAGCGTTCTTGCTTGCATACCATGAAAAGCAGGTTTCTTGGAAAAGTGTCTGATCTTGACCAGGAAGAGATCGTAACCACCTGCACACCTGACACAACTATTTCCGATGTTTTAAAGGCCATACAGAAATCCTTTGCCGGATGTATCGTGGTTGTGGATAACGATGTAAAGAAAGTTGTCGGGATATTTGCGGGACATGATTACCTGATGAAAATAGCGGGAAAAGATCTGGATATTGAAATAGAACTGGTCAGGGATTACATGACACCGCAACCTGCGGTTATTTGTGACTCGCATCCGTTGGCGGTTGCGATAGTGAAGATGTGGTTCGGGAGATTCCGCCACCTTGTGGTGGTAAATAGCGACGGAAAGCTTAAATCGTTGATCTCATTGCGGGATTTGGCGCTTCACATAGTCTATAATGTGGAAACATGCAAAACAAACGGACATGGATAAAGCTTGTATCTTCAATAAAGTGGGCCGTTTACCGGAATAAATTCCCGACCGGCTTGACGAAGATGTCCGCTTTGTATACTATAAGCGATTGAGTTTTTATAAGATAACATCCGTGATGGAGTAAAGATATTGAAAAGAACATATCAGCCGCACAACCTTCGCCGGAAGAGAAAACACGGGTTCATGGCGCGGATGAGTACAAGGAGCGGCAGGGCCATTCTGAAAAGAAGACGCGCACGGGGAAGAAAGCGCCTGGCGGCTTAAGTGGGCGTGATTACAGGTTCGGCAGAGAATCGAGACTGCTCAAGCGGAGCGAGTTCAAGAAAGTTTTCCGGGATGGATCGAGGTTTCGAACCGCGGATGTAGTTTTTATTTTCCTGTCGAACGGCCTGGACAAATCCAGGGTTGGGCTCGACGTGCCCAAAAAATATGGTAAGGCGCATGCCAGAAACAGGGCCAAAAGGCTCATGCGCGAAGTTTTCCGGCGGAACAGGCATCTGCTGGCGGAAAAAGTGGATATTGTAATGAGGCCGGCCCCTCGAAAAGAGAGGCAAGGTTACCGGGATATAGAATCGGCATTTAAAAAATTCGCCGCCAAGACAGCGGGTAGATAGCCCGACTTAAATTTCGCAACAAAAAACGGCGGCGTTCCTGGGATTTATGAAAAGAGTTTTAATATTACTGCTTAAAAGCTACAAGCTTTTAATTTCGCCAGTTCTGCCCCCTGCCTGCGGGTATCATCCCACCTGTTCGGAATATGCGGTGGAGGCTATAGGAAGACATGGCGCGTTGCGGGGTGTGTGTTACGCCTTCTTAAGAATCCTTCGTTGCACACCTTTTCACAAGGGTGGGTACGACCCGGTTCCATAAATGCTAGATCGCAATTTCATTCTTTCACTGATCGCGGCCATATCGCTGGTAATAGGCTATAACATCTATTACGAGGTGAGATTCGGCGAATATCTCAAGCAACAGCAGATACAGGCTACTTTGGAGGCCCAAAAGGGCGAAAAAGAGGTAAAGGACCAGCCGGTCGCCGCCAACCAGTCGGTCGGAGAAAAGAGTGACACAGCCGACCTCGCCCGCACAGAGCCGGGCTTGGTGGAATCCGCGGTGTCGGAGAAGGCGGATCAGGCGGCGGCCAGCCGGGCCACCACTCCCATAGCCGCGGCTCCTGTCAGTGAAGGGGCGGGACGGGAGGTTTCAGAATCGGCGCAGGGGCGTGTCATCAAGATCTCCACCGGGGTGACGGATGTTTATATTTCCACAAAAGGGGCGGCGCCCGTCCGGTATGATCTTGTAAAGTACCACGACGCAAAGGGGAGCTATATAAACCTCGTTTTTAACGAGGAAAAATTCCGCGATGAACTGGCCAAGAAAAAGGAGGATCTAACCTCCATTCCGGACATATATCCCACGCTCGGTTTGAGTTTTCCAAAAAAGGCGTATGCAAAAATAGTCAATGGATCCATCTTTGACACAAGCGCGCAGTCGAACGAAATCTCGCTCCAGGAGGGAGACAAACCGGTGTCGATCCGGTTCGAGCTTCGAGACGGGACTGGTGTGGTTATCCGCAAGACATACACATTCCGCCCGAACGACTACAGCTTTGATTTCGAGATTTCTGTGAATTCCACTCCCAAATGGGGCGAGTTCGATTATTCTCTGGTCTGGTTCGGTTTGGGAGACGAGGAGAGCAAGTTCAGCTCATATTATTCATACAACGGCTCTTTGTTCATGGTCGACGGAAGGCGCGTAGCCGACGCTCCGGACGACGAAAACCCGGTTCAGGAATACAAGGGAGAGATAAAATGGGCCGCGTTGTCGCACAGGTATTTTACCGTTTTTTGTATTCCGGAAAAGCCCGAGAACCAGGAAATGGTCTCCCGGTATATCAACGACAGCACCGCCACGCTGGAGTGGAAGCTCAAGGCCGCGATGGCCGACAAGCCTGTGATGATGCATTTTTTTCTCGGTCCGAAAAAGCACGAGCTTTTGGACGTATACGAAAACGGGATAAAGTCGATAATAAACTACGGGTGGTTCGATATAATCGCCAAGCCCATGTTCTGGGTTTTAAATATGTTCCACAAGTGGACAGGCAACTGGGGCTGGTCCATAATCCTGCTGACCATCGTCACCAAGGTATTGTTCTTTCCCCTGACGCAAAAAGGATTCAAGTCGATGCAGAAGCTTCAAAAGCTTCAGCCGCACATGAAACGTATCCAGGAGGCGTACAAGGACGACAAGGAAAAACTGAATCAGGAGATGCTGGTTCTTTACAGGGAGCACAAGGTAAACCCCCTTGGAGGGTGTCTGCCGCTGATACTGCAAATACCGATATTTTTCTCGTTGTATAAGGTGCTTTTAGAGTCGATAGAGCTTAAAGGCGCAAGCTGGATATTGTGGATCAAGGATCTGTCCATGGCTGACCCATACTATGTCACCCCGGTATTGATGGGGTTTAGCATGCTTGGCCAGCAGTTGATGACTCCCAAAACGGGTGATCCGATGCAACGCAGGATGATGATGATGTTGCCGGTTGTGTTTACGATCATGTTTTTGTCATTCCCTACCGGGCTTGTGATCTATTGGCTGGTAAACAATATACTTACAATCGGGCAGCAGTGGATTATTTATCGCGATGCGAAATGAGAGGTGAATAATGGATTGGATTGAAGCTGTGGGCGAAACCAGGGCCGAGGCGGAATCGAAACTGATGGAATCACTTAACGTAAGTGACCTTGAACGGGTGGAGATAGGAGATGTCAAGATAATCCGCAAATTTCTTGGTGTGGGAGGAAAGACCGTCAAGGTGCGGGGCAGGCTCAAACAGTCCGCAGAGGAACCCATAACCGACGATCCGGATGAGGAGATAACGGAACCGGGCGATACGGAGCCGATGGAGGAGGCCGCCGTGTCCGGCGAGACGGACGAAGAAGAGGTGAAGGCCGAGGATGTTCTTGTCTCCTCCACCGAGGGGGATGAAAACGGAATAGTCACCTCGACAACGAAATACCGGCCATGGGCCGCCGAGGGTCCTGCGGCCATTGTTATTCCCCCGGAGGGAAAAGGATACGGCATCCCGAAATATTCCGCCAATCCGGCGGAGAACAATGTCGCCGGAGACGATCAGGAGCCGGCCGAGGAGACTGAAGACAGGTACGCGCAGGACGAGGACGAGTTCGAGCCTGTCGAGTATGAGGATGATCGAAACACCGAGATCAGCGAGGAGGACCGGGATAAGGCCGTCCATTTTGTTCAGGGGATTATCGACAAAATGGATATACCAGGCACTGTCAAGGGGTATCGGCTCGCCGACAGGTTGCTGATCCAGATCGACTCCGAGCATGGCGGGTTGTTGATCGGCCGCAAGGGGGGAACGCTCGAATCGATGCAGTATCTCACTGACATAGCCGTCAACAGGGCCCGTGACCATCGTATCCGGGTCATACTGGACACGGAAAACTACAGGGACCGGCGCAAACACAAGGTCAAAACCATAGCCCTCGACGCCGCCGAATCCGCTGTTCGTGGGAAAAGACCTGTCCGTCTTCTGCCGATGACACCGGCAGAGCGGCAGATCGTGCATACAGTCCTCGGGGGCGACAGACGGGTCGAAACCCAGTCCGAGGGTCAGGGAGCCCGCCGCCGGGTCGTCATTTTCCCCAAGGGAGCTAAAAAGGGGCGGAATCGCAAGTACGACAACGACAGGGACAACCGATGGTGAGACCATAGTCTCGCGCGTTTCGGTGGAGCATACCCGTCTGCGCAGGCTATGGATTTTTCCCGCGGCCCGCTACTTACCGATACAGAACTCGTTAAATATCCGGCTTATAACCTGGTCGTCGATGGTTTTGCCGGTAAGTTCCTCCATGGCCTTTTTCGCGTCGGCCAGGTCTGCGGCGATAAATTCGCGACTCATCCCGTTATCCAGGGCTGTAATGGCTCTTTTTACGGAAACCGACATTTCATCCAGCTTTTCCTTGTGTCTTTCTCTTGTGAGAACCGGCCCGTCGCCCGCTGGTTCGCCATGAGTTATTATCTCGCTTGCTATCCTGCGGCGCAAGGCCTCCACACCTTCTCCGGTTTTGGCGGAAATAGTTGATATTGCGGCGGCTGAAAACCTGCTGGCTACGTCGCCTGTGTCTATAACTGTTCGTTTGTCCGATTTGTTGATCACCGGGATTAACAGTCCGCCAGCCGACCGGTTGTTTTTCAGCGTGTCCAAAAGCTTGAAATCCTCCGGCTCCAGCGGGGCGGAACCATCCAGGATCAGGAGGGTTACATCGGCCTTGCTCGCCGCCAGGAGCGTTCTTTGAACGCCGATTTTTTCCGCCGGTTCTTCCGTCTCCCTTACACCCGCCGTGTCCACGATTCTGACGGCTATTCCTTCGATATGTAAAGTTTCCTCCACCGTATCCCGGGTGGTGCCGGGGTACGGGGTTACTATAACACGGTCTCTTTCCAGGAGCGCGTTCATGAGGCTCGATTTCCCCACGTTCGGCCTGCCGGTGATAGCGACGGATACCCCTTCGCGATAAATGCGTCCGATACCGTAAGACCTTGATAATAAGTCGATATAATCCTGCAATAATTGAAGGGAGTTGCGCAGGGATTTGTTGTCGGCAATTTCGAGCTCTTCTTCGGGGAAATCTATGGAAGCTTCAATGTTGGAAATAATATCCACGAGTTCCGATTCCATATCATGGAGCCGCTCGGAGAGTTTGCCGTCGAGTTGTGAAAAAGCCGTTTTCCAGCCCTTGTCGGATTTTGATTTTATCAGGTCGATAATCGCCTCGGCCTGGAGCAGATCGATTCTTCCGTTTATAAAAGCTCTTTTTGAAAACTCGCCCGGCTCCGCCATTCTCGCCCCCAGCTCGAGCGCCCTTCGCAGGACCGATCGAAGCGCTGTGGAGCCGCCATGACACGATATTTCCGCTACATCCTCACGTGTATAGGTTTTTGGGGAGAGCATGGGTGTGACCAGGGTTTCGTCAAGTCGTCTGCTGTTGTTGTCGACGATGTAACCGTAATATACCCGGTGCGACTCGAAGCTGTCCCGCTGTTTGCCTGAAGGGCCCGTGAACATCTGTTTCAGGATATTTATCGCCGTTTTCCCCGATAGGCGGACCATACCAATACCCCCTTCGCCGATCGGTGTGGAGATGGCCGCGATTGTCTCTTCCTGGATGATATCTTTGGAATAGCCTGTCATGCCCTCTATTTTACATAAAAACCGCCGCTAAATCGCGAGAGCAAGTCATTTGTCCATAATATTCCCGGTCGATTCCTCCGATGGGGAATTGAGCGCGACGAAAATGCGCTTGTCATGAATAAAAGGATCGATTATGCGGCATACCGGATTGTTTTTGGCTTTGATTATTCCACTTTTCTCCATTTCGGCTCAGGCCGGATCCAAATATACCAACTACGATTTGTTTACAGCCATCGACAACGGCCAGGTGGAGACGGTGCGTGCGATGATCGACCAGGGGGTTGACGTAAACTGGCGGCTGAGACGGGGCGGCGCGCCATTAATGAGCGCCTCGGCCAAGGGTAACCTCGAGATCGTACGGATGCTGATCGCGAGTGGGGCCTGCGTAAACGCGAGAAGCCAAGACGGGACTACGGCTCTTTTGCTGGCGTCCAAATATGGGCATGACGCCGTTGTGAGGTTCCTTTTGGAGAACGGAGCCGATTACAGCCATGAAAACACCGATCTTTCCCCGATAACTTTGGCCTCGAAAAATGGCCACATGAACGTCGTCGCATTTTGATGAAGTTGGGGACAGGAAAATCCGCCGCCAAAGCCGCGAATTAGCGTTTGTCATTTAATTATTGCGTTATGGCTCGCCAGTCAACTAGCATGGGGCCTGTCAGGGTTGTCTTGGGACTGTGACAAATTTTCCAGTTGATTTTGCGAACCACAGGGGAGGGAGCCATGCCGATAGTGAGATTATGCCTTTTGATTCTGTCGTTGACGTTGCTGTCTACAGCGGCGTACGCCGGGGAGGATGCGGATGAGTATTACAGGCACAGGGACTCATACATCAACGATCTCAAGGATCATATAGCCTGCCTGAAAAAAACAAACAATTGGAACGGGTGGGAGGTGTGCCACGCGCAAAATGAACGCCGCCAGAAGGAAAGAAGGCTCGAGGAACTGAAAAAAGAGCAGATGGAACTGGAAAAGGAGCTGAACAGGAAATAGCCCGTGCTTGAAACCCGGTCCGCCCGCAGGACCTCCCCACGGATGGCGAGTCACCCCTTAAACTGAAAATGTCAAGATTCAAGATCTGACCCCCAGGACTACCCGCGAGTTCGGCTGAGTTTCAAGATTTCGCTTTTCAATTCAATGACTTTCACGGGGCAATCGGGCCAATCATTTATCCAGCACACAATGAAGTTGCATTGATTCGGGTCATGCCCATGCTGTTTGAAGGAAGAAGCTTTGTATTCAAACTCAATACGTGCCTTGGCCCAAAGGTTCTTCTTCTTGTCGTGGAGATACTTTCCCTCGCAATCCGGAAATCCCTGTTGAACTGCTTCGATCTGAAATCCCAATTCGCGGCTAACCATGCCAAACAAAAACACAACTCCTTGCTCATTGATCGGCGCATGGCTCAACCCACGGAAATCAATGAGATTGCCGTATAATTGCGCAGGTACCTCCTTCTTGCTCGTGCCGACAGAAAGCGTTGGCCCAGGAGCTACCGCATCATCCCTACTATCATTCTCAACATCCCCATTGTCGCCGTCCCCCGCACTTTGCGAATAGAAAGAGGGGGGCGTGGGACCGTTTTCCGATTTCCATTTTCGATAATGTGCAATGACATCATGCATTTTCCCAAATCGCCTGCGGTAGGTGTGCACAGAAAATTGGCAGTGGGCTTCACATTCACTATAGCCCGGCTCGTGATCGAGTTGCAACTCGACCTTATACAAATCGCGAAAGAGCTCATCGTCCGAGTATTTATTACCTCGATTGAGGTGGTCAGCACGCCCCGCTTTTCTCTCAAGCCCCGCTGCTTCCAGAGCATTACCCAGAGTCACAAACTGCCTCCGCACTCTGGATACAGGGATAACCGATTTAACTTCCTTTTGGGAAAGGGTTTTTTTGCCGAGTTGCTCAGCAAGGTTCTTCAGCGTCTCGATTGTCTGCTCTTTCGTGTATTTAGCCATAGAGAGAAAGGGGTCTGGTCTTGTATTTTGATATTTCGCCGTCTGCTAATGCTTGAACGTGTCGTGGCAGGAGACGCAGTAGTCCAGCGTTTCGCCGAGTGCGGCGATCGATTTTTTCAGGTCCTTCGTTGCCAGCGCGTCCCCCAGCCGGTCGCCGCTCTTGTGAAAAGCGATCCCCATCGTCTTGAAATCTTCGCCGAACATACCGCACATTTGATCCATCTGATCGGTCAGCCCCAGGCCGGTGTGCGCTTTTTTCGACGCCTCCTCGAACTTTCCTTCACCCATCAGCCCTACGATCTCCCGGACAGACCGTAAATGCTCGCGCATCATTTTCTTCTGATGCTCTTTCATCATCGGTGGAGCGTTCAGAGCCGTGCGGTCGTCCTTCATGGTCATCATGTGACCCATACCGTGCGCGCCCCCACCCGTCATGCCCGAATCCTGCGTTTGCGCCGGGGCCGCGGTGGTGAGGGACGCGGCGCCCAGAATGGATAATGTGAAGAAAATGCGTTTCATGGTTCGATTCCTTTTGTTAAGCGTGGTTACAGTATCCAGCTATAGTGACAGGACGGCCAAGCAATAAAGGGTCTGGTCTTGCTATTTTGATATTACCCGCATGATTCCTGTCAGCTGAAAAATTTTCTCAACATGCCTGATGGTTTTTCTTTTTGCTGGAGGGCATCTTCGTCTGAAGCAATGTCACCATTTGAATTGATGGCTTTGCAGTTGTCTAAATCGAGGTGTAATTCAAAATCTTCGTTTACATTGGAGTCTTTGACCGGGGGCAGTACCAGATCTTTCAGATTATCATCGTTCTTAACCGACACCAGCCGATTAATTCGCTGATTATCCTGATCGGGGCCGGAGGTTCTGATAATCCTCGATATTCTCTGTGTTCTGAGGTTGGAGGAGCCCCTGTTATCGCCGTTAGACGCCTGGCTTTCCAAAACCTTTTGTATCGATTCCATTATATCCCTGACGCTGGCGACAAAAGTGTTGTTGGCCTTGGGAAACTCCGTCAGGAGAGTGGAGTTTTGGGAAGATAGTTCCGAGACCATTTTTTCCAGTCCCGCCACGATATCTTTTTGTGTCTCGATCAGCTCCGTATGGGGCGGGTTGTCTGGTGTGGCTCTGTTCGCCTCGGCGATTTTCTCCAAAGCTTTGGCGATGTTGTTCTGCGTGTGAACCAGTACGTTGGTGAAACTGTTTTCCCGTTTGGAGTTGTCATTGGCGATCTTCTCCAGCCCCGCCACGATATCTTTCTGCGTCTCGATCAGCTCCGTATGGGGCGGGTTGTCTGGTGTGGCTCTGTTCGCCTCGGCGATTTTCTCCAAAGCTTTGGCGATGTTGTTCTGCGTGTCGACAAGAGCGTTTGCGAAACTGTTTTCCCGTTTGGAGTTGTCGTTGGCGATCTTCTCCAGTCCCGCCACGATATCTTTTTGTGTCTCGATCAGCTCCGTATGGGGCGGGTTGTCTGGTGTGGCTCTGTTCGCCTCGGCGATTTTCTCCA
>JAJRZK010000024.1 GCA_024275315.1 Nitrospirota bacterium
AAATCAAGGTGGATTGGCTTCGGAAGAATATCTGGTATAATCAGTTGAGAAAAACAGTCCGTCATCGAACCCCCTTCCGGGTTATCAGCGTTAACATACTGATATATAAAATCGAAAGTGGGGTTCGTCTGCCTTTCCGATAACCTTTTATGAATTATCCGGGCTAGATAAAATTTTGTTGGTTTAAAACTCCTGGTCGAACTCCGGATCCAGAGCCAGGCATTTGTCATAAGCTTTTCTGGCCTCGGCCTCGTTTCCGGAAGCCTTCAGGGCTCTGCTCAGGTTAAACAGGATCCCGGGATCGTCCGGTTCGAGCTTTATCGCCCGCCGGTAATGTTCCACGGCTTTTTCTGGCTGGCCCCTTTTGCGGCATATAATCCCCAGGATGTTGTGACAATAGGATTCGTCGGGCGTTTCTTTTTGTATAATTTTCAGGATGGCTTCCGCCTTGTCGATCAACCCGTATTGCAGGAAAAGCTCCGCTACCAGCTTTCGATACTTCAGATTGCTCCACTCCAGTTTCAAGGCTCGTTCCAGAGCAAAAGAAACTTTCTTGATGTCATTATTCTGAAAATACGCCTCGGCCAGGCTTATCCAGCTATCCGCGTCTTTCGGCTCCATTTTCCTGATCCGGTCGAACACCTGCATCGCCTTTTGTTTTTCGCCCATTTTCTTGTATGTGACCATCAGGTTATAGTTGGCCGCCAGAAAATCAGGATCCAGCTCGGATGATTTCTTGAAATCCTGGACTGCGCGGCCCATCAGGTTCTTATTACCCTCCTTGTCACCTTTTGCCCTGTACGCCTGCCCCCGGAGGTTGAGACCCCTGGACATCAGTTGCGCTTTCTGGTCCGCCGCCCTGGTTTGAGCCTCGGTCATGGTGATGACAGAGTTGAACGTGACTATGGAATCGTTCAGCCGGCCGGCCTTAAGTTGTATTTCGCCCAGCTTTTCATACGCCGCCACCAGGCCGCTGACGCTGGCGGATTGTTTAGCGTGCTTGATCGCCTTGTCATGCTCTCCATTCGCGGCATAGTGGTCCGACAAAAGGTCGAGCGCCCTGGTCGAGTTTTGATTTAGGTCCAGCGCTTTTCGAAGATACGGCGCCGCCTTGCCGCTGGTTCCCAGGTTAATAAACATCTCTCCGAGTTGCAAAAAAATCGGCTCGTAAAATGGAAACGCAACCTGGAGGAGATTCAGACGCTTGATAACTTCGATGTACAGGTTTTTCTTTTCCTTTTGCTCTGTGACCAGGTCCAGGTGATGTTTTTCTATCTCCCCCTCGGTTTTCCTGTAATAATCGCTAACCTTGTCTGTCCGAAACTTCGCGGCCCCCTTGACCTGGTTGATCAGGGCCATCGAGGTAAGAGGTTTTACCACATATCCGTCCGCGCCCTCCTTGCGGGCCTTGATTATATCCTCGGATGTTTTAAGAAACGATGTCAGGATAACCGGGATATGCGCCAGGTCCTTGTCCCCCCGGATTGATTTTAAAAGGTCCATACCACTTAGCTGTGCGTTTTGGGCGTCCGCGACCACGATATCCCCGACCCCGGACTTGACCAGGTCCAGCGCCTCCTTGGAGTCCTTGAGCGACCTGGAATCGTGGTATTTAAGCTCTCTTAGGGCTCTGCGGATTATGTCCCTGTTCCTGCTCTGTCCATCGGCGAGGATAAGAATGGTTTCCCTGCTGTTGTTTTGTTGCAATGTCACATTTCCTGGACCGGCTTACAGTCCGGCGCGGTTAAACATTGCCAAATCCAGGTATGCTTTGGCGCCTCAGCTATTGCCGTTGAGGATGTCATTTATGGAAACCATCATTTCGGGCAGATCAAACGGCTTGCTGAACGACAGATCCGCGCCAACGTTTTTGGCTACGGACAGCAGGAAATCCACATCATCGGCTTCGGCGACTTTTGTTCCGCCGGATATGACGATCACTTTTAACTTTGGGAAATCCCGCTTCAGCGCCATGATTATTTCTATGCCTTCTTTTTTCGGCATAACAATATCGGTGATCAGCAGATCAGCGGGATTTTCTCGAAAAAGGCTCTCCGCCTGTTCTCCATCCTGCGCCAACTCCACCTCGTACCCTTCCATCTCCAGAGCGCGTTTGAGCGAAAGCCGAATGCCTTCTTCGTCATCAACTATAAGAACTCTAGCCACGGGTCAAATCTCGAAATGTGTGGTTTTGCAGATGAACCCCTCCAACTTCCCGCTATACGTGAGGTTACTATAACGCCGGCTGGTTGGGAAACAAAATACTGGTTTCGACCGGGATATCCCGGCGACCCGGATGATCGTGAGCGGAGCCCCGGGCCCGCTTTGCGAAATTTTATGAAAATATCAGCGACAGTTGTTTATTGAAACCCGCCGGCGGAGCTGTCGTATGTGTAGGGGCTTTCGTTGCAATTGGGGTGATCCGCCGAGGCGGTCCATTTGCTGTTGTCCGCCGTGGAGGAGACTAAGGTGACGCCGGTGGACCAGTAAAACTGGGGAACATTGGACGAGTTGTCCGCGTTGCGGGTTACGGCCAGGTATTGATCATAATCGTAAAAATAGGCCTCCTCGGCTATGGCCAGGTTCGCCAGGTCTGATTTGACCAAAGCGCAATAGCTCTTTTGCCGATACGAGGAGAATTGGGGTATGGCGATCGAAGCGAGAATACCAATAACGGCGACCACGATTAACAGCTCTACGAGTGTAAAACCCTTGTTTTGATTTATCACCGCAAGGTTACCCATCACATACATGCAATTGAGTTGTATTATAACAGATATTTCACTTGAACTGAAATTAATTGATACGGGAAACGTCCCGAAAACAGGTGTTTTTCAGAGCTTTATCTTTCGAACCCCGGCGTTTCAGCGCTTTTGCGGTTGTTGCAAATAACACCCTGGAGGCCAGGCTTGTATTACGATGGATAAGGGAACATATCCCCACAGCGACTGCGCGCGTCTGTTTTCGCCTGTACGACGCATCCGCAAGTGTCACCTATGGTGGGCTGGATATTTGGCGTCGCCAGCGTAAAGTCGCAACGGGAGGAGCCATCCTGAAAAAGTCCGCCTGAAAAGAGGGAAGATCATGGACGGCAAATGAAAAATGTCAGACAATGCACAATAACAAAGTTACGCCACGGCTCGATTCCCGGGGGATAATAAGGCATGCGAAGTTCCGACAAGATATACGTGGCCGGCCATAAGGGTCTGGTCGGGTCCGCAATAGTGCGCGCCCTGGAAAAAGAGGGATACACCAACTTGATTCTTCGGTCCAGAGAGGAAATGGACCTGGAGGACCAGGCGAAAGTTCGGGATTTTTTTGAAACGGAACGGCCCGATTATGTCTTTCTCGCCGCGGCTCGGGTCGGCGGCATCATGGCGAACAGCACGTATCGGGCGGAATTTATCTTCAACAACCTGATAATCCAGACAAATGTGATCGACGCCGCGTGGCGTAGCGGGGTCGAAAAACTCCTCTTTCTGGGAAGCTCGTGTATCTATCCACGCCAATGCCCCCAGCCCATGAAGGAGGAATATCTGCTTACCGGCCCCCTGGAACCGACCAACGAGCCGTACGCCATCGCAAAAATCGCGGGTATAAAAATGTGCGAGGCGTACAACGATCAATACGGCACGAGTTTCGTTTCCGTCATGCCCACGAATCTGTACGGCCCGTTCGACAATTTCGATTTGGAAACGTCGCACGTGGCGCCGGCGCTGATACGCAAAATTCACACGGCGAAAATTAATGGAGACCCGTCCATCAGGATCTGGGGAACCGGCGCCCCCCGGAGGGAGTTCATGCACGTAGACGACATGGCCTCGGCGTGTTTGTTTGTCATGAGGCGCGACTCGACCAGAATGGTGAACATCGGTGTCGGCTACGAAGTTACAATCAGGAAGCTGGCGGAGATGGTGTGCGAAGTTGTCGGCTTCCGTGGCGAGCTGATTTTTGACCCGTCAAAGCCCGACGGCTCCCCGCGAAAGCTACTCAACGTGTCACGGCTCAACGATATGGGCTGGACGCCGAGGATAGGGCTGGCCGAAGGGTTGGCGAATACGTACAAATGGTTCAGTGATAATCTGGCGGCGAAGTATGGGGCTTGATCACATTATCAGGCCAGCCTGCGTGGCGGGGATCATCGGTCGTCATAATAATCTGCGTAAAACATGAAAATTTCCCTTGTTCAGATAAACCCGACCATCGGGGCGATGGAAAGCAACTCACGCAAGATCATCGAGGCTGTCAAACAAGCCGGGGAGCTTGGCGCAAACCTGGCTATCACCTCCGAAATGGCAATCACCGGATACCCCCCCAGGGATCTGCTGGACAGGCCGGATTTCGCGTCGGATTGCGAGGCGGCCCTGCGTGGGATGATATCGGAGGTGAAAGGGATCGCGGTTCTTTGCGGCCATATAGAGCGGGTGGACATCCGCAGGGGAAAACACCTGGCCAACGCCGCCACACTGTTCAGGGATGGCGAAGTGTTGGGTCGCTCACAAAAGATGCTGCTTCCGACGTATGACGTGTTTGATGAGCTGAGATACTTCAGTCCTGGTGAACGCCCGGCCTTGTGCGAGTTGGACGGCGTAAAAATCGGCGTAACGATCTGCGAAGATGTCTGGAGCGAGCCGGGTTATGACAACGTCGGCTCTTATGACCGCAACCCGGTGGAAGAGCTTGTAAAAGAAGGAGCGGAGATGATCGTCAACCTTTCCGCCTCCCCGTACCACCTCGGCCAGCGGGCGTTGCGTGAAAGCCTCGGGCAAGCGATAGCAAGAAAACATGGCGTTCCGTTTTTCCTGGTCAACCAGGTTGGTGGCAACGACGACCTGCTGTTTGACGGGCACAGCTTCGCCATGGCAAAAGATGGCGCTGTAGTGGCCAGGGCCAAGGGGTTTGAGGAAGACATGGTGACCGTCGACACGCAAAGCTGGACCGGTGACATCAGGGAGGTGGAGCGGTCCAGGGAGGGGAAGGTGTACAGGGCGCTTTCCATGGGAATTCGCGATTACCTGGGCAAATGCCGGTTCACCAAAGCCGTCATCGGCCTTTCGGGAGGTGTCGATTCGTCCGTTGTCGCCGTGCTCGCGGTCAACGCGCTCGGGCCGGAGAACGTGACCGGCGTGAGCATGCCGTCGCAATATACGGCTAGAATGAGCGAGGATGACGCGGCCACGCTAGCCAGGAACCTGGGCATCGAGTTTCATACGGTTCCGATCAAGGGGCTGTTCGAAATGTATAAAAAGACTCTCAAACCGCTGTTCGAAGGGCGCGAGGAAGACGTGACCGAGGAGAACCTGCAGGCCCGGATCAGGGGCGATATCCTGATGGCCGTCTCCAACAAATTCGGCGGGATGGTGCTGTCCACCGGCAACAAAAGCGAAACTGCGGTGGGCTACTGCACATTGTACGGCGATATGGCGGGCGGCCTGGCGGCCATTTCGGACCTGCCCAAAATCAGTGTCTACAACCTCGCCAGATGGATAAACCGGGAGCGGGAGATCATCCCTTCTAACGTGCTGACAAGGCCGCCATCGGCTGAACTCCGCCCAGACCAGACCGATCAGGACAGCCTGCCCGATTATGACACGCTCGATGAAATACTCGAGGCCTATGTGGAAAACCAGGAATCCCCGGAAACGATTATCGCACGCGGTTTCGACAAGGATATCACAATGAAAGTCACCCGGCTGGTGGACAGAAACGAATATAAACGCCAGCAGGCCGCACCGGGCCTGAAGATCACGGGCAAGGCGTTCGGCAGCGGCAGGCGCATCCCCATCGCGCAAAAATACGCGTGAACCTCCGTTGACGCGGGTCGGCTTGTGCGTTTACGGCTGGAGCCGTTTCGCATTCAACCACGCAGATAGGGTTTTAGCGGACCTTTATCCATTACCCTCCATAGATCCAGGGTTCCGGTTTTTCTTGTTTTCTGTATCGTCCGCCTCTGGCGTAGCGCAACAGGCAACCTTCTTATGGCGTCCAGTTTGGCTTTGAAAATGATTTTCCCTCTGCCTTTCAGGGAAAATACGATCGCCGTCACCAGGTTCATTATCAGGTGCTGTGGCAAATAGAGCCAGAACAACGGCCACGGCATGTTCTTGACGAAAGTCCATACCAGGTTGCGGTGGCCATGGTATATCTGGAAATCACTGTGACGCGAAGTGGAGGCGGAGCCAACGTGAGCCACAACGGCTTCATCCACATGAAGGCAGCGCCTTCCCATCAGCCGCAACCGGAATCCCAGATCCACGTCTTCGGAATAGCAGAAATATCCCTCGTCGAAACCACCGGCGTTCATGAATTCCGCGGTCCTGAAAAGAGCCGCCGCCGCGCAGGGAGAGAATACCTCCCGCATTTCCCGGCTAGATTCGCCAATGGGCGCCCCGTGACCTTTGCGCCATACCAGCCCCGACACATGGTAAACATCCCCGGTTCCGTCCAGAAGACCGGGATTGCCGGCGTCCAGCATCCGGCTGGAGAAAAAGGAGAATTCAGGATTACGCCCCGCGGCTTCCAGAAGGTTTCCAAGCCACTCCGGCTCCGGGAAAGCGTCCGGGTTGAGCAGGGCTATCCATTCGCAATCCACGGCCTTTCTGGCGCCCAGGTTGTTGGCGGCGGCGAACCCGATGTTTTTGTCCAGCCGCATAACGTCAACACCCTGACAGCGGTTTTCCATCCCGTCGGCGGATCCGTCGGAGCTTGCGTTGTCTATGATAACCGTTCGTTTCGGACGGACGACCTGGGCTTTCAGGGCATCGAGGGTTTTTCCCAGAAGTTCTCCGGAATTCCAGTTGACTATTATGATAGCCACATCGGACATTTGCTGTTCCACTGTATGTTCCATGCAATCGTATGTTCCATGCAATCAAAGTCACACGGGGCAACATTATACAACAACGCCGGAGCGTGACCGGCAGTCCAGGCGTGACCGCGTTGGATGATGTGGATTTGACCATGTCCTGGTGTTGATTACCAGATTATTTCAGGACATCTTCGATTATTACAAGTTGATTCCAGAAGAAAAGTTTTGCGAAAATCGGTGCGGATTCGAGCGCCGTCCATTTTCCGCCAAATCAAGGGCGGGCTCGTGGCGAATAACTTTGTTATTAGTATAATATCGCCAGCGCAAAAGCCCAGAATATTATTGGTTTCAATCGCCAAATATGCTACAAGGATCGTTTCAAACTAAAAGCCCGGATCACTAGATGGATTTTAGCGCCTACCAGGAAAATGGTCATGCGAAAATCAAGACCATAGATGCGTTGGCGAAAATTACAGCCGCTAAGAAGGCTTCGCAAAATGTCGTCGTGCTGTGCCATGGTGTCTTCGACCTGCTGCATATCGGGCATATCAAGCACCTCGAAGCGGCGCGAAAAATGGGCGATGTCCTCATCGTGTCGATAACGGCCGACAGGTTTGTCAACAAGGGGCCGCACCGTCCCGCTTTTCCGGAGTCGCTGAGGGCGGAGGCGCTGTCGGCGTTGAGCTGCGTGGATTACGTGGTTATAAACCAGGAGCCCACCGCGGTGAATATGATCAACGCCATAAAACCGTCGCAGTATGTAAAAGGCATCGTGCGCGGCGAGGGGAAGAGGGACCATTCCGAAGCTATAGAGCATGAGGAGGACGCCATCCGGAAAGCCGGGGGCAAGATGGTGTTTACCGACGAGGAGACATATAGCGCATCCACCCTCATAAACCGCTTCATGGATATTTTCACCCACGAAGCCAAAGCTTTTTTAAACAGCTTCAGAGAAAGACACACGCCTGAGGAGATCATAGGCTATCTTCAATCCATCCGGCCCCTGAAGGTGCTGACGATCGGGGAGACGATAATAGACGAATACAATTTCTGCTCCGCGATGGGCAAGGCCAACAAAGAGCCGGTGCTCGCGGTTCGCAGCCTGTACAAGGAAACCTACGCCGGCGGGATCCTGGCCATCGCCAACCACATATCCGGTTTTTGTGACAACGTGCGGCTCCTGAGTTTTCTTGGCGAGAACCGCTCTTTTAAAGAATTCATATCGAACCAGCTGTATAGCAATATATCCACCAAGTTCCTGTTAAAACCTGGCGCGCCGACAATAGTCAAACGCAGGTATGTTGAAACATATCTGGGGACCAAGCTTTTCGAAGTGTATGAGATGGAGGATAACTCCGATAATCCCCAGATGGAGCGTTCTTTTCTGGAAAAACTCGATGATTGGTTGCCGGAGAGCGATGTGGTTATTGTCGCGGACTACGGGCATGGTCTTTTTACGGGAAAAACAATAGAAAAAATCTGCGAAAAGTCTAAATTCCTCGCGGTCAACACCCAGACCAACGCTGGCAACAAAGGTTATAACCTGATTTCCAAATATCCGAGAGCTGATTTTATTTCTATCGCGGAACCCGAGATTAGACTGGATAACAGAAACATGAACGTAGGCATACGTGACCTGACATCCAACACGGCTTCACGTCTGAATTGCGGCAAGATGATGATAACGCGGGGGAAAAAGGGATGTCTTTTCTTCGACAATGAAAGGGGATTCGTGGAGGTGCCCGCTTTCTCGGTTAAAATGGTGGACCGCATAGGCGCCGGAGACGCGGTCCTGTCGATTACCGCCCCACTGGTGGCGGCTGGCGCTCCCATGGAAGCGGTTGGATTTCTGGGCAACGTAATCGGCGCGGAGGCCTGTTCGATAATGGGTAACAAAAAGCCTATAGAGCCGTCAGGCCTTTTCCGCCACATTACCTCGCTTATGAATTGAGCGAGACTGGGTATATATTGCTGTATGCAGGATTCATTCTGGAGCGATGAGGTCAACCGGTTAGCCGACCTGCTGTTGCAACTCTCATTTACCAACAGTGATAAAGGTGAACTGTCGCAGGAGGATGGTTTTGCCACCTGGAGCGACATGACCCGCGGTCTGCGTGAAAACGACCGGATCTGTTACCTTGCCGGCAACGGCGCTTCGGCCTCCATGGCCAGCCACATATCCGCCGACCTCGCCAAGAACGCCAGCGTGCACACCCAGGTCTTTTCCGATCTGTCTCTCATCACCGCGATGGCCAACGATATCAGCTATGAGGCCGTATTCTCAGAGCCACTCAAGTCGAGAGGTGTTCCCGGTGATATGCTGCTGGTTATAAGCAGTTCGGGCAGGTCGCGCAACGTGATAAAGGCGGTGGAGACCGCGCGGGAGCTTGGCATGACCGTGGTGACGCTTTCCGCCATGGACAGGGACAATCCGTTGAGATTTATCGGCGACCTCAACGCATATGTTCCGGCGCGGGACTATGGCCACGCAGAAACATGCCACGCGGCTATACTTCATTTATGGGTGGACCTGGTTAGCGTCTCCGGCGCCGGGCGTTAGCCGGGTCCTGGGCGATAACAGAGAAAGGCGGAACATGGCCCGGTTATTCGACAGATCACGCCTGACGCTCAAACCATTGTCAGACAGAAAAAACGAGCTGGATATTTCTGTCGTTAAAAAGCTGGAAGAGGGCGGGGGGGGCGAAGGCGACTTTCCGGAGCTTGCCGAGGTGGCGTCGCGTATTGTTTCCTCGCGTGAAAACAACGCTTCGGTAATAATGATTTTGGGCGCTCACGTCCTCAGGAGGGGAACCCAGCGATTCATCATTGACATGATGGAGAAAGGATTCATTTCGCTGGTGGCCACCAATGGAGCGGCGATTGTCCACGACTATGAACTCGCGCTGACGGGCGAAACCACGGAAAGTGTCGCGCGATACATATCAGAGGGTCAATTCGGCCTTTGGGAAGAGACCGGGCGGATCAACGATATTGTGGCGGACGGGTATAGGCGCGGCCTCGGAATTGGCGAAGCCGTCGGCAGAGCCATCGAGGAGGAGGGCTTGAAATATCGCGACACCAGCCTGTTCGCCGCCGGGTACCGGTTGGGCGTGCCGGTGACATCTCATGTGGGGATTGGATACGATATAGTCCATGAACACCCGAACTGTGACGGAGCGGCGTACGGCGGAGCGAGTTATATCGACTTTTTAAAATTCACCCACGAGATCGAGAATCTTGAAAACGGGGTGGTGATGAATTTTGGAAGCTCTGTCATGGGGCCGGAGGTGTTTTTAAAAGCGTTGGCCATGGCGCGAAACGTCGCCAAAAAAGAAAAGCGCGAGATCAGTGATTTCACGACACTTGTTTGCGACATTCAGGCTGTTCCCGGCAATTTTCACAAGGAGCCTTCCAGGGACAATCCGATTTATTTTTTTCGTCCGCTGAAAACCATGCTTATTCGCACTGTGGCCGATGGCGGTAAAAGCTTTTATGTTCGTGGATCGCACGAGGATACCATTCCCTTTCTATGGAAGCGGTTGACTCGATGACCGGTTAACTGGTTAACCTGAGGTTAACGGGTTGGCCTGATTTGCCGGAAATGTATTTTGTTTCGAGTTTGGAGATTTTATGGCTGATAAATTGAACGCAAACCCTGAACCGCTCCTTTTTGAATCTGTCCTGATCACCGGGGGGGGCGGATATGTCGGAAGCGCTTTAACACCGCAACTTTTGGCTGATGGTTACAAGGTGAAGGTGGTGGACACATTCTGGTACGGCAAGGATGTGTTTGACGACATTGCCGACCATCCACACCTGCGGCTTGTTGAGATGGACATACGCGATGGAGACAGGATGTTTGATGAACTCGAGGGCGCCGACGCTGTCATACATCTCGCCTGCATATCAAACGATCCAAGCTACGACCTGGACCCCGCGCTTGGCAAATCGATCAACTATGACGCGTTCGGAACACTTATCCGGAACGCAGCCAAACAAAAAGTTAAAAGATTTATATACGCCAGCTCCTCAAGTGTTTATGGCGTCAAGGATGACCCGCACGTAAAGGAGGACGCCGAGCCCCAGCCGATGACCGATTATTCAAAATATAAACTTGCCTGCGAGCATGACCTTCTCCAGATGAGCGACGCCGGGAACATGGTGAAAGTGATTATCCGGCCGGCGACTGTTTGCGGTTACGCGCCCCGCCTGCGACTCGATCTGGCGGTGAATATTTTAACTATCCACGCCCTTGTGAACAAGAAGATACGGATATTCGGCGGAAAACAGCTCAGGCCGAATATCAACATACTTGATATGGTGAGGGCGTACCAGGTTCTGCTGACGGCCGAGTCGGAAAAAATCAACGGTGAGGCTTTTAACTGCGGGTTTCAGAATATGGCCGTCGAGGATATCGCCAAGTTGATCCGTGACATCATCGAAGATGAAAATATCGAGCTTGAATATGTGCCCACCGATGACAACCGCTCTTACCACATCAACTCGGACAAGATAAAAGATGTGTTGGGATTTGTCCCTGATCACAACATAGAGGACGCTGTTAACAGCATTGCCGACGCGTACGACAACGGCCTGATCGGCGACCCGATGACCGATCCGAGATACGCCAACATAAAGCTGATGAAGCAACTGTGCGTCAAGTGACATCCGGGTAATATGAAGACACTCTCCGTGGGCGTTGATTTCGATAACACGATAGCCGATTACGACGAGTTGATCCGGGATGTGGCGCTGGAAAAAAATTTCATCAGCTCCGGCGCCACGAAAAATAAAAAACTGATACGCGACTCAATACGCCTCCTTCCAAACGGCGAAACCGAATGGAGGATTGTACAGGGGATCATATATGGAGAAAGAATGCTCGAGGCGAAACTCGGCGATGGTGTGAAGAATTTTTTTGCGGAATGCACCAGGCGCGGGATTGCCTTATATATAGTCAGCCACAAGACGGAATACGCCGATTTTGACGCCACGAAAACCAACCTGCGCGAGGTGGCTCTTGACTGGATGGGCAAGCATGGTTTTTTTGTTGAGGATAATATAAAAATCAGCCGTGAAAATGTTTATTTCGAACCCACAAGGGAGGAGAAGATAAAACGAATCGCCGGCCTGCGGCTTACGCATTTTATCGATGACCTGGAGGAGACTTTTCAGGAGCCCGGTTTTCCTGCGGGGACAACAAAGATTCTCTATTCCCGAAACCATGACCTGCCCCCGGGTTCGCCTGTTGTAGTCAAGCGCACCTGGGCTGACATTCAGAAATATCTGTTTAATGACTGCAACTGATACGACCGATCACAAGCTGGCCGCCGAAGTGTCCAGACTGCTGAACATTCCAGTCGCGTCTGTGGCGAACATTGGAACCGGGCGCAACAGCAGGGTCTACAGGATAATATGCGATGACGGTTCCGACTATACCGCAAAGCTCTACTACGGAAAAACTATGGACAACCGGAGCAGGCTTGACGTGGAGTTTTCCGGATTGAATTTCCTGCGTGGCGCCGGTGTCAGATGTGTCCCTGAGCCGGTTGTTTGTGATGAAAAAAACCAGCTGGCGATATACAGGTTTATCGATGGCAGACAGATCGGTTCAGACGAAGTCGGGGCGGGGGAAATTGATCAATGCCTGTCGTTTGTAAAAGAGCTCAAAGAGCTCGCCCGCGCCAACATGCGCGAAAACCTGTGGCCCGCGGCGGAGGCGTGCTTTTCGGCGCAGGATATTATCGACAACCTGGTGTCCCGTCTTGATTTGCTAAACGCCATTGATGAGAATGGAGGAGCGTATCAGGAGCTGAAAGACTTCCTCCATAACCGGTTTGCGCCTGCTTTGGAGACAATTTCGAATTGGGCCACACTCGATCTGGAAAAACAGGGTGGGTCTGCGACAGGCTGTCTGCCGGACGATAAACGAACGTTGAGCCCGTCCGACTTCGGATTTCACAACGCCCTGCTTCTTGGGAACGGCAGGGTGGTGTTTTTGGATTTTGAATATTTCGGATGGGACGATCCGGCTAAATTAATTTCCGATTTCCTGTTGCATCCCGCCATGAAACTTGATAGACACTTGAACGACCGGTTCGCGAAAGGAGCGGTTAAAATCTTTGAATCCGACAGCGCGCTGGAGCCAAGGTTAAAGGCTGTCTACCCGTTGTTCGGTCTGAAATGGATATTGATTATGCTTAACGTATTTATCCCGGAATATTCGAGAGCCAGGGGGAACGTTGCTGACCACAAGGAGTCGCTTGAAGGCGCCAGAGAGCGCCAGCTCCATATGGCTTGCTCGAGGCTGGACCATGTTGTTTCTGAATATCAGGCTTTCCCATTCGATCTATGATTACAAAAGGAAAGACCAGCGCGCTGGACGAAAGATCCAGAGAGCTTCGTAAAACGATCGTGCACACGTTAAATGAAGCCGGCAGAGGCCATCTGGGACCGGCGTTTTCCATTGTTGAAATTGTGCGGACATTATATGACGACGTGATGCGCTACAGGCCTAACGACCCGGCCTGGTCCGGGCGTGACCGGTTTATCCTCAGCAAGGGGCATGGATGCGTGGCCCTTTACACGATTTTGGCTGACAAGGGCTTTATACCGCGTGAAAAGCTCGAGGGGCTGTGCAAGTTTGACGGGATGCTTGGAGGCCATCCGGAAAGCGATATTCCCGGCGTGGAAGCTTCCACGGGCAGTCTCGGGCACGGACTGTCCATAGGGATCGGCATGGCGCTCAACGCCAGGCATAAAAAGTATGACTGTCGCGTGTTCGTGCTGATGGGTGACGGGGAGTGCAACGAGGGATCCGTTTGGGAAGCGGCGTTAAGCGCGTCGAAACACAAGCTTGCGAATCTGGTGGCCATGGTCGATTACAACAAATCACAGGCGTATGGATTCTCCAGCGAAGTGCTGGACTTAGAGCCGTTCGCCGACAAGTGGAAAAGCTTCGGCTTTGCCGTAACCGAGGTCGACGGCCACGACATGGCTCAATTGCGGGCGGCGGTGGACAAAACTTCCAATGACAAACCAACTTGCGTCATATGCCACACTGTAAAGGGGAAGGGAACCTTGCTTACGGAAAACAATATGGCGTGGCATCACAAAAATAAAATCAGCGAAGAGGAGCTTCGTCAGGTGCTCGAGGGGCTTGGGGGTTGATTATGCGCAGGACATGTCTCAACTCCGTTTACAAACTGGCCAAAGAGGACGACCGGGTTTTTTTCATCGGCTCCGACCTTGGCGTGGGCACGCTGGATATCTTCAAGCAGGAGATGCCGGACAGGTTTTTCATGGAGGGTATCAGCGAACAGCACGTCATAGGAATGTCATCCGGGCTTGCGATGGAGGGAAACATCCCCTATGTAAACACCATCGCGGTTTTTCTCACCAGACGATGTTTCGAGCAGATATGCCTCGACTTGTGCCTGCACAACGTTAACGTTCGCCTGATAGGCAACGGAGGCGGGCTTGTATACGCCCCTCTCGGTCCCACTCATTTTGCGACAGACGACATCGCCATTTTGCGCACTTTACCGAACATGACTATTCTCGCCCCGGCCGACGCGAAGGAGATGGAACGGCTGATGAGGCTTACTCTCGATTATGACGGGCCTATCTATATCCGGCTGGCCAAGGGGGGCGACAAGATTGTGACACCGGATGACAGGAAATACAAAATCGGGAAATCGGTTGAGGTCAGGGATGGCAGGGACGCTCTGATTATCACCACCGGCATCGGGTTGCAGATCGCTCTTGAAGCCGCCGATGAGCTCGCCGGCAAGGGTCTAGACGCAGGCGTTCTCCATATCCACACCGTAAAACCGCTGGATGTCGAGTCGATCAGGGACAAACTCGCCGAAGTTCCGGTCGCTGTCACAGTGGAGGAGGGGGTTGTCACCGGCGGGCTGGGAAGCGCCGTCGCCGAAATCATCGCCGAGGCCGGTTTTGAGCAGGTGAAAAAATTCAGGAGAATAGGTATTCCGGATGTTTTCTGCGAGCATTTCGGCTCCCAGGCCCTTCTGCTGGAGAGCTTCGGCATCACTTCTGAAAATGTGGCTCGTACCACGCTCGAGCTTGCAGGAGGAAAATAGACCATGGGTAAGCTACTGTCCGTCATAACGCCGCTTCATAAACGCACCCAGCGTGACTACATCGGCCGGATGACCGATGACAAGGTCGCCTGTATGAAAGTCGCCCGCAGATACGGCAGGGACTTCTGGGATGGAGACAGGAGGTATGGCTACGGCGGATACAAATATGACGGCAGATGGTCCGTTGTAGCCAAAAAACTTATTGAAACCTATTCCCTGCCCGATGACGCGAAAATACTGGATGTAGGAAGCGGGAAGGGTTTTTTACTTTACGAATTCACGAAGCTGGCGCCAAGGGCCACGGTCGCCGGTTTTGATATTTCCGAATACGCGATTGAAAACGCGAAGGAGGAGGTGAAACCATATCTCTTCAAGCTCAGCGCCGATTCCGAGTATCCATACGACGACAAGGAGTTTGATCTGGTAGTCTCCATCACCACACTGCACAATCTTCCCGTTGACAGGTTGGGTGTGGCGCTCAGGGAAATCGAAAGAGTGGGCAAAAACAAATATTTCGCCGTGGAAAGTTTTCGATCCGAGCTCGAGCTTTTCAATCTCCAGTGCTGGGCGTTGACCTGCGAGGCGTTTTTCCGTCCGGAGGGCTGGGTCTCGCTGTGCGACCAGGCCGGGTATACCGGCGACTATGAATTTATTTATTTCGAGTAGGTGACACTGTCGATCATGAGCCGGGTTTACTCCCAAATGAAAATATTCCATTATATGGACAAGATCGACTCGCTCCCGGCCGACTGCGACACCATTTTGCCTCCAACCCATATCCGGATCAAACCCACGAACGTATGCGGCCACAACTGCTGGTATTGCGCCTACAAGTCATCGGATCTTCAGCTCGGCAAGGATATGAACGAGCGGGACTCTATTCCGAGAGAAAAGATGATGGAGATCATAGATGATCTTGCCGATATGAATGTAAAAGCGGTCACTTTCAGCGGCGGGGGAGATCCGTTTTATTATCCTCACCTGGCGGAGGCGGTGAAAAAGCTCGCGGAAACGGGCATAGCGTTCGCCGCGCTTTCCAACGGCTCGAGGCTTAAAGGTGAGGTGGCGGAGCTGTTCTCGACATATGGCACGTGGCTTCGCATATCCCTGGATGGATGGAACGACAAAAGCTACTCCGAGTACAGGGGCGTAAAAGAGGGTGAATTCAGCCGTGTGATGGAGAATATACGTAGCTTCAAAAAATTGTCCGGCTCATGCTATCTTGGCGCTGTTGTGATAGTCGACCAGAAAAACGCCTCTCACGTCTACGATCTCACAGCGACGCTCAGAGACGCAGGCGCCGACAGCGTGAAGATATCTCCGGGGATAGTCAGCAACAACGGAGGAAAAAACAACGAGTATCACCAGAAGATATTCGACAGTGTAAAAGCCCAATCGCAAAAGGCCATCGAGAAGATGGCCCGAAACGGATTCGAGATATTCGATTCCTACCATCTGCTGGACGAGAAGTTTAAAAAGGATTACTCCTGGTGCCCGTATCTTCAGATATTGCCCATAATCGGGGCGGACCAAAACATATATTCCTGCCAGGACAAGGCTTATAACCTGGATTGCGGATTGATAGGATCGATCAGGGACCAAAGCTTCAAAAGCTTCTGGTTTTCAGACAAGGAGAAGTTTTTTACCATTGACCCCTCCCGGCATTGCGATCACCATTGTGTTTCCAATTCCAAAAACAGGCTTATCATCGATTATCTGAGCTCCGATGAGAAGCATCTGGGGTTTGTGTGATATTTTGAAGATAATTATTTTCTATCGGCCGTCAACCAGATGAAACTTGATAAGACCCAAGAGCCGCAATATAACCGGCTACTCGAGCTTCGCGACAAAAAAGGAATTACGCCGCTTGGCTTGATGACAAACCAGGTGTGGCACGACGATCCAAAGCGTCTTGTGTTCACCCTTGCGCGATACAAGTTCGTCTCGAAAATGCTGCACGGAAAGAAAAGCGTTCTGGAAGTGGGGTGCGGAGATGGTTTTGGAAGCAGGATCGTGCTGGCGGAAGTCGACCGCCTGACAACCATCGACTTCGATCCTGTATTTATACAAGACATTGAAAACCGGATGGAGGACAAATGGCGGTTCGACACAAGGCTCCACGATATTCTGTCCGGACCCGTGCCGGGGCGGTTCGACGCGGCTTACAGCCTGGATCTGATAGAGCATATTCCCAGGCAAAGCGAGGAAATATTTTTTTCGAATATATCCGACTCGCTGGAAAACGACGGCGTTCTTATCATCGGAACTCCCAGCGCGCAATCCGAGCCATACGCCTCGCCCTCCAGCAAAGAGGGGCATATCAATCTCAAAACCCATACCGAGCTCAAACGGCTGGCCCGGAAATATTTTACCAACGTATTTGTTTTTTCCATGAACGATGAAGTTGTGCATACCGGATTCTACCCCATGGCGCATTACCTTTTCGCCTTGTGTGTCGGGAAAAAAGGGGCCTGAAAGACTCGCGATCGATACGATGACACACGGATGCGTTCTTGATGGAACCTCTGATAATTGTTTTCACGACGAAACCGATTATCGCAAACTCCTGTAAAAATGAAGCCCGCCCGATGGAGGACAAAACCGGGGGGCGAATCCAAACCATATAACCACTGAAAAGCGGGCGTTACGAACCTGATCATGCCGAGCCAAGCAGGGCGGCGCAAGCCCTCTCCCGAATCGATCCAGGAGCCGCGCTGTCCCCTTTGCGGCGGTTCCGGCGAGCTTCTTCATCGGGATTTGACCGATCGGCTGTACGGGGTCGCGGGACGCTGGCGGTTGTCGCGTTGCGCAAACCGCGACTGCGGTCTCGCCTGGCTCGACCCGGCGCCGAAAGAGCTCGCGGCGGCGTATGAGAGCTACTACACACATGCGATCAGGGACGACGGCTCGTGGCGCCGGAGGCTTTATGAACGGTTGCGTAGCGGGTACCTGGCCACGCGCTTCGGCTATGGGGGTCGCAACACAGAGGTATGGGAAAAATTCGGGGGGAACCTTCTGGCCTGCCTGCCTCATCGCTGCGCGGCTTTCGACGCCGGCGTGATGTGGCTACCCGCGCAACCAGGAGGCAAACTGCTGGAGATCGGCTGTGGAAACGGCGACCTGCTGGAACGGATGGCGGCGCTCGGCTGGCAGGTTCAGGGCATCGAGCCCGATTCGAAATCCGCCGATATCGCTCTCGCCCGGGGTTTGCCGGTCATCGTCGGCGAACTCGGCGACCTCGATGAGCTCGACGAACAGAAATTCGGTCCCGGCGCATTCGACGCGATCATTATGAGCCACGTCATCGAGCATGTCGCCGACCCTGTCGCCCTGCTGCGGGCCTGCCGGAGAATTCTCAAAACCGATGGCCGCCTGGTGACGCTCACTCCCAACCTGGAAGCGCTCGGACGCCGCTGGTTCGGCCGCGACTGGTTGCACCTGGATCCGCCACGGCACCTGCATCTGTTTACACCGGAGTCCATGTTAATCGCATGCGACCAGGCTGGGTTTGTCAACGCCTCATGCCAGACCACCATACGCGACGCGAACTGGACCCTTGGCGCCAGCCTGGCGTTGCGTCTCAAGGGTCGCTACCGCATGGGGGAGCTGTCCTGGTTGACGCGAACCGCCGGACTGGCGCTTCTTTATCTGGAATGGTTTTACATATGGTTCGACGACCGGACGGGCGAAGAGTTGGTCGTCGTCGCGCGTAAAGGATGATAAAAGCCTTGGTCAACTGGTCGCATTTTATACATCGAGTCAAATTTGAATTACGTCGCATCCATCGGCAGGGTTTCCCCGTTGTGTTTCTCAAGACGGTCGCCCGTCTGATCAGTGTGGCGCTCTGGTTGCTACTGTTACCGCTCACAATCATTTTGCATCTTGCGGGATTCAGACGCGTCATGGTTTTTACCGATAGAATCGGGCACCTGGCCCTCGAGCCGGACTGCCTGCTCAAGGAGCGGGCCCTTGGCCTTGTTCGCTGGCGCCGGTGGTTCATTCTCGCTCCGCCAAGGCGCGTCGCCAACAGGCGCCTGTTGAATTACTGGAAACCCCTGATTCGTATCCATGAGAGCAGGGCTGTTTGCTTTGTACTGGAGAGCATGAGCCTTTGGGGGTTTATGCGCCATGACGTCTCCCGCTACGTCCTCGCCATCAACAAGGCTCAGGCCGCTTACCGGATCTATGCGCTATGGGGAGACCGCCCCCCCCTGCTCACCATCACAGAGGCGGACGAGAGATGGGGCGCGCAGGCGTTGCGCCAGTTGGGATTACCCGACGGGGCGTGGTTTGTCTGCGTTCATGTCAGAGAGCGCGGCTTCTCACCCGTCGACGAGGAACTCCACGCCCACCGCAACGGCGACATTGAAGCGGTTTTACCTGCCATACGGGAAATCACCAGCCGGGGGGGATGGGTCATAAGAATCGGCGACCCCACCGGCAAACAACTGCCACCTTTACCCCAAGTCATAGATTATGCGCACCACACCCTGAAAAGCGAGCGGCTCGATATCATTCTTTGCGCCAAGGCCCGGTTTATTCTTGGCAACACATCGGGCATCGCCCTGGTAGGCTCGGCTTTCGGTGTGCCATGCGCGCTGGCCAATATGATTCCGTTTCCAGCCCTGGGGCTTGGTTTAAACGATATCAGCATCCCAAAGTTGCTTTGGTCTGGAGATTTGTCACGATATCTGAGATATCAGGAGATTCTGGATTCCCCGATATCGAGTTTTATATATGCAATCCAATATCGGGAGAATGGAATCAGGGTGGTGGATAATTCAGCGGAGGATATTCGATCGCTCGTGGTGGAAATGTTTCAGAAACTCGAGGGCCGGGACCGGAATGGTAAAATTAACGAGACGCAAAGCGCGGAAGTGGTTAATAAACTCAAACCCCATCATTACGGGTATGGGAGTGTCGCCACTATCGGCTCTTGTTTTATTCGGAAAAACAAAGAGCTGTTCAAAGGCCTGGTCCCGGAGTGAAGCTCCGCGCCCGACTCCGCAGAAAACTTTGCTACCTCTCGACAATCCGTTCGGCGAGGCTGTCACCTGTGTCTTAGGTACGTTCTGTTACCTATGTCTACGGGTCGGACCAAAATCAAAATGGCGGAGAGGGCAGGATTCGAACCTGCGGAACTTTCGTTCAACGGTTTTCAAGACCGCCGCCTTAAACCGCTCGGCCACCCCTCCTTATGTTCCGGATAATATAGCATAACCGGCCTAAGAATTATCTGGCAGGTTCGCCCGCGCCGTTACGATCGCCGTCGTTCACCAGATCAGAGAGCAGGCGTCGTAGAACTTGTTCAGATAGGAGTAGGATCTCGATCCGTTGTCCTCGAATTTCAGCCCGATCTGGTTTTCGTCTTTTCTTGTTTTAACACTGCGCACAACGCACGGGAGCTTGTCCACCATCTCCCCGGAGGGCATGGTTGTTGTGATCACGCATTTATCATTGTGCTTCAGGCTCGTTTTCTTGCAGACAAAAAGACCTCCGCCTTCGCTCAAATCTATCAGGGCCCCTTCCGAGACAGAAGAACCGGAGCTTAGCCTGGCTGGAAGAAACGTGCTGACTCGCTTGCTTTTTCGCAAGTTGATGCTCTGGAAAGAATCGGGGTATTCGGCCATCCAAACACTGATCGGTTTTGTGTACGCTTTTTTAAGGCCCGTCTCGAACCCGTGCACCATGCCATCGCTCAGGAGCCGGACTATGAAAATCGCGTTATGTGGTATGACGACATATCTGCGGTTTACTATCGGTATGTCAAAAGCTATATATTCCGGAACCGAATAACCCCTGATGGCGGAGGCGTATTTCACATTGTCGATTTCTATCTGGCATATATCACCGACCGAAATTTTTACCTTGTCCACAGCTTTCGCACCCTGTTCCGTTGCGCCTGGCCCTACTTGAATTATTGTAACTTTACGATACCTTATTTACTAATAAAATAATCATGCCCCTATTCTGGTCTGTCGCAAAGAGTGGCCTTAACTAATTTATATTATGCGTATTACAAAACAGGAAAGGGCGGATAAAAATCGTGAATGATATGAAACGTGACAAGAACCCACATGGCTCATCTTCTTGGTGCGGTAGTTATGTGATTACGTTATACCCACATTACCCGACAGGAGTCATAAAACGATTTGAAGCGCAAATAGGGTTTCCCCTTGTCTTCAAGGAAACACAGACCAACCTGCACATGGTTTTGTATTGTCTGGACCGAGCAAACTTTGCACTTGATGTTTTCCACTTCTCCGCTAGAGGGGAACGAAACGCTGACATGGCAAGTCGCGCCCTTGCTGAAATTCGATTCGTCGGCGTCGATCGTGGAAAACAGGCCCCCTTTTTCGCTTATGTCGATTATAGCTCCGTCGAAAAAGGTGCTCGCCTTGGTTTCCAGCCGTGTCGGTAAAAGAGTGCTGATTCTTCTGCTTTGACGCATGTTAATGGTTTTGAATTTATACGGATAATCCGCCACCCACAGGTTGAACGGTTTTGTATACGACTTTACCAGCGTCGTCTCGAAACCGTGGACCATTCCCTCGTCCAGAAATCGAACGATAAATATGGAACCGGCGGGGATGACCTCATATTTACCCTTTACTATCGGAATATCCAGCAACACATATTTTGGAGCGCAAACCCCCCTGAAGACGGACCGGTATTTTATCACCCCGATCTGTACCTGGCACAATTCCCCCACGGGGATTACGATGTCATTCCTGTTGTCGCTCAATTTGCCCGCTACCTTATCTGGTAAGCCTGTACTTGTTTAAGGAACTCTCTCAAGGGATTGAGCTCATCGTCGTCGATCACATCAAACTCCACACCGTACGAGTTTTTATCGCCCAGGTTGGTTTCCGCTCTCAGGATGCACGCCAGCTTGTCAATGCGCGAGCCTGTTGGGAAATCGATTTGCAGGAAGATTTTCGAACCGACATGGTATGTTTTCTGGCAGACCAGCTTGCACCCACCTTCGCTTATGTCGGTGATCACCCCGACATCGTCGGCTTGGCCGGTTTCGGCGCTCCTGGATATGGTCACTGGTAGCGTGGCGTTGTAACGTTCGTTCTGGCGGTACGAGGTGGCCATGATATCGTCCGGATACCGCAACACGACCAGCTTGAACTCCATGAGAACCCCGAGTTGCGTTGTGGTAAAACCATAGTAGCGCCCCTTGCCGAAAAGCCTTCCTATAATTTCGGAGCTATCAGGCCGGCTCCAGGATATGTCCGGCATCTCGACCAGCAAATAGTGGCTATTCTTCCAGCCGCGCAAAACCGCCTTGGACACTTTTGAGCCTTTTTCAAGGGATAGCTCCATCCCGGTTTCCAGGTTCAGGGTCTCGTTCATCTGTTTTACCCGTAACATCACCGAAAGAATCTGCGCAAAATACGCTGGGATAATTTACAATGGTTCGCCGCTTTATTATAGTACATTGCTTGCCTTGCGCGGCTGGCAATGCCATACAGACCTCGACGCAACACCGTCTTGCACGGCGTCACAGGATGTCGTTACGGTCAGCGGATAGTTTCCAGCCCGTTCATATATGGCCGCAGAGCTTTTGGAATCGAAATGGAACCGTCATCGCACTGCATGTTTTCCATGATCGCCACAACAGTTCTGCCTACGGCCAGACCGGATCCGTTCAGGGTATGGACATATTCCGGTTTGGATTTTTTCCCCCTGCGAACACGTATATTCGCCCGGCGGGCCTGGTAATCTGTAAACCAGGAGCATGAAGAAATTTCCCTGTATTTGCCCTGGGACGGAACCCATACCTCCAGATCATAGGTTTTGGCCGCGGAAAAACCGAGATCGCCTCCACACAGGTTCACCACCCGGTACGGCAGGTTTAGCCTGCGCAGGATCTCCTCGGCGTTGCCTGTCAGTTTTTCCAGCTCTGATTCCGCCTCTTCGGCGTACGCCAGCTTGACCAGCTCTACCTTGTTGAACTGGTGCTGGCGGATCAGCCCGGTGGTATCGCGCCCGTAAGACCCCGCCTCCGACCGGAAACATGGAGTAAAAGCACACATAAGCACCGGCATGTCGGCTCCATCGAGAATCTCGCCAGCATACAGGTTTGTAAGGGGCGCCTCGGCGGTCGGGATAAGCCAGTAATCCGTGGAGCTGATCTTGAACAGGTCATCTTTAAATTTCGGCAGTTGGCCTGTGCCGGTCATGGTGTCGCTGTTTACCAGGTATGGAGGAGCCACTTCCAGATAGCCATGTTCGCGTGTGTGAATATCAAGCATGAAATTGATCAGGGCCCGCTCCAGTTCGGCGCCTGGTCCCTTGTAGACGGTGAACCTGGCCCCGGCGATCTTCGCGGCCCTGGAAAAATCCAGAATGCCCAGCGCCTCGCCCAGCTCCACATGCGACCTGGGTCTGAACGTGAATTCCGGTGTTTCGCCCCAGCGTCTTATTTCCACATTAAAGGACTCGTCATCGCCTTCCGGTATGGTTTCATCAGGCGTGTTCGGAATTGTCAGCAGTTTCGACCGGATATCGGACTCGATGTTTTTTAACGAGCTCTCCAGCTCTTTTATTTCAGAGCCGATCCTGCGGGATTCGGACTGGATGTCATCCGCGTTTTCCCCCGATTTTTTTCGCGCTCCGATTATCCTGCTGATTTCGTTGCGGGCGCGTTTGAGCTCATCGGTCTTATGAACCAGATGGAGCCGGTCCTTGTCGAGCTTCAGCAATCCGCCGATGTCATAATCGCCCCCCCGCTTTTCGAGCAGGGCGCGTACACGCTGTTCGTTTTCCCTGATCGATTTTATATCCAGCATGCCATTCGCTACCGTTTTCTCATTCTCATGCGCTTGTTGAGCGAGTCGATTTTCCTGTCCACCAGCTCTTTGTCGGGAAATTCCTTTTTCATGGTCTCATAAACCTCAAGCGCCTCTTTAAGCTGGTCCATATCCTCATAGGCCGAGGCGACGCTGAGATGGATGTCGTACAGGTATTTGTTGCCAGGATAATCGTGCAACAATTGCTTTAGCAGTACAATCGCTTTTTTCGGCTCGCCATTTATCAACCTGGAGCTTGCCACCTGGTAGCGCGCGTCCAGGGCAAGATCACTATCGGGATACTCCTGAAGAAGGGTTTGGTACTCGATGATCGCCTGGGCGTATTCATGCTTGTTAAAATACGCCTTGGCTATAAGATACCTGTATGCGTCCGGTTTGACTGAGTCGGAAAACTCGCTGAGGATTCTTTGGTATTGCAGGATCGCAAGATCATGATCGCCCAGCGAGCGCTCGTATATCTCCGCGATATACTTGTATGCGCGCAGTGTAAGCTTGCTCTTGTCTTCACGCTCGACGACCCGGGAAAAATAATCAAGCGCCCGGGTGGGATCGTCCAGATTCAGGTAGTGTATCTCCCCCAGGCGGAAAAGGGCCATGGACGCAAGTTTCGAGTCGGGATATTCCGCCGTAATCAACCGGAACTTGTCAACCGCCTCGACATATTCATCCTTTAGCCAATGATCCTGGGCCGAGTCGTACAGCGCCTTGTCCCGCCCCTGGCAACCGGATAAAACCATCAGCAGCATAAGAAAAAATCCCTGCGTGGCATTCCGTACCCATGAGCGTTTAATCCGCCTTTGCGTCATCCTGGTCCTGCTCCTGCAACCTGCCCACGGATTGAACCCGGTCTCCTTTGCCAAGGCTGATCACCCGAACTCCTTTCGTGTTGCGACCGATAACGGACACATCGGAAGCCTCGATACGTATCACCACGCCTGAACCGCTGATTATTATCAGGTCGTCACCGGCCTCGACACGTTTGACAGCCACAACAGGGCCCGACGAAGAGTCGATCTTGATATCTATCACGCCCTTCCCCCCGCGCCGCTGCAGCGGATACCTGGCCAGCTGGGTCCTCTTACCATACCCGTCTTCCCTGATTGTAAAATAGGACGCCTGCCCTTTGTCGTCCTGGTCAAACATGGCCATGCCGACAACAGAGCCGCCTTCCAAAAGGGATATGGCGCGAACGCCCCTGGCCGATCTACCCATGGGGCGGATGTCGTTTTCGTGGAACCGGATAGCGTATCCATAGCTGGTGGACAGGACAACGTTCTGCCTGCCATCGGTGACGTTCGCGGCGATAACGTCGTCATCGTCGTCGAGACCGGTGGCGATGATGCCGCCCGCGTGAATTCTTGAAAAAGCGTCCAGGCTGGTCTTTTTAATATATCCCTTGCGCGTGGCGGTCACCAGGAACATGTCTTTACCGAAAGCCTTCACCGGAAATATCGTCGCCACTTTTTCCTCCGGCTGAAGCTGGATCAGGTTTACCACGGCCTTGCCCTTCGCCACCCTGGAGGCGGCCGGTATTTCGTACACTTTCTTACGGAAAATACGCCCGCGGTTGGTGAAAAACAGGATATTGTCATGCGTGGATGCGACGAAAAGATCCTGTACGATGTCCTCCTCTTTCATCCTCATACCCTTCACCCCCTTGCCGCCACGTTTCTGGGCGCGAAATTCGGCTACCGGGTTGCGCTTTATATATCCGGACATCGAGGTGGTCACAACCATGTCCTCCTCGGCTATCAGGTCCTCCATGTCCACTTCGCTCTCAACGGGAACCAGGCGGGTGCGCCTTTCGTCACCGAACACGGTTTTGAGGGTCAGCAGTTCTTTTTTGATAATATTGAGCTTTTCATCCTCATGGTCGCGGATATACTCCAGCCTCTCTATCGTCTGCAATATTTGCTTCCTCTCGTCGATTATCTTGCGCCTCTCCATCCCGGTGAGCCTTTGGAGCCGCAACTCTAAAATCGCTTTCGCCTGCTCCAGCGTGAACCCGAATTGTTCCACAAGCCCCGACCTGGCCTGTTCCGGTCCCTCCGCGGCCCTGATCAGCTTTATGACTTCATTGAGATTTTCAAGGGCCTTGACGTATCCGGCCAGGATATGCTCCCGTTGCCCGGCTTTTCTCAGGTCGAACAGCGTCCTGCGTGTGACAATCACGCGGCGGTGCTCCACGAAATGAAAAAGAGCCTCCTTCAGGTTAAGCTGTCTCGGCCGCCCGTTCACCAGGGCGATCATGATCACGCCAAAAGTGTCCTGTAGCTGGGTATGCTTGTAAAGCTGGTTAAGCGCCACCTGGCCGACGGCGTCTTTTTTAAGCTCTATCACCACACGCATCCCTTCACGGTCCGATTCGTCCCGTATATCGGATATGCCGGTGATTTTCTTGTCCTTGGTAAGCTCGGCGATTTTCTCCACCAGCTTGGCCTTGTTTACCTGGTAGGGAATCTCGTTGATGACGATTCGCTCCCGGTTCCCCTTTTCCATCTGTTCGATTTCCGCCTTGCCGCGCATCACTATCAGCCCGCGCCCCGTGACATAGGCCTCGCGGATGCCCGCGGAGCCGTGAATCTCCCCCGCGGTGGGGAAATCAGGCCCTTTTATATGCTCCATCAGGTCGAATACGCTGCATTCGGGATTGTCGATAAGGTGAACCAGACCGTCGACCACCTCGCCAAGGTTGTGGGGCGGGATATTTGTCGCCATCCCCACCGCGATGCCGCTGGCGCCGTTTATCAGAAGGTTGGGAATCTTCGACGGCAGGACCTTGGGTTCGCTTTCGGATTCGTCGTAGTTCGGGATGAAATCGACCGTTTCCTTGTCCAGGTCCTCAAGCAATTCAGCGCTTATTTTCTCGAGCCGGGCTTCGGTGTAACGCATGGCCGCAGGAGAATCGCCGTCTATGGAGCCGAAGTTGCCCTGGCCATCCACCAGCCTGTAACGCAATGAAAAAACCTGCGCCATTCGGACAAGGGCGTCATAAACCGCGGCGTCGCCGTGTGGGTGGTATTTGGCTATGACTTCACCGACCGTCCGGGCGGATTTCTTGTACGCTTTGTTATGGTGGTTGCCCATCCCGTGCATCGCATACAGAATCCTGCGGTGCACAGGTTTTAACCCGTCCCGCACGTCCGGCAACGCACGGGACACGATCACGCTCATTGAATATTCGAGAAAAGACGATTTCATCTCGTCTTCTATGGCGACGGGAAGAGTCCTCAGATTTGCTTCAGTCATTCTGTCTCTTTAAAAATGTACCAATAATTATCGATGTAGCACAATCGGGCATTTTATCATTTTTCATGCCTGTATTAAACCTTTTTATTTGATAATTGACGTGGAAAATCAACGAATTACACCGCGACACCACCGATCCGGCCTGTAATGTTCGACGTACAGCTCCGCGCTGTTCGTCCAAAACCCGGGAATGATCGGCTACCCTGGCGGGTTAAGCGGGATGAATTAAAAAGTCAATACAAAGCGGCTAGAAATAAAACGCGGCCATTATGTGGAACAGCGCAACCACAAACAGGGCCGAGGTAAACCCGACATGCCATATCAGCCACCGGTTCATCAGCCTCTGGTACGCCTGGCTTCTTCTGATCTCGATTATGTCCATCACCTTTTCAACCATCCACTGGAAAATCTCCCGTTCCCGGTCGCTGACCACGTCCAGATCGCGGGCGGCGGCGTTCGGGTCCTTTGAGGATTGATCGTACCTGGACAGCAGGGCCTCCTGCTGTTCACTGGTAGGGAGGGTAATCGACAGGGCCGGAAGGATATGGCGCTGGTACACCCGTTCAAAGGCCGGTGTTCTTCCCTCGAGCTTGCTGGATATTTCACGCAACAGGGCGTTGACACTGTCCTGCATTTCGTCCTTGTAGACCGGGTCCTGAAGTGTCATTGTCATGGTTTTGGGGACGACACCCTGCACCGCAATTCCCCAAACGCCCGTCAGCGCGACTCCAAGCGTCAAAAAGCCGGTGGCAAACCCTGCGCCAAGCCCCAGCGACCCGCCTGAATGGAGAAACATCAGCGCAACCGCGGCCAGCCCTGTCCACACATGGGCTATCTTCCAGTATATAAGCTGGCCGGGGGCCTGCAACAGCTCCCTTTTCCGGAGGCTGTACATCACAGACGTCACCACCATCACCAGCGTGACCCATCCGAACGCAGGTTTTACAATCGACACAGAGAACGACGCGGCCGGCCCAAACGGGGCGGTGGCCATCGTGGCAAAAGCGATCACCATGCAGACCGCCGACGAGGCGAGCAGCAACCTGGCGTCTTTTGTCATTTCGCCACCCGTCCGTAGGTAGTGAAATACTCCGACGGCTTGACCGATTTTATGGCTCCGGTGGGGCAGTTGTGCTGGCATCCGAGGTGATCGAAATCCATGCAGAGGTCGCATTTGACCGCCCGTTGCCTGACGGCTTTTTTGCCGCCTGCGGCCACGCGGTCGTCCGCGGCCACGTGGTCGCCCGCGGTCACTCGACCGCCACCAATCCATGACCGTACCCTGTCGGTCATTCGCAGTCCGGCGCCGTCTGTTTGCCTGTCCACTATGCTTATATTCCCGAAGGGGCATCTTCGCGCGCAGTTTCCGCATCCGATGCACTCGTCCGTATGATAGACCTCGCCATGGGTGTTGCGCTTGATGGCGCCGGTCGGGCATCCGATCATGCATGTAGGTTCGCGGCAGTGCCGGCAGGACGTGGGGATGAGAATGTTCCTGTACCGGACGCCGTTATGCGTGATCCTTGTAACTCCCTGATGGAGCTTGGCGCACGTGACGATGCAGTTCAGGCATCGAACGCACTGGTTGAGGTCCAGTATCAAAACGGCGTCCGCGGTTAAAATATCATGGCTGGCGACCCATTTGAGCATATCCTGCTCGGTTTCGCTCTGGATTTTCGTCGAGTCTGTGTATCGCTCCGCGGCGATAGCCTTCAGGCCGGAGGCGACCTCCGGATACGCCAGAAGTATCTTGTTGAACTCCCGCTTCCCTATCTTCACAAGCTCGACCCTGGTCAGCGCCCGGGCGGTGGCGGACCTTCGCCGGTTGCCGAACAAGGAGCGTTCTCCAAAATAGAAACCTCTGCCCAGATAGGCCAGGATAAACTCTTCTTTCTTTTTCGCCTTCGACGGGCTGATGTACGCCTTGTCGAACCGGGAATCGAAAAACCGGCTCTCGTCCTTGTCCGCCGCTCTGGATATCTGCACAAAACCGTCCCGGATAAGATAAAAGGCGTCCGCGTCGTCACCTTCGGAGAAAATGACATCCCCCTTGGCGCGCACCTCGAGCTTCACCTGTTTGGCGATGGCTTTCATGGTGGGGCCCTCTATCCCGGAAAGAACGTCGACGGATTTAAGCGAGCCGAGCAGGGCCCTCTCGCGGTAGCGCTCGTCCAGCCTCTCCTTGACGGCCGGAGTGGAGTCTATGAGCTTTAAAAAACCCTCCCTGCCGATCCGGAGCAACCTGGCTTCCCGCACACACCTGACCTCCGCCAACCGGGGGTTGCCAGACAGTATCGACATCTCCCCCAAAAGCTCACCGGGTCCCAGACTCCGGACCTGCCTCTTCTTCCCCGTCTCCTTGTCGGTGACCAGCACTTCGAAAGCTCCCTTGAGCACGATATAGCATATCTGCTCATACTCACCCTCCTCGATGATAACCTCCCCGGCCGGGATATGGACCAGGTCGGCCTCCTGGACAAGGGTCTCTATAGCTTCCTTGGACGCCCCTGCAAAAAAGGGGCTCTTGGCGATCAGCTCCACCAGGCTGGCAAACTCCATCAACCTTCCGCTCCCTTTTGCGTAATCGATCCCGTCGCGGGTTCGTTCATATCTCTGCCACTCTCCATTTTGCCATCATCGATCAGGCGCGGCGACCTCAGGGCGTACTCCAGCCCCGGCGGCTCCGTAGTGGGGGCGATTGTGAAATTCGACTTTACAACCTCCGGGTCGTACAGGCTCTGCAACGAAAACGCCAGCCCATGGCAACGGACGCAGACATAAACCGCCATCCGCTCCTTGGTGGACACCAACCACGACTCGTTATGCTCGGTCACTCCGCCATTCCCCTCCAGCCGGGGCATGTGACATCCGGCGCAATCGACGCCTGTCATCGGTTTGTATAAAAACACCGGGTCGGACAGATACCTGTAGTGGCCCGACTTACCGTAGTTGCGCACATGGGCGCTCTGACCATGGCACAGCTCGCACGCTTTCATCCTCGCGTCCTGCGTCCCGAGGCTGTGAACGTCATGGCAACCACCGCACCCCACCTGGCTTCCAGGGTCCGAAAAGGGCTCTAGCCCCTGCAGATCGTGGACACCGTGACGGCCGGCCCCATACCCCCTGGTCTGGATAGGGTGGCATTCCTGGCAGACTTTTGCGCCCGGCCGCATGTTGACGCCGCCACCGCGCGCGTCCGCCCCGGCTTTTCCCTTGTGGCACCTGTCGCATGTGGCCTGCGTGCCGTAGTGCCGGCTGATCTGGTATTGGGCCATGATGACAGGGTTGCTCCTGTAAAAGGGGGTGCGACGCATCTTGTTTATGCCGGCCGATCCTATACCGATATGCTCGACCTTTGCGGGGGGTGCGACCACTTTCGACCTCGGCAAAATCATCCTCCTGTCGGCGCGGGCGAAGTCGTCGGCCCCGATGTTGAAATGGTATGTGTGGCATGACGGGGTCGAGCAGGATTCCAGATCGAACCTGGCGTGACCCTCGTTGAGGCGCCTCTTCGGGTGGCACATGACGCAAAGACCCGGCGGACCGGTATATCCCGACCTGGCCTCGACGGACCGGTGCTCCCTGTGGCAGGTCACGCACGAAAGAGAGGTCAACCGCTCCGGCACTTCGGCCTTGACGGGGTTGACCATCCTCGCGGCGCCATGGGTGTCGACGCCGATAAATTTTTCATGACACGAAAGACATTTCCGGTCGTCCACACCGCTCCATTTCTCATGGCACGCGAAACAACCGTCGGCGAACCGCTTGTGGCCATCGAACATCGGACCGGGCCTGAACATGGACATTTTCGCGCCGGTTATCGCCGACACCATGACCGCGGTTATGATAATCGTCGTCAACGTGATCAGAGCCGTGTGTTTTTTCATCCCGCTATTATGACATTAAAACCGGCGCGTTTGACGGGTGATTATCGCGAATTTACCCGGGCGCAACCGTTACCGCGCCATTGTCTGCCATTCCCCCCGGACCCGTCCCGCCCTTTCCGGGGCGGGGCGATGTTATGTAGTATTACTTCATAAATATTAAAATAATGTAAAAAAACTTGATATATCCTCTTAGCCGGTGTACAATGCAGGACAAAACACGGGATCGACCATGCAATTGACAGGTAATACATCCATGAGTGTCCGGGGCGGATCAAAGCGGCGCAAGCAGGCTCCGGCCCTGTCCGGGGCGGGGGCCAGGATCAGGGGGATCATGCCGTCTCTCCTGCCGGCGGAACGCAAGGTGGCCGAATACGTGGTCGCAAGCCCCGAATCGATAATCGGGGAGTCGATAGGCGAGGTGGCGGCGCATTCGGGCGTGTCGGAAGCCACCATCATAAGGTTTTGCCGGACCGCGGGATTCAGAGGGTTTCAGGATCTGAAAATCAGCCTGGCCAGGCTTCTGGTCAGCCCCCTGGCGTCGGCCCTGCACGAGGATGTGACCGCCAGGGACGACATGGCCACTGTCGCCCGCAAGGTGTTCGCCGCGAACATCGACTCTCTCAACGATACGCTGGCGCTTGTCGACCCGGACATGGTGTCCGCCGCCGTGCAGATCGTATCCGGCGCCGGCAAACTGCTTGTAATAGGTGTGGGCACCTCCGCCCCTGTGGCTTTTGACGCCTACGCGAAATTGATGCGGCTGGGTGTTGCGGCCACTTTGCAGACAGATTCGCATCTTCAGATGATGGAGGCGGCCCTGCTGGGGAAGGGTGACGCGATACTCGCCATCAGCCATTCCGGATCCACCATGGACCCTGTCGAAACCGTCAAGGTCGGCAAATCGGCCGGGGCGAAGGCTGTCTGCATAACGTGCAACTCGCTTTCTCCCCTGGCGAAGATATCAGACGTGACACTGCTCACCGCCAGCCGCGAGACCAGGTTCCGCTCCTAGGCGCTGGCGTCGAGGATCGCGCAGGCCAGCGTGATCGACCTGCTTTATGTGGCTATCGGCCTGAAAGAGAAAAAGCGCGCCCTGGCCAGCGCAAAAAGGATAGAGGACGTTATAACCTCGAAACAGTATTGAACATGGCGGACGCCGTAACAGGGTCTTAAGCCAGACCGGATTATATAGGAGAGACAATGATTTCATTACGCACATACATATTGCTGGACAGTTTGCAGGAGCAACTGGCTTCGTATATCGGATCGACCGCCAAGGGGTTTTTGCCGGTGCCGGGGGTGGCGTCCCTGTTCGTGGAGATAGCGCCGGGCCTTGCGATCAACCGTGTCACCGACGCCGCGCTCAAGGCGACCCGGGTCCAGCCCGCCATACAGATAGTGGAGAGAGCTTTCGGGTTGCTGGAGGTTCACGACCATGACAAGGGAGAGGTCATGAGCGCAGGAGAGGCGATCCTCGATTTTCTCGATCTTACGGAGGGGGAGCGGATCAGGCCGAACCTCGTGTCGAACCAGATCATCCGGTCGATGGAGGCGTACCAGTGCCAGCTGATCAACCGCAACAGGAGCGGGTCGATGATACTTCCCGGCGAGTCGCTTTTCATACTGGAGACCGAGCCGGCGGGGTACGCCGTGTACGCCGCTAACGAGGCGGAAAAGGCAGCCCGGGTGAAGCTGGTCGATGTGAGGCCGTTCGGAGCATTCGGCCGGCTTTACATGTCGGGCCCTGAATCGGAGGTGGATTCCGCCGCCAAGGCCGCGGTATCGGCTATCGAAGGTGTTACCGGCGTCGAAAATGTAAGGAAAAAATAGTCATTTATTTTAAACAGGAGATATCAAAAATGTCCGAAGCTTTGGGTTTGATCGAAACAAAGGGGTTCGTCGGGATGGTGGAAGCCTCCGACGCCATGGTCAAGGCCGCCAAGGTAGAGCTGGTGGGATACGAAAAAATCGGCGGCGGTTATGTGACCTCGATCGTCCGCGGCGACGTGGCCGCGGTGAAAGCGGCTACCGACGCAGGTTCGCGCGCGGCCGAAAAGGTGGGGGAGCTGGTGTCGGTGCACGTGATACCGCGTCCGCACAGCAACATTGACAAGGCGCTCCCGCTGGGCAGGGGCGACGCGGTCGAGGGGTAGGCCGTGTTGATCGGCAAGATCGTGGGGACGGTGGTTTCCACGCACAAGACGGAGTCGCTTGAGGGGCTCAAGCTCTATGTCGTGAAAAACATAGGCGCCGACGGCAAAGACGCCAGCGGATATGTCGTCGCGGCCGATTCGGTGGGGTCGGGCGTGGGGGAGGTCGTCTTGTACGCCACCGGATCATCCGCCCGCCAGACCAGCGTGACTGACAATCGCCCTGTAGACGCGATTATTATGGGCGTCATCGACACCTGGGACATCGAGGGCGATACCATCTACACCAAGGATGAATCGGCGGAAACCGCGGATGAATAAACAAATTGCAAGTGAGTTTTAGCGATGAAATTTGAGACGGACCAGATAGCCGAAATTGTGGCCAGGGTGGTCGCTCGTATCGACGCCGGCCACAACCCGCCTTCCCGTCAAACCCCCGATCGCCCGGCTCCCTCCTTCGTGGAGAGGCCGGCCGGCCAGACCGGGATATACGGCTCTGTCGGTGAGGCGGTGGCCGCGGCCAGGGTGTCGTTTGAGAGCCTGGGCGAAGCGTCCCTTGAAAAGCGGGGTGAGATTATAGAATCCATGCGGGCCGCCGCCCGGGAAGAGGCCCGGACGCAGGCGGAGCTTACGGTGGAGGAGACCCGGCTCGGAAGGGTGGAGGACAAATATCTGAAGAACATGCTTGCGGCGGACAAGACCCCCGGCGTGGAGATTCTAAGGCCGGTCTGTTACACGGGTGACAACGGGATGGCGCTGGTGGAACGCGCTCCGTACGGAGTGATAGGGTCCATAACTCCCTGCACCAACCCGGCGGCCACCGTTGTCTCCAACTCTATAGAGTTGGAGACAACGGTGGCCGCCGGGTTGGTGCAGGGAGTTATGGACCCTATCACTCCGTACGGAGCGCGTTCCACCAGCGCCATCCCGTTGTCACCCGTGTAACAGACCGGCCTTAGAATCTCCACGCCGGGGGTCTTGTCCGCCGCAAGCATGTTCTTCAGATATTTGTCCTCCACCCTTCCGAGCCGGGTCTCCTCCACCGTAAGCTCCGCCTGCGTCCGGGCCTCTTCCCGGGCGGCGGCCCGCATGGATTCTATAATCTCACCCCGCTTTTCAAGGGACGCTTCGCCCAGGCTCTCAAACGACACCCTGGCCGCGGCCACCGCCTCACCGACAGAGCCGTATATCCCGGTCTGGCCGGCCGGCCTCTCCACGAAGGAGGGAGCCGGGCGATCGGGGGTTTGACGGGAAGGCGGGTTGTGGCCGGCGTCGATACGAGCGACCACCCTGGCCACAATTTCGGCTATCTGGTCCGTCTCAAATTTCATCGCTAAAACTCACTTGCAATTTGTTTATTCATCCGCGGTTTCCGCCGATTCATCCTTGGTGTAGATGGTATCGCCCTCGATGTCCCAGGTGTCGATGACGCCCATAATAATCGCGTCTACAGGGCGATTGTCAGTCACGCTGGTCTGGCGGGCGGATGATCCGGTGGCGTACAAGACGACCTCCCCCACGCCCGACCCCACCGAATCGGCCGCGACGACATATCCGCTGGCGTCTTTGCCGTCGGCGCCTATGTTTTTCACGACATAGAGCTTGAGCCCCTCAAGCGACTCCGTCTTGTGCGTGGAAACCACCGTCCCCACGATCTTGCCGATCAACACGGCCTACCCCTCGACCGCGTCGCCCCTGCCCAGCGGGAGCGCCTTGTCAATGTTGCTGTGCGGACGCGGTATCACGTGCACCGACACCAGCTCCCCCACCTTTTCGGCCGCGCGCGAACCTGCGTCGGTAGCCGCTTTCACCGCGGCCACGTCGCCGCGGACGATCGAGGTCACATAACCGCCGCCGATTTTTTCGTATCCCACCAGCTCTACCTTGGCGGCCTTGACCATGGCGTCGGAGGCTTCCACCATCCCGACGAACCCCTTTGTTTCGATCAAACCCAAAGCTTCGGACATTTTTGATATCTCCTGTTTAAAATAAATGACTATTTTTTCCTTACATTTTCGACGCCGGTAACACCTTCGATAGCCGATACCGCGGCCTTGGCGGCGGAATCCACCTCCGATTCAGGGCCCGACATGTAAAGCCGGCCGAATGCTCCGAACGGCCTCACATCGACCAGCTTCACCCGGGCTGCCTTTTCCGCCTCGTTAGCGGCGTACACGGCGTACCCCGCCGGCTCGGTCTCCAGTATGAAAAGCGACTCGCCGGGAAGTATCATCGACCCGCTCCTGTTGCGGTTGATCAGCTGGCACTGGTACGCCTCCATCGACCGGATGATCTGGTTCGACACGAGGTTCGGCCTGATCCGCTCCCCCTCCGTAAGATCGAGAAAATCGAGGATCGCCTCTCCTGCGCTCATGACCTCTCCCTTGTCATGGTCGTGAACCTCCAGCAACCCGAAAGCTCTCTCCACTATCTGTATGGCGGGCTGGACCCGGGTCGCCTTGAGCGCGGCGTCGGTGACACGGTTGATCGCAAGGCCCGGCGCTATCTCCACGAACAGGGACGCCACCCCCGGCACCGGCAAAAACCCCTTGGCGGTCGATCCGATATACGAAGCCAGTTGCTCCTGCAAACTGTCCAGCAATATGTATGTGCGTAATGAAATCATTGTCTCTCCTATATAATCCGGTCTGGCTTAAGACCCTGTTACGGCGTCCGCCATGTTCAATACTGTTTCGAGGTTATAACGTCCTCTATCCTTTTTGCGCTGGCCAGGGCGCGCTTTTTCTCTTTCAGGCCGATAGCCACATAAAGCAGGTCGATCACGCTGGCCTGCGCGATCCTCGACGCCAGCGCCTAGGAGCGGAACCTGGTCTCGCGGCTGGCGGTGAGCAGTGTCACGTCTGATATCTTCGCCAGGGGAGAAAGCGAGTTGCACGTTATGCAGACAGCCTTCGCCCCGGCCGATTTGCCGACCTTGACGGTTTCGACAGGGTCCATGGTGGATCCGGAATGGCTGATGGCGAGTATCGCGTCACCCTTCCCCAGCAGGGCCGCCTCCATCATCTGAAGATGCGAATCTGTCTGCAAAGTGGCCGCAACACCCAGCCGCATCAATTTCGCGTAGGCGTCAAAAGCCACAGGGGCGGAGGTGCCCACACCTATTACAAGCAGTTTGCCGGCGCCGGATACGATCTGCACGGCGGCGGACACCATGTCCGGGTCGACAAGCGCCAGCGTATCGTTGAGAGAGTCGATGTTCGCGGCGAACACCTTGCGGGCGACAGTGGCCATGTCGTCCCTGGCGGTCACATCCTCGTGCAGGGCCGACGCCAGGGGGCTGACCAGAAGCCTGGCCAGGCTGATTTTCAGATCCTGAAACCCTCTGAATCCCGCGGTCCGGCAAAACCTTATGATGGTGGCTTCCGACACGCCCGAATGCGCCGCCACCTCGCCTATCGACTCCCCGATTATCGATTCGGGGCTTGCGACCACGTATTCGGCCACCTTGCGTTCCGCCGGCAGGAGAGACGGCATGATCCCCCTGATCCTGGCCCCCGCCCCGGACAGGGCCGGAGCCTGCTTGCGCCGCTTTGATCCGCCCCGGACACTCATGGATGTATTACCTGTCAATTGCATGGTCGATCCCGTGTTTTGTCCTGCATTGTACACCGGCTAAGAGGATATATCAAGTTTTTTTACATTATTTTAATATTTATGAAGTAATACTACATAACATCGCCCCGCCCCGGAAAGGGCGGGACGGGTCCGGGGGGAATGGCAGACAATGGCGCGGTAACGGTTGCGCCCGGGTAAATTCGCGATAATCACCCGTCAAACGCGCCGGTTTTAATGTCATAATAGCGGGATGAAAAAACACACGGCTCTGATCACGTTGACGACGATTATCATAACCGCGGTCATGGTGTCGGCGATAACCGGCGCGAAAATGTCCATGTTCAGGCCCGGTCCGATGTTCGATGGCCACAAGCGGTTCGCCGACGGTTGTTTCGCGTGCCATGAGAAATGGAGCGGTGTGGACGACCGGAAATGTCTTTCGTGTCATGAAAAATTTATCGGCGTCGACACCCATGGCGCCGCGAGGATGGTCAACCCCGTCAAGGCCGAAGTGCCGGAGCGGTTGACCTCTCTTTCGTGCGTGACCTGCCACAGGGAGCACCGGTCCGTCGAGGCCAGGTCGGGATATACCGGTCCGCCGGGTCTTTGCGTCATGTGCCACCCGAAGAGGCGCCTCAACGAGGGTCACGCCAGGTTCGATCTGGAATCCTGCTCGACCCCGTCATGCCACACATACCATTTCAACATCGGGGCCGACGACTTCGCCCGCGCCGACAGGAGGATGATTTTGCCGAGGTCGAAAGTGGTCGCACCCCCCGCAAAGGTCGAGCATATCGGTATAGGATCGGCCGGCATAAACAAGATGCGTCGCACCCCCTTTTACAGGAGCAACCCTGTCATCATGGCCCAATACCAGATCAGCCGGCACTACGGCACGCAGGCCACATGCGACAGGTGCCACAAGGGAAAAGCCGGGGCGGACGCGCGCGGTGGCGGCGTCAACATGCGGCCGGGCGCAAAAGTCTGCCAGGAATGCCACCCTATCCAGACCAGGGGGTATGGGGCCGGCCGTCACGGTGTCCACGATCTGCAGGGGCTAGAGCCCTTTTCGGACCCTGGAAGCCAGGTGGGGTGCGGTGGTTGCCATGACGTTCACAGCCTCGGGACGCAGGACGCGAGGATGAAAGCGTGCGAGCTGTGCCATGGTCAGAGCGCCCATGTGCGCAACTACGGTAAGTCGGGCCACTACAGGTATCTGTCCGACCCGGTGTTTTTATACAAACCGATGACAGGCGTCGATTGCGCCGGATGTCACATGCCCCGGCTGGAGGGGAATGGCGGAGTGACCGAGCATAACGAGTCGTGGTTGGTGTCCACCAAGGAGCGGATGGCGGTTTATGTCTGCGTCCGTTGCCATGGGCTGGCGTTTTCGTTGCAGAGCCTGTACGACCCGGAGGTTGTAAAGTCGAATTTCACAATCGCCCCCACTACGGAGCCGCCGGGGCTGGAGTACGCCCTGAGGTCGCCGCGCCTGATCGATGATGGCAAAATGGAGAGTGGCAGAGATATGAACGAACCCGCGACGGGATCGATTACGCAAAAGGGAGCGGAAGGTTGATGGAGTTTGCCAGCCTGGTGGAGCTGATCGCCAAGAGCCCCTTTTTTGCAGGGGCGTCCAAGGAAGCTATAGAGACCCTTGTCCAGGAGGCCGACCTGGTCCATATCCCGGCCGGGGAGGTTATCATCGAGGAGGGTGAGTATGAGCAGATATGCTATATCGTGCTCAAGGGAGCTTTCGAAGTGCTGGTCACCGACAAGGAGACGGGGAAGAAGAGGCAGGTCCGGAGTCTGGGACCCGGTGAGCTTTTGGGGGAGATGTCGATACTGTCTGGCAACCCCCGGTTGGCGGAGGTCAGGTGTGTGCGGGAAGCCAGGTTGCTCCGGATCGGCAGGGAGGGTTTTTTAAAGCTCATAGACTCCACTCCGGCCGTCAAGGAGAGGCTGGACGAGCGCTACCGCGAGAGGGCCCTGCTCGGCTCGCTTAAATCCGTCGACGTTCTTTCCGGGATAGAGGGCCCCACCATGAAAGCCATCGCCAAACAGGTGAAGCTCGAGGTGCGCGCCAAGGGGGATGTCATTTTCTCCGAAGGTGACGACGCGGACGCCTTTTATCTTATCCGGGACGGTTTTGTGCAGATATCCAGAGCGGCGGACAAGGACGAGAGCCGGTTTTTCGATTCCCGGTTCGACAAGGCGTACATCAGCCCGTCGAAGGCGAAAAAGAAAGAAGAGTTTATCCTGGCCTATCTGGGCAGAGGTTTCTATTTTGGAGAACGCTCCTTGTTCGGCAACCGGCGAAGGTCCGCCACCGCCCGGGCGCTGACCAGGGTCGAGCTTGTGAAGATAGGGAAGCGGGAGTTCAACAAGATACTTCTGGCGTATCCGGAGGTCGCCTCCGGCCTGAAGGCTATCGCCGCGGAGCGATACACAGACTCGACGAAAATCCAGAGCGAAACCGAGCAGGATATGCTCAAATGGGTCGCCAGCCATGATATTTTAACCGCGGACGCCGTTTTGATACTGGACCTCAACCAGTGCGTTCGATGCCTGAACTGCATCGTCACGTGCGCCAAGCTCCATCAGGGAGTTACAAGGATCACGCATAACGGCGTCCGGTACAGGAACATTCTCATCCCCACGTCCTGCCGGCACTGCCGCGAACCTACATGCATGATCGGATGCCCGACCGGCGCCATCAAGCGCAACACCCATGGCGAGGTCTATCATACGGACGAGTGCATCGGATGCGGAAACTGCGCGCGAAGATGCCCCTTCGGGAATATAAGCATAGTGGACAGGCAAACAGACGGCGCCGGACTGCGAATGACCGACAGGGTACGGTCATGGATTGGTGGCGGTCGAGTGACCGCGGGCGACCACGTGGCCGCGGACGACCGCGTGGCCGCAGGCGGCAAAAAAGCCGTCAGGCAACGGGCGGTCAAATGCGACCTCTGCATGGATTTCGATCACCTCGGATGCCAGCACAACTGCCCCACCGGAGCCATAAAATCGGTCAAGCCGTCGGAGTATTTCACTACCTACGGACGGGTGGCGAAATGACAAAAGACGCCAGGTTGCTGCTCGCCTCGTCGGCGGTCTGCATGGTGATCGCTTTTGCCACGATGGCCACCGCCCCGTTTGGGCCGGCCGCGTCGTTCTCTGTGTCGATTGTAAAACCTGCGTTCGGATGGGTCACGCTGGTGATGGTGGTGACGTCTGTGATGTACAGCCTCCGGAAAAGGGAGCTGTTGCAGGCCCCCGGCCAGCTTATATACTGGAAGATAGCCCATGTGTGGACAGGGCTGGCCGCGGTTGCGCTGATGTTTCTCCATTCAGGCGGGTCGCTGGGGCTTGGCGCAGGGTTTGCCACCGGCTTTTTGACGCTTGGAGTCGCGCTGACGGGCGTTTGGGGAATTGCGGTGCAGGGTGTCGTCCCCAAAACCATGACAATGACACTTCAGGACCCGGTCTACAAGGACGAAATGCAGGACAGTGTCAACGCCCTGTTGCGTGAAATATCCAGCAAGCTCGAGGGAAGAACACCGGCCTTTGAACGGGTGTACCAGCGCCATATCCTTCCGGCCCTGTCGATTACCCTCCCTACCAGTGAACAGCAGGAGGCCCTGCTGTCCAGGTACGATCAATCCTCAAAGGACCCGAACGCCGCCGCCCGCGATCTGGACGTGGTCAGCGACCGGGAACGGGAGATTTTCCAGTGGATGGTTGAAAAGGTGATGGACATAATCGAGATCAGAAGAAGCCAGGCGTACCAGAGGCTGATGAACCGGTGGCTGATATGGCATGTCGGGTTTACCTCGGCCCTGTTTGTGGTTGCGCTGTTCCACATAATGGCCGCGTTTTATTTCTAGCCGCTTTGTATTGACTTTTTAATTCATCCCGCTTAACCCGCCAGGGTAGCCGATCATTCCCGGGTTTTGGACGAACAGCGCGGAGCTGTACGTCGAACATTACAGGCCGGATCGGTGGTGTCGCGGTGTAATTCGTTGATTTTCCACGTCAATTATCAAATAAAAAGGTTTAATACAGGCATGAAAAATGATAAAATGCCCGATTGTGCTACATCGATAATTATTGGTACATTTTTAAAGAGACAGAATGACTGAAGCAAATCTGAGGACTCTTCCCGTCGCCATAGAAGACGAGATGAAATCGTCTTTTCTCGAATATTCAATGAGCGTGATCGTGTCCCGTGCGTTGCCGGACGTGCGGGACGGGTTAAAACCTGTGCACCGCAGGATTCTGTATGCGATGCACGGGATGGGCAACCACCATAACAAAGCGTACAAGAAATCCGCCCGGACGGTCGGTGAAGTCATAGCCAAATACCACCCACACGGCGACGCCGCGGTTTATGACGCCCTTGTCCGAATGGCGCAGGTTTTTTCATTGCGTTACAGGCTGGTGGATGGCCAGGGCAACTTCGGCTCCATAGACGGCGATTCTCCTGCGGCCATGCGTTACACCGAAGCCCGGCTCGAGAAAATAAGCGCTGAATTGCTTGAGGACCTGGACAAGGAAACGGTCGATTTCATCCCGAACTACGACGAATCCGAAAGCGAACCCAAGGTCCTGCCGTCGAAGATTCCCAACCTTCTGATAAACGGCGCCAGCGGCATCGCGGTGGGGATGGCGACAAATATCCCGCCCCACAACCTTGGCGAGGTGGTCGACGGTCTGGTTCACCTTATCGACAATCCCGAATGCAGCGTATTCGACCTGATGGAGCATATAAAAGGGCCTGATTTCCCCACCGCGGGGGAGATTCACGGCTCCGCGGGCATCCGCGAGGCCTATGTCACGGGGCGCGGGCTGATAGTGATGCGCGGCAAGGCGGAAATCGAACAGATGGAAAAGGGGAACCGGGAGCGAATCGTCATCAACGAGATTCCCTACCAGGTAAACAAGGCCAAGCTGGTGGAGAAAATCGCCGAGCTTACCAAGGACAAGAAAATCACCGGCATATCCGATATACGGGACGAATCGGACCGTGAAGGGATGCGTGTGGTGATAGAGCTTAAAAAAGACGCCGTCGGCCAGGTGGCGCTTAACCAGCTTTACAAGCATACCCAGCTACAGGACACTTTTGGCGTGATCATGATCGCCCTGGTGAACGGGCGGCCGAGACAGCTTAACCTGAAGGAGGCTCTTTTTCATTTCGTGGAGCACCGCCGCGTGATTGTCACACGCAGGACGCTGTTCGACCTGAGAAAAGCCGGGCAACGGGAGCATATCCTGGCCGGATACGTCAAGGCCCTTGAAAATCTCAATGAAGTCATAAAGCTGATCAGGGCCGCGGAGGGACCGGAACAGGCCAGGTCGGGGCTTGTGGAACAATTCGGGTTCACGCTGGAGCAGGCGAAAGCGATTTTAGAGTTGCGGCTCCAAAGGCTCACCGGGATGGAGAGGCGCAAGATAATCGACGAGAGGAAGCAAATATTGCAGACGATAGAGAGGCTGGAGTATATCCGCGACCATGAGGATGAAAAGCTCAATATTATCAAAAAAGAACTGCTGACCCTCAAAACCGTGTTCGGTGACGAAAGGCGCACCCGCCTGGTTCCCGTTGAGAGCGAAGTGGACATGGAGGACCTGATAGCCGAGGAGGACATGGTTGTGACCACCTCGATGTCCGGATATATAAAGCGCAACCCGGTAGCCGAATTTCGCGCCCAGAAACGTGGCGGCAAGGGGGTGAAGGGTATGAGGATGAAAGAGGAGGACATCGTACAGGATCTTTTCGTCGCATCCACGCATGACAATATCCTGTTTTTCACCAACCGCGGGCGTATTTTCCGTAAGAAAGTGTACGAAATACCGGCCGCCTCCAGGGTGGCGAAGGGCAAGGCCGTGGTAAACCTGATCCAGCTTCAGCCGGAGGAAAAAGTGGCGACGATATTTCCGGTGAAGGCTTTCGGTAAAGACATGTTCCTGGTGACCGCCACGCGCAAGGGATATATTAAAAAGACCAGCCTGGACGCTTTTTCAAGAATTCACGCGGGCGGCATCATCGCCACCGGTCTCGACGACGATGACGACGTTATCGCCGCGAACGTCACCGATGGCAGGCAGAACGTTGTCCTGTCCACCAGCTATGGATACGCTATCCGGTTCCACGAAAACGACATCCGCCCCATGGGTAGATCGGCCAGGGGCGTTCGCGCCATATCCCTTTTGGAAGGCGGCTCTGTTGTCGGCATGGCCATGTTTGACCAGGACGACAAAGGGCAGGCGTCCTATTTTACAATCAGGGAAGACGGGTATGGTAAGAGGACCCAGCTGGCCAGGTATCCGCTGCAGCGGCGCGGGGGGAAGGGCGTGATAGATATCAAGATCGACTCTTCGTCGGGCCCTGTTGTGGCTGTCAAACGTGTCGAGGCCGGTGACGACCTGATAATAATCAGCGGTTCAGGCGTGGTGATACGTATCGAGGCTTCCGATGTGTCCGTTATCGGTCGCAACACGAAAGGAGTTCGGGTGATCAGCCTTGGCAAAGGAGACCGGGTTCAATCCGTGGGCAGGTTGCAGGAGCAGGACCAGGATGACGCAAAGGCGGATTAAACGCTCATGGGTACGGAATGCCACGCAGGGATTTTTTCTTATGCTGCTGATGGTTTTATCCGGTTGCCAGGGGCGGGACAAGGCGCTGTACGACTCGGCCCAGGATCATTGGCTAAAGGATGAATATGTCGAGGCGGTTGACAAGTTCCGGTTGATTACGGCGGAATATCCCGACTCGAAACTTGCGTCCATGGCCCTTTTCCGCCTGGGGGAGATACACTACCTGAATCTGGACGATCCCACCCGGGCGCTTGATTATTTTTCCCGGGTCGTCGAGCGTGAAGACAAGAGCAAGCTTACACTGCGCGCATACAAGTATATCGCGGAGATATACGAGCGCTCGCTGGGCGATCATGATCTTGCGATCCTGCAATACCAAAGAATCCTCAGCGAGTTTTCCGACTCAGTCAAACCGGACGCATACAGGTATCTTATAGCCAAGGCGTATTTTAACAAGCATGAATACGCCCAGGCGATCATCGAGTACCAAACCCTTCTTCAGGAGTATCCCGATAGTGATCTTGCCCTGGACGCGCGCTACCAGGTGGCAAGCTCCAGGTTGATAAATGGCGAGCCGAAAAAAGCGATTGTACTGCTAAAGCAATTGTTGCACGATTATCCTGGCAACAAATACCTGTACGACATCCATCTCAGCGTCGCCTCGGCCTATGAGGATATGGACCAGCTTAAAGAGGCGCTTGAGGTTTATGAGACCATGAAAAAGGAATTTCCCGACAAAGAGCTGGTGGACAGGAAAATCGACTCGCTCAACAAGCGCATGAGAATGAGAAAACGGTAGCGAATGGCATGCTGGATATAAAATCGATCAGGGAAAACGAACAGCGTGTACGCGCCCTGCTCGAAAAGCGGGGGGGCGATTATGACATCGGCGGATTGCTGAAGCTCGACAAGGACCGGCTCCATCTGGTTCATAAGACCGATGAGCTCAAACGCGCCCGCAACGAAATCAGCAGGATAATCGGAGCGCGAAAAAAATCGGGGGAAAACGCGGATGACATCCAGTCCGAATCCCGCAGGATCGGCTCTGAAATAAAAGAGCTGGAGAGCTCGTTAAAAAACATCGAGTCCGATATCCGGTCGAAACTGCTGACAATTCCGAACACGCCTGATGAAACCATACCGGAAGGCGATGACGAGTCCTTTAATGTGGAAATAAGACGCTGGGGCGAAACACCGGAATTCACGTTCAGACCCAGGTCGCATGTGGAGCTGGGCGAGGCGCTGGGCATTCTGGATTTTTCCAGGGCCGCGAAGATCGCCGGGGCCAGGTTCACCGTCTACAAGGGACCAGGCGCCGAACTGGAGCGGGCCCTGATCAATTTCATGCTTGATATTCACACACGCGAACATGGCTATCTGGAAGTGGCTCCTCCATACCTGGTAAACAGCGACACCATGACCGGCACAGGCCAACTGCCGAAATTTAAAGATGACCTGTTCAAGATCAGCTCCACGGATTACTGGCTTATCCCGACCGCCGAGGCGCCCCTTACAAACCTGTATGCTGGCGAGATTCTCGATGGAGCCGACATGCCGGTGCTTATGTGTGCTTTTACTCCATGTTTCCGGTCGGAGGCGGGGTCTTACGGGCGCGATACCACCGGGCTGATCCGCCAGCACCAGTTCAACAAGGTAGAGCTGGTCAAGCTGGCGTACGCCGAAGAGGCGGAATCAGAGCTGGAAAAACTGACAGGCAACGCCGAGGAGATCCTGCGCAGGCTAAACCTGCCGTACCGGGTGGTGAACCTGTGTGGAGGCGATCTCGGTTTTTCCGCGGCCAAAACCTATGATCTGGAGGTATGGGTTCCGTCCCAGGGCAAATACAGGGAAATTTCTTCATGCTCCTGGTTTACAGATTACCAGGCCCGCCGGGCGAATATACGTGTTCGCAGGGGGAAAAAATCCAAACCGGAATATGTCCATACCCTGAACGGATCCGGTCTGGCCGTAGGCAGAACTGTTGTGGCGATCATGGAAAACATGCAGTGCGATGACGGTTCCATTTCGATTCCAAAAGCTCTGCGGCCATATATGAACGGGCTGGAAACTATCCGCTGACCGTAACGACATCCTGTGACGCCGTGCAAGACGGTGTTGCGTCGAGGTCTGTATGGCATTGCCAGCCGCGCAAGGCAAGCAATGTACTATAATAAAGCGGCGAACCATTGTAAATTATCCCAGCGTATTTTGCGCAGATTCTTTCGGTGATGTTACGGGTAAAACAGATGAACGAGACCCTGAACCTGGAAACCGGGATGGAGCTATCCCTTGAAAAAGGCTCAAAAGTGTCCAAGGCGGTTTTGCGCGGCTGGAAGAATAGCCACTATTTGCTGGTCGAGATGCCGGACATATCCTGGAGCCGGCCTGATAGCTCCGAAATTATAGGAAGGCTTTTCGGCAAGGGGCGCTACTATGGTTTTACCACAACGCAACTCGGGGTTCTCATGGAGTTCAAGCTGGTCGTGTTGCGGTATCCGGACGATATCATGGCCACCTCGTACCGCCAGAACGAACGTTACAACGCCACGCTACCAGTGACCATATCCAGGAGCGCCGAAACCGGCCAAGCCGACGATGTCGGGGTGATCACCGACATAAGCGAAGGTGGGTGCAAGCTGGTCTGCCAGAAAACATACCATGTCGGTTCGAAAATCTTCCTGCAAATCGATTTCCCAACAGGCTCGCGCATTGACAAGCTGGCGTGCATCCTGAGAGCGGAAACCAACCTGGGCGATAAAAACTCGTACGGTGTGGAGTTTGATGTGATCGACGACGATGAGCTCAATCCCTTGAGAGAGTTCCTTAAACAAGTACAGGCTTACCAGATAAGGTAGCGGGCAAATTGAGCGACAACAGGAATGACATCGTAATCCCCGTGGGGGAATTGTGCCAGGTACAGATCGGGGTGATAAAATACCGGTCCGTCTTCAGGGGGGTTTGCGCTCCAAAATATGTGTTGCTGGATATTCCGATAGTAAAGGGTAAATATGAGGTCATCCCCGCCGGTTCCATATTTATCGTTCGATTTCTGGACGAGGGAATGGTCCACGGTTTCGAGACGACGCTGGTAAAGTCGTATACAAAACCGTTCAACCTGTGGGTGGCGGATTATCCGTATAAATTCAAAACCATTAACATGCGTCAAAGCAGAAGAATCAGCACTCTTTTACCGACACGGCTGGAAACCAAGGCGAGCACCTTTTTCGACGGAGCTATAATCGACATAAGCGAAAAAGGGGGCCTGTTTTCCACGATCGACGCCGACGAATCGAATTTCAGCAAGGGCGCGACTTGCCATGTCAGCGTTTCGTTCCCCTCTAGCGGAGAAGTGGAAAACATCAAGTGCAAAGTTTGCTCGGTCCAGACAATACAAAACCATGTGCAGGTTGGTCTGTGTTTCCTTGAAGACAAGGGGAAACCCTATTTGCGCTTCAAATCGTTTTATGACTCCTGTCGGGTAATGTGGGTATAACGTAATCACATAACTACCGCACCAAGAAGATGAGCCATGTGGGTTCTTGTCACGTTTCATATCATTCACGATTTTTATCCGCCCTTTCCTGTTTTGTAATACGCATAATATAAATTAGTTAAGGCCACTCTTTGCGACAGACCAGAATAGGGGCATGATTATTTTATTAGTAAATAAGGTATCGTAAAGTTACAATAATTCAAGTAGGGCCAGGCGCAACGGAACAGGGTGCGAAAGCTGTGGACAAGGTAAAAATTTCGGTCGGTGATATATGCCAGATAGAAATCGACAATGTGAAATACGCCTCCGCCATCAGGGGTTATTCGGTTCCGGAATATATAGCTTTTGACATACCGATAGTAAACCGCAGATATGTCGTCATACCACATAACGCGATTTTCATAGTCCGGCTCCTGAGCGATGGCATGGTGCACGGGTTCGAGACGGGCCTTAAAAAAGCGTACACAAAACCGATCAGTGTTTGGATGGCCGAATACCCCGATTCTTTCCAGAGCATCAACTTGCGAAAAAGCAAGCGAGTCAGCACGTTTCTTCCAGCCAGGCTAAGCTCCGGTTCTTCTGTCTCGGAAGGGGCCCTGATAGATTTGAGCGAAGGCGGAGGTCTTTTTGTCTGCAAGAAAACGAGCCTGAAGCACAATGATAAATGCGTGATCACAACAACCATGCCCTCCGGGGAGATGGTGGACAAGCTCCCGTGCGTTGTGCGCAGTGTTAAAACAAGAAAAGACGAAAACCAGATCGGGCTGAAATTCGAGGACAACGGATCGAGATCCTACTCCTATCTGAACAAGTTCTACGACGCCTGCTCTCTGATCTGGTGAACGACGGCGATCGTAACGGCGCGGGCGAACCTGCCAGATAATTCTTAGGCCGGTTATGCTATATTATCCGGAACATAAGGAGGGGTGGCCGAGCGGTTTAAGGCGGCGGTCTTGAAAACCGTTGAACGAAAGTTCCGCAGGTTCGAATCCTGCCCTCTCCGCCATTTTGATTTTGGTCCGACCCGTAGACATAGGTAACAGAACGTACCTAAGACACAGGTGACAGCCTCGCCGAACGGATTGTCGAGAGGTAGCAAAGTTTTCTGCGGAGTCGGGCGCGGAGCTTCACTCCGGGACCAGGCCTTTGAACAGCTCTTTGTTTTTCCGAATAAAACAAGAGCCGATAGTGGCGACACTCCCATACCCGTAATGATGGGGTTTGAGTTTATTAACCACTTCCGCGCTTTGCGTCTCGTTAATTTTACCATTCCGGTCCCGGCCCTCGAGTTTCTGAAACATTTCCACCACGAGCGATCGAATATCCTCCGCTGAATTATCCACCACCCTGATTCCATTCTCCCGATATTGGATTGCATATATAAAACTCGATATCGGGGAATCCAGAATCTCCTGATATCTCAGATATCGTGACAAATCTCCAGACCAAAGCAACTTTGGGATGCTGATATCGTTTAAACCAAGCCCCAGGGCTGGAAACGGAATCATATTGGCCAGCGCGCATGGCACACCGAAAGCCGAGCCTACCAGGGCGATGCCCGATGTGTTGCCAAGAATAAACCGGGCCTTGGCGCAAAGAATGATATCGAGCCGCTCGCTTTTCAGGGTGTGGTGCGCATAATCTATGACTTGGGGTAAAGGTGGCAGTTGTTTGCCGGTGGGGTCGCCGATTCTTATGACCCATCCCCCCCGGCTGGTGATTTCCCGTATGGCAGGTAAAACCGCTTCAATGTCGCCGTTGCGGTGGGCGTGGAGTTCCTCGTCGACGGGTGAGAAGCCGCGCTCTCTGACATGAACGCAGACAAACCACGCCCCGTCGGGTAATCCCAACTGGCGCAACGCCTGCGCGCCCCATCTCTCGTCCGCCTCTGTGATGGTGAGCAGGGGGGGGCGGTCTCCCCATAGCGCATAGATCCGGTAAGCGGCCTGAGCCTTGTTGATGGCGAGGACGTAGCGGGAGACGTCATGGCGCATAAACCCCCAAAGGCTCATGCTCTCCAGTACAAAGCAAACAGCCCTGCTCTCATGGATACGAATCAGGGGTTTCCAGTAATTCAACAGGCGCCTGTTGGCGACGCGCCTTGGCGGAGCGAGAATGAACCACCGGCGCCAGCGAACAAGGCCAAGGGCCCGCTCCTTGAGCAGGCAGTCCGGCTCGAGGGCCAGGTGCCCGATTCTATCGGTAAAAACCATGACGCGTCTGAATCCCGCAAGATGCAAAATGATTGTGAGCGGTAACAGTAGCAACCAGAGCGCCACACTGATCAGACGGGCGACCGTCTTGAGAAACACAACGGGGAAACCCTGCCGATGGATGCGACGTAATTCAAATTTGACTCGATGTATAAAATGCGACCAGTTGACCAAGGCTTTTATCATCCTTTACGCGCGACGACGACCAACTCTTCGCCCGTCCGGTCGTCGAACCATATGTAAAACCATTCCAGATAAAGAAGCGCCAGTCCGGCGGTTCGCGTCAACCAGGACAGCTCCCCCATGCGGTAGCGACCCTTGAGACGCAACGCCAGGCTGGCGCCAAGGGTCCAGTTCGCGTCGCGTATGGTGGTCTGGCATGAGGCGTTGACAAACCCAGCCTGGTCGCATGCGATTAACATGGACTCCGGTGTAAACAGATGCAGGTGCCGTGGCGGATCCAGGTGCAACCAGTCGCGGCCGAACCAGCGGCGTCCGAGCGCTTCCAGGTTGGGAGTGAGCGTCACCAGGCGGCCATCGGTTTTGAGAATTCTCCGGCAGGCCCGCAGCAGGGCGACAGGGTCGGCGACATGCTCGATGACGTGGCTCATAATGATCGCGTCGAATGCGCCGGGACCGAATTTCTGTTCGTCGAGCTCATCGAGGTCGCCGAGTTCGCCGACGATGACCGGCAAACCCCGGGCGAGAGCGATATCGGCGGATTTCGAATCGGGCTCGATGCCCTGAACCTGCCAGCCGAGCGCCGCCATCCGTTCCAGCAGGTCGCCGTTTCCACAGCCGATCTCCAGCAGTTTGCCTCCTGGTTGCGCGGGTAGCCACATCACGCCGGCGTCGAAAGCCGCGCAGCGATGAGGCAGGCAGGCCAGAAGGTTCCCCCCGAATTTTTCCCATACCTCTGTGTTGCGACCCCCATAGCCGAAGCGCGTGGCCAGGTACCCGCTACGCAACCGTTCATAAAGCCTCCGGCGCCACGAGCCGTCGTCCCTGATCGCATGTGTGTAGTAGCTCTCATACGCCGCCGCGAGCTCTTTCGGCGCCGGGTCGAGCCAGGCGAGACCGCAGTCGCGGTTTGCGCAACGCGACAACCGCCAGCGTCCCGCGACCCCGTACAGCCGATCGGTCAAATCCCGATGAAGAAGCTCGCCGGAACCGCCGCAAAGGGGACAGCGCGGCTCCTGGATCGATTCGGGAGAGGGCTTGCGCCGCCCTGCTTGGCTCGGCATGATCAGGTTCGTAACGCCCGCTTTTCAGTGGTTATATGGTTTGGATTCGCCCCCCGGTTTTGTCCTCCATCGGGCGGGCTTCATTTTTACAGGAGTTTGCGATAATCGGTTTCGTCGTGAAAACAATTATCAGAGGTTCCATCAAGAACGCATCCGTGTGTCATCGTATCGATCGCGAGTCTTTCAGGCCCCTTTTTTCCCGACACACAAGGCGAAAAGGTAATGCGCCATGGGGTAGAATCCGGTATGCACAACTTCATCGTTCATGGAAAAAACAAATACGTTGGTAAAATATTTCCGGGCCAGCCGTTTGAGCTCGGTATGGGTTTTGAGATTGATATGCCCCTCTTTGCTGGAGGGCGAGGCGTATGGCTCGGATTGCGCGCTGGGAGTTCCGATGATAAGAACGCCGTCGTTTTCCAGCGAGTCGGATATATTCGAAAAAAATATTTCCTCGCTTTGCCTGGGAATATGCTCTATCAGATCCAGGCTGTAAGCCGCGTCGAACCGCCCCGGCACGGGTCCGGACAGAATATCGTGGAGCCTTGTGTCGAACCGCCATTTGTCCTCCATCCGGTTTTCAATGTCTTGTATAAATACAGGATCGAAGTCGATGGTTGTCAGGCGGTCGACTTCCGCCAGCACGATCCTGCTTCCAAAACCATCTCCGCACCCCACTTCCAGAACGCTTTTCTTTCCGTGCAGCATTTTCGAGACGAACTTGTATCGCGCAAGGGTGAACACAAGACGCTTTGGATCGTCGTGCCACACCTGGTTTGTCATCAAGCCAAGCGGCGTAATTCCTTTTTTGTCGCGAAGCTCGAGTAGCCGGTTATATTGCGGCTCTTGGGTCTTATCAAGTTTCATCTGGTTGACGGCCGATAGAAAATAATTATCTTCAAAATATCACACAAACCCCAGATGCTTCTCATCGGAGCTCAGATAATCGATGATAAGCCTGTTTTTGGAATTGGAAACACAATGGTGATCGCAATGCCGGGAGGGGTCAATGGTAAAAAACTTCTCCTTGTCTGAAAACCAGAAGCTTTTGAAGCTTTGGTCCCTGATCGATCCTATCAATCCGCAATCCAGGTTATAAGCCTTGTCCTGGCAGGAATATATGTTTTGGTCCGCCCCGATTATGGGCAATATCTGAAGATACGGGCACCAGGAGTAATCCTTTTTAAACTTCTCGTCCAGCAGATGGTAGGAATCGAATATCTCGAATCCGTTTCGGGCCATCTTCTCGATGGCCTTTTGCGATTGGGCTTTTACACTGTCGAATATCTTCTGGTGATACTCGTTGTTTTTTCCTCCGTTGTTGCTGACTATCCCCGGAGATATCTTCACGCTGTCGGCGCCTGCGTCTCTGAGCGTCGCTGTGAGATCGTAGACGTGAGAGGCGTTTTTCTGGTCGACTATCACAACAGCGCCAAGATAGCATGAGCCGGACAATTTTTTGAAGCTACGTATATTCTCCATCACACGGCTGAATTCACCCTCTTTTACGCCCCTGTACTCGGAGTAGCTTTTGTCGTTCCATCCATCCAGGGATATGCGAAGCCACGTGCCATATGTCGAGAACAGCTCCGCCACCTCACCTTTAAGCCTCGAGCCGTTGGAAAGCGCGGCGAACGCTATGCCCGTTTCCGCGAGCTTTTTCACCGCCTCCGCCAGGTGAGGATAATAAAACGGATCTCCCCCGCCGCTGAAAGTGACCGCTTTTACATTCATATCGGCAAGATCATCTATGATCTCCATCATCTTTTCTCTCGGAATAGAGTCCCGCTCGTTCATATCCTTGCCGAGCTGAAGATCCGATGACTTGTAGGCGCAATACCAGCAGTTGTGGCCGCATACGTTCGTGGGTTTGATCCGGATATGGGTTGGAGGCAAAATGGTGTCGCAGTCGGCCGGGAGCGAGTCGATCTTGTCCATATAATGGAATATTTTCATTTGGGAGTAAACCCGGCTCATGATCGACAGTGTCACCTACTCGAAATAAATAAATTCATAGTCGCCGGTATACCCGGCCTGGTCGCACAGCGAGACCCAGCCCTCCGGACGGAAAAACGCCTCGCAGGTCAACGCCCAGCACTGGAGATTGAAAAGCTCGAGCTCGGATCGAAAACTTTCCACGGCGAAATATTTGTTTTTGCCCACTCTTTCGATTTCCCTGAGCGCCACACCCAACCTGTCAACGGGAAGATTGTGCAGTGTGGTGATGGAGACTACCAGATCAAACTCCTTGTCGTCGTATGGATACTCGGAATCGGCGCTGAGCTTGAAGAGATATGGTTTCACCTCCTCCTTCGCGTTTTCAATCGCGTATTCGGAAATATCAAAACCGGCGACCGTGGCCCTTGGCGCCAGCTTCGTGAATTCGTAAAGTAAAAAACCCTTCCCGCTTCCTACATCCAGTATTTTCGCGTCATCGGGCAGGGAATAGGTTTCAATAAGTTTTTTGGCTACAACGGACCATCTGCCGTCATATTTGTATCCGCCGTAGCCATACCTCCTGTCTCCATCCCAGAAGTCCCTGCCGTATCTGCGGGCGACTTTCATACAGGCGACCTTGTCATCGGTCATCCGGCCGATGTAGTCACGCTGGGTGCGTTTATGAAGCGGCGTTATGACGGACAGTAGCTTACCCATGGTCTATTTTCCTCCTGCAAGCTCGAGCGTGGTACGAGCCACATTTTCAGAAGTGATGCCGAAGCTCTCCAGCAGAAGGGCCTGGGAGCCGAAATGCTCGCAGAAAACATCCGGAATACCTATTCTCCTGAATTTTTTCACCTGCTCAAAACCGGCCTCGGCGATGATTTCGGCGACGGCGCTTCCCAGCCCGCCGGTGACAACCCCCTCCTCCACTGTGACAGCGACCGGAACTTCGGCGAGTTTGTCCCTGATCGACTCGACATCCAGCGGTTTTACGGTGTGGATATGGAGAACGCCTGCGTCTAGACCCTTGCCGGCGAGCTCATCGGCGGCTTCAAGAGCGATCTGCAACCCGATGCCGGTGGTGATAATCAGAGCGTCCCTGCCATCCCTGACCTCAACCGATTTCCCGATTTTGTATTTCCTGTCATCCGGTGTCACAATCTTGTCGCCCCCCTTGGCCAGCCGGATATAGATAGGCCCGTCATAATCGAGAGTAAGCCTCATCAGCCGTTCCATCTCCTTCGCGTCGGCCGGGGCGAGAATAGTCATGTTCGGTAAAGTGCGCAAAATGGCGATGTCGTCTGTCGCAAAATGAGTGGGACCGAGAGGGGCGTATACAAGCCCGCCTCCGTTGCCTATCAGGCGAACGTTAACGTTGTGCAGGCACAAGTCGAGGCATATCTGCTCGAAACATCGTCTGGTGAGAAAAACCGCGATGGTGTTTACATAGGGGATGTTTCCCTCCATCGCAAGCCCGGATGACATTCCTATGACGTGCTGTTCGCTGATACCCTCCATGAAAAACCTGTCCGGCATCTCCTGCTTGAAGATATCCAGCGTGCCCACGCCAAGGTCGGAGCCGATGAAAAAAACCCGGTCGTCCTCTTTGGCCAGTTTGTAAACGGAGTTGAGACATGTCCTGCGCATAATCAACCCCCAAGCCCCTCGAGCACCTGACGAAGCTCCTCTTCGCTGATTTTATTTTTGTGATGCCACGCCATATTGTTTTCCGTAAGCAAGGTTCCCTTCCCCTTTACAGTGTGGCATATGACGCAAGTTGGTTTGTCATTGGAAGTTTTGTCCACCGCCGCCCGCAATTGAGCCATGTCGTGGCCGTCGACCTCGGTTACGGCAAAGCCGAAGCTTTTCCACTTGTCGGCGAACGGCTCTAAGTCCAGCACTTCGCTGGAGAATCCATACGCCTGTGATTTGTTGTAATCGACCATGGCCACCAGATTCGCAAGCTTGTGTTTCGACGCGCTTAACGCCGCTTCCCAAACGGATCCCTCGTTGCACTCCCCGTCACCCATCAGCACGAACACGCGACAGTCATACTTTTTATGCCTGGCGTTGAGCGCCATGCCGATCCCTATGGACAGTCCGTGCCCGAGACTGCCCGTGGAAGCTTCCACGCCGGGAATATCGCTTTCCGGATGGCCTCCAAGCATCCCGTCAAACTTGCACAGCCCCTCGAGCTTTTCACGCGGTATAAAGCCCTTGTCAGCCAAAATCGTGTAAAGGGCCACGCATCCATGCCCCTTGCTGAGGATAAACCGGTCACGCCCGGACCAGGCCGGGTCGTTAGGCCTGTAGCGCATCACGTCGTCATATAATGTCCGCACAATTTCAACAATGGAAAACGCCGGTCCCAGATGGCCTCTGCCGGCTTCATTTAACGTGTGCACGATCGTTTTACGAAGCTCTCTGGATCTTTCGTCCAGCGCGCTGGTCTTTCCTTTTGTAATCATAGATCGAATGGGAAAGCCTGATATTCAGAAACAACATGGTCCAGCCTCGAGCAAGCCATATGGAGCTGGCGCTCTCTGGCGCCTTCAAGCGACTCCTTGTGGTCAGCAACGTTCCCCCTGGCTCTCGAATATTCCGGGATAAATACGTTAAGCATAATCAATATCCATTTCAGACCGAACAACGGGTAGACAGCCTTTAACCTTGGCTCCAGCGCGCTGTCGGATTCAAAGATTTTAACCGCTCCTTTCGCGAACCGGTCGTTCAAGTGTCTATCAAGTTTCATGGCGGGATGCAACAGGAAATCGGAAATTAATTTAGCCGGATCGTCCCATCCGAAATATTCAAAATCCAAAAACACCACCCTGCCGTTCCCAAGAAGCAGGGCGTTGTGAAATCCGAAGTCGGACGGGCTCAACGTTCGTTTATCGTCCGGCAGACAGCCTGTCGCAGACCCACCCTGTTTTTCCAGATCGAGTGTGGCCCAATTCGAAATTGTCTCCAAAGCAGGCGCAAACCGGTTATGGAGGAAGTCTTTCAGCTCCTGATACGCTCCTCCATTCTCATCAATGGCGTTTAGCAAATCAAGACGGGACACCAGGTTGTCGATAATATCCTGCGCCGAAAAGCACGCCTCCGCCGCGGGCCACAGGTTTTCGCGCATGTTGGCGCGGGCGAGCTCTTTGAGCTCTTTTACAAACGACAGGCATTGATCAATTTCCCCCGCCCCGACTTCGTCTGAACCGATCTGTCTGCCATCGATAAACCTGTATATCGCCAGCTGGTTTTTTTCATCACAAACAACCGGCTCAGGGACACATCTGACACCGGCGCCACGCAGGAAATTCAATCCGGAAAACTCCACGTCAAGCCTGCTCCGGTTGTCCATAGTTTTTCCGTAGTAGAGCTTTGCGGTATAGTCGGAACCGTCATCGCATATTATCCTGTAGACCCTGCTGTTGCGCCCGGTTCCAATGTTCGCCACAGACGCGACTGGAATGTTCAGCAGTCTGGACACTTCGGCGGCCAGCTTGTGATCGGTCGTATCAGTTGCAGTCATTAAACAGATATTTCTGAATGTCAGCCCAGGTGCGCTTGACTACAACAGGCGAACCCGGGGGCAGGTCATGGTTTCGGGAATAGAGAATCTTTGTTGTCCCCGCAGGAAAACCGGGCTCCTGAAAAGTCTCCTCCAGGTCATCGATAAAATGCGTAAGCCGCAGGCCGGCGATTCGTTTTATCTTCTCCTCCCTTGTGGGTTCGAAATAAACATTTTCACGGCTGATTTTTATATTATCCTCAACAAAAAAACCATGCTTGCCCATCCAGTCAAGAGCCACCTCGCGCAGGTTGGTTTTCGTGGCGTCAAAATCGGCGTATTCCGTCTTGTGGCTGACTATATATAAGGCAATCCCGCGCCTGGTGCATTCCGCAAAAAAATTCTTCACACCATCGCCGAGTTTCGCCTCGAGCATTCTTTCTCCATATATGATCCCCTGTACAATCCTCCATTCGGTTTCGCCGTTTGGAAGGAGGCGTATTGAGTCGCGTATCAGTTTTTTATTTTTCGTGGCGCCGGAGCTGATGAAATTTTTTTCCAGCGCCACATCCCGGATCAACTCGTCGTAATCGGCTATCGTGTTATCGAAATCAACGCCCACGGAGAGTGTCTTCATATTACCCGGATGTCACTTGACGCACAGTTGCTTCATCAGCTTTATGTTGGCGTATCTCGGATCGGTCATCGGGTCGCCGATCAGGCCGTTGTCGTACGCGTCGGCAATGCTGTTAACAGCGTCCTCTATGTTGTGATCAGGGACAAATCCCAACACATCTTTTATCTTGTCCGAGTTGATGTGGTAAGAGCGGTTGTCATCGGTGGGCACATATTCAAGCTCGATATTTTCATCTTCGATGATGTCACGGATCAACTTGGCGATATCCTCGACGGCCATATTCTGAAACCCGCAGTTAAAAGCCTCACCGTTGATTTTTTCCGACTCGGCCGTCAGCAGAACCTGGTACGCCCTCACCATATCAAGTATGTTGATATTCGGCCTGAGCTGTTTTCCGCCGAATATCCGTATCTTCTTGTTCACAAGGGCGTGGATAGTTAAAATATTCACCGCCAGATCGAGTCGCAGGCGGGGCGCGTAACCGCAAACAGTCGCCGGCCGGATAATCACTTTCACCATGTTCCCGGCGTCGCTCATCTGGAGAAGGTCATGCTCGCAGGCAAGTTTATATTTTGAATAATCGGTCATCGGCTGGGGCTCGGCGTCCTCCTTTACGTGCGGGTCATCCTTGACGCCATAAACACTTGAGGAGCTGGCGTATATAAATCTTTTAACTTTTTGTTTGGCTGCGTTCCGGATAAGTGTTCCGAACGCGTCATAGTTGATCGATTTGCCAAGCGCGGGGTCCAGGTCGTAGCTTGGATCGTTTGATATGCAGGCGAGATGTATGACAGCGTCGGCGCCCTCGAGTTCATCAAACATCCTGTCTCCATCGCGTATGTCCATCTCAACAAGCCGCAGGTGTGGATGGTCGGCAATGTCGTCAAACACATCCTTGCCGTACCAGAATGTGTCCACCACCTTCACCTTGTAACCATCAGCCAAAAGTTGCGGTGTTAAAGCGCTTCCGACATATCCGCCCCCCCCGGTGATCAGGACAGATTCAAAAAGGAGCGGTTCAGGGTTTGCGTTCAATTTATCAGCCATAAAATCTCCAAACTCGAAACAAAATACATTTCCGGCAAATCAGGCCAACCCGTTAACCTCAGGTTAACCAGTTAACCGGTCATCGAGTCAACCGCTTCCATAGAAAGGGAATGGTATCCTCGTGCGATCCACGAACATAAAAGCTTTTACCGCCATCGGCCACAGTGCGAATAAGCATGGTTTTCAGCGGACGAAAAAAATAAATCGGATTGTCCCTGGAAGGCTCCTTGTGAAAATTGCCGGGAACAGCCTGAATGTCGCAAACAAGTGTCGTGAAATCACTGATCTCGCGCTTTTCTTTTTTGGCGACGTTTCGCGCCATGGCCAACGCTTTTAAAAACACCTCCGGCCCCATGACAGAGCTTCCAAAATTCATCACCACCCCGTTTTCAAGATTCTCGATCTCGTGGGTGAATTTTAAAAAGTCGATATAACTCGCTCCGCCGTACGCCGCTCCGTCACAGTTCGGGTGTTCATGGACTATATCGTATCCAATCCCCACATGAGATGTCACCGGCACGCCCAACCGGTACCCGGCGGCGAACAGGCTGGTGTCGCGATATTTCAAGCCCTCCTCCTCGATGGCTCTGCCGACGGCTTCGCCAATTCCGAGGCCGCGCCTATACCCGTCCGCCACAATATCGTTGATCCGCCCGGTCTCTTCCCAAAGGCCGAATTGACCCTCTGATATGTATCGCGCGACACTTTCCGTGGTTTCGCCCGTCAGCGCGAGTTCATAGTCGTGGACAATCGCCGCTCCATTGGTGGCCACCAGCGAAATGAATCCTTTCTCCATCATGTCAATGATGAATCGCTGGGTTCCCCTCCTGAGGACGTGAGCGCCCAAAATCATTATTACCGAAGCGTTGTTTTCACGCGAGGAAACAATACGCGACGCCACCTCGGCAAGCTCCGGAAAGTCGCCTTCGCCCCCCCCGCCCTCTTCCAGCTTTTTAACGACAGAAATATCCAGCTCGTTTTTTCTGTCTGACAATGGTTTGAGCGTCAGGCGTGATCTGTCGAATAACCGGGCCATGTTCCGCCTTTCTCTGTTATCGCCCAGGACCCGGCTAACGCCCGGCGCCGGAGACGCTAACCAGGTCCACCCATAAATGAAGTATAGCCGCGTGGCATGTTTCTGCGTGGCCATAGTCCCGCGCCGGAACATATGCGTTGAGGTCGCCGATAAATCTCAACGGATTGTCCCTGTCCATGGCGGAAAGCGTCACCACGGTCATGCCAAGCTCCCGCGCGGTCTCCACCGCCTTTATCACGTTGCGCGACCTGCCCGAACTGCTTATAACCAGCAGCATATCACCGGGAACACCTCTCGACTTGAGTGGCTCTGAGAATACGGCCTCATAGCTGATATCGTTGGCCATCGCGGTGATGAGAGACAGATCGGAAAAGACCTGGGTGTGCACGCTGGCGTTCTTGGCGAGGTCGGCGGATATGTGGCTGGCCATGGAGGCCGAAGCGCCGTTGCCGGCAAGGTAACAGATCCGGTCGTTTTCACGCAGACCGCGGGTCATGTCGCTCCAGGTGGCAAAACCATCCTCCTGCGACAGTTCACCTTTATCACTGTTGGTAAATGAGAGTTGCAACAGCAGGTCGGCTAACCGGTTGACCTCATCGCTCCAGAATGAATCCTGCATACAGCAATATATACCCAGTCTCGCTCAATTCATAAGCGAGGTAATGTGGCGGAAAAGGCCTGACGGCTCTATAGGCTTTTTGTTACCCATTATCGAACAGGCCTCCGCGCCGATTACGTTGCCCAGAAATCCAACCGCTTCCATGGGAGCGCCAGCCGCCACCAGTGGGGCGGTAATCGACAGGACCGCGTCTCCGGCGCCTATGCGGTCCACCATTTTAACCGAGAAAGCGGGCACCTCCACGAATCCCCTTTCATTGTCGAAGAAAAGACATCCCTTTTTCCCCCGCGTTATCATCATCTTGCCGCAATTCAGACGTGAAGCCGTGTTGGATGTCAGGTCACGTATGCCTACGTTCATGTTTCTGTTATCCAGTCTAATCTCGGGTTCCGCGATAGAAATAAAATCAGCTCTCGGATATTTGGAAATCAGGTTATAACCTTTGTTGCCAGCGTTGGTCTGGGTGTTGACCGCGAGGAATTTAGACTTTTCGCAGATTTTTTCTATTGTTTTTCCCGTAAAAAGACCATGCCCGTAGTCCGCGACAATAACCACATCGCTCTCCGGCAACCAATCATCGAGTTTTTCCAGAAAAGAACGCTCCATCTGGGGATTATCGGAGTTATCCTCCATCTCATACACTTCGAAAAGCTTGGTCCCCAGATATGTTTCAACATACCTGCGTTTGACTATTGTCGGCGCGCCAGGTTTTAACAGGAACTTGGTGGATATATTGCTATACAGCTGGTTCGATATGAATTCTTTAAAAGAGCGGTTCTCGCCAAGAAAACTCAGGAGCCGCACGTTGTCACAAAAACCGGATATGTGGTTGGCGATGGCCAGGATCCCGCCGGCGTAGGTTTCCTTGTACAGGCTGCGAACCGCGAGCACCGGCTCTTTGTTGGCCTTGCCCATCGCGGAGCAGAAATTGTATTCGTCTATTATCGTCTCCCCGATCGTCAGCACCTTCAGGGGCCGGATGGATTGAAGATAGCCTATGATCTCCTCAGGCGTGTGTCTTTCTCTGAAGCTGTTTAAAAAAGCTTTGGCTTCGTGGGTGAAAATATCCATGAAGCGGTTTATGAGGGTGGATGCGCTATATGTCTCCTCGTCGGTAAACACCATCTTGCCCCCGGCTTTCCGGATGGCGTCCTCCTCATGCTCTATAGCTTCGGAATGGTCCCTCTTCCCCTCGCCGCGCACGATGCCTTTTACATACTGCGACGGTTTTATGGCGTTGATCATATTCACCGCGGTGGGCTCCTGGTTTATAACCACGTAATCCACGCAGCTCAACGCCGACAGCGCCTCCGCCCTCAGCGACTCCGGAAAAGCGGGACGGTGCGGCCCCTTGTTGACAAACCTGTCGGCCGTTATCGACACGATGAGGACATCGCCCATTTTTCGCGCCGCTTCGAGGTGCTTGATATGCCCGATATGCAGCAGGTCGAAGACACCATGGCACAGCACGACGACATTTTGCGAAGCCTTCTTAGCGGCTGTAATTTTCGCCAACGCATCTATGGTCTTGATTTTCGCATGACCATTTTCCTGGTAGGCGCTAAAATCCATCTAGTGATCCGGGCTTTTAGTTTGAAACGATCCTTGTAGCATATTTGGCGATTGAAACCAATAATATTCTGGGCTTTTGCGCTGGCGATATTATACTAATAACAAAGTTATTCGCCACGAGCCCGCCCTTGATTTGGCGGAAAATGGACGGCGCTCGAATCCGCACCGATTTTCGCAAAACTTTTCTTCTGGAATCAACTTGTAATAATCGAAGATGTCCTGAAATAATCTGGTAATCAACACCAGGACATGGTCAAATCCACATCATCCAACGCGGTCACGCCTGGACTGCCGGTCACGCTCCGGCGTTGTTGTATAATGTTGCCCCGTGTGACTTTGATTGCATGGAACATACGATTGCATGGAACATACAGTGGAACAGCAAATGTCCGATGTGGCTATCATAATAGTCAACTGGAATTCCGGAGAACTTCTGGGAAAAACCCTCGATGCCCTGAAAGCCCAGGTCGTCCGTCCGAAACGAACGGTTATCATAGACAACGCAAGCTCCGACGGATCCGCCGACGGGATGGAAAACCGCTGTCAGGGTGTTGACGTTATGCGGCTGGACAAAAACATCGGGTTCGCCGCCGCCAACAACCTGGGCGCCAGAAAGGCCGTGGATTGCGAATGGATAGCCCTGCTCAACCCGGACGCTTTCCCGGAGCCGGAGTGGCTTGGAAACCTTCTGGAAGCCGCGGGGCGTAATCCTGAATTCTCCTTTTTCTCCAGCCGGATGCTGGACGCCGGCAATCCCGGTCTTCTGGACGGAACCGGGGATGTTTACCATGTGTCGGGGCTGGTATGGCGCAAAGGTCACGGGGCGCCCATTGGCGAATCTAGCCGGGAAATGCGGGAGGTATTCTCTCCCTGCGCGGCGGCGGCTCTTTTCAGGACCGCGGAATTCATGAACGCCGGTGGTTTCGACGAGGGATATTTCTGCTATTCCGAAGACGTGGATCTGGGATTCCGGTTGCGGCTGATGGGAAGGCGCTGCCTTCATGTGGATGAAGCCGTTGTGGCTCACGTTGGCTCCGCCTCCACTTCGCGTCACAGTGATTTCCAGATATACCATGGCCACCGCAACCTGGTATGGACTTTCGTCAAGAACATGCCGTGGCCGTTGTTCTGGCTCTATTTGCCACAGCACCTGATAATGAACCTGGTGACGGCGATCGTATTTTCCCTGAAAGGCAGAGGGAAAATCATTTTCAAAGCCAAACTGGACGCCATAAGAAGGTTGCCTGTTGCGCTACGCCAGAGGCGGACGATACAGAAAACAAGAAAAACCGGAACCCTGGATCTATGGAGGGTAATGGATAAAGGTCCGCTAAAACCCTATCTGCGTGGTTGAATGCGAAACGGCTCCAGCCGTAAACGCACAAGCCGACCCGCGTCAACGGAGGTTCACGCGTATTTTTGCGCGATGGGGATGCGCCTGCCGCTGCCGAACGCCTTGCCCGTGATCTTCAGGCCCGGTGCGGCCTGCTGGCGTTTATATTCGTTTCTGTCCACCAGCCGGGTGACTTTCATTGTGATATCCTTGTCGAAACCGCGTGCGATAATCGTTTCCGGGGATTCCTGGTTTTCCACATAGGCCTCGAGTATTTCATCGAGCGTGTCATAATCGGGCAGGCTGTCCTGATCGGTCTGGTCTGGGCGGAGTTCAGCCGATGGCGGCCTTGTCAGCACGTTAGAAGGGATGATCTCCCGCTCCCGGTTTATCCATCTGGCGAGGTTGTAGACACTGATTTTGGGCAGGTCCGAAATGGCCGCCAGGCCGCCCGCCATATCGCCGTACAATGTGCAGTAGCCCACCGCAGTTTCGCTTTTGTTGCCGGTGGACAGCACCATCCCGCCGAATTTGTTGGAGACGGCCATCAGGATATCGCCCCTGATCCGGGCCTGCAGGTTCTCCTCGGTCACGTCTTCCTCGCGCCCTTCGAACAGCGGTTTGAGAGTCTTTTTATACATTTCGAACAGCCCCTTGATCGGAACCGTATGAAACTCGATGCCCAGGTTCCTGGCTAGCGTGGCCGCGTCATCCTCGCTCATTCTAGCCGTATATTGCGACGGCATGCTCACGCCGGTCACGTTCTCCGGCCCGAGCGCGTTGACCGCGAGCACGGCGACAACGGACGAATCGACACCTCCCGAAAGGCCGATGACGGCTTTGGTGAACCGGCATTTGCCCAGGTAATCGCGAATTCCCATGGAAAGCGCCCTGTACACCTTCCCCTCCCTGGACCGCTCCACCTCCCTGATGTCACCGGTCCAGCTTTGCGTGTCGACGGTCACCATGTCTTCCTCAAACCCCTTGGCCCTGGCCACTACAGCGCCATCTTTTGCCATGGCGAAGCTGTGCCCGTCAAACAGCAGGTCGTCGTTGCCACCAACCTGGTTGACCAGGAAAAACGGAACGCCATGTTTTCTTGCTATCGCTTGCCCGAGGCTTTCACGCAACGCCCGCTGGCCGAGGTGGTACGGGGAGGCGGAAAGGTTGACGATCATCTCCGCTCCTTCTTTTACAAGCTCTTCCACCGGGTTGCGGTCATAAGAGCCGACGTTGTCATAACCCGGCTCGCTCCAGACATCTTCGCAGATCGTTACGCCGATTTTTACGCCGTCCAACTCGCACAAGGCCGGGCGTTCACCAGGACTGAAGTATCTCAGCTCATCAAACACGTCATACGTCGGAAGCAGCATCTTTTGTGAGCGACCCAACACTTCGCCATCCCTGAACAGTGTGGCGGCGTTGGCCAGGTGTTTTCCCCTGCGGATGTCCACCCGCTCTATATGGCCGCAAAGAACCGCGATCCCTTTCACCTCCGATATCATCCCACGCAGGGCCGCCTCGCAATCCGACGCGAAATCCGGCCTGTCCAGCAGATCCCTGGGGGGGTATCCGGTGATTGCCATTTCGGAGGTGATAGCCAGGTTTGCGCCAAGCTCCCCGGCTTGTTTGACAGCCTCGATGATCTTGCGTGAGTTGCTTTCCATCGCCCCGATGGTCGGGTTTATCTGAACAAGGGAAATTTTCATGTTTTACGCAGATTATTATGACGACCGATGATCCCCGCCACGCAGGCTGGCCTGATAATGTGATCAAGCCCCATACTTCGCCGCCAGATTATCACTGAACCATTTGTACGTATTCGCCAACCCTTCGGCCAGCCCTATCCTCGGCGTCCAGCCCATATCGTTGAGCCGTGACACGTTGAGTAGCTTTCGCGGGGAGCCGTCGGGCTTTGACGGGTCAAAAATCAGCTCGCCACGGAAGCCGACAACTTCGCACACCATCTCCGCCAGCTTCCTGATTGTAACTTCGTAGCCGACACCGATGTTCACCATTCTGGTCGAGTCGCGCCTCATGACAAACAAACACGCCGAGGCCATGTCGTCTACGTGCATGAACTCCCTCCGGGGGGCGCCGGTTCCCCAGATCCTGATGGACGGGTCTCCATTAATTTTCGCCGTGTGAATTTTGCGTATCAGCGCCGGCGCCACGTGCGACGTTTCCAAATCGAAATTGTCGAACGGGCCGTACAGATTCGTGGGCATGACGGAAACGAAACTCGTGCCGTATTGATCGTTGTACGCCTCGCACATTTTTATACCCGCGATTTTTGCGATGGCGTACGGCTCGTTGGTCGGTTCCAGGGGGCCGGTAAGCAGATATTCCTCCTTCATGGGCTGGGGGCATTGGCGTGGATAGATACACGAGCTTCCCAGAAAGAGGAGTTTTTCGACCCCGCTACGCCACGCGGCGTCGATCACATTTGTCTGGATTATCAGGTTGTTGAAGATAAATTCCGCCCGATACGTGCTGTTCGCCATGATGCCGCCGACCCGAGCCGCGGCGAGAAAGACATAATCGGGCCGTTCCGTTTCAAAAAAATCCCGAACTTTCGCCTGGTCCTCCAGGTCCATTTCCTCTCTGGACCGAAGAATCAAGTTGGTGTATCCCTCTTTTTCCAGGGCGCGCACTATTGCGGACCCGACCAGACCCTTATGGCCGGCCACGTATATCTTGTCGGAACTTCGCATGCCTTATTATCCCCCGGGAATCGAGCCGTGGCGTAACTTTGTTATTGTGCATTGTCTGACATTTTTCATTTGCCGTCCATGATCTTCCCTCTTTTCAGGCGGACTTTTTCAGGATGGCTCCTCCCGTTGCGACTTTACGCTGGCGACGCCAAATATCCAGCCCACCATAGGTGACACTTGCGGATGCGTCGTACAGGCGAAAACAGACGCGCGCAGTCGCTGTGGGGATATGTTCCCTTATCCATCGTAATACAAGCCTGGCCTCCAGGGTGTTATTTGCAACAACCGCAAAAGCGCTGAAACGCCGGGGTTCGAAAGATAAAGCTCTGAAAAACACCTGTTTTCGGGACGTTTCCCGTATCAATTAATTTCAGTTCAAGTGAAATATCTGTTATAATACAACTCAATTGCATGTATGTGATGGGTAACCTTGCGGTGATAAATCAAAACAAGGGTTTTACACTCGTAGAGCTGTTAATCGTGGTCGCCGTTATTGGTATTCTCGCTTCGATCGCCATACCCCAATTCTCCTCGTATCGGCAAAAGAGCTATTGCGCTTTGGTCAAATCAGACCTGGCGAACCTGGCCATAGCCGAGGAGGCCTATTTTTACGATTATGATCAATACCTGGCCGTAACCCGCAACGCGGACAACTCGTCCAATGTTCCCCAGTTTTACTGGTCCACCGGCGTCACCTTAGTCTCCTCCACGGCGGACAACAGCAAATGGACCGCCTCGGCGGATCACCCCAATTGCAACGAAAGCCCCTACACATACGACAGCTCCGCCGGCGGGTTTCAATAAACAACTGTCGCTGATATTTTCATAAAATTTCGCAAAGCGGGCCCGGGGCTCCGCTCACGATCATCCGGGTCGCCGGGATATCCCGGTCGAAACCAGTATTTTGTTTCCCAACCAGCCGGCGTTATAGTAACCTCACGTATAGCGGGAAGTTGGAGGGGTTCATCTGCAAAACCACACATTTCGAGATTTGACCCGTGGCTAGAGTTCTTATAGTTGATGACGAAGAAGGCATTCGGCTTTCGCTCAAACGCGCTCTGGAGATGGAAGGGTACGAGGTGGAGTTGGCGCAGGATGGAGAACAGGCGGAGAGCCTTTTTCGAGAAAATCCCGCTGATCTGCTGATCACCGATATTGTTATGCCGAAAAAAGAAGGCATAGAAATAATCATGGCGCTGAAGCGGGATTTCCCAAAGTTAAAAGTGATCGTCATATCCGGCGGAACAAAAGTCGCCGAAGCCGATGATGTGGATTTCCTGCTGTCCGTAGCCAAAAACGTTGGCGCGGATCTGTCGTTCAGCAAGCCGTTTGATCTGCCCGAAATGATGGTTTCCATAAATGACATCCTCAACGGCAATAGCTGAGGCGCCAAAGCATACCTGGATTTGGCAATGTTTAACCGCGCCGGACTGTAAGCCGGTCCAGGAAATGTGACATTGCAACAAAACAACAGCAGGGAAACCATTCTTATCCTCGCCGATGGACAGAGCAGGAACAGGGACATAATCCGCAGAGCCCTAAGAGAGCTTAAATACCACGATTCCAGGTCGCTCAAGGACTCCAAGGAGGCGCTGGACCTGGTCAAGTCCGGGGTCGGGGATATCGTGGTCGCGGACGCCCAAAACGCACAGCTAAGTGGTATGGACCTTTTAAAATCAATCCGGGGGGACAAGGACCTGGCGCATATCCCGGTTATCCTGACATCGTTTCTTAAAACATCCGAGGATATAATCAAGGCCCGCAAGGAGGGCGCGGACGGATATGTGGTAAAACCTCTTACCTCGATGGCCCTGATCAACCAGGTCAAGGGGGCCGCGAAGTTTCGGACAGACAAGGTTAGCGATTATTACAGGAAAACCGAGGGGGAGATAGAAAAACATCACCTGGACCTGGTCACAGAGCAAAAGGAAAAGAAAAACCTGTACATCGAAGTTATCAAGCGTCTGAATCTCCTCCAGGTTGCGTTTCCATTTTACGAGCCGATTTTTTTGCAACTCGGAGAGATGTTTATTAACCTGGGAACCAGCGGCAAGGCGGCGCCGTATCTTCGAAAAGCGCTGGACCTAAATCAAAACTCGACCAGGGCGCTCGACCTTTTGTCGGACCACTATGCCGCGAATGGAGAGCATGACAAGGCGATCAAGCACGCTAAACAATCCGCCAGCGTCAGCGGCCTGGTGGCGGCGTATGAAAAGCTGGGCGAAATACAACTTAAGGCCGGCCGGCTGAACGATTCCATAGTCACGTTCAACTCTGTCATCACCATGACCGAGGCTCAAACCAGGGCGGCGGACCAGAAAGCGCAACTGATGTCCAGGGGTCTCAACCTCCGGGGGCAGGCGTACAGGGCAAAAGGTGACAAGGAGGGTAATAAGAACCTGATGGGCCGCGCAGTCCAGGATTTCAAGAAATCATCCGAGCTGGATCCTGATTTTCTGGCGGCCAACTATAACCTGATGGTCACATACAAGAAAATGGGCGAAAAACAAAAGGCGATGCAGGTGTTCGACCGGATCAGGAAAATGGAGCCGAAAGACGCGGATAGCTGGATAAGCCTGGCCGAGGCGTATTTTCAGAATAATGACATCAAGAAAGTTTCTTTTGCTCTGGAACGAGCCTTGAAACTGGAGTGGAGCAATCTGAAGTATCGAAAGCTGGTAGCGGAGCTTTTCCTGCAATACGGGTTGATCGACAAGGCGGAAGCCATCCTGAAAATTATACAAAAAGAAACGCCCGACGAATCCTATTGTCACAACATCCTGGGGATTATATGCCGCAAAAGGGGCCAGCCAGAAAAAGCCGTGGAACATTACCGGCGGGCGATAAAGCTCGAACCGGACGATCCCGGGATCCTGTTTAACCTGAGCAGAGCCCTGAAGGCTTCCGGAAACGAGGCCGAGGCCAGAAAAGCTTATGACAAATGCCTGGCTCTGGATCCGGAGTTCGACCAGGAGTTTTAAACCAACAAAATTTTATCTAGCCCGGATAATTCATAAAAGGTTATCGGAAAGGCAGACGAACCCCACTTTCGATTTTATATATCAGTATGTTAACGCTGATAACCCGGAAGGGGGTTCGATGACGGACTGTTTTTCTCAACTGATTATACCAGATATTCTTCCGAAGCCAATCCACCTTGATTT
>JAJRZK010000025.1 GCA_024275315.1 Nitrospirota bacterium
GAACGTGGAGCTCGTTCCCGAGTACTCCACCTACAGCGGTGACGGGAAGAAGCATGACAGCCAGTTCCTGCTGATGCTCGAATTTGCTTTCTAAGTCTTTCCAATAAGGCTTTTCTTTCGCCCCCGCCTGTTTGGCGGGGGCTTTTTTTTACCCGGTTGGCTTGACCAGTATCCAGGCAAACAGCTATGCAGACTCGAACGCAGGCTATATACTACGAGCCTATATCATCGAGCGACCCGAAGAGCTTGGAAAGGCAAACCAATGACAACCAATGATTTATTCACACCGATCGAAATAGGCCCGTACACTTTTTCCAACCGGATCTTCATGGCGCCGATGACAAGATGCAGGGCGCCGGAAAACATTCCCACATCATTGATGGCCACCTACTATGAACAACGGGGCACGGCCGGGCTGATAATCACCGAAGGGTCGCAGGTCTCGCCGCAGGGCGTCGGCTATCCGGCGACCCCCGGCATTCACTCCGAAGCCCAGGTGGAAGGCTGGAAGGTCGTCACAAACGCGGTTCACGAAAAAGGGGGCCACATCTTCCTGCAACTGTGGCACACGGGCCGAGTTTCCCATCCGGACCATCACGGAGGCGAGCCGCCCGTAGCCCCGTCCGCCATAGCGCCCAAAGGCGAGGCGGCCACTTACGAGGGGATGAAGCCGTTCGTCACTCCCAGGGCGCTTGAACCGGACGAGATTCCCGGTGTCGTGGAGCAATATCGTCAGGCCGCCGAAAACGCGAAAGAAGCCGGTTTCGATGGTGTGGAAATTCATGGCGCCAATGGTTATCTGCCGGACCAGTTCCTGCGCGACGTCAGTAACAAACGGACAGACGCCTATGGCGGCTCCGTGGAAAACCGGGCGCGGTTTCATCTGGAAATTACAGAAGCGGTGACGGCCGTGTGGGGTGGGGGGAAAGTGGGCATGCGCCTCTCGCCCAGCGGCGCGTTCAACGATATGTCCGACTCCGATCCGGTGACGACATTCACATACCTGGCCGGTGAGCTGAACCGGTTCGACCTGGCCTATCTGCATATCGTCAACGCCCTGGAAAGGGATATCCGGCATGGCTCCACGGTTGTGCCCCCGTTCAGGTTGCGGGAGGCGTATAAAGGCGTGCTACTGATCAACGGCGGCTATGACAAGACGAGCGGGAACGAGGTGATAGCGGGCGGGATGGCCGACGCGGTATCGTTCGGCCAGCTATACATCGCCAATCCGGATCTGGTGAAAAGACTGGAAACAGACGCGCCGTTGAACACTCCTGACCCGTCAACGTTCTATGGCGGCGGCGAAAAGGGATACACAGACTATCCGTTCCAGGAATAGAGGTCCTGCACTTTTGATATTTTGCGGGTTGTTCCGCGTTGGCGTGGCGGGGGGAGTGTAACGGGACAATCAAGTTGCATTTCGATCTGGCTCAGGTATCGCTCCTCCGCATGAATTCAAAAGCCAGGGCAGACGCGGCTGTACGGTTTTCCACTCCAAGCTTTATATAGATGTGCTCCAGATGTTTTTGTACCGTGCGTGGACTGATTGTCAGTATCCTACCGATTTCCTTGTTGGTTTTTCCAAAAGCCACCCAGAGCAGTATTTCCGATTCGCGCTCGCTAAGTCCGTGTGATCTAAGCAACGAAGGCGTTGGCGCCGTAAGTTCCTCTTGTCAATGGCGCTACAAAAATGTACCAGTGTGGCGCTGTAAAAGTGAGCCATCGGGATGGTGTCAAAACTTGATAGAGTTGACGTTGATACAGCGAAGGCCTCTCTGGATATAGGTGGAAGCGCTTTTATCACGAATGCTAGGGGAGATGTTTCAGCCGAGACAAAGTCTGCCGAAAGAGTTGACAGCCGCATTGTGGATACCTACGAAAGAATCTCTGATGTTTACACTAAAACAAAAACCGAAAAGTATGGTCCTGGGGAGATTGCCAATAACTGGATAGCGAGCAAAGACCAGCGATAGGGAAAGGAATCGGGTGGGCTTACAGACGGGATGGATGATTAACGGTCAAGCGGGGCGCCGTAGATGGCAGTAGCTACAGGGTCAATACCCGCATTGGCTGGATTGGTACCCGGATCATCTTCCACAAAGTGTTCGGCTTTCGCGGCTTTTCCCTGATTACGCCGATGGCGATAACAATGAAAACCAGCGAGACGCACAAGACCCCCAAAGCGTCCATAAATATTTTTACCTTTCTATAGTCAAAGGTTACAATAACATGACAGTTATGGCAACATAGGCATATTCAACCGAGGGCAAATGCTTGTACCGTTATTCTTGCAGAGGCTATAACCTATTGTATTGATTAATTCTTCAAAGGGAGAACCATGGCCGAAACATTGTTTAAAGAGGTTAGATACAACCTAGGTGGGCTAGTTGAGGGTATAGAGCTTGGCGTTATTGGTCTGCCAGATATCCAACGCCCTTTCGTTTGGAAAAATATAAAGGTTCGTGACCTTTTTGACTCCATGTACCACGGCTATCCGGTAGGATATCTTCTCTTTTGGCAAAACGGTGCTGGTGGCGGGGAAAAAACTATTGGTGTTAGCAACAAAATGAAAACACCGAACCTGCTTATAGTCGATGGTCAGCAACGTCTTACCTCTCTTTACGCCGTTGTGAGGGGCATCTCGGTCATACGTGAAAATTTCAATCAGGAAAAAATCGAAATAGCATTCAATCCGCTACACGAGAAGTTCGAAGTCGCTGACGCCGCTATCCGACGGGATAAGGCTTTTATCCCCAACATATCAGTTTTATGGCAGGACGATGCGGATATGTTTGAAATAGTCGATGAGTATCTGGATAAACTCGCGTCAGCGCGTGATGTTGCTGAAGAAGAAAGAAAACAGATAAAAAAAGCATTCACAAGGCTTCAAAATCTCACCGGCTTCCCTTTTACCGCGCTGGAACTTTCAGCTCATATTAATGAAGAACAGGTGTCAGAGGTTTTTGTCCGCATTAACAGCAAAGGGAAGCCTCTTAGCCAAGCAGACTTCATTCTCACACTCATGTCAGTTTTTTGGGATGAGGGACGCGCCCAGATTGAGGATTTTTGCCGGAAAGCTCGCACTCCATCTGTCGCTGGCCCATCCCCATTTAACCACTTTATTCAGCCAAGCCCAGATCAACTCTTACGGGTGAGCGTCGGGCATGGGTTCAAACGCGCTCGCCTCAAATATGTATATTCAATTCTCCGTGGAAAAAACCTGGAAACAGAGGAGTTCAGCGAAGAGCGCAGGGTTCAGCAATTCGATGTGCTTAAAGAAGCCCAAGCTAAAACGCTCAATCTTCAGCACTGGCATGATTTCCTTAAGGCCGTCATGCTCGCCGGTTACAGAAGTGTCAAGATGATCAGCTCGCAGAATGCCCTTCTCTTTGCGTATATCCTCTATCTAATGGGAAGAACTGAATATAAAGTTGAGGAATTTACGCTACGCAAAATAATCGCCAAGTGGTTTTTCATGTCTAGTCTAACGGGACGTTATTCCGGTTCTCCGGAATCGGCAATGGAGTTTGATCTTGCCCGATTCCGTGAAGTGAAATCTGATGAGGACTTCGTCTCCGTTTTAGACAGGGTATGCGAGGAAAAATTGACCAACGATTTCTGGTCCATCACTCTTCCATCGGAATTAGCAACTTCTGCTGGGCGTAGCCCGTCGATGTTTGCCTATTACGCATCACTCGTATTGTTGGACGCTAGAGTTCTTTTTTCTAAGCAAAAAGTATCTGAGCTATTGGATCCGGCGTTAACAGCGCAACGCTCCGCTATTGAGCGGCATCACCTTTTCCCAAAAGGACACTTAAAATCTGTAGGAACAGAGGATTTACGGGAAACCAACCAGATAGCGAACTTTGCCCTCGTGGAGTGGGGAGATAATGCCGAAATCTCAAAAAAACCACCTGTTGATTACGCTCCGGAGTTGATGGGTCGCTTTTCTCCTGAAGAAAGAAAGAGAATGAGTTATTGGCATGCTTTGCCTGATGGATGGGAGACCATGGACTATCGTAAATTTCTCATCCAACGACGCGAGTTGATCGCGCGTATTATTTTAAACGCATATAAATTGCTCAAAGGTGAAGGTGAGGAACGGGAGAAAAAAGCTATTTCCGTGGAAGAGCTTGTGGGTGATGGTGAGAATGTGGCTACGGAGTTCAAGTCAACATTACGCATCAATACTCATACTGATCAGCCTGACTCGCGTATAGAAATGGCGGTTTTGAAAACAATTGCGGGATTTTTGAACAGGGAGGGGGGCACATTAATCATAGGTGTTTTTGATGATGGCACACCAGTTGGTGTTGAGGCGGACAAGTTCCCGAATGATGACAAAATGAACCTGCACTTTGACAACCTTGTTCGCGATCGCATTGGGCCGGAGCATTCCCTGAACATCCATTCACACTTTGAAGATTACAAAGGTACCCGGGTCATGGTGGTTGAATGCTGGGCATCGAAAAAATCTGTCTATGTGAAAGACGGGCAAAACGAAAGATTCTTTGTCAGGTCTGGGGCATCGACAATTGAACTTAGCCCAAAACAGACAGAAGAGTTTATTAAACAGAGGTTTAATTGAATTCTATATGGCATCAATTTATTATGGTACTTTTATAAATACTGGATATAATTATTCTATTATTTCCGCTCTTCATGAGCGCTCTTCGGGTTTGATCCGAAGACCAAGGCCAGGGGTTATAGCCCCGTGAGTCTGAGGCCGACCGGCTGTACAGGGGGTGTACACACCCTCCCCTTAATCCCCTCCCTTCGAGGGCGGGGTAACGATTGTTGGGTTCTTATTCCCTCCCCCTTGAAGGGGGAGGCCAAGTGGGGGTGACTCTTCCTTCCCCCATGGTGTGTTGCGAACAATTCACGTTGAAAGCGTGATGGATCGGGAATCACCCGCCAGCGCCGCCATGACCCACTTTCATCGCTTTTTCGCATTGCCGTTTCCATTTAACCAGGTTTTTCATCTGCGTCTTTTCCCTCACCTGCTGTTACGTTTCCCGTGGACGGGACGTATGATTCTCCACGTGGACACGGCCAGAGCCGTGGGTATGACAATGATGTCGCCGAACAGCGAGAGCATGGAGAAAAGTGATGCCGGTACAAGGATACACGCCCAACAGAAACCTCATCCAGGTAGCCGCCGGCTCGACCGACAACTGGGATGTCTGGTATAATGACACCCTCAACCTGCTGGATGAGCCGTCGATCGTATATAAAATCACCGCCGCTGAAAACCTGAACCAGGGGGAGATAGCGGCCATTCTCGATGACGGATCCGGCGCGAAAAAAGCGTATCTGGCCGCAAGCGGAACCTATACGTTCGGAGACCCGCTGGGGCTCGCCACCGAGACAGTGACGGCGGGCGCCCCCGTTCACCTGGCGCTGGCGGGGCGGGTTCAGCACAACGGCTGGTCGTTCGGGTCGGCGGACAAATTCGCCTGCCTGTCCGCTTCGGGCGCCGTCACCACAACCCAGACCAGCGTACAGGTCGGCTATGTGCTCTCCGCCTCCGCCATCTATTTCCGGCAGGGGGGCGCGTCGTCTTCCGGCGGCCAGACCGACACCGTGGCAGGCGCCAACGGCGTCAGCAACACCGGCGACAACGTTGACGCGGTGCTTAAGCCCACCTATGGATCCTCCGCCAGCACCATCTGCGAGGGGAACGATTCACGGCTTCACACCCAGAACAGCGATCAGGGAACCAGCAACAGCTTTTTCGAGATAAACTATTCCGCCAACAGCGCCCGCATGATGACCACCGGTCTTAACGCCAACCGGGATTACACTTTTCCCGACGCGACAACCAGGCTGGTCGGAGAAACAGCCTCCGCCACCATTACCTCAGACCATGACTATTCGGGCGGGATGTTGCGCCTGCCCGTAAGCGCAGGCGTCCCATCAGGAGCCAACGACGAGGGGGACATCGCTTTCGACTCCACCAATGACGACCTCTACGTCGGTAAAGGCGGCTCGGCCTGGGAGAGGGTCAATTCCAGGAGCGGACGCAACGTAGTTATCAACGGCGGGGGAAGTGTGGCGCAACGGGGCGATTACACCCTGGTCAAGGACGTTTATGGCTTTGGTAAATGCGATCGATTCGAGGGGATGGCCACAGGTACGACGTTAAGCGCGGGCGCACTCACGCAATCCACAACAGCGCCGGTCGGCGGGACTGGCTATACCTGCAAGTTCTCCGGCGTGACGCTGACCGGAGCGGGGACACTTAACCTGCGGACGCGGATAGAGAGCAGAGACGCAGAGAGCCTGAAAAACCAGCCTGCCAGCCTAAGCGTGAAAGTCTATCACGACACCGGAGCCGCCAGGGTTTTCACTCTCTACATCCGCAAAGCCGATTCGGCGGACAATTTCTCCGCCGTCACACAGATATCCAGTGACGGGGGCACATCGGTCAGCAGCGGCTTGGCCACAACGCTCAAGCTCGAGAATATCGGGATGGGCGATTGCTCAAACGGGATCGAAATAGAGATAAAAGCCGAGGTGGGGGCCGTCACCGCCAAGAATGTCTACATCACCGAAATTCAGCTGGAAGCCGGCGCCACCGCCACCAGTTTCGAGAACGAGGATACGGCGACAACTTTTGCTAAATGCCAGCGATATTACGAACGGTGGGACGACTACAGTTCCTATATAGGAGCGGGATACGTTGTAGGCTCCGCCACGGCGAGGATTATATGGAATTATCATACAATCAAAAGAGCCGCCCCGTCTGTTACAATCTCCGACGCCGCTCATTTCTCGGTTGTGTATCGGGCGTCCAGCACGGCCGCGACCAGCCTCGTCGGCGCCGCCATCGGCAAACATACCACCAGCCTGACCGCCACCACATCGGCGGTCTTAACCTCCGGTGATGGCGTCGTGCTTCTGGCGAACAACGCGTCCGTTTACATCGCGGCCGACGCGGAGCTATGAGCGCAGGGAACGACGAACGAAAAATCCATTGCGTTACAACAGAATCCGTGATATTAAATAAAGCATTGTATTGTTTAGCAATATATCGTTTTGTTTATCGTACAATTTTGTCCATCGGTTGTGTGTTCGGGTTTGACAACCAGGACGCCGGGGGATGCGCCTGTTTCTTTGGCAAACCAAATCACCTTACTGAATTCTCTCGAAGGAAAAAGCGTTTTTTATGGAAGCTTTGAGCGGGGCGCTTTCACATAACAAACAATTGACGAGCCTGCGACTGGCCATAAACGACATTTACGGGGGCACCTTCGGCACCGACGTCTGGTTTCACCTGGCCTGGCACGACATCAAACAGCGTTATGCGCGGTCGATGATAGGACCATTCTGGATGACCATCAGCATGGCCGCCCTTTTATGCGCGATGGGACCATTATACGCTAGGCTGTTCAAGCAGGAAGCCGGAGCCTATTTCCAGTATATCTCCGTCAGTTTTGTGCTCTGGGGTTTCATTTCGAGCCAGATCAGCGAGTCCTGCGCGGCGTTTATCAGCGCCGACGGGTTCATCAAACAGGTCAAACTGCCGTTGACGGTGCATCTTCACCGTGTTCTGGCCCGCAACATAATAATATTCGCCCACAATTTGCTGGTTGTCGTCGTCGTTCTCAGTTTTTATCCTCCGGAGCGGTTTCTCCCCGTTTTGCTGGCGCCGGTCGGGCTGGCTCTGGTGCTCATAAATTTAATGTGGATCGGAATAGTTCTCTCCACGCTAAGCGCCCGTTTCCGCGATATTCCGCAGATGGTCACCAGTGTTATGCTACTGTTTTTCTTTCTTACCCCGATCGTGTGGAAACGGGGCCTGCTGGCTGGCTCCACGCTGGTCGCCGACGCGAACCCTCTGTACCACTTTGTGGAAATCATACGCGCGCCCTTGCTTGGCCATTATCCGACATATCTTTCCTGGACGTTCCTTGGCGTTATGGGTCTGCTTGGCTGGGTTTTCGCCCTGGCCATATTCCGAAGGTATCGTAGCCGTGTTGCGTATTGGGTGTGAACCGTGACGGTTATTCGCGCCAGGGACGTGGTCGTCGAGTTTCCGATATACGGCATTTCCACCAGCCGCTCGATCAAGAAAGTTATCATGCGGGCGGCCACGGGGGGTGTCCTGGGGCGCGATTCCTCGGAGCGGATTGTCGTCAAGGCGCTTGATTCGGTCAGCTTCGAGGTTCACGAGGGTGACCGTGTCGGGCTGGTTGGGCATAACGGATCGGGAAAATCGACACTTCTGCGCCTGGTGGCCGGCATCTACGAACCATCGGCGGGCAGTGTCGAAGTCAACGGGCGTGTCTCCTCCATGCTCGACATCTTTCTGGGTATGGATCTGGAAGCCACGGGATTGGATAACATTTATCTGCGGGGGCGTGTGATGGGGGTGCGGCCCCAGGAAATGCGGGCCAAGCTCGACGAGATCGTAGATTTCACAGGTCTTGGCGACTACCTGCATTTACCCCTGAGGACCTATTCGAGCGGCATGGCGATGCGTCTGGGGTTTGCGGTGTCGACCAGCATTGACGCTGACATTATTCTCATGGATGAATGGCTCAATGTCGGAGACGCAGAGTTTATGGAAAAAGCGACGCACAGGCTCGACACGCTTCTCGATGGAGCGCGGGTTGTTATCATCGCGTCTCACGACCTGTCGCTAATCAAATCCCAGTGCAACAAGATCATTCGGCTCGAGCACGGCAAGATCGTCAATACATCAGCCGACACCGCGTAAGCCCGCTTTGCCATGCGAAATGAAGGGTTGCGTTATTTGCTCCCGGCTACTTATAATCGCCTGCAACAGGTAATCACCTGCAACAGGATGATTCATGACAACCGATGACATCGACGGCTACGCCGTGATACCTTTCCCGCAACCGTAAAACATGCCCATAAAAACTCTCGACACGCAAAAGCGATCTGTTGTCATCATCGGTGGTGATAGCGTGATTGGCGGGCAGTTGTCGGTTGAATGCCTGAAATCAGGTATTGCGCCGCTGGTTTCGACCAGAAGACAGGGGAAGATGAACGCAGGTCGCTTTACGCTCGACCTGTCCGACCCGAGGGTGGGGGATCGTCTGCCGGAGAACGACAGCCCGATTATCATTGTCGCGGCCCAGACCGGTTATGACGCGTGCGAGCATGATCCAGCCTCTGAAAAGGTCAACATCGACGCCCCGGTCCGGCTGGCCAGATCGGCGCTGGCGGTGCGGCGGCGAGTCGTTTTTGTATCCACCAACAGTGTTTTCGGCGGCGATCTCGCCCTATGCGCCGAAGATGACGAGGTGGCGCCCCAAACAGCTTACAGCAAACAAAAGGCCGAAGCCGAGCGACAGCTAAAAGCGTTGCCGGGTTGGTCCTCTTACGGTTCAATAGCAAGGCTTACAAAAGTGCTCTCGCCGGACACGCCGCCCATACCATCGTGGCGCGAAAACCTTCTCAGGGGCAGACCGATTGCACCCTTTTCGGACCTGGTGTTTTCTCCGATTTCTCTTCAGTACGCCGCGCGGGGCCTTGTCAGGGTGGCCATGTCCCCCCATTGCGGTCTGTTTCATTTCTCCGGCGCCGCCGATATGACATATGCCGAATTTGCCCGGCTCTACGCGGATGCGCGACATTTCGGCCCAAAGCTCGTTACGCCGACAAATTCCGCGCAGGCTGGCGTGGACCTGCTGTACAAGCCCCGCTGCAGCGCGCTTGGCATGGCCCGGACAGAGCGCCTACTTGAAACTGGGCCGCAGGATCCGGATGATGTCGTCAAAGATCTGCTCCAGGCGGAACAGGGCGGGGGATCGCCTTTGCAGGCGCAGGCTCGATAAGATGGCCGGATTTTAGTGTAGAATCTGTTATGCTACCGTCACACTTGAAATTTTACACCAAGCACGGCATCTCTCCCGTGCGTTACCTGGCCGCCAGTGTCCAGGAACATTTTGAACGTCGCGCTTCGCTTTATCGCAGTCTGGGGCTTGTCCCCCTGGTGTTCCGGGGCGCAAGATGTCTGGAAGTCGCCGTTGGCTCGGGCCAGAACAGCCTGTATATATCCTCCCTGGCTCCGGAATCGCTGACCCTGGTGGAGCCAAATCCGACCGGTGTCCGCGAGATCCGCGAGCTGTACGACAAGACTGAAGTTCCGCACACACCGCCGGTCCTGGTCGAATCCACCCTGCAGGAGTATTCGCCGTCCCACAAGTTTGATATTGTGATTTGCGAAAACTGGCTGGGCAAGGCCCCCGGCGAACGGATGTTGTTACGCAAACTCGCAGGGTTTCTCGAACACCACGGGATGATGGTGATAACGACGGTTCCGCCAGCCGGGTTTCTGCCTAATATGGTTCGAAGGGCGTTGGCCGTCAAATATTGTGATCCGCGCCTCTCGTTTGACAAACGCACGGAAACGCTCGTGGAGATGTTTCAGCCTCACCTGAGCACCATAACTTCCATGACACGCTCCGCGACGGACTGGGTGCAGGACAACATGATTAATCCGGCGTATTTCGATCTGTGCATAACCATTCCCGATGTTCTGCGGGATCTGGACGGAGAGGTTACGGCCCTGTCCACGAATCCTTCATTCGCGTGCGATTGGCGCTGGTTCAAATCCCTGCATGGAGACGCGCGCGGATTCAACCGGCACATGGTTCACGAATATGAGGCGGCGCTCCATAATTTCATGGATTACCAGTTGCTGTTTTCCGGGCCGGACAGACAGATGAACCGGAAGCTGGAAATGTCGTGTGTGGAATTTGTCGAATCTGTGCGAGCGTATGAACGCGCGGCGGTGGAGGATGGAGACAAAAACAGCGCGCTTGAGACCGCCATAACAAATCTGGAGATGATTGTCCGCCAGTTGGGCGATTGCCCCGGGCAGATAAGATCCGGGCTCGAAGCGGGATTGGGGTTGCTTCGGGCTGATAGCGATGAGTGTGGAACCGTCGGCGCGCCGAGCCCGTTCAGCAGACTTTTTGGCCGGGAAACCGTCTACCTGTCAATGATCAGGAGTTAGTGGAAATGATTATAAGGAGGCTTATACAAGCGCTAAGGATGATGCCGGGGCGAATCATAACGAAGCTCCACCCCGGGTTTTTGCTGACAGGATTGCTGGCGTTTTTTCTTTATGATTACATCAGGTCGCAAGTTCTGCTTGCGCTGGTGTTTCTCAAGAGAACTCTCATCGGAGATTATGCGGCGCGTGCAAAGAAGATCAGCCCACGCCGCACAAAAAAGCTGATAAACAAATTGGATCGGGTTGAGCGCCACCTGCTTTCGTACAAGGAACATAATAACCTTGCCTCCCTGGAGCGTGGCGTGTCGGCCCTGAAATCGATCGGGCATCTGGTGGCGAACGCCGGCAACCTCGAACTGGCGGAGCATTGCCTGGACAGGGTCGCCAAGTTCGAGTCGGCCTACTCATATGATGGTTTAACGATCGCCCACGATTTGGGGATATGGCAGTTCATGCGCGGCTACCTGGGACGTGCAAAGAAATCCTTCGAGAAAAAGGGGCGCGCCCGGCAATACCTTCAAACAATTTCAAGGATCTCCACCCCCGATTACCTCGCGCTGGATCAAAGCTGGTTCGCGGCGTTCGGGCATGTAGCGATGATCGATATTCTTCTGAAAAAGCGACAGCTTGGATGGTGCGGAGATGTCGAAAAGTTTGTCGTGATAGAGGATGTCAGCAAAGTGGCGGGAAAAGTCATCCTTGGAAATTTCCTCGAGCATGGCGTGGAGCTAGCCGATCATGGGTCCCTGGCGTCGTATTACAACGCCCACAGGAAAAAAACCGACCCCAGCTGGAATATGCTGTTACCCGGCGAGCGGGCGGGCCTGCTTACGGGTTTTTGGGATTACGATTTCCCTGACGGAGACATCTGCTTTTTTGCGCATGGCGCCGCCAAGATCCAGGGAGAATGGGAGCGCAAACAACTCCCTCCTCTGTTGTCATTGTCGAAGTCACAGCAGGAAGGGATCGGAACCATCACCCGGCGCCTGGGCATCCCCGAAGGCGCCTGGTACGTGTGCCTGCATGTGAGGGAAAGAGGTTTTTATGAAAAATGGAGCAAGCTGTATCCGAGCGCGCGCGACGCGAATATCGAAGATTACTATCCGGCGATCAACGCTATAGTTGAACGCGGTGGCTGGGTCATCCGTATGGGAGACTCCAGCATGAAGCCGTTACGACCGATGCCCGGAATGGTTGATTATGTCCACACCGGTCTGAAATCTGAACAGGCGGACACGTTGCTCGCCGCCGGTTGCCGATTCATGCTGGGCACCAACTCGGGCTTTACCATTATACCCGCAAGTTATGGAGTCCCCTGCGCGCTGACAAACTGGGCTCCGGTATTATTGCCCAACTGGTACGGCTGTGACCTTATGATTCCGAAATTGATGCGGAGCAAATCGTCTGGACAGTTGCTTGATTTCGATACGATGTTTGAAGAGCCCCTCGGCGTGATTCAGAACATGTTGGATTTCCCGGAGGATATAGAGCTGGTGAGCAACACGCCAGATGAAATAGTGGACGTGACTGTTGAAATGATCGACCGGCTCGATGGCCGCTCCTACACGGACGCTGACAATCTGCTACAGGAAAGCTATTACGAGCTGGCGGTAAAAAAAGGCAGTTATCGTGGAAGCCGTATCGGGCGGGAATTTCTGGATAAACACAGGCGCCTTTTGCCGAACGGTCAACAATCGTGAATCGAAATACACTCCCTCCGTTCTGCGTAACGCATGCGGCTATTGGAGCTTGTTTTTACAATTGTTTTTCTATATTCTTTGAAACCTTGAACAGGAACGGAACGAGCATGCGCGCAGCAAGAGACAGAGAATGGGGATAGGCTTAAATTTCTTACAAATATTATCTCAGCTAAAAAACAATTCCTATCTGGAAAGTGGCGGATCTGTAATAGAAATCGGAGCCCAGCAACTTCACAACAGTTTTTTGCGAGCCGTTGACGAGATAAACGAGCTAGGCGCCTTGTTTGGCGTTGAAACTTCATTTAAACACATTGAACCGACCAGCAGTTCGATAGTCCATGGAGAGCTCGAGGCGTTACAGCCCGAAGCCCCGCTCGCAAAAGAGTTTTACCAGTGGTTGGGTTTTGAATATGCGGCGGTCGATATCGACGGGAGTCCGGGCAGTTTGCCGCTGGATCTGAATTATGACTCCACGCCGGTGGGCGCTGTCGGGAAATATAACCTTGTAACCAACCTGGGAACCACCGAGCACGTCGCAAACCAGCTTAACGCATTTAAGCTGATCCATGAGCTGGCCGCGCACAACGCCATCATGATCCACGAACTGCCGGCGCAAGGTTATATGAATCATGGGCTGGTAAATTATAATCCGAAGTTTTTCTGGATGCTGGCCAGAAGCAACGGATATGAAGTCATCTACATGGATTTCAACTGGAGCGCTGTTGAATATTCGTTGCCGCAAAACATTCTCGATCATATAAGCCAGTATGTAAGTATATCCGGCCGCCCTCCATACAAGACTGTCGACGCGGGTATCCTGATTGTTTTCAGGAAAATTACCGACACTCCTTTTGTCGCTCCGCTGGATGTTCCGACAGGCGCCAAGGCGCCCAACAAAACGCTGGAACAGCGGTATTGGAGCGTGTTCAATCCTGTCGGTTTCAGGATCAGGAAAGGCCGGAACCGATTAACGAATTGGCTGCGAAATCGTTTCGGATGATCCTGTAGTTTAGAAGAGACAGCGATGGTGAAAAGCATATTTCGTTATCTGGCGATAGCTGTTGTCAACATTATTGTGTTTGTCGCGCTGGTTGCGCCGATAGAGATGTACTACCGTTACCATGACAAGAGTCAGCGGCCGTTCGGCGAGCAAGTTGAAGCTCCCGGTGGGCAGGACAATGGATTGTGGCAGGAATTTCGCCCCTACATCATGTTTACCACGGTCAACACCCTGTACAAGGGTTGGTCGAATCAACTGACCGGAGAGACTATCCCGGCAAACGTCACTACCAATTCCCTTGGCTTCCGGGACGACCGGGAGTTTACACCTGCCTCCACCTATCGAAAAGCGCCGAATGAAAAGGTTGTGCTTTTCACGGGCGGGTCGGTCGCATGGGGTGTCGGGGCTTCGGAAAACGACAGGACGGTGCCGGGACGAATAGAGCATTATCTCAATTTGGGAGCGAAAGGGAAAACCAGATATACCGTGATCAACCTGGGGATGGGATCGTTTATCGCGTTTCAGCAATATATCGCGCTCAGTCTCTACGGAGTGGGATTCGACCCTGACTGGGTTGTGGTGATGGATGGGTTCAACGACGCTTTTGTAGCCTGCAAGCAGTCGCAGGGGTCGTACAACCCGATGTTTTTCAGCATAATGAAAATGTATCTCGACGGGTATCTGCTTGGCTCGGAAAAACCTGTCATGTACAGGGGCAGGGTTGAAAACTGGCTGTTGAAACATAGCGCGGCGGTCCGGGCGATTACGGGGCAAGCGCCCATCTATCTCAATCCGCTCATCGACAAAGATGGCGAGAGTGAAGTGCGTCAGGTGATCCAGAAAGCCGAAATCGGCGAAACAGCGAGAAATCAGCTGGCCTTTTATCTGCGCGCCGAGGCGCTGACGGCCAGTCTCTTTCCCAAAGCAAACGTCATATTCAGCACTCAGCCGATGGTGAACGATTTTCGCGGTGACTTCACAAAGATATATGATTACGAGGTTGGTTCGCCAGAGCGCAATAAAGCCATATCCGAAAGAGTGTCAGGTCTGGAGCACTATCTTGAATATAACAAGTCTCTTCAATGTGGTGTAAAAACCTCGCATCCAGCCGACATCTATATTCTGGTTAACGGCGCGTTGGGGCTGGAAAGACTGGCCTCCGAGCTTAACAACAAAAACGGGCGTCATGTAGAGTATATAAACACGGGAACGCTGATGCCCAACAATAGAGAAGAGCGAATACCCTACTTCATAGACGGAGCCCATTTAACAGATAAAGGAATGGATTTGCTCGGAAAATATTACGCGACAAGAATTCTTCTGGCGGACGGGCTGTCGGAGAGATGAGTGATGTCTTTGCATCCATTCGGGATGGTCAACCATGAGCGCTGATAACGGGTCGCCCCGGACAACACGCAAATTCCTTCTTATCAAGCCGCCATACACCTACTACCCTGTGGGGCTTGCGTATGTGGCGTCTACACTGGATCGCAGTGGGATCGCTTTTGATTTTCTCGATTTGTCCGATGGCAAAAGCGACATTGAAACACAAATGAGAAAAAATGATTATTTTGCCGTCGGCACGGGCGGCCTGGTCGCCGACTTTAATACACTGGGTGATATTTTTCAAACAGTATCAAAGGCCAACGCAAAGGTCCCCCGCATTCTCGGAGGTCACATCACCCGGGACGTTACGTCGGAAATCATATTTTCACATATGCCGGTCGATTTTATGGTTGTGCGCGAGGCCGAAGTTACCCTGCCCGAGCTGCTTGATGCGATTTTGAGCGGGGATGGCGGCTACGCGGATATCGACGGTATCGTCTATCGTGACAACCATGGGGGAGTCATCCGTAACCAGCCACGCGCGCGTATAAATCTGGGTGAAGGGGGGATTTTCCCGTCATACGATTTTTTCGACCATGACGCGTGGGCGAAAGCCGGCAACCCGATTCCTATCATGACAGGGCGCGGCTGTCCCGGCGCCTGCACCTTCTGCTCCCCGTCATTCCGAAAATTTTTCGCCAGACCGCTGGAGGATGTGTTTACGGAAATTGAGACGCAACGGGACCGTTTCGGCATTCGTCATTTCGAGTTTCTCTCCGAGATTTTTTTCAACACCGAAGAACAGTTGCTGGAGTTTTGCCACGCGTTCAAGGAGCGGATAGGCCTGACGTTCACCTGCCTGTTAAGAGCCGACATGAATCCGGATATTCTGCAAACCCTTTATGACTGCGGTTGCAACTATTTAAATATCGGAATTGAGTCGGGAAGCGACAAGGTGCTCCGCCAGATGGGAAAGAAGATCACCATCGAGACCGTCAGGAACTTCGTTAACAAGGCCAAACAGGCGGGTTTTACAAAGCTGGAGTCGGGATGGATCATCAATAATGTAAAAGAGACCGAGGAGGACGTGGAGATGACCGTGGATTTCCATGACGAGCTGCGTCTGCGGTCCAACCTCGGTTTTACGATACCCTATCCCGGCACACCCCTTTTCTCCCGTGCGATTAAAAAAGGACTGATAAAAAGCGAGTATGAATTTCTCAGAAAAATAACTACATTTTATACCGTCGATTTTGTCCCTGACTTGCTGTTCATTCCTAACCCTGAAGGCAAATCCGTTCTTCCCAACCTGACGGATATCCCTGATGAGGATTTCGCTCGTGTTCTGTCGAGCGCGTACGCCCGTTTCATCGGCAACTACGCGTTGAAGGCCACGCATATGTCTCAAAAGAACGGCGCAACTTTCATGCATGGCAACTGTCCCGCGTGCGATCGGGAGTATGAATACAAATTCGATACGATATCACCCATCCATCGCAACCTTTCCTGTCCCGGTGTGGCCGACGGGACGTGCTACAATGACCTGATGTCTCACGCCAATATATTTTCGCTTCCTTACATAGATGCGTATGCCAAGCAGGTTGCAGAGAAGATAAAAAATCAACGTGTCGCGATTTTCGGGGACAGCTTCATCATTAAATTTGTTTTTGCCCATAATATATTTGATCTCAACATCGATAACGTTGTCGGCATGAGCACCAGGACCCCTGGGATGGAGGGGCGATATGTCTATGCCGACAAACATGGAAACGCCAGGCAAAACAGCAAGCTTGTGACAGCGCGTGAGCTGTTCGACCTGAAACCTGATGTGGCTCTCGTGCTGGAAATGCCGCCAGGGTCACTGGCTTACAGGGATATCCTTCTTGACACCGGTTTTGGGGAAGACCAGATCACGCTGATGACACCGGAAAGCCTTTTTACAAACCAGGTTGTATAACGAAGGATATGATATGGCTCCAGTGGTTATACGTGCGGATTAATGTTTTAATTGAGACAGGGCTCGGTCTGTATGATGGATAACAACGAAGAAGTGGATTTTGCCGGCGAAGCTGAAGAAGAACAGCCGGTCGACAGCGTTGAAGATCAGGCTGACAAATTCAACAAGTGTGTTGAACAGCTGGGTGATCATCACCTGTCCGTTTCCTGGGGCGACCGTTTGCTCACCCTCGATAAAAGCGCCGGCTTTTTCGAAAACGAGGCGTTTTGCAAGGCTCTCGACGCCATCCGCGGCTCGCATACGTATGATCAGTACAATGGCCCGGACAGCATAGCCTGGCGCCTCAACACCTTGTGCTGGGCCGCGAATTGCGGTCTTGCGGTTGGCGGGAGTTTCGTGGAATGTGGCATTTTCAAAGGGGATATGGCCTGGGTTGTGGCGCAGGCGATAGGAGACGCAAAACTTCCACCCTTCTATTTGTACGACAGCTTCGACGGGTTTTCGGATCGATACTCCTCCCCTGATGACTACCCGCTCAATCCGAGATTCCTGGAATACGCCAACGGGTTTTATCGGGAGCCGGGATTATATGAATATGTCAAAGCCAGGTTTGCCGGCCAGTCGCAGGTTATTGTCACAAAGGGTTTCCTGCCGGAAGCGCTTGATGAGATATGTCCGGATACCATCGGCTTTTTACATGTCGACCTGAACTCCCCTAAAGCCGAAGTTCTGGTGCTTGAACGTCTTTTCGACAAGGTGCTTCCGGGAGGGGTTGTCGTATTCGACGATTATGGCTGGAAGCTGTTTTCCGAGCAGAAAGACGCGGAAGACGCGTTCATGGCGGCCCGTGGTTACCAGATCCTGGAACTTCCGACCGGGCAGGGTCTGGTCGTCAAAAGATAAGCCTCACCACCGGCGTCCCATTGAAAATAGCGGGCCGGCGGAGCTGTCGCAGTTTACATATCAAGCTGATATTTCGATCTGTCTTTACACCAGCGTCCCATTGAAAAATGGTGAGCCGTGCAGGGATCGAACCTGCGACCCGCTGATTAAGAGTTAGATAATTAAATCGTACCAGATTGTACCCTGCCGATTACACCAGATTTTAACCATTGCAATACACTGTTAATATGAGTACTATACACGTATTGAATTAGACGGTCAAATATGGGATCGTACTCCCAAACGATTACACAGCGATTACACAGCCCAAACGATTACATAGTGATTACACAAAATACTAATCAGTGGGTCACTAAAAGCAGGTAAAAATGCCAAAAATAAAGATCAGCAGAGCCACCGTGGAAAAAATTCCTAACCCCGAAAATGGGCAGATTATTTTCTGGGATAGCGCCCTTATGGGTTTCGGAATAAGGGTCACAAAAGGAAGTAAAACTTTTATAGTCCAAAAGCGGATCGAAGGCAAGCCGGTAAGAGTGAAGATCGGCAATTTCCCGCAAGTTAAAGCGGAGGCGGCTCGAAAAGAAGCACATAACGAGCTTGCCCGAATGTCGAGGGGCGTTAATCCGAATGACGAGAAAATGAGGAACCGGGCGCAGAACGTGACGCTATTGGAGGCGATAGAAGAATTTTTTAACAGCAGGAAGCTTAAACCGAGAACCGTTTACAATTATAGAAACCTTATATCCGTATGTTTCCGCGATTGGATGGTAAAATCTTTGGCAAGCATTTCAAAGGATATGGTAGAACGGCGGCATAAAAAAATAGGTATAAAACATGGCGAAGCGTATGCGAACTTTTCCATGCGTGTTCTGCGTTCAATCCTTAATTTCGCGGCGGCCCGTTATGAGGATAGCAAAGGACAGTTCCTTATAATTGAGAACCCTGTCAGGCGTCTTTCGCAGGTTCGCGCTTGGTACAAGGTCAAACGGCGAGACGATTGCATCAGGCCGAACGACCTTCCAGTTTTTTTTGAAGCGCTGGATAAGCTTGAATCTGAAATCATGCGAGATTTTTTTCTTGTCCTTCTATTTACCGGCCTTCGACGGGAAGAGGCGGCCTCGTTAAAATGGAGCCAGGTGGATTTCAAAAACAAGACCCTGACCATATTGGACACCAAGAACGACGAAAAGTTGGAGCTGCCCTTATCCTATTATCTTGAGGATTTGCTGAAGCGGCGTTACGAATTATTCAACGTAAACGGCTTTGTTTTTCCTGGCGGCGGTAAAACTGGTTACATCCGTGAACCCAAAAGAGCGATTGACAAGATTCGAAAAGAGCTTGGAGCGTACATAACCGTACACGGCTTAAGGCGGACGTTTATAATGATAGCGGAAAGCCTGGATATTTCACATTATGCTTTGAAAAGATTGATAAACCATAAAATGAGCGGAGACGTTACCGCACAGCACTATTTGGTGCACAATGTGGAACGCCTGCGAGAGCCGATGCGGCAAATAACGGATTTTATTTTGCAAAAAGCCGGTCGCAAAGGGGATACGAAAGTACTGGAATTTCGCGAGAAGAAAGTAAATTTTGAGGGCGCTACATTATGATTGGGATAGGATGAGAAAGTTGCTATTTGTGACGATGTAGTATATTGTATTATTATGTGTCTCAACTTGATTTGGAGGGTATTGTATTGGGCGTAACCAGTGTCAGGATTCACGATGATTTGAAAAAGCGGCTCGAAAAGGTTTCAAAAAAACTGCGCCACAGCAAAGGATGGGTCATGAACGAGGCTTTACGTGAGTATCTCGACCACCAGGACTTGGAGGAGCGGCGCTGGGAGGAAACCCTGGAAGCGTTGGAGGATATCGAGGCTGGCCGTGTTGTCGATGGGAAAAAAGTAATGACCTGGCTCAAAAGCTGGGGAAAGGAAGATGAATCTCCGCCTCCTGGAAAATGAAACTTCTCTTCACCGAAAAAGCATTACACGATTTAACTCGACTACGAGAATTCATCGCCCAACATGACCCTCAAGCGGCGGCAAGGGTTTCAGAGAGCCTCCAAATAGTGATCCTCAAGCTCACCAGATTTCCCAATATAGGCAGGCCGATAAGAAGAGCTCCGGAGCCGGAGAAACTAAGGGAACTTATCGCCGGTAAATATGTTGTGCGCTATTTGATATCAGAAAAGGCTGTTTGTATATTGCGGGTATGGCATGAAAAAGAAGACCGAAAGGATGGATGACGTGCCAAAGTTACCCAGCGCAAAATATTGTCTTCGTAAATTATCCTGATCCGGTGCGTTGGAATGATAATTTGAAAACAAGGAGGAAATCATGAAATGCCACGTATGCGGAGGCGGGTTAAAAGCGATTGTTACCGACATGCCCTTTATGCTGAGCCAAACGACGATCATCATTTTAAAGGAGCTTCCCGTATCCCAATGCGAGAATTGCGGGGAATTTTTAACCGAAGACCCGATCATGGAACGAGCGGAAACAATCTTTGAAAATGTGGATGAAGCTACGGAGGTTGAGATCGTCCGGTTTGCTGCGTGATTTGCAAGATGATAGGTTCTTGTCATGCTTGAGGCCGCATATTGCGACCACAACTTAGGGGAGAAAAAGGCGTATTGGTTTCCGTCGATCCGGTGAGGGGAAGTGACGATAATAACAGCGATAATCTCGATCTTTTGGATGGGGCGTTCAAAAAGCTGCAGAAATAGCGGCGGAGGTTATCAATCAAGCGGCTCAAGCGCCATTAAAAATTCAACCATGAATGATTTGGATGCGGTAGTCACTAGTTGCGTTTACAATAGGCCTCCCGGTCGAGTTTGTTAAGCTGCTTCCATAGTATCCTCCATTTCATTTTCGTTGACATATTTTTCATAGAGCTCCAAGCCTGCGGTGAAGGTCTCCATCGGGGTGCGTCCCTTGCAATGTTTTCCCTGGTTGGTTCGCTTGGTGTTGTATTGTCGGGGTTCACCTAAAACCGTCCACGTAGGGTCACTTCAAAACCGGCCATTTTGAGTGGTTTTGTATACCTTCTCTTTGGAGAAGGTGTACATGTGAACAATCTCAAGATGGCTAAAGTCAGCGCAATCATAGGTTTATTGGAGCAGGGCTGGCGGTACCGCCGGATAGCCCGGGAACTGGGTGTTCACCGGGAGACGGTGGCCCGTTACGACCGGCTCCGGCTCGCATCGGATTCAAAACCGGCCAAAGTGACCCCCGGGTCGGATGATCCAGCCGCTTTGATCTTCGGGTCACTGCGCGCCACGTCCGTATCACGCAGTCAGTGCGAACCCTGCCTTTCCACCATCGAGGGCAAGCTTGAACAGGAGCTGTCGGCCAATCGTATTTTCCATGACCTGGTGGCCGAACATGGGTTCACCGGCTCGTATTCCTCGGTCAAACGTTTCGTCCGTAAGCTTGGCAAAAAGCTCCCGTTACCATTCCGCCGCATGGAATGCGAGCCTGGCGCCGAGGGGCAGGTGGACTTCGGCTCGGGCGCCTGGGTGATCGAGAACGGCAAAAAACGCCGTCCCCACGTTCTTCGTATCACGCTTAGAAACTCCCGCAAGAGCTACAGCGAGGCGGTATGGAAGCAGACCACGGAGAACTTTATCCGCTGCATCGAGAACGCCTTCAGATCGTTTGGCGGCGCCACGAAGACTCTTGTCATAGACAACCTGAAAGCGGCGGTAAAAAACGCCGACTGGTTCGATCCTGATCTCAACCCGAAGGTTCTGGCGTTCGCCCGTCATTACGGTTTCGTGATCCTGCCGACGAAGCCGTACACGCCCCAACACAAGGGCAAGATCGAGAGCGGTATCAAGTATGTCAGGAACAACGCCCTCAAGAGCCGGACATTCAAGTCATTGGCCGAACAGAACCGGTTCCTCGCCGATTGGGAGAACAACGTAGCCGACACCCGTATCCATGGCACGACGCAGAAGCAGGTGCGCAGGATGTTCGAGGAAGTGGAGCGGCCGGCGTTGCAGCCATTGCCATCAGGGCAGTTTCCCTTCTACCACGAGGGGAAACGCAAGGTTCACCGGGACGGTCATGTGGAAGTGGCCAGGTCATATTACTCGGTTCCACCGGAGTACCTGGGACGCGAGGTATGGGTTCGGTGGAACAGCCGCCTGGTGCGCGTGTTCAACGAGAAGCTGGAACAGATCGCCGTTCATTCCAGGGTTGAGGCGGGAAAGTTCAACACGAACCGGGCTCACCTTGTCGACGAGAAGATATCGGCTGTGGAGCGTGGCGCTGAGTTTCTTTTATCCGGGGCAGTCCGGATAGGAGAAGACTCCGCCATGTGGGCCAGGGCCATGCTGGAGGAGCGCGGCATCGAGGGAGTGCGCGTGTTGCAGGGCTTCGTCGGCCTGGCCGGGAAACATCCGGCCTATGCCATCAACCACGCCAGCCGCGTGGCCCTTCGCTCGAGATGTTTCCGCCTTCGCCAGGTCAGAGAGCTGATCAAACGCTCGACGAGGCAGACCGAGCTTGAGTTTGCCGAGGAACACGAGATCATCAGGCCCTTGTCGGAATATCAGGAGCTGTTAACCGTATTTTTTAGAGAAAGGAATGAGCGTGAACCAGCAACTGGCGCGATCACTGAAGGAATTTCGCCTGTCAGGCATGATCTCCACGATGGAAGTCAGGCTGCACGAAGCGGCGGCCAATCAACTGAGCCATGAGGAGTTTCTGGAGCTGGTCGTCAACGACGAGTTGGCGGTGCGATCCGACAGGGCCATCGCACGGAGGATCAGGGCCGCCCGGTTCCGTGAACTGAGAAGCGTCGAGGACTTCAACTTCGGCTTCAACCCTTCGATCAAACAGAGGGTCATTATGGAACTGGCCACATGCCGGTTCATCCGGGAACACAAAGACGTTTTGCTGATTGGCCCGCCCGGCGTGGGAAAGTCTCACCTCGCCCAGGCGCTCGGCCATCAGGCGGCAAGAATGGGATACGCCGTGCTCTACCGCTCGATCTTCGACGCCGTCGGCGAACTTATGGAGGCCGAGGCGTTCAATGAAAGCGCGAAAACGCTGCGCAAGTATCTCCGGCCCGATCTCTTGATCATAGACGACATGGGCCTGAAGAAACTGCCGGAACAGTCAGGCGAGTATCTGTTCGAGATCATTATGAGAAGGCATGAGCTCCGTTCGACGATCATGACATCCAACCGCCCGCTGGAGGAATGGGGAAAACTGATCGGCGACGTGCCCACGTCCACCGCCATCCTCGACC
>JAJRZK010000026.1 GCA_024275315.1 Nitrospirota bacterium
ACCTGCACGTCGGAAAGCCCATACCATGACTCGAGAAGCAGCGCCTTGAACAGCATGACAGGAGGGATGGGAGGACGGCCGCCGCCCTTGTACATCTTCAGAAGCAGCTTCTCGATTCGGCGAAAGTCTATGACCTTCCCGATCTCGTCGAGCATCGATCCCTTCTTGCGCCTGGCCTGATCTTCCAGCATCCCGAACGTAGGTTGCATCTCAAAGCCCCTCATATGCGTCTGGTTTTATCACTCAGATGCCACACAGAGAAAAACGGCGCCGCTTTTTCCGAGGTTTCAGATTGTTGATATTCAATGTATCCCGGTTGGCCAGATAATAAAAAAACAACGGCCTCGAGGAGGAGTTCTCGAGGCCGCTCTGCCTTAAGTTATCCGGAACAGATCCGAATACAACACCGTCAACCGGGTTGATTTGCAGCTACCAAGCGATATTATTTTGAGGAGGCATAACACCAAGGTAACTGTTCTAATATCTTAGCACAATGCGTGCCAATTATGATATTGGCATATACAATATATATTCAATGACTTATCTGAATTGGTCTGGTCCATGTAATTTGCAAATGTGCACTTATTTGAATCCAAATAAACTGTCAATATCGCACATTATCCCCTATCTCTTTTATAATCAATCCTTTTTTGATGGCGCCACAAAAACGTACCTGATTTCTTTGGTGTGGTATTTTCGTAGCATCAGTTGGCTCGGATGTGTATTGTCCGGGGCACGGCGAAAAATTGCCTTGTAGTTCAGCTTAAATAATTGATGTTAACACCCATATTTGTTTTGAGGAGCCTCTAAACTGGTTGGTTTCGTTACGAAAATAAGTGAAACCGTTTCCAGCGTGGCGCCGGGGTGACGGGTAAAATTCCCGCAAGCGCATAAAAACATACGTTGAGAACAGTTTGGATCCGCCGCCGACGCCAAGGGTGATTTTACTCATTTGCAACATAAAATGAATTATTAGAGGTTGCTTTAAGTTGTGATAAAATTCAACGTCACTTTTGAGGCTGGACATATATGGCCCGTAACGCCTCGGGAGCGACAACTTTTATTGTCAAAATCGCTACATTTTGGGCCGGCGTAGCTCAGTGGTAGAGCAGCTGATTCGTAATCAGCAGGCCGTCAGTTCAATCCTGACCGCCGGCTCCATTTTTTCAGTGAGTTAGGATCTTACTATTTTACGTAATATGCCTCTGGCTAGCGCTATGGCTAGCGTTTTATTCGGGAATTAGGCTTCTCCCAACCAACCGATTTTGGCCTGTAATCGTAAATCGCCCGTGCTTTTGGGGTTGTATTTCCGAAAATGTTTTCCCAAAAAGGAGTCTCTTTGCGGCACCGGCCAAACCCCTGGGACTCTGTAAAAATCAGGGACCTGTATAAACAGGGTATAAACACGCATGCGGAATTTATTTGGAAAATATTTCCGAATCCCCCGGAATCATGATGTGGAATTATTACTAGAGGTGTTTGCTGATATTTTGCTGGAACCTCATGTTTTGAGACACATTGCATGCAACAATATGAGCGGGAAGAAGAGGCACAGCAAATAGCGAAATTTTTGAAAACCGAGGCGGCGGGTGATAAAATCCGACGAAACGGAATACGTTTGCTACCTGAAATGTTATGGGTTGCGTTTGACGCATGATAAGAAGCTTCCGGCACAAAGGTCTGGCCAAGTATTATGAAACCGGATCGAAAGCCGGGGTCGCGCCGGAGCAGGTGAAACTGTTGAGGCTGTACTTGCCGCTCTGGATAACGCACGTGAACCGAGAGATATGAATTCACCGGGATTAAGGGCGCACAGGCTTTACGGAAAGGGCGCCGGATACCGGGCGGTCAATGTTTCCGACACCTGGCGCGTGGTATTCCGTTTTGACGGAAAGTATATAGTGAACGTTGATTACCTAAATTACCACTGATAAGGAGGTCAAAAATGACTCATAATCCGCTCCATCCCGGCGAGATGATCCGGAAGATGTGCCTTGAGCCCCTGGAGTTGCCTGTTATGAAGACGGCGGAAGCCCTCGGCGTTACACGCAAAACGTTGTCCCAGCTTGTCAACGGTAAATCCGGTGTGAGTCCGGAGATGTCCATCCGCCTGTCAAAGGCGTTCGACACGACGCCGGAATTTTGGCTTGGCCTTCAGATGAGCTATGGCCTTTGGCAAGCGAAGGAGAGAGCGGGCAAGATCAAGATGAAACGACTGGCGGTGTGATGGCAATTCATTTCACGAATACTCTCCTGGTTGAAAAGCGCGGTATATTCCCAAAATTGTTTTTCATAAAAGGAGTTTCTTTGCGGTACCGCTCAAACCCTTGGGACTCTACGAAAAGCAGGGTACCTGTATAAACAGGGTGTAAAAGTGCACGCCGGATTTTATTTTGGAGAATTTTTCCAAACAGGATTAATATATTTTCCAACTGATACCGAGGGCCGTCTTGTATGGAGAATGACCAGAATCCTTCATTGGAATATATTGCGCACGTAAAGAGTTCGGGTGATAGTGATTTTAAAATCCATTTCTTGATGGATCATCTTGCGAAAGTGGCCGATCGGGCATCGTCTTTTGCTAAAGAGTTTGGAGCGCAGGAATGGGCGCGTTTGGCCGGGCTATGGCATGATCTTGGCAAATTCAGCGATGAATTCCAGGGATATATTCGCCGCGAAACCGGTTATGATACAGACGCTCATATCGAGAACACTCCAGGGCGTATAGATCATTCCACTGCCGGAGCTATTCATGCGAAAACACTTGATAATTTTCTTGGACGTATCCTAGCCTACCTTATCGCCGGTCATCATGCGGGATTGCCAGATTGGTACTCTCCTGAAAGTGGCGGCAAAGCGTTATCAGCGCGGTTAAAATATCGGGAATTGCTTGAGCGTGTGTTGAAACAAAACATTCCCAAAAGCATTTCAGAGCGACCTTTACCCACCAGAGAAATTCCAGGGAATAGAGCTGGTTTTGCCTTGTGGATCAGAATGCTCTTTTCCTGCCTTGTGGACGCCGATTTCCTGGATACGGAAGCCTTTATGGACGAGGGTAAGGCGCAGACCCGGCGCAGCTATCCCACGCTCTATGAGATGAAAGGGAAATTTGACACTTACATGGAAGGGATGGTGTCTGGAGCTAGGGAGACGGTGGTTAATAAAATTCGAGCCGATGTGTTGCGTCAGTGCCGCAGGAAAGCGCATGAGGAACCCGGCGTATTCTCGCTCACAGTCCCCACCGGAGGAGGCAAGACGCTCTCCAGTCTGGCTTTCGCTCTTGAACACTCTATAAAACATGGAAAGAGACGAATAATTTACGCTATTCCTTACACCAGTATTATAGAGCAGACTTCGGATGTGTTCCGCAAGATATTTCATGACGCCGTCGTGGAGCATCACAGCAACGTAGAATGGGACGATAAACAAGAGACTCACAAAAGCCGCCTCGCCGCGGAAAACTGGGACGCTCCGCTGATTGTTACGACTAACGTCCAATTGTTCGAATCGCTCTCTGCCTCTCGAACGTCCCGATGCCGAAAGTTGCATAACATTGTCAACAGCGTCATTATTTTGGACGAGGCCCAACTTTTACCCCCTGAATTCTTGCAACCGATAATAGACGTCATAAATCTGCTGGCCAACCATTACCGCGTTACGTTTGTGTTATCCACCGCCACGCAACCTGCGCTGAATACGGTGAAAGACCCATTTGGCCGACCTGCCCGTCGAGGGGTGGATGACGTCAGGGAAATCATCGCAAATGTAGATGAGTTGTATTCCGATCTTGAGCGGGTGGATGTCATTTTGCCAGTTGACCTGAACCGGACATCAAATTGGGATGATCTGGCGAATGAGATTTCACGGCATGAAACTGTGTTAACCATCGTTAATACTCGCAATGATTGCCTTGATCTTGGGCGCAGAATGCCGGAAGGGACAATCCATCTTTCCTCCCTGATGTGTGGCGCGCACCGTTCCACAGTGATCGGCGAAATAATAAACCGGTTGGAAAAAGGAGTTCCAACGCGCGTTGTCAGCACACAGTTGGTGGAGGCGGGGGTCGATCTTGATTTCCCTGTTGTCTACCGGGCGCTGGCGGGCCTTGACTCCATCGCCCAGGCGGCCGGGCGATGCAACAGGGAGGGGAAGCGCGATAAGGGCGAAGTCTTTGTTTTTGTCCCTCCCAAACAGGCGCCGATAGGGCTTTTGCGGTTCGGTGAGGACGCTTCAAAATCTGTTTTATACGACCGCCAGCAAAATCCGCTGGAGCGAAGCATGTTCAAGAAGTACTTCGACCAGTTCTTTACCAAACTGGACTTGGATAGAAATGGTATCGGGAATCTTCAAACGCCCGGCTCCACGGGAGAAGTCCAGTTCCGCGGGATCGCCAACAAATTCAGGTTGATCGAGGATGGGGCTACTCAGGCGGTATTTGTCCTATATAACGAAAAGAGCCGTGAGCTGATCAATCTTCTACGTAGACAAGGGCCGGAGCGATGGTTATTGAGAAAACTTCAGCGCCACAGCGTGAACATCTACTCCTGGCAATTTGACCAATTGCTCAGGAAGGGGGATATTGAGGAAATCCAGCCGGGAATATATGCTCAGGTGACAACAGGGTTATACTCCGATAAAACGGGGTTGCAGTTTCCCGAATCATCGGGGCTGGATCCATCCGGCCTTTGTCGCTGATTGTTTAACCAAAAGGGGGAATTATGCCACGAACCTACTGTCTTGAAGTAAGCGGAGAGTACGCCTGTTTTACCCGCCCGGAAATGAAAGTGGAACGGGTCAGTTACGACGTCATCACACCGTCCGCCGCACGCTCGGTATTCGAGGCCATCCTTTGGAAACCGGCGATTAGATGGATGCCCACGAAAATAGAGGTTCTCGACCCGATACGCTGGACATCAGTGCGGCGCAACGAGGTGGGAAGTAAAATTTCTGCCAGAAATGTAAAAACGGTCATGAAAAAGGGAGGCGGCAACCTTGCTCTGTATGTCGAGGATGATCGCCAGCAGCGCGCGGGGCTGTTCCTGCGCGACGTGAAGTACCGTCTTCACGCGCATTTTGAAATGACCGGCAAGGAAGGCGCCCACCGTCCAAACTATCCGTATCTGGTCAATATTATACAAGACACCGAGGAAAAGCCTCTTCATAGTCAGCCCAACGCCCCAGCGAAATTCATGAACATGTTCGAGCGCCGGGTGAAAAAGGGACAATGCGTCAACCAACCGTATCTTGGCTGCCGTGAATTCGCCTGTGACTTTAAATTGATCGAAGATCCGGCTAAAGAGACCGCGACGCCGATTGCCGAAACGCGTCAGCTGGGATGGATGCTATACGACATGGATTTTACCAACCTCGCCGATCCCACGCCCCGCTTTTTCAACGCGAGGATGGAAAACGGCGTCGTCACCATACCGGACTGGAACAGCGAGGAGGTGCGCGGATGATTCTGCAAGCGCTCAAGGAATATTACGATCGTAAGGCCCAGGACCCCGATTCGGCATTGGCACCAGAGGGTTTTGAAAAAAAGGAAATCCCCTTTGTTATTGTTCTCGATAAGCATGGAAGCCTGGTTCAGATTGAAGATACTCGTTCTTGGGACGGAAGGAAAAAGCGAGCTAAAACGTTTCTGGTGCCACAGGGGGAGAAGAAATCTGTAAACGTTGCGGCCAACTTGCTATGGGGCAACGCAGAGTATGTCTTGGGAATTCCCGATGCCAAGAAACTTGAGGATCGAAAACTTAAGGGCACGGAAAACGATTATCATGCTCGATTAGAAGAGATGCGCGGGGCGTTCGTTGAGAAAATCAAAAACCTGGCGCTGGATGATGCTAGCGTCTTGGCTGTTTTAGAGTTTTGCAAGCGCGTTCCTTTGGATGAGTTAGAAAATCAAGGTGAATGCTGGGAAGAAATATGCGCGACAAATCCCAACATTACGTTTCGCCTGGTCGGCGAGCGTAACCTGGTATGCCAGCATCCATTAATCATCAAGGCGTTGCAGCAAAACTCCGGAGATGAGGAAACAGCTCGGCCAACGTGCCTGATCACCGGTGAACCTTCCGAAATCGAACGCCTGCATCCTGCCATCAAGGGAGTGCGGGGAGCGCAGACTTCCGGCGCGAATATCGTGTCGTTCAACCTGCGTTCATTTGAATCTTATGGCAAGGAAAAACGGCAGGGAGAAAATGCGCCGACCAGCAAGGCGGTGGCATTTGCCTATACAACAGCGTTGAACTCCTTGTTGGGAAAGGACAGCAAACAGCGTATTCGGGTCGGGCGAGGAGAGACTGCTGCTACGCCGTCCCCATAATGCAGTGGCCGTGGCGCTGGCCAACAAGATGGCCCGCACGATATGGGCGTTATTGGCCCACGACCGGACGTTCCAGAAGGATTACGCGGTAAATGCCGCATGAAAGATAAACCTCAACAAAAAGGAGTATGGACAGCTGAAAGGTTGCGCAGGTTGACACATGAATGATGGCGGAACAGGTCGGACCGCGGGGAAGCAAACCTGAATGGTTGCAAGTCCTTCGAGGACAACAAGGAGGAGGAGATGAGGACTTCCCCGGCGAATTCCATCAGGGCCCGCAAACTTCTGCTCTGCAACACAGGCCGGATATAAGACTGCAGCCAGACCTCAAACGCCGACATCAAGTGTCTCTTGCCAAACGGGAGGCGTCCATATAAGAAACCATGCTCTCGGTGCGCCCTTTCTTCACACTCAGCGCATGGTTGATTGCGATTCGATAGAGCCAGGTGCGAAAGCGTGAGCCGCCTTTGAACGAGCCCAGTTTCGTAACGATCTTGATGAGCACCTCCTGGGTGATATCTTCCGCCTCGTGCGGGTCGTACAAAACCCTGAGAAGGATGTTATATATCCACGCATGGTGACGGGTTATCAGCGTTAACATACTGATATATAAAATCGAAAGTGGGGTTCGTCTACCTTTCCGATGACCTTTTATAAATTATCCGGGCTAGAGCCTTTTTGTCACCCTGCTCGACAGCCGCGATCAGAGCACTGTCCGACTCGGCGCTCTGCTTCGACTCGATGAATGGGTTCAGCGTGAGGTCTTCCACGGCGCAAACGCTCTCCTGTGTTTGTGGATAGCAGAATCTGATTCAGTGGGTGACATGTTTTTCCCCGGTCCAGCTTTCCACCAGCGACAGGCCGGACAACCAGACAATAAGGGCGCCAAACACGACGCCAAAGATGGTCATAAAGGGCAGGACCTCCCCGGCCATGCCCTGGGCGGTGAAGCTTATCGCCCAGGGTATATTAAGAGCCATGGTAACAGCAAGCCCCTTCATGGTGTTTGATATCTCAAGCCGGTGATATGGATGATCCAGCCAACGCTTGTCCAGAAGGTTAGCGCAGTGGCGATATCATAGCTGGTTACAGGCAGGCCCGAGGAAATGTAGAACCAGCAGTCAACAGCGCCTGCTATGAATCCGAGAGTCGCCCCTTGCAGATTTCTCATTGGTGTCACTCCTTCTTTGTGTTGTTTTTGCAATCTCCTGTTTACTTAGACTGCTGTAAACCGCGGTTGTGACAGTTGAGACACATTTTCCCCCGGTTGAGCCCACCCGGCGTTCCGGCAGGATGAGGAGCGTAAAGCTTTTCGGCGCCGGCGCATTGCCTGTTTGGCTATTTTAATTACGGCTGCTGTTGGATTTTATGCCGGTAAAATCTAGGCCGGGAGGGCAGTTTTGCGCATAAGGTCACGGGAAAACTAGCGGCCAAGCCGCTCTCACTGGACCTGGCTGGAGGCTTTCTTTGCAAGGAACTGCGCAATTTTAATGAACTTATGACTAGTCGCGTGATCGAGAGCTGTTTTACCGTCATAATCCTTCTCGTTCAGGTTCGCCCCGGCGGCGAGAAGCGACTTGATGACATCCATATGGCCCTCCTTTGCCGCGGTTATCAGAGGAGTAAAACCTTTCCGGCCCCACCTGGTGTTGACATCGGCTCCGTTGTTTATCAGGAGGTTGACCAACTTGACCTCCCCATCCCGGGCGGCGGCGACCAGGGGGGTGATTCCGTTTTTCATTTTAATATTCACATCCGCTCCCTTTTCCAAAATAATGCGAACAGCAGACTCGTGATTCCATTCAACCGCGGTCAGCAAGGCGTTGTTTCCACTGTATCCCTGTTTGTTCACGTCCGCTCCGGCATAGATCAGCATGGCGATGAATATAGGATCACCCTGGTCGACAGCGTAGATAACCGCAGGTTTGCCAAAGTTGTTCATTGCGTTGACATCAGCTCCTTTGTCGATAAGGAACTTCACCAGTTTTGCAGAGCCGCTTCGAATGGCCGCCATCAATGGTGTCACTCCGTCTTTTGTCGTAGCGTTGACATCAGCTCCTTTGTCGATAAATCCTTTCACCATTTCCAGGTTCCCTGTCTGGCATGCGTTGATCAGCTTAAGGTCGAGCTGAAAAGGTTTTTCGGCCGAGGCCGCCGCCATAACCGAGCAAAACAGCAAAATTGCAAACTTGTTCATCTTGATTTTTTCTTGTTTAAAGTTGCAGGATGGAAATTACAGGCGAACACAGCAAAACTCCGGGTTGTTCCCAAATTTTACAGGTTACTATTTATTTATCACCTTCCTGAAAAATTTCGTCTCGAACCCCCTTTTGCCAGCCAGGGGAAACTTCCTTGTTGACATCATGCATTGACTTCTTGTGGCAATAGGCATTTTAATATACAAATCTCAAAATTTCCATGAGACAAACCGTGGATCCGTTGATCCTGCGGATCCGCTGATCCAATCGATATAAGACAGGAGAGTATATATGGCTGGAGAAGATAGACAAGTCGCCCTTGTAACAGGCGCTTCGAGTGGTGTTGGCGTGGAGGTCGCCAGACGATTTGCAAGAGGGGGTTATGATGTCGCCCTTGGCGCAAGAAGGGTCGAGCGTCTGGAAGCTTTATCCATGTCGATTGCCGAAGATACCGGCGTGCAAACGCTGGCGCACAGTCTCGACCTGAGAAACCCTGAATCCATAAAAACCTTTGCAGATCAAACGATAGACAGGTTCGGTCATGTGGATGCGTTCATAAACTGCGCCGGGCTGGCGCTGGGAAGGGAGCCTGCCCACAAGGCCGACACCGGCGAGTGGATGAACATGATCGAGACAGACTACGTTGGCCCGATCCGCCTGGCTCGGGAACTTTTGCCATTGATGACAGAGCGCGGTTCGGGTCACATACTTAACATCGGCGCGCTGGCGGCTCTGTATCCTCATCCCGGGTCGGCTGTCTACGCTTCGTCAAAAGAGGCGATCCGCATGTTTTTACAGTGCCTGCGTGAGGACACCCTTGGCTCCGGTGTCAGGGTGACCAACATCGATCCCGGCATTATCCGGACTGAATTTGCGAAAACAAGGTTCCGTGGTGACGAGGAGGCCGTATCAAAGCTCATGTCAGGATTTCGTCCCCTCGAACCGGATGATGTGGCGCAGTGCGTCTGGTTCGCGGCGAGCATGCCGGCCCATGTCAACATAGACCAGATAACGGTCTTGCCGACCGATCAAACAAGCCCCACCCGGATCCATAAGACAAAGTGAAAATTCATGATGGTGTGGCTTGCTAATTTATTCGGATAACCGCTTGAATTGATTTGACTGTAATCGCCACTGGGAGATAGCATTACCATTGTTAGACGTATCTTCTACCCCTGTGTTGATTAATCGTGGCAGACTGGATCATAAATGAAAGAGAGCGAACCTGACAACGTAAATGCTTGTCCATCAGGTAGCGTTGAACCGCATGTGGCAATGTTGACTCAGCCACCTGACGACCAATTACTATATAAAGTAATGCGGGTGGAAGACCTATTAAAGTCTATCTCAGATGCATATCTTCACTTTAACCGAGTGGATAGCTACACAGATTTTCCCGGATCGGATCCACACGACGGGGAGCAATTGCCGAAAGACCAAAATGGCAACGCGAATACGAAGTTTATTAAATCGCCAACGTTCTCGGCTTCAGATTGCTACAACCAATGCCGCGCCAGAACCTATGCCTGTTGCTTTTCCATGGATAATACTGATTTTATTTGGCGCAATTATGGAAACGGCGGAGAAAAAGGGAAAGCATGCCTTGTTTTTGAGTTTAGCAAATTGCGTTCGATGTTGAATAAGACTCTGCAAGCTGGCAATTCGGCGCTCGAATATAATGGCATACGTTGCCGCCAAATATTTTCAGTTAATTATGGATGTGTTGAATATATCGAAAGGGAAACATTACAGGCAAATGAAGAAACACTGCCAAACCCAATGAAGTACACATACTTCAAAGACAAGAAATATGAGGAAGAAAAGGAATTGCGGGTTTCGTTGTCTGCCATAGGTATAGGCCAATTTCAATTGAATGACGGTACCATGATGGAATTCCCCGATCACCTTTCAGTCGGGTTTGATTTTAAAGCGGCAATGGCGGATGGAACGATTCAGGAGATTTTGCATTTACCTGATTGTAATTCGGATTTCCTTCTTTCGCAGTTGCAACGATTTGGCATTGAACCGGCAGATTTGGTTTGAACTGGTATGGAAGATAAAAGGCACAGCCCCAACCTGTTGTTTGCGATCCTGCTGGTTACGGGAGTTGTGGGGGCGGGGGCGATGTACATGCTCGGCCTGTCTGCCCAGAACCCGTCTCCCCAGGCGAAGGAGTTCAACCGGCTTTTGAACAACAAAACCATCGCCTGCGCCGGACACCCGGACGAAACCGTTTGCAAAGACGCGATCGAGGCAATAGAGAAATTCAAGAAAGGAGAGTATTTCGGCGGACAACCGTTGTCGAAAAAGAAGATCAGTCCGTAATTACTTTCATGTCGCCAATGGGCATATCGGTGATAACGGTATCACCGTCATTGTTTGTGTATGTATAAACCACCGTCTTGGAAGGCTTGAGCCGCGCAAAACCTGACCCGCCGGATAAATGGCTTCTTCCCGCCATGGCGTTGTAAGAAGCGAGCACTTTTCTGATATAACGTTTTGTCTCCGAAAAGGGGGGAACTCCACGATACTGTTTTACGTGCGTTGGGCCGGCGTTATACGCCGCAAGCGCCAGCCTGATGTCACCGCCGAATTTATCCAGCATCATCCGCAGATATTTTGAACCGCCGTTAATGTTGGCGGCAGGATCGAAAACGTTCGACACTCGCAAAAGCCTCGCTGTTTGAGGCATCAACTGCATGAGCCCTTTGGCGCCTTTGGACGACACTGAAAAACGGTTAAAATCCGACTCAACCTTGATGACCGATTTTACCAGTAGCGGATCAAGACCGTACCGGCTGGATGAAGCGGCGATAAGATGGTCGTACACATTCGACATCCCCGGCGAACGTGTTCGGTATCTGGAATAGGACCGCGCGATTTTCTTGTTTGGTATCTTGTATTGTTTTATAACCTTAAACCTCGACATGGCCCCTGGCAACGTATCGGTGAAATATACTATCCCTCTGCTGTCTTTTACCATGTAGGCGTCCGCTTGGGCCGGAACGGCTGTGCAGTACAGCCACAACGCGCCAGCGGCTACACAAAGAGCAAAATATCTGACCACGACTCTATAAAATATTAAAGTGTTTAAAAACAACATTATAACAAGTAAAATGCGCTTTTGTCCATCACGCTATGGCACAAGCAGGGTTACGCATGAAAACCTGTCGGTTTCAGGTGATTTTTTCACCGCTTTAACTTTGCCGTTTTTGTCCGTATCATCATAATTAAACCACGAGCATGGATTGTTATTTACTCATGAAAAAATCCCTTTGGCTCCTGCCGGTTCTGCTTTGCGTCTGTTCGATTTCCTGCGCCAACCTGGTCCAGGTGAAAATTGATGTGGTGGACCAGAGAACCGCTCTGGAGAACCAGGTGCTTGGAAGCTATCAGGAGATCGACGGCGACCTGATGTTGATGGCCAGTGTGCGTTCCATAGATAACGAGGGCCGCTTAAAGCCTGCTCCCGTAATACCAGAGGGGAAAAGAGCCGCGATCATGGCCATGCAACGGTCCCGGTTTAACCTCGATGATATCGAACGTTTTAAAACCATTGGCGCTATCGGTGAAACAATGGATGGTTACCTGGCCTACAGACCGATAGGCAAAACCAGGGCAGACCCGAAGCTTGAAAAGTTTGTTAACCATCTCATAACAGAGGAAAACCGCGATCGCAAAATACTTTACGAACGAATAGTGGTCATAAACGACAACCTTGTCGAGGGCGATCTGCCAAAAGTCGAGCGAATACTCTCCAAACTCAACCACGACAACGCCAAACCGGGAGAGTGGATCCAGCTCGATACCGGAGAGTGGATACAAAAAGGGAAAAAATAAACCGTTTCAGAATGCTGTAATACAGAATGATCACCTCTGTTGTCTTGTCCCTGACCCTTTCTCTGCAGGTCCCGCCGACCTCGCAGGTCCCGCCGACCTCGCAGGTCCCGGGTTTGGTCCAGCCTTTGAAGATAACCACGCACCCGGAAGAGGATTACATGCCCGCAGTCACAAGTGACGGGAAACTGATGGCGTTCGTGTCGAACAGGTCAGGCTCGGCGAACATATGGATAAAGACACTTGGAGGCAATCAAAACCCGCTACCCGTCAGGATCACCGAACACACGTCAGGCGACAAATACCCCGCGTTCGCGCCAGACGCCAGTAGCCTGGCCTATGTATCCCATGATGTCGATATCGAAGGTGACCTGTATATTGTAACCCTCCCGAACCCGTCCGAGCTGTCCCGGTTCAAAGCTTCACCAAGAAGGCTCACAGATATTTCCACCGCCGACAAAGAACCCGTGTTCACCCCGGACGGCAAATCGATAATTTACACATCCGCGTATAAAAGCGGAGGAAAAGAAAACCTGTGGAAACTCGACATCAGAACACTGGAGAAAATCCAATTGACTTCAAACGGAGCCTCGTCGGCCGCAGTCTCTCCGGATGGCTCCACGATTGTGTTTGTATCCCGCCAGGGTGGCAAAGGGTCCCTGCGTAAACTCGCTGTCGACACCGGAGTGGAATCCGTCCTGACCAACGGGGATTATATAGACTCTTTCCCGGCCTTCATCGACGCCGGAAAGATCGTCTTTACAAGATACTCAGACGACACCAACAACGACGGATCCATAACCATAGACGACAACCCTGCTCTTTACACCCTGGACATAACCAGAAACAACGCCGTAGCTGCACCTATAACAACCACCGAAAGATATCACCTGTTCCCGACAGCCGCCGCCGGTTCCATCTATTACTCGGCCAAGGATGGAACCGCGGTTGATATCTACAGCCTGCCTTCCGAAGGAATGGCTCCATCCATGGGAACGCTTTACGCCGATTTGCATCGCGCCAGGAAAGTAGACGCATATTATCCGGACCGTCCCGTGCTTTCCCTCCTCGCCTGGCGATCGGCCTGGGCGGCTAATCATTATGACGATGACACAGCTTCGCTGGCGGATTGCCTGAGCCGCGAAGCGCACATCATGGACAAACTGGGACGTCAGATTTACGCCAGCGTGAAATTCGGTGAAATCGAAAAACTCTACCCGGACCAGCGCGGCAAGGCAGGGATAGCGCTGATAGAAAAAACCCTCATAGACTCCCGAATCTCCGGGCAGGCTCCAGGCGCAACCATCGAAAAACTGGAGGAGCTTGAAAAAAAATACAAGGATATACCGGAAGTGACGGTTCGGGCGAAGCTGGAAACCGGATCGGTTTACCTGAAGTCCGGCAAGCCAGAAGTCGCCCTTGGAATTTTTCTGCCGATAATCAGAGATTTCCATGACATCAGGCCATTGGCCGCCGAAGCCATGTTCCGTCGTAACGAAGTATACAACCTGGTCGGTGACACGCATAAACTGACAGCCGCGTATCTGGAAATAATCCGGACATTTCCGGACCAGACCGAATGGCGGGACAAGGCCGTAAGCCGTATTATCGCCATGGCCGAAACGCCCCAAAACGCTAGAGCCTCCATTGCGAATCTTAGCCGTATCATAACAACCCAGGTTGAGTATCCGTATCTCCAGGCGGCGGCGATGAACAGGATCGCCGGGATCTATTATGAAGACAACGAGCTTCTGCAAGCCAGAAACATTTATCAAACCCTGGTGTCACGGTTTCCGAAACTTCAAAAGCAAAAAAACGACGCCCTTTTCAACATAGCCAGGATTTACGTCGAGGAGGAAAATTACGCGGCGGCCCTGAAAATCTATGACGCGATAAAGCAGGACACAGCCAACAAGCGAGCGGTGTTCATCAAAAGCAGGAAAGAATATATCAGACAGTCTCTGGCCAAGGCGGAGCACGAACTCGAACAAGGGGACGTTCATCTTGCGAGAAAAACATACCGGAAACTTATTGATTATGACCAGTCGATCACCGAGGCGCACAGGGGCCTGATCCATTGCTATGTAAAGCTCGGTGAACCGGGTAAGGCGCTGGAGCGGTACGGGGCGGCGCAATGGACGCATCCTGACGATCCGGCTTATATTTACTCGCTCGGCCTGGCGCTCACCTATTTGTCCCCGCCGGACATCGAGCAGGCAGAGAAGCTGATCAAACGAGCCATAACCATGGATCAGGGCAATCCCTGGTTTCACCAGACTTTGGGCTGGATCAACGAACGCAAGGAATACCTGTTTCCGGGAGAAGGATTCGCCGAGCAGGCATTGCGGGAATACCAGGGAGCTTTAGCCCTTACGTCCGCGGTGGATGACGCCGGCGGCACAGCCGATCTCGAGTTAAATCTGGGAAACGTGAATTTCCTGCTGGGGAACTACGCCGACGCCAGGGCCTATTACAAACGCGCGGCCGAGTCGACGCCACGATTCGCAAACAGTGAGGTTGAATCGCTTTTTTACCAGCGGTGGGGCGAATGCGAATACAAACTCGACGACGACGCCAGGGCGATCGACCGTTTTGAGAAAGCCCTGCGCCTCGTCTCCGACGAGAGCAAGCACAGAAAAATAGAGTTGCTGGAGCGTATCGGGCTGTCGCACCAGTCCATGGGCAAATGGGCGAACGCTGTAGAGGATTTTTCCAAGGCTCTGAAGCTTCGGCGGGAAACAGGCTTTACCGGCGCAGAGTCAATGGTGTTAAGAAATATAGCGAACAACCTGTATTTTCTCAGCCAGGACACCGGCGAGATCGACAAGGAGATGTTGCGACGCGCCCTGGCCTATTACAAGCAGAGCGAGCGGACCATAACCGGAACAAAAAGCGCGGTAGAAAAAAAATCGGGACGATCCATATTTTCTATCGATGTAAAAACCGGAGCGGGCGGAACAAGAAGCGCCTCGAAAGGTTTCAGCGATAAAGAAGAGCGGAAGCTGATCTTCCACCACATCGGGAAAATATATGGACAGTTGGGCGACTATCAAAAAGCCGTGGAATATTTTGAGAAAAAACTTCAAATGACACCAGCCATACTGCCCCTGCTCGACAACGTTCCGGTGCTGACCGAGAAATCAATAATACTTAACCAGGTTGGATATTACCTGGACCGTTCCGGCAGGAATATCGAGGCGATTGACAAGTTTGATCAATCCCTGAAAATAAGCGTCCAGCTTGAAAACAGGACCGGTGTAATCACAAACATAAACAACATCGCAAGGATAGCCATACGCTTGGGAGACGAACTGTCCGGAGAGCTTCTCGATAAGGTCATAGAGTCGATAACAACAGCTCTGGACACGGTCCTGGGCGCCGGTTCCGGAGATGACACCGCGATGGGTATGGCGGCGAACTATCTCGGAAACCTGTATCGCATGCGATTTACAAGGAACGCGGCCGTGACAAAACCTGGCGGCGTTCTGGCCGAGGCGAAGCTGTACAAAACCCTTGGCTCCGATCTGGACGAGGCCACCAATTATTATGAGATCGCCGAAGGGGCGCTGGCAAACAGCAAAGCCCCCGGCTCTGCCAGGGTATTGATCAATGTGTTAATAAACCAGTGTCTGCTGGCGGCGGGCATGGGCAAAACAGCGGAAACGCTGGAGCCTCTGGAAAAAGCGGAAAAGCTGGCGGAAAAGATCGCCGCCCCGGACCTTTCCTGGCAGATCGGGTATCTTATGTACAAGACAACCCCCCACAACGACGGTATCGAAAACCTTCAACAGGTTGCCGACAAGCTCGAATCTACACCTTTCGGGTTCGGAGCTTCAGAAAACAGGGCCATGGTAACGGACATGATACGAGCCGTGTACCATGACCTGGCCGATAACGCCAAAAAGAGGGGTGATGACATCGCGTTGATCAGCGCGGTTGAAAGGGGATATAACACCAGCCTGAAACATAGCCTGTCGGGACTTGTAACGGCGCAGTCATCAGGAGAACCGATTCCCGGTCTTGAGAAATTATCCGCGCTCTATCGCAAACGTCTTGCGTTCACCGAGCTTGCGGCGGGCGCCCTGGAGGACGAGACATCCTCCGGCAATCCGGCCAAGGAGCTTGAAACCGATTTGTCCGAATGGGAAGACTCGTACTGGACGCTTATAGAATCGTTAAGAAAAAAAAATCCTATACTCGCCCATATAGCGGAACCGGAAAGCCTTGATATCGAATCAGTCTCGAGCGCGCTTCGGATCGATGAGGCCGCGCTTGCCCTCTGGCGCTCGGACAGGGCGATGACGTTGCTCCTGATCAGCCGGGACGGACTTGTGGTCAGGCAGGTTCCGGATGAACCTGTGGTCATGGCTGAAACCATCGCCGGGCTATCGGCGTTAAGTGAGGTGAAGCGGATTTTTCTTGTCACGGATACGCCATTTTCCAACCCGTACGCGCCAGCGTTGCAAGCCAGCTTCGACATGGCCGCGGTTCCCTCGTTCAGCTTGATTCGCATCATTAAAAACAACCGGAATATAAACAGCCGAAAGCTTTTTTACGCCGGATTTCCCAGGGAACTCATCGACAATATCGGCGCCGGCCATTACCAGACGTTCATGCCGCACAACACCGAAACCGGAATCGACATGGAACAGCTAAAATCTTCGGGTCTGTTTATATTCGCCAATGCGCCAGAGGCGGGCTTACGCCCGGAAAGCCTCCGTTTCGGGATAAGCTCCGATGGTCGCGGCGGCGGATCAATTTCGATAATGGAGTTGATGGCGGCAGGCCCCCGCGCCATAGCTCTCGTTACACCTCCCGTAATTGGCGGGAAACGTGATATTGAAAGCCCCGTCCAGGCGCTTGGTCTGCTTGCGGGGTTTGCCACGTGGGTTACGTTTCCGGAAAAACCTGCGGACAGGGATCGCTTTGTGAAAATTCTTCTTGAGAATATTAAATCAGGCTCAGCCGTATCGGCGGCGCATGCAGCAAACGCGCAAATAAAACAGGCCGACGCCCGACTGGTTGCTTCACGGCTCCTGGGCGCGTTTGGTCTTTCGGGGCAGGAGAAGAAAGATTATGCCCGGCGAAATTTCGCCCGCATGATACGAGTCGGCGTGGACGCTTTAAATCGGGGGGATTTCGTATCGGCCACGATAAACCTGGAGCGAGCGCTGGCGCTCACCTCCTCCGCCGGTGTATCGCAGTATGAGCCCAAAATACTTGAGCGGCTGGTCAATGTTGAATTTTCCCGGGGCAGATACGAGAGCGCGTTGCAGTACCAGGAAAAATTAAATGATTTGTACGCAACGCCGGAACAACGGGAAAAACTGGCCGATTCGCTGCTTTTGACCGGTGTCATCCAATCCAGGCTGGGGGATTATCAGGGTTCTGTTGAAAACCTGGAAAAATCTCTCAACCTGTTCCGGGAGCTCGGGCTTGTCTCGAAAATGGCCGACGCGGCTTCGAAACTTGGCGTGGCGCAGGATAGCCATATGCGGTATGGCCGGGCTCTTACGGCGTTTAACAGGGCTTTTGACATCAGGAGCAGGACAGGGGAAAAAGTCGGCGCGGCCCTGGAGTTGCGACGGATAGGAAGGATATATCATCTGCGGTTGAACAACTTTTCAAAAGCCAGAGAGGCGTATCGGGAGGCGCTTGAAATATTGGAAATCGAGGGTGAGAAACCGCTTGCTTTCCGGGTTCTTGTCGATATCGGGTCGCTGGAAACAGACGCCGGCGCTTTGGAAAAGGCCGAAAAGGTTATCAGGCGGGCGCTTGCAGGAGCAGAGGATCTGAACGACGACGGCGCGACAGCGCTTGCCCTGTTTCATCTGGCCAACATACATTGGATGCGGGGAGAATATGGCCCTGCCTTCAAATGGGCGCGCAAATCGCTCGATCTTTCCAGGAGAACCGGAGACGATTGGCAAAGCGCCATGACTCTGAACACACTGGGGCTGATATACCTTACGCTGAACGATTACGGCAAAGCGTACAAATATATGGAAAAGTCGCTGGCGCTTTCCAGAAAAACAGGATCAAAACTCGACGAAGCTTCAGCGTTGATCAATATTGGCATTGTCCACCGCAGGAAAGGAGAACTGAACCAGTCGGTTGAATATTTCCGTAAAGCGCGGGCCATAGACAGACAGCTTAAGAGCTCGTGGGGGATGGCCCACAGCGCCAGGGCGATAAGCATAAGCCTTCTTGAGATGGGAAAAGTGGACGAGGCGGAAGCTTTTGCCCTGGAGGCCGTGGACCTAGCTGGGAAAATAGGCGACAGGATCAATCTTGCCAGGTCGCAGCTTCAGTTCGCCCAGGTGCTGGCCCATCGCAGGAATTGGGATATGGCTCTGGACAATTTCCGCAAGGCGCTCCATACGTCTCTGGCGATGGGCGATTCTGAAACAAGGTGGCGCGCGCTTCGTGGCGAGGGGATGTGCCTCGCCGCCATGGATGATCCGGCGGGAGCCATCGACGCCTACAGGCGAGCTGTGAACGTTGTGGAAAAAATGCGGGGAGACATCAAGATCGATAGCCTGAAAACCGGGTTTCTGGAGGATAAACAGGAACTCTATGAGGAGCTGATCATTCTTTTGCTGGACCAGGGGCAGGCGCGCAAAGCCTTCATTTACGCCGAAAGGGCGAGGTCACGCAGTTTTATTGATCTGCTGGGTGGATCCAGAATCGGGCTACGGGACAAGGTGTCCCGGGATGCGTATAAAAAAATTACAAAGCTCAAAAGAGAACTGGCTGAACTATCTCAAACGCTAACGTCTGGTGACGACACCGACGCCATCGAAGAAAAAATGGAAATAGCCAGTATGGCGCTGGATAGCGAGCTGGAAAAAGCAAGAAAGAACAATCCCGGCCTGCTTCAGTTTGTAACTGTAAACCAGGTGGACCCTGAATCGCTCATGTCCAGCCTGGATGATAAAACCGCCCTGCTGGAGTACGTGGTTACCAGCGGAGAATTGATAACTTTCGTGGTGACGCGTAAAAAACTCGAAGTTGTGCGGGCGCCAGTGGCCAGGGCGGCTCTGGGCAGGACGGTTCGCAAGTTTCGCAAGCTGATACAGGATATCGCCCCATTGGAAAAAGAAGCGGAAAAACTCGGCAGTCTTCTTATCGATCCTGTGATGGCCAAGCTGAAAAACGTTGATATGGTAGGAATAATACCCCACAGGTATTTGCACTATATAAGTTTCGCCGCGCTCAGAACCGGTTCCGGATATCTTATCGATTACAAATCGCTGTTTTATCTGCCGGCGGCTTCGGTTTTCGATTTTACGATCAAACGCAGAACCCGAACCCCCAAATCCGAAATGGCGGCGTTGGCTATCGGAAACCCGAGCCTCGGGTACATAAACGCAGACCTTCCCATGGCCGAGCTGGAGGCGCGATCGATAAAATGGAGCTTTGAGCTTGCCAATGTCCAGACCAGGGAAAACGCGACAGAATCCATACTGGTGAACAAAGGGGGAAAATATCAGATACTTCATATCGCCTCCCACGGACAGTTTGACCCGGTAAACCCTTTGTTGTCCTCGCTCCGGCTCGCCCCCGATGAGCAAAACGATGGATCCCTCAGCGCAAAGGAAATATTCTCCCTGAACCTGGATGCGGATCTGGTAGTGCTTTCCGCCTGTCAGACCGGGCTGGGCTCCATATCAAATGGCGACGAGATCGTCGGATTGAACCGTGCGTTTCTCTATTCCGGAGCCCACTCCATAGTCTCTACCCTGTGGCGGGTCGACGACCTGGCGTCCGCCCTGCTCATGAAACATTTTTACCGAAGCTACGCCATCATGGAAAAGGCTCAGGCCCTGCGCAAAGCCCAGCTGACTGTAAAACGGAGGTTTGGTCACCCATCGTATTGGGCGGGTTTTACCCTGGTGGGGGACTATATTTAGAAGTTTTATCTATTCATGGCCCGTGGAGCGCCGAATTAGTTTTTTGCTTGACTAACTTTTGAATTGGGATAGTATCAGGTCATATTTCCACGGGTTGCTCCTTTTTAGGGGCAGAAAAAGGAAGACGGTTAAAATCCGTCGCGGACCCGCCGCTGTGACCGGGGACGAACGCCGCTTTTAGCCACTGGTTTAATAATAAACCGGGAAGGCGCGGCCAGTAGGACGATCCGGAAGCCAGAAGACTTGCCTGTGGGATCAGGACGGTTAAACCTGGTCATCGAATGGTAATGGCTGGTTTAATTTGCAGGGGTTAAAAAACGGTATCCCGGTGCTGTTACGATGTGTGAGGGATACGTTTTTATGAAATATCCTTTTGTAGCCCCTGTGGATCGTCACCAGATCACAGCCATCTTCGGCGCTGTTTATCCACCGCTTGTCCATATTGGCGGTACCCCACGATGATCGATTTTACCAGGGTCATGGGCGCCGTCACTTCCGGCGGTGCGGGGAAAACATCCGTGACTCTCGCGCCGGTTCGTGCGTTCAAACGAAACGACGATAATTCAAACTACACCAGAACCAAACAAAAACAAGGAATGGAGCGAAATACATGAGCGCTCGAGACAAAGGATTGACGGTTATATTCACCGGTGACGGCAAAGGCAAAACTTCCGCGGCTCTCGGTGTGGCCTGCCGTACTGTCGGACACGGATACAAAACCAAGGTGATTCAGTTCATAAAAGGGAAAATGAACACCGGCGAACTCCACCTAATGGACAAGCTCGGGTCCGATTTCGACATCGAGCAGGTGGGAAGAGGTTTTACCTGGAGGAAAAGCGTTTCCAAAAACGATCATGTCGAAGCGGCCAGGCTAGGCGTTGAAGCCGCCCGTAAGGCGCTGGGCTCCGGCCGATTCAAGACAGTTGTGCTCGACGAAATCCTTTACGCCCTGAAATCGCAACTGGTCACCATCGAACAGGTCGAGGAGCTTATAGAGACTAAGGAAAAGCACGTCCACCTGGTGTTAACAGGTCGTCACGCTCCCCAACGGATTATAGACAGGGCGGATATGGTCACCAGCATGGAAATGGTAAAACATCCCAGCGCCGAGGGGATTCCGGCCCAGAAATGTCTGGACTATTAAATTCGTGGCGGGGGAGGTGACCGGATGGCTCGAAGAATAGCTCTTATCCGGCACGGCGTTACCGAGGCGAACCTTGGCGGACAGTTCATAGGTTCGACTGATACGCCGCTGTGTGGGGAGGGGGAGCGGCAGGCGGAGAGCCTGGTAAGACCAGTCAGGGAGCTGAGCCCGGGCCTGATCCTGTGTAGCCCGATGGAGAGGGCGGTCGCCACCGCGACTATAGCCACGCGGTCTCTTGGCATGGAGATGACAATCGATCACAACTTAAAAGAAATCGATTTCGGGCGATGGGAGGGGAAACATTACGATGAGATTTCCTGGGAGTATGAACATATGACCCGCAAATGGATTGACGGGGAGATGGACCTGACCTTCCCCGGCGGGGAGAGCATGGAAGCTTTTTGCAGAAGAGTCCGGCTGGCCAACCAGCGTATGGTGGAGAGTGACGCTGAGACGGTTGTCGCCTTCACCCATGGAGGAGTTATCGGGCAGGCTCTTTGCCAACTGCTCGATATCCCCCCCGGCCGTCACATAATCTTCAGGGTTCCACCGGCCTCTATCACGTTAATAGAGGTATGGAAAGGGATAAACACTTTGCGGGGCATATGCGGCGCGTCGACGTTGCATGGAGCGTAGATTTTGGGAAGGATTATTTTTATAACCGGAGGCTCCAGGAGCGGCAAAAGCTCATACGCGCAAACACTGGCCGAGGGTATGGAAGGGCCACGGGTCTACATCGCCACGGCTCCGGCGCTCGATGACGAGATGAAAACCAGGATACGGACGCATAAGAAAGTGCGCGAAGGGAAGGGATGGATCACAATAGAAGAGGGGACAGACATTGTCGGCGCCATTGAATCGGCCGGAAAGCGGGGGCGTGTCCTGCTGGTCGAATGTGTAACCTTGTGGGTGAACAACCTGATGTACGAGGCCGAAAGGCTTAACCGGACCGTTACGGAGACAAAAGTGGTGGAACTGGCCAAAAGGGCGGTGGCCGCCGGCCGGGCTATGGATTGCACATTGATATTTGTGAGCAATGAAGTGGGATGGGGCGTTATACCGGACAATCCCCTGGCGCGGCGTTTTGTAGACATCGCCGGCAGGGTAAACCAGGCTATCGCCCTGGAGTCGGACGAAGCTATTCTAATAATCAGCGGTATGCCGCTAAAACTGAAATAGGAGATTGGAAGTGGGCCTGTTAAATGACACGATAACCAAAATAACCGCCAGAGATGACGACGCCAGGGCGCGCGCCAAGGCGCGGCTGGATCAACTTACGATGCCCCATTGGGCTCTGGGCCGGCTGATGGACCTTGGTATGGACCTTGCCGGGATGACAGGAGAAATGCCGCCCCCGGTAAAGCGCAAGACCATTGTCACGATGGCCGCGGACCACGGGGTCGCCGAGGAAGGCGTGAGCCTCTATCCGCAGGAGGTTACGGCCCAGATGATTTATAACTTTGTAAATGGCGGCGCGGGTGTCAACGCTCTCTCCTCTATCACCGGCGCCCGGGTGGTTGTGGTTGATATGGGTGTAAAGGCCGATCTTGGCGCCCTTGACGGGAAAATAGTGGATAAAAAAATCGCGCCCGGCTCTTCCAACATAGCGATCGGTCCTGCGATGAGCGCCGAGGAGGCTGTCCGTTGCGTGGAGGCGGGGATAGAGGTGGCCCTGGATCTGGCCGAATCTACGGACGTGTTCGGGACGGGAGACATGGGGATAGGTAACACAACCCCCAGTAGCGCCATCATAGCCGCGATTACAGGAAAAGATCCGGGCGAGATAACAGGGCGCGGAACAGGTATCGACGACAGCCAGTTGGAGCGTAAGGTGTCGGTTGTAAGAAAAATACTGGGCGTGAACAAGCCCGATGGTGGTGACGGGATGGATGTGCTGGCCAAGGTGGGCGGATTCGAGATCGGCGGCATAGCGGGGCTTGCGCTGGGAGCGGCTTCGGCCAGAAAACCGGTATTGGTCGACGGGTTCATTTCCACAGCGGGAGCCTTGATTGCAGGCGCCCTTGCCCCCCGGTCCGTAGATTACATGATCGCCGCCCATCTGAGCGTAGAGCCCGGGCACGCGGCCATGCTGGAGGCTCTGGGCAAAAGAGCGTTTTTGGATATGGACATGCGGTTGGGCGAGGGGACAGGCGCGGCTCTGGCCATGACCCTTGTAGACGCCGCGTCAAAGGTGTTGACCGATATCGCCACATTCGAAGAAGCGGCGGTGTCCACTGCGGATAAATGAGACAGTTTATCGCCGCCGTTGGATTTCTTACGGTCATACCGGTTCCTTCAAGGTCTGACCTGGGTGGGAAAGATCTTGGCGGGTCGATAATATACTTTCCGCTGGTAGGCGCCCTGGCGGGGGTCGCGCTGGCCGGGCTTGATTGGGGATTACAGCCCATCCTGCCATCATTGCCCTCGGCCGCGCTTGTCGTGACAGCCATGGTAGTCATATCCGGCGGCCTGCACATGGATGGTTTGGCCGACACCGCCGACGGGTTTTTCAGCCATGCCAGCAGGGACAGGGCGCTCGAAATAATGAAAGACAGCCGGATTGGTCCAATGGGAGTGTTGGCTGTCATAAGCGTTTTTGTGATGAAGTTTTCCGCTATAGCGGCGACGGATCCCGGGTCCAGATGGATGGCGTTGCTGATGGCGCCTGTCGCCGGGCGGCTTGCTATGGAGGTCTGCCTGTCCACGGCGCCATATGTGCGGGGCTCTTCCGGGTTGGGATCGGCGTTTGTTACGAATCCGAAATTGACCAGCCCGATTTTGGGGTTGGTATTCACGTCTGGACTAGGAGTCCTGACGTGCGGAGGCGCCGGCGTTGTTATAGTTGTCTCAGCGCTTGCGGTTACCTTGTTGTTTTCCATGTATTCATATCGCAGGATAGGTGGGATGACTGGGGATACTTATGGAGCTGTGTGCGAGTTGGCGGAGACCGCATCCCTGATAGCCGCGTGCGCATGTTTTCCAGGTGGGCTCCTGTGACGTCAGGTTTTACACACGGCGGCGACACAAGAAAACTGGCGCTGACATCTGGTTTGCCGGAAGACAGGATCATCGATTTTTCCGCCAGCCTCAATCCGCTCGGGTTTCCGGAATGGCTTCGCACGGTCATAAGCTCGAAGGTGTCCAGCCTGTCAAGGTATCCGGACCCGTCCTGTTCGGAGCTTGGGAGCGCGGTATCGGCGTGGCTGGGTGTTGATGAGAATATGGTAGTGGCGGGCGCCGGCGCAACGGAGCTGTTGTTCGCCATTGCAAGAGCGGGCGATTATGGCAAGGCGGTGATACCGGAGCCTGGTTACGTCGATTACCGGAACGCCGCACAAACAGCCGGGCTTAAGACCACGCCTGTACTGATGACTGAGGCGAACAGGTTTGATCTGGATTTCGCCACGGTCGGTGAGTCTATCGGCGGCAACGACCTGGTCATGACAGGCAACCCAAACAACCCTACCGGAAAGATATTGGACAGTGACTCGATACGGGCGCTTGCCGCGCAACATCCCGATACTTTGTTTGTCGTGGATGAATCTTTCGCCGGGTTTGTCGAGGGGTTCGTTTCGCTGACGGCGGAGACTCCTCCAAACGTGGTTGTAATCATGTCCCTCACGAAACTTTTCGCCATACCCGGGTTGCGGCTGGGTGTCGCTGTAGCAAACGTCGGCCTGGCGGATCAATTGCGAAAAGCCTTGCCGCCATGGTCGGTCAACACCCTGGCCCAGGCTGTCGGAGCCAGAGCCGTGGCGGACACCGGATACCAGGAGATGACGATAAGAAAAGTCAAGCTATGGCGGGAAGATCTGCGATCCAGGCTCCGGTCGATTAACAGCGTGACCGTGTATGAGAGTGCGGCGAATTTTGTTTTGTGCAAGGTCGATCATCCGAAGACGCACGCCAAAACGCTGGCTTTAAAGCTTCTGGAGAAGGGGATCGCCATACGAGTGTGTGACGATTATAAAGGTCTGGACAACCGTTTTTTTCGCGTGGCGGTGAGACGGCCGGCGGATAATGAAAAACTGGAGGGAGCGATCCGGGGCGCCCTTGGTGTTTCACCGGGACGAAGAACAGGCCGCGCCGCGCCAAATCACGCCATCATGATCCAGGGGGTCAGCTCCAACTCCGGAAAGAGCGTTGTAGCCGCCGCTTTTTGCAGGATCATGAAGCAGGACGGATTCCGGGTGGCTCCGTTCAAGGCCCAGAACATGGCGTTAAATTCATATGTGACCCTGGACGGCAAAGAAATCGGGCGGGCGCAGGCTGTCCAGGCGCAGGCGTGCGGGCTGGAGCCGGATACGTTGATGAACCCGATACTGCTCAAACCCAACTCCGATATCGGCGCACAGGTGATCGTAATGGGTGAGCCCGCAGGATTGATGAACGTAGGCCAATACTCGGCTTTTAAGTCGGAGGCTTTCGAAATAGTCAAAAAAGCCTATGACTCATTGGCGAAAGATTACGACGCGGTGGTCATGGAGGGCGCCGGAAGCCCTGCCGAGGTAAACCTCAAGAGCGAGGACATAGTCAACATGCGCATGGCCAGACACGCAGGCGCCAAAGCTCTGATTGTGGGCGATATCGACCGGGGTGGGATGTTCGCGTCGTTCATAGGATGTCTGGAGACTATGGCCGAGTGGGAAAGGGATATCGTGGCCGGGTTCCTGATAAACAAGTTTCGCGGCGAAGCGGGATTGCTCCACAGCGCAATGGATTATACTTTGCGCCAGACCGGCGTCCAGACGCTTGGCGTCATACCCTTCATCCACGATATGGGTTTGCCGGAAGAGGATATGGCGAAGATCCGCCATGGGCCGGAATCGAAAATGGAGAAGGAATTTGTCAAAATCGCCATCGTTAAATTGCGACATACGTCCAACTTCACCGATTTCGATCCGTTGATGATCGAGCCGGATGTTCGGGTTGTCGCCGCCTCCAGGCCGGAGGACCTGGAAGGGGTGGATGCGATCATAATTCCAGGAAGTAAAAACGTGATTGGTGATCTGGCTCAGCTACGACATGATGGGATCGCCGCCAGGTTGGGAGAAATATCAAGACGGGGCCAGACGGAGATTATCGGGATATGCGGCGGCTTTCAGGCGATGGGTCTGCGTCTGTTCGATCCTGATGGAGTGGAATCGTTCAATGGTGACTCAGCCGGTCTGGGTCTGCTTTCCATAGAGACGACATTCGCTCGCGACAAAACCCTCGCAAGGGTGGAGGGAAAGCATCTCGACTCCGGATTGATAGTCAACGGATATGAAATCCATCATGGCAGGACAGATTACAAGGAGACGATCCCGCTTATCAAACTGTCAGACGGCAAGATCGCAGGTGTGCGATCCGTGGATGGAAACATATGGGGAACGTATCTTCATGGACTTTTCAACGGGGACAGGTTCCGCAGATGGTTTATCGACCGGTTGCGTGTCCGCAAAGGCCTTCATGCGCGAAAATCAGGGCTTACCGGGTATGACCCCGACCTGGCCCTCGACAGGCTGGCTGATGTGGTCAGGGACGGTGTAGATGTCGAGGGCATATACGCGCTGATGGGGCTTCGGTGATGAGTGTCGAGTTGCAAATAATCTCCGCGTTGGCGCTGGATCTGGCGCTGGGCGACCCACGGTGGAGATGGCACCCTGTCAGGATGATAGGACGCCTGGCAGGCGGGATGGAGCCGATTGCTCGTGCATTCTTTACAAGCGCCAGGTTGGCCGGGGCGGTAACTGCGCTCGTCACTGTTTGTGTTGTCACGATAGTGTGCTTGGCGATTATTACGGGATGCGGTTTGATAGATCCGCTGGCAGGGGATTTGGCGGGTGTGTTTATTTTGTACGCTTCATTGTCTGCCCGGGGCCTGGCGGATCACGCGCGTGATGTGTATCGTTTTCTTTTGCGGGGAGATATCGCTGTGGCAAGACAGCGGGCCGGAAGGATGGTTGGGAGAGATACGGCCAGGCTCGATGAATCCGGAATCGTCCGCGCTACCGCTGAGAGTGTCGCTGAAAACACATCGGACGGGGTTGTGGCGCCGCTGTTCTTCGCCGCTGTGTTCGGCCCGGCAGGTGCGATGGTTTATAAAGCTGTCAACACGATGGATTCGATGTTCGGTTATAAAAACGACAGGTACACGGACTTTGGCCGGGTGGCGGCGAAACTCGATGACCTGGCTAATTTTGTTCCGGCAAGGATTACGGCATTTTCTGTTTTTGTCGCGGCGGTCTTGTTGTCGTTACGCTTTTCCGATTCCATCCGGATATCCATCCGCGATGGACACAAACACCCAAGCCCCAACTCCGGGTGGCCTGAAGCCGCTTTCGCCGGGGCGATGGGTGTCCGGTTCGGTGGCCCAAGCGAATACGGGGGGGAAATGTGTGAAAAACCCTTTATCGGTGAAAACGCCCAGGCAATATCAAGGGAGCATATAAACACCGCAATAAAGCTGATGTATCTTTCTTCTGTTGTGTCGGCTCTCCTGTTTGCTGGTGCAAGGGCGTTGGCAAACACATGAGCGGGCCGGCGCGCGGGGTTTGTGTTATATTCTATATAGGCGAATCGGCCGGGAGGTTTGTTATATACCTGATATATGATAACTTGGTAAGTGGATTGATGATTTATCAAGGTTTTTTTCACAGTTTGTCATGGCTGGAAAATCCGAATCACTAAGGCAGTTGGAGATTCTGATCGGAGCCCGGTTTTTAAGGCAGTCCGATTTGGACACGATGGATATCCAGAGGCCAGACGTCTCTGATCTGGACAGGGCTGAAGCCGTGTCGAAACTGCTGGACGAGCTTATGGAGAGCAAGGAGACCTCCACGATCATAAACGATCATAACGCGGGAAAAGAATCTTTGCTTAAAGTATTGCACAACCTTGAAGCGCAGGGAGCGGCGTATTGGATCAAGGGGTCTTATGTTCCGGTGGCGGCGCTGGTGGATACTTATACCCTTGATTATTGCCTTACCATCAACAAACTAAAGGCGTTCAACATACTGGTGATAAACCAGGTGCTGGGATATTTCGATGGCATTACAAAACAGCTTGTTCTGCCTGATGATATTTCGAAAATCACCAGACACAAACCCTAGAAATCCACGCTCGCGGCTCGGTAGAAAAGCGGTTTTGGTCTTATTGAATCATTAAAACGACACCTGATAGCCGAAAAGCATCCCATCAAAGTTGTCCACTTCGAAGCTGAAATTGTGATGGCCCATTGGAACCAGGTATCTTATCCGAAAATCATTGAAATTCTCGTAAAACACCTGTGCGTATCCAAGCAAATCCAGCGTGGCGCCCAGCTTGTTTTCCGATGACAGCCAGAGATTTACACCTGCCACGCGCCTTTGTCCGGCTGTCTCGTCGCCGCCTGGCTTGAACATCTGCGTTGACAGTTGGCCGGACTGGTCCTGATATACCGTAAACAGGCTGGTAAACGGTCTGATCAGGTCTCTGAGTTTTTTTATGGGATCCAGCAAAAGGGCAGCGCTGCTTAGCGCCCTGAACGACTCTTTGCGGACAAGCTCTTCTTCTTCCCTGCGGTAATTAACATCCTCGCCGACGCTTTTATCCTGAAAATCGTTTGTGTTCGCAAGTAAAGCAAGGCGCGAAGTGGCCGTAGAAGCGTTAATGTTCTGTGGATAGAAAAAACTGTGGTCAAGCTCGCATTTTTTGCTGTCCTCCGACGAGGTCCGCGTTTGACGCTCGGCAAGCAGGCTCCCGGTCGAAGACATTGCCCTGGTGTCATTTCCGTTTTTTTTATCAACGAGGCATTCCGCCGAAGAATTTTTTACATTGTCGGTCGCCCAATCATAAGTGGTTTTTTCATCTTTCATACCGTCCCTGTCGATAGTTTCCAGGTAATCAGGAACTTTATCTTCAGTTACGCTCAGCCATCCAGGGGGGTGCGCATGATTTATAACAACGAGGGGCGAACCGCTATCCACCATGGGAGAGTTTGCGATGGCCGGCGTGTCCATTGCTGGAAAAAGCGCCAGAGACATCGCAACAAACATATAGAGCCACGGTTTATATCGCGCAGGTTGTCCACCCGGGAAAACATGACGTTCATTACAGCCTCTGGTGTACATAGTCTATAACTATCAATAAGTTGAAAGATTTACAGATTTTCCATTTGTTTACATTTGGTGCATTTTTCACGCCATTTGGTGGGGTTAATATTAACAACCAGTTATGGGGAGGGATAATGCGATACAAGACAAATATGACTGATATGCTCATAAAATTGTATATACAGCTCCATATACATAGCCTTGCAAAAGCTCTTTTAGCAAGGCTGATGCGCGCCTTCCAACCCGATACCGTCCGTGTTGGAGCGGGATTTCGATATAAGTCGGAAATCAGGCAGGGCAAAAGAGTATAATGAACAAACCTTTTTTCGCCAGCAAGTGAAATTAAATTAAAAGCACGAGGTGGAACTATCATGATTAACAGCGGCGATGACGAGTTTTTTTCCATAAAGGAGAAGCTCGACGAGTTCCGGAGGCTTGCGGGTTCTGAAAGCGCCCCGGTCCCGTTCCGTGTTCAGTTGCAAATGATCCTGGACCAGCTCGAAGAGTGGTTTGGGGTAATCGGATCCATCAAAGAATACGCCGCGGTTCTTACTGAATCTGTCCATGAGCCACTGATGATTTTGGATCGGGACGGGACTGTTCTGGAATGGAACCCCGCCGCCAGGTTGAAAATCGGATACACTCCGGAAGAGGTGATGGGATCAAGCTGGTCATCTGTTCTGGTGTCCCCATCAGACAAGGTGAAGCTGGACGGGGAATTGATGCGTCTTCAGGAACAAGAGCAAAGCCATCCGGCCACCCGTACGCTTGATATGCGTGTAATTACAAAATCAGGCTCGCGACTGCCGGTTTCGCTCAAGCTCGCTTCGTTTGGCCGGAACGAGAAGTGGCATGCGGTGGCGGCGCTTGAGGATAAGAGCGACAAGGAACTGGCGCAGGCGTTGCTTCAGCGTCAGCCGCAGAATGATCCACTCACGGGACTGCCCGACAAGGAGCATTTCAAGAGCCGCATAGGTGAAGCGATCTCCCGCGCCCGACGAAGCGGGGAAAAGGTGGCTGTGTTGTTTGTAGGGATGGATAATTTTAATGACATCAACAACCGTTTCGGTCACATAGCGGGCGACCGCCTGCTTGAGGAAATCGCCAAGCGACTCAGCAAAAGTCTGCGCGAGGTGGATACAGTTTCCCGTTTTGGCGGGGACGAGTTCACCGTAGTTCTGGAAAATGTCAAGGAGGAGCAGGGAGCGGTCGTAGCCGTGGGCAAGATCATGGATGCGCTTGCAAAACCTTATCACGACGACCAGATGGAGCAGGTTGTCACCGCCAGTGTCGGGATCACTTTTTATCCCACCGATGGCGATAACGCCGATATTCTGATAAAAAACGCGGATATCGCCATGCACAGAGCCAAAGAGCTTGGCAAAAACCAGTGCCAGATATTCACGCCATCTTTAAACGAAAAGGTCAAACGCCGCCTGGATCTTGAACTGCTTCTTAAAAAAGCCATTTCCCGAAATGAATTCGTCGTCCATTACCAGCCCAAAGTGGTCATTGGAAGTGGATGGATAATCGGTATGGAGGCGCTGGTTCGATGGGTTGGGCCAAAAGGGAATTTGATTTCTCCTGGTGAGTTTATCCCGCTGGCGGAGGAGACAGGGATGATTGTCCCCCTGGGTCAGCTGGTATTGCGCGAAGCGTGCAGGCAGACGAAAATCTGGCATGAACTCGGATATGACCACCTGGTGGTGTCTGTGAACCTGGCGGCGCGCCAGATAGATCATGATGGCATGGTCGATACTGTCAAATCGGCGCTTGAAGACGCCGGTCTTCGCCCGGGATCCCTGTGCCTGGAGGTTACCGAAAGCACAATGATGAACAATATGGAAAAAGCGCTGAAAACCCTGAATGAGCTCAGGAAGATGGGCGCCAAGATTTCCCTGGATGATTTTGGGACAGGCTACTCTTCACTGGGATACTTGACCATGTTTCCGCTGGACGAGCTGAAAATCGATCGATCTTTTGTGTTGAACGTTCCATCCGGAATTGATGACTCCACTATTACAAACACCATCATTTCCATGGCGAACGCTCTTAATCTCAATGTAATCGCCGAAGGTGTGGAGCGGAACGACCAGCTCGATTTCCTGCGTGAAAGCGGATGTGGTGAAATACAGGGGTTCTTGTTCAGCCCACCCCTGCCCGCAGATGAGTTTGAAAAAATGATTAAAGCGCAGGGGCATAAAGTAAAAACGTGATTTGCCCTGCTGTTGACGCGTGTGAAGGGGTTAAAAAGAGCCGGAGAAAAAAATTTTGATTCTGGCGCGCCTTATCTTTTTCCTGATTTCAGGGATCAACGCCGCTGTCTGTTTTTCCCCAAGGTCCATGCAATCGGTGGCGGCCCCGAAATCCCACCAGTGAATGTTGCACGTGTCGGGCTGGATTAGAATATCGGCGTATTTGAGTTGCAGATCGGACAGAGCCTTTCTCGAGGAGGTGTTGGATCGCAAGACAACATCAAGCCCGTTGGTGACTTCACCCTGGTTGTACTCCTGCTGGATATTGGAGGCGATCACAAATCCTGCGCCCATTTCCCGGAGCTGGTCTATATGATTCGGAGCCGCCCACCCTCCGTCCACCAGCGCCTTGCCCTTGTATTCGAAAGGAGGATACAGCCCCGGCAACGAGCAGGAGGCCACCACGGCGTCCAGGATCGACCCTTCGGTAAAATAATATTCCGTGTAATCCGTAATATCTGTCGCGGCGCATGAAAAGGGGATTTTGCATTCTGAAAAATCCACATCGGGAACAAGCTGGCTGATGCTGTCTCTCAATCCTTCGGAAGTGAGGTATGACAATTTGGCGAGAGAAATGCCATAGTAAATGGACATTTTTACGCTGTCGGCGATCTTGTTAAAAACGGAGCGTCTCTCCTCCTGTTCCTCGTTGATAACGTAGTTTATCGGGATTATGGGTTCCCCGGTGTTTTCCAGGAATTTTGTGATCCGCCCGGATATGTTATCGGCGTCGGGATTGAGGGCGTACATGGCTCCAATCAGGGCCCCGATACTGCATCCGGATATCATGTCTATCCGTATGCCGCCAAGTTCAAGCTGTTTTATCACACCCAGGTGCATCAAGCCTTTGGCCGCTCCACCACTTAAACTCAGCCCGATTTTCATATGCCGTTCCTGTTTGACAATATTGCGTCCCGGCGGTTATGGTCCCGGAGTGGGGCCCATCGGGTTAATGCTGTCAGAGTCGCCATCGTCTGTCAACATCAACACTGATTATAGCGCACCCCTTTGGCCATGCCGGTTGCAAGGTTACGGCTTGTGGAGAGGAAGGAAAAAAGAGGTGAAAGTGTCAGGCGGTGTATCCGGCTTTATACTCGTTGACCAGGCCGATCACCAGCTCCAGCGCGTCCGAGAGAATGGCCTTGAGCTGTTCATCGTCTATCTTGCCGATTCTGCGCGCCAGATCATCCTTGCGATCAACCAGGCCGGAAACCAGGGAAGATAACCTGTCCAAAGGTATGTCCTTGTTCGACAAAGCGTTTCGGAACATATCCAGGTCCGTCAACAGGTTTTCAACCCCGTCCACCGCGTTTATCGGGGACAGATACTCAGACCCTGTGATGGGAGGCGGAATGAATGGAACACCGGCCCCGGGTAGCATGCCCTGGGCTGGTATTACGTTTTTCCGCCCGGCGCCCGACACCAGCCCGTCCAGCAACTTGCCGAAAGAATAATCCGCCACGTTCTTAGAAGCGGCAGGCTTGGGTATGGAGCCTTTTGTTGGGTCGATGCCGTCTATCTTCATGTCTTACACCTTGATCAGATTATATCATACGTTTCGGCCAAAACTCCTGAAAGCTTTATATTAATATCGCAGGACTATGATAAAAACCATGAAACGGCAATTTATCAACCCGAGCCAAAGTTACAAATCGAAACGTTGTTACCAGGATGGACGGCCAAATGTGAGGTTACCTATGATACACCGGTTAAACGTCCAAAAATCAATGCTTTTAGAAACCGGGATTGTGAGGAATGGGTACGGCTTTTGCCTTATAAACGGATTGTCAGGCGTATGATTTTGAACGGCGCCATTTATAAAAATCCGAACCTGTTGTCGCAAAACAATGGCTGAAGCTATGAGGATGATTACTTATGAAAACCAGATTTGAAAAGGAACAGAAGGTTTGCAATTTAAGTGGAAGAATAGTGGGAGGACAACCAGGCTCCAATCCGCCCCTGATGATTGGCAACATGTTCTGGCCGGGAGACAAAATCGTCGAATCGCGCAAGGAAGGAAAGTTCGACAGGGAAGCCGCAACGGCCCAGATACGCAGATTGGAAGAGCTGGAAAAGACAACCGGTCTTCCGTCTCTGGTTGATATGGTGGCCAACACGGGCGATGAAATGAAAAAATACATCGACTTTTTTGTTGAAACAACGGTCGAATCACAGATGCCGTTTGCTTCCGATGCGTATATGACAAAGGTCAAGCGTCCAGCGGCCGAGCATGTCGCCTCCTTGGGCCAGATGGACAGATATTTGTACAACTCCCTGTCGTTCTGGGAAAAAGATCTGGAGAAAGAGATTGAAGAAATAGCCAAACTCGGCGTGAAACATGTCGTGGTGGGGCTATGGGACGCCCAGGACGATTTTTCCACGGGCCGGCTCAAATGCCTGGACAAGATGATGCCACTCCTGGAGCCTTACAATTTTGAGACGATCTTGTGCGACACGTCTGTCATGCATCTTCCCACGGCCATGATTTGCAACAACTCCATGCAACTTATCAAGGAAAAATATGGTTTGCCGGCGGGATCGGGCCCGGCCAACGGTGTATATATGTGGATGAAACAGGCGCAGGAGATTGGCGGAAAGGACGCTTTTAAGGGTGTGGACGTGGCGACTGAAGCTGTGGCGTCTTTGGGAGCGGATTGGTTGATGTATGGCCCGGTGGAGGCAATGGACAGGATATTCCCCGGCGTGGCCATCGCCCAGTGCAACTTCGCGTCGCTGATAATGGACGAATACAAGGAATTGCCCCAAAACCCGTCACATCCTTTCAACCTTTTGTTTCCCGACGTGGTCAAAGAGTTTAACGATAAGCTCGCCGGTGTGGAGAAAAAACGCAAATGGCTTCGAAAATAGGAGCGTTCGTCAGGTTGTCCGGATCAGGTTGCGGCCCTGCCGGGAGAAAGCGGATCCAGCCTCCACACTAGCCAGGCCGCGAACCATCCCAACGCCGCCCCCACGACTATATCCGAGACAAAGTGGGCTCCCAGGTATACCCTGGATATGGCGATGGTGGAGGCGGCGAAGTACAGCAACACCTGCCTGCGCCTGAAATACAGCGCGAAAAAACCGGCCGCCGAAAACGCGCTTTGCGTATGGCCGGAGGGGAACGACCTGTGGTAAAGGCGGTTGTAGGGAGTATGTACGGTCACCTGCCCCTTGAAAATCTTCTCTTCGAACCGCTTGCAGGGCCTGTCCCTGGGGATCGTTTGCTTGATCGAAAGCAACGCCGCGCCGCCAATGGCCATTGTCAGCAGAAACATAATCGTCATTCTCCGGTTTTTGGCGCCCCCCCACATGGCAGCCACCAGCAACCCGAAAAATATCAGAACAACGCTGTTTCCCGCCACCGTGGCGAAGGACATGATTCCGTCGAGCGCTGGTGTGGACCATTCTCTATTGATCCACAGGAACAGGAGGTCGTCGAGTTCGAGCAGTTCCCTTATCAAGAATACTCCTTGTTGTTTCTTTGTTTGCTCTTTTTCAATATATCAGAAAGCCAGAGGCTGAACCGTCCCGGCATTGTATCTTTCGACACTCGCATAATAAAGTAGGCTCCGATAACCGCCATAATCGCGTTTGGTCCCCACATGGCAAGGGCTGGCGGGACCTTGCCTCCGGAACCCAGCCCCTGGCCAATCATCAGAAACAGGTAGTTTAAAACGATAAGAAGAACCCCCACGCCGAACCCCCCCGCCGAACCGCGCCTGTGGGTTATGATTCCGGCGGGCACGCCCAGCAATCCAAGCACTATGCACCCCACTGGGATGGAGTATTTTCTGTGGATCGCAACTCTTTCCGCAAACGCGGGTTTCCCTTCCGATTCCAGCGATGCTATTTTTTGTTTAAGCTCAGGAATCGACATGTGAGGAATTTCTTTTTCCAGAGGCTCGCTGAGCTTTTTAGACAAATCTATGCTCAGGATGTATTGTTTAAAAGCTATCGTCCTGTAAACGGATGATTTCGTTATCGAGTGGATCACACCATCCTGTAGCTCCATGGTGATAAACTTGCTATCAGGATTTGGAACCAAAACGCCTAATCTCGATTCGATAATTTTAGGTTTTTCCGGATTTCTTTGATCAGATATAAACACCCCGGACAATACTCCATCCCTGTTTTCGTTCACATGTATCACCAGGCCGGGGAAGTTGGAGTAAAATCGTCTTTCCTTTATATCGAGGTTGAAATTGGTCTGTAAAATGCGGATAACGGTCTGCCGGAACGCCAGGTTGCCTTTATGCACAACGTTTGTCGTAAGGTACAATGTGGCACCGCCAGCGACTAAGGACATTAGCAGAACAGGAGCCATGAGACGGTATAGAGACACTCCACCAGCCCTCATGGCTGTTATTTCATTTTCAGCGGAAAGCCTGGAAAACGACATAAGCGTCGACATGAGAATGGAAAGAGGCATCGCCAGCACCATGAAAGTGGGACTTATATACAGCATCAGTTCCCCGATCAAAAATACCGGCGCATGGTGGGCCAGGAGCATGTTGGAAAGAAAGTTGACTTTTTCCAGCAGCAGGACAGAAAATAAAATAAATGCGGAAATTGAAAAAATTTTCAATTGCTCTTTAATTATGTATCGATCCAGCACTTGCATGGGGTAGAATCATACCATAACAGGAGCGGGTCAAGGTGGTAGACGGAAGGCAAACTGGTTTAGCCGGTTCATCCGGGGGTTTTTTGGTGAGTTCTATCAAAAATGTTCTTGTGATAGATCAGAACACGATTTCCAGAATGATTCTTGAAGAGGAATTGAAATCGGTCGGTTGCAATGTGTCCCTTTCAAGTAGCGCTACGCAGGGGCTTGAGCTGGCTTCCAGGCTGAATCCCGATTTTATCACTGTGGACCTGGCTTTCAGTGATATGGGGGGAATTGAGCTGATAAAAAGGCTCAAAGATTCCAAAAAAGCGAAAAGCACGCCGTTTCTGGTGGTTACCGGGATCGAAGACCCGATCCAAAAACAGCTTTGTCTCCAGGCTGGCGCTCTCAACATTATACACAAGCCTTTTTCCCATGGAGCAGTAGGGTCGGTTGTAAAGAGCCATCTTGACTCCTCATCGAAAATAACGGGGCGGACTATTCTCGTGGTGGAGGACTCCGGAACTATCAGGGCCATAACCCGACATCTCCTGGAACGTCAGGGTCATACCACTGTAGAAGCCGTAGACGGGCTGGCGGGGTGGAAGATACTAAACGACAATCATATGAAAATAGACATGGTGGTGACAGACATCAACATGCCCAACATGGATGGACGGCAACTTGTTGAAAAAATAAGAAGCGATCACAGGTTCCAGTTTATCCCGATAATAGTTTCCACTACCATCGCCGAAAAGGAAAACGTCCAGCTCATGTTAAACCTCGGGGCGGACGATTATATCGTTAAACCCTTTTCGACACAGGAATTCGTAGCCAGGATACGTAGCCACCTACGGGTAAAAAGCTTGTACGAGGACCTGTACAAAGCCAACACAAGACTTTCAAAATTCAACGAAACCCTGGAAAACAGGGTTAATGAGAGAACTTTTGAGCTCAAACAAGCCAACCTGGACGCCATTTTCAGTTTGGCTACTGCGGCGGAGGCGAAGGATTACGACACAGGATTTCATGTCCACCGTATCCAGAGTTTCAGCGAAACCCTGGCGATCAAACTCGGGTTTCACAAGGATGAGGCGGAGGAGATAGGATATTCCTCTATCATGCACGATGTCGGCAAGATATCCATCCCCGACCAGATACTGAAAAAACCCGGCAAACTTACAAAAGAAGAATTCGAGACGATCAAAACCCACACCGTTTATGGTGAAAAAATACTTTCTGACAAACCGTTTTTCAAGCTGGCCAAGATTATCGCCCGTCATCATCATGAAAAATGGGATGGCAGCGGGTATCCGGACGGTCTCTCCAAAGAAGAGATACCCCTGGTGGCCAGGCTCGTGGCTGTGGCTGATGTTTTCGACGCTCTGATCCATGCGCGGCCATACAAGGAAGCCTGGCCCATCGAAACAGCCATGGAAGAGATTATAAACACCGCCGGGTCCCATTTTGATTCTACGATCGTCAAGGCGTGGCAGGAGCTTTACGAAGGCGGCACGATTAATGACATTCTCAAAAAATGGGAATAGCCTACCGGTATCAGGCCAGAGCCGAGACCAGCGCCTTGTAGGTCTCCGTGGCGCAGCGATCCCACGAAAAACCGGCGGCGCGATCGATCCCCGCCTTAGACAGCCTTGCTTTTTCCGCATCGGATTCCACCAGGCTGATAAGAGCCTGCGTAAAAGACTCCGGCTCGTCCGGATCCAGCAGACAGGCGGCTTTACCGGCCACCTCCGGGATTGAAGAGCGGTTTGTGGATATGACAGGAGTTCCGCACGCCATGGCTTCTAACACCGGTAAACCAAACCCCTCATACAGGCTGGGATAAAAGAAAACCTCCGCCCGGTTATACAGCGAAACCAACTCCTGGTGCGTGACATACCCGACTGCGTGAACCCTCGGCTCCAGCGATTTTTCCTTTAGCGAGCTTGTAAACCTGATGTACTGTGGGTCCGACTCGATGTCGCCGGTAATGACGAGGTGATACTCGGGATATTGTTTTACAAGAGCCGAAAAGGAATCAAAAAGCAGGTTCATGTTCTTGCGCCAGTCTATACCTCCCACGTTCAGGATGAATTTCTCCGGCAGGTCAAAACGGGCAAGCCCTCCGGTCACACCGGGGCGAAAATCGGCGTCCACCCCCTGGCTTATGACATGAACCTTGTCTGGATCGACGTTGGCGAATCTTATTACATCTTTTTTTGTGTGTTCGGAAACGGCTGTTATAACCACCGCCCCCCGAAGCGCCGACACCTGCCTTGCGATATCCAGCCGGTGTTTGAGCGAGTTGTAAAGCTGGTTTTTCAGCGCCGCCTGGATCATGTCATGGGCGCACACGACGTACGGAACACGGAGCCAGGGGGGCGTGTCGAGATGGCTGGGAAAAAAAATCATATCAACTTCCGAGTTTTTCACGGAAGCTTGCGCGCTTAAGCGAAATATGACGTTTTGCCAGATGTAATCCTTGACGATCCCCCGTGGAAACGGAACCCGGACCGGGCGATATGGCGTGGAGTTATGTTCCAAAGGCTCATGCGCTTCGTAATGTGAGTCGTGCAACCCAATGATTGACAACCCGGCCGGAGCCAGGCGCCGTCTCTGGATCAGGTTTCGGGCGTACACGCCTATTCCGCGGTTCTTGTGCGCCTTGAATCCATATTGCAGCGCGCGAAGGTCAAATCCCAGGGTAATCATAGTATAATTCAGGCGATACCTTTCCGTTCAAGCCATCGCAAGCCGGACCTGGCCTGGCTGGGGGTGAATTCCCCGCGAAGCTCCATGATTTTGATTGTATCGGGTTTTATATATTTTTTTACCATATCAAAATCGACCATGCCCTTTTCCGGAAAACCAGGCGGAAAATGATCTGTATACCCGTCAACATCGTGGAGATGCACGCCGATCAAATAGCCATGTAGCTCCCTAAGAGTCACCTCGTGTCCGACAATGCCAAGAGCCTCCTGCGCCTGGGCGTGGCCCGTGTCGTGCCAGTACTTGATTCTGGAACCGGACATGCGCGCGAAGATAATGGCCAGCTCCTCGAAACTGGGATATTCACTCAGGAAATAACGGTTTTCAACGCCTATATACACGTCCAGTTTTTCCGCGAAAGCGTCCAGTCGCTCAAAACTTTCAAACAACCGGTCGAAGCCGCCGCCCCGGTTGCGCAGACGGCTGATTTTTAGCTCGTTTACCAACCGCTGGCCCGCTGACGTATTTAACAAACCAAGGTTGAACATTTCCTGTAGTTTCCGTTCCGAGCTACCCATGCGCACCGACCCGGAATGGATCACCACCGCCTTCGCCCCCACCTCAGAAGCGAGCCTTATAGTGCCGTGCACGCCATCCACTGCTTTTTTTCTTCGCTCCTCGTCCGGGTCGCAAAGTTCGTAGGCCTGCGCAAAGTTCATATTTTTTTTCCCGGCCGGAGCGGGGCAGACCGCGTGGATGGAAAGCGGCGACAGCCCCAGCGGTTTGCTGGCGTCGAGTAACTGCGACAGTGTGGTTTCGTTTATCCGGTAGTCGATTTCCATTCCGCAGGTTCCAAGAGAAGCTAGGGATCTGGCCAGTTCTGTCCCGTCGGTTAACGACCTCGAAAGCCAGCAAGTGGATACGCCCAACAATTAGCTTGATTCCCGGCGCCAGACGGTTTTATCTGAGCAGGGCTTTGTTGATCTCATCATGCACCTGTTCGGAAATCGCCCGGTCTCCCAACACGCCGGCGCGCACGATGACTCTGGTCTCGGTTTCCGTCCATTTCTCCAATGATACTGTCAAGGTATCCGTTTTATTATAAGGAGTCTGAATGAAACCACGATACTCTCCCCTGTCGATTCTGGTTACCTTGTAGCCCAGAACATTTAAGGCATGCAACGCGCCTTCGAACGTGGTGGCCAACGGCTGGTTGTAATTGCGCGACAATCGTCCCTGTTTCCAGATGTACGCACCGGCGACAGCCCCTCCGCCCGCCACGGCCCAGAAACACCCGGCGGCCATAGGCGCCAGGACAGCCATAACCACTAATCTTCGCAACGCAGTTCCACCTCATGTTTCCAGGGTTTGCAAAACCTGGCGAGCCTGCCCGGTTTCGACGCTTCTGGTTCAGCCGGCAAGAGAATCGACCTTCGCCAGGATTTGCCCGGGAGCGATTCCGGCCGCGAGCAGAGTTTTACGTTTGGATGCATGACCTTTTACAATCTTTATGGATGATTTTGATATCCCGAGAAATTTCGCAAGGCACGCGATAAGCTCCGCGTTCGCCGCTCCGTCAGTTGGCGCCGCCGCCAGCCGCACTTTAAGCGCCTGGTTGTAAATCCCCGCAACCTCGCTTTTGGAAGCCCTGGGCGCCGCGTGAACGTAAAACATCACACCCTCCTTGCGCTGTTTCAAGTCCAGCTTTGGCAAAGAAGCCATCTTTGAAACAGTGTCACATTACAGCCCCATGAAGCGATCGTCCCAGCTGTATCAACGTGCTAACCAGAAAAAACTGGAGAAAATAGATCGCCAGAATCAGCGCGATGGGAGACAGGTCGAGCATGCCTATCGGCGGTAGCGCTCTTCTGATGGGGCGAAGCACCGGGTCTGTGGCCCTGCCAAGAAAAACTACTATCGGGTTGTATGGGTCCGGATTTACCCACGTGAGAAGAACCCTGATGATAACAACCCACAAGTAGAGCGTAAGAGCGATATTTATCACCTTCGCCAGGGCTATAAGCAAATTTCCTAGAACGAACATATGCTCCGGTCCCTCCTGAATTGTCCGTTATTTCCCAAGCTCTTTGGATCTCGCTGTCGCGGCCTCCACCGCCTTGATGACCGCGCTTCTGAACCCGTTTTCCTCAAACGACGCTATTCCGGCGATCGTGGTTCCTCCCGGAGATGTGATCCGGTCCTTGAGCGCGGCCGGATGCTCTCCGGTTTCTTTGGCGAGCAGAGCAGAGCCATACAGCGTTTGCCCCGCAAGCTCCGCGGCCACATCCCGCGCCAGGCCGCAGCGCACACCTGCGTCTGTAAGCGCCTCGAGAAACATGAACACATACGCCGGCCCGGAGCCCGATAGCCCGGTTACGGCGTCCATCAATGACTCGCGCACCACAACAGATTTCCCTACAGCGTCGAAGATCAGCCTGGTTGCGGCGACGTCGTTTTCGTCAGCTCCGCCTCCGGCGCAAATGGCTGTCGCCGATTGTCCCACCATCGCCGCCATGTTGGGCATCGCCCGCACTATTCGCGCCCCTTTTGGCAAACAGGACACGAGCGAGTTCAACTGTACGCCTGCGGCGATACTAATTATCAGTTTGCCGCGGTTGAGTTTGCGTCCAAGTTTTTTAATTACATCACCGACGCAGTCAGGCTTGACACACAACACTATTATTTCAGAACCCTGAACAGCTTCCGTGTTGTCGGCGGCGCCTTTTACCTTATACTTTTTTACCAGCGACTCCACAGCTTGGCGTCTGGTGTCTGATACGATAATATTCCCGGGGCTAACGGTTTTGGACACGATAAGACCTCTGACAAGAGATTCGCCCATGAACCCCGAGCCGATGAACGCCAGTTTCCTGCCCTTAATCAAGAGTCGCCCTCCTCCGATATTGTCTTGTAACGCAAAGCGATCTCCAATTCAACACCTGGGACCAAAAATGGCCGATCCAACCCGCACCATGGTCGCTCCTTCCTCCACGGCCACTTCGAAATCGCCCGACATGCCCATGGACAGATCTTTCATTGTAACGCCTTTTATATTCATCCGCTCGAATCTGTTTTTCAGGTTATAGAGCTCTTTATAGTACGGACGGGAGTTTTCAGGGTCTTTGGCATAAGGTGGAATGGTCATCAATCCCCTGATCCTGATCCCGGGAAAACCGGCCGCCTTTTTTAGCAGATCGACCGCATCCACCGGGTCGCAACCAGATTTCTGTTTTTCTCCGGACACGTTTATTTGCAGAAGACATTCAACGATCTTCCCCGACGATACCGCTCTTCGGGATAATTGTTGTATCAACTCCAGACGGTCCACCGAATGGACCATGTAAAACAGGCCCGGGCAATATTTGGCCTTGTTCACCTGGAGCGGCCCGATCATGTGCCATTTCGCGTGGCGTCCGATATTTTCGCATTTGCGCCGGGCTTCCTGGACCCTGGATTCTCCCAGGCTTTCCACCCCGGCATCAAGCGCCGCAACCGCAGAAGCCACGTCCACGGTTTTCGTTACGGCGATCAACTCCACCGAACCGGGGTCTCGCCCGGCCCGTTTCGCCGCCTTTTCGATCGCCCCCCTGGTGCGGGCGATATTTGCAACTATATGGCGCATTTTCGCCTGAAGCCGTACAGATACATCGTAACCGAACAACAATCCCTATTCAAACATAAACGCCTATCAGGACACTTCTGAAACAGTCGATGGACATTGGCGATGACAGCCGCGACACCTGGAGCAAATCCTTGCGCAATATCCTAGTGACCGCTTTGTGACAGACGGGTGAGGGTTTCGGAATCCCGGCTTTTGTTCTTGAGATTTATATAATCGCCAAATAACGTGAAATACTCCGGGTTACTGGAGAATTTTTCCCTGATAACCCCGGATTTTATGACATTTGATATGGCCTCCCTGGTAAGAGATTTCCCCTGGTCTATTCCTTGGACCAGATTCGCCCCTTTCATGGAGAGATACGCAAGTGTAGCCGCGTACGCCACCAGCGATTGTTCATCCAGGTCTGTTTGTGTTTTCATTTTGTCCACTTGCTGGAGCAGAGTAAGCTTCTCGGCGGTGTTGGGTAGCGATTTTAGTGTGCCGAGCATGAGCATAGCCCAGTTTTTGACATCTGCGAGGTAAGGCTGCTTGCCGGAATAATGCCGGTTGGTGTCGTCAACAGAATAGACCATGGCTTCTCACGATGTTTATATCCAGCCCGGTCCAACCCGGCCGGATGAGGTGGTACGATTGCATACCGCCGTTTTCAACGCTATATCCGCATGGGCATTATTATGCAAAGCAGTCCAGGGTCTTCAGGGGTTTTCGCCATTACCGGCCTGAGCTGATCTTGCATATTTACGACAACCTCATCCCCTCCCAGGATTCCCAGCACGTCCAAAAGGTATTGGGCGTTTAGGCCGATGGAGATTTCATCACCTTCAAAATCAATGGGTATCTCGTCCTTGGCCTCACCGAGCTCACCTCCCTCACTGACAAGCGTCAGGCTTTTCTCACTGAAAGTCAACCTTATCATGTGTGATTTCTCATCCGCCAGGGTCGCCACACGCCGTAGGGCGTGGGAGAACTCGTTGGCGCTGAGCCTGGCCGTTTTGTCGGAAGATTTCGGAATGACCTGCTCATAGTTGGGATAGGCTCCATCGATCAGCCGGATACTCAGACGCAGGGAGCCCTTTACGAAAATGACATGGTTGTCCTGTTTTAGAAATTTCAAATCTCCGTCAATTTCGCTGATAATTTTTGTAAGCTCCTGGATCGCTTTTCTGGCTACGATGAATGTCGTGGGTTCGCCTACTCCGAACGCGCCTTCCCTTTCCACAAAAGCGAGCCGATGCCCGTCTGTGGCCACCAGGCGGATATTTGTAGGGCTCACCTCAAAAAAAGCGCCGTTAAGTGTCAGTCGTGTTTCGTCCTGGGAGATGGCGTAGCTGGTTTTGCGGATCATGTCGCCGAGCATCTCGCCTTCGAGTCCTATCAACTTCGACTCATCGTGCTCTGGAAATGACGGGAACTCCTCGGGATCGATCGTAGCCAGATTGAACTTGGATTTGCCGCTGGCGATACGGCATCGCCCGTCGTCATCAACCTTAAGATGGATATCTGAAGAAGGCAGTTCCCGCACAATGTCGTGCAATTTTTTTGCCTGAACCGTAACACTGCCTGTAGAAGCGACATTGGCCCCATAAGAGCCTTTCAGCCCCATATCGAGATTGGTGGCGTACACGGTGATGCCGGATTCATCGGCCTCGATCAACACGTTAGCCAGTATCGGCATCGGGCCTTTGATGGAAACAACGCCCTGCACGCGTTGCAGAACTTTTAGAAAATCATCCCGGTTGATCGTAAATTCCATGGGTTCGCCAGATTAATGATGTATACAATAGAAATATTTATTATAATGGCCCTTACCGTCATCCTACGCTAATTAACAACAATATAAAGACTTAGTAAGTCTATCAACTCTGCAAACGCATGTCAATGAATGAAGGGGACGGAGAGGGATTCCACAAACATCCCATGGCGCCATACGGATTGAATATGATGGAACCGGTCTGGGCGCCAAACCGGTTCCGGGTTGTTCACGAATGTGATGGAAAACCGTTAATCCTGATACATCAGGCCGGCTCTGTAGTTGTTCCTTTGCGCCACGTTGGCTGTGGTGATCTGGGTTGCGAACATATGAAACTGCTTGGAAAAAGGGATGTAGAGTATGAAGGCAAAAGATAGCCCAACATGGATCATCCATGTGACGATGTAAAAAAGTTGCAAAATGCCTTTGTTGCCCATAAACAGGGTGTTTATTATCAACCCGAAAAAATTTCCACCAGGTGACCAGTGGTTTGGGAAATCCTGTATCGCCAGCCGTGTGCCCTCCAGGGCGAACGCGGAAATGACAACTAACAGCAGCAATATCATGATCGCGGCGTCTTCAAAATTGCCCACTATTCTCTCCGGTGTGAACACGTATCGTCTTAAAAGAAAGAAAATCAACGTAAACCCCAGGAATATCCCGGAAAGATCCAGCGTCAACGAGAAAACCTGCCAGGTTGTTCCGTTTAGGATGCTTCCATAGAAAAAATCGTAATCCAGGGCCACCGTGGCCGTGCCGGCCACCAGGAGGTAGAACGCCCACATTGTAATAATCAAAGCCCACTGGCGGACAATATTTTGGGTTTTGACGCGATAAGCGAAAAAACACTCCTTGGAGAAAAGCTTCCTGATGGAAAGGATTATCACACCTATGGGGGAAATTCTCTTGAGTTCCGGTGTATCGTCCTCGTCTGCGCCGGAAAGCCATATTCTGATTTTCAGGTAAGAGGCCATGGCAAACGCGGCCATCATCATTCCGGCAAGGATATAGAACCCGGTGTGCATGAACCGGGGAAGCCCTATGAAAACCTCTCTGCACAACCCGTCCGCGCATGCCGCGTTTTCCCAAAGAGAATCAAACATGTTTCAAGCTCCCACAAAGATTACAACGTAAACTCTCCATTATCCGCTCGTTCAAGCGAAGTCATTCAGGCTCGATGGTGCAGGTGAGCGGAAAGCATTGCGCCCTGGCCATCCTGTGTACCGACTCTACTTTGAATTCCGCCCGTTCAAGGGGCATCAGTGAGACATACTCAAGGCCGTTATAGTGAATGCAGTACATTAAATCAACCGCTTTGTCGTGATCCAGGTTAAAAACGCTCTTAAGTATCATGACAACAAAATCCATCGTAGTCACCGGGTCGTTGTGCATAACGACCCAATACAACGGAGACAGCCCCTCCTTACTTTTTGCTTCGGCGCTGTATTGATAATCGGCGCGGTTCATATCCGTGTAGCCCTGCAGCTTTCTCGATATTTCACCATGTCAACTACCCTATAATAGCACAAGCTGCCGATAAATCCGCACGATCAGGGTGTTTTTGGTCCCGGCCGCCCCCTGTCAGGTAAGATCATTGATAGTTTAGGCATAAAAGTATAGTATTCATTATTGTTTGTCTTTGGCCCCAATAAAGCTATTTACCCGGGACGTGATGCTGAACACAAAAATCCGTTTGGGCAAAATCCTGCTCCAGTCAGGAGCCATCACCACGGATGACCTGGCCCTGGCGCTCAAAAGACAGGATGAAACCGGTGGCAGACTGGGGTGTGCTCTGGTCTCAGCCGGTTTGATAACAGAAGAGAGAATGATCGAGGCCCTGTCTGAACAGTTGAAAATACCGGTAATCGACATGGCGTTGATTCATCCATCCCTGGACCTTTTGCGCAAGATACCTGAATCCGCCGCCCGTAACTATGTATTGATGCCGGTGGAACAATCCAACGGGTGTGTTCATGTCGCGATGGCCGATCCGCTCAACCTGGCCGCAGTGGACGAGCTCGCGGCTATGTTGTTGTGCAATATAGACGTTTCCATCGCGGCTGAAAGCCAAATCATGGCCACGATAGACCATTATTATGGCGTATTAAACTACCAGGACAAGGCAATGCGTTTTGCCTTCACGGATCCGCGCGCTTATGGTCTGCAAAATGAAATCATTGATAATTCAGAAGATGTGGCCCCAATAGCTGGATTGCTCGAGGCGATTATAAGACAGGCCACCAGGGACAGGGCGTCGGATATTCATATCGAGCCGGGCGAGAAAAACCTGCGGATACGGTTCAGAATAGACGGTGTCATGTTCGACACCGATTCACCAACGAAAAATGTAGAATCAGCGCTCGTGTCGAGAATCAAGGTCATCGCGAACATGGATATCTCCGATACGAGAATTCCCCAGGAAGGTCGTTTTAAGATGACTGTCGATTCCAAAAAACTGGAGTTTCGTGTGTCGTCTTTTCCAACGATATACGGAGAATCTGTCGTTATGCGCATGTTGGAGATGGACAGCGTTTTGATGAAGTTCGAGCAAACCGGCCTTGAAGGCGGAACGATGGAGGATTTCAGGGAGTCTGTCACCATGCGTCGGGGGATGGTCATCGTTACAGGCCCCACCGGATCGGGCAAGACGACCACGCTTTATGCGGCGCTCGGCATGATCAACTCCACAGACAAAACGATTGTGACAATAGAAGATCCGGTAGAGTACCGTCTGAAACTGATACGCCAGACCCAGGTCAATCCGAAAGCGGGGCTTACGTTTGCGGTGGGGTTGAGGTCCATGCTCCGACAGGACCCGGATGTGATTATGGTGGGAGAGATACGGGACTCTGAGACGGCCATGATAGCGACCAGGGCCGCGATGACCGGTCATCTTGTTATGTCCACCATGCACACCGTCGACGCTGTGGGCGTTATAGAGCGATTGGAGGATCTGGGGGTGGCGCCTGGTGTAATCGCTTCTACCTTGAGCGGCGTGCTGGGGCAGAGGCTTGTAAGGAAAGTATGTCCATCTTGCAAAAATGAAGCAAAAACCGCACCGGCTGAAAGAGGCTATCTTCGGGCGGCGGAAAAATCAATAGCCTATGGTCGCCGGAAATGCGCCAAATGCAAAAACAGCGGATATTTCGGAAGAATAGGAATATTTGAACACCTGAAAGTTGACCGGGAGATAAAAGAGCTGATCGCAAGCCGGGCGCGGCCGATTGCAATCAGAACATACGCCGTTAAATCCGGCCTCCTGACCACCATGCGCACGGATGGGCAAAACAAGGTAAAGCGGCGGATTACTACGAAAGAGGAATTGGACCGGTCGTATCTGGAAGAATAAACCAGAGGCGATTCACCCGTTTGCAGCAGAAAATGAATTATTGGAGGTCCCCTAAAGATCGGCAATGGCTCCGGTATATAAATACAAGGCGCGGAACGCGGCAGGTGGCCGGGAAGAGGGGTTGGTAAACGGCGAGACGGAAAACGAGGTCGCCAAAAGCCTTATCATCCGGGGTTTGTATCCGACGGAAATTGTCAAAACTCGGAAAAAGCATGATCTGCTGAAAATCATGCATGGCTTTTTCTCGCCCGCATCCTTTGGGGACAGGCTTCTTTTTACGACACAGCTTGCCGCCCTGTTCAAGGCCGGGATTCCCCTGATCGGATCACTAGATACGATAGCGGCGCAATCCGGAAGTGGAAAAATGGCGGAGGCTGCGCTTGGAATCAAGGCCGACGTTATAGAAGGGGTTTGCTTAAGCGAGGCGATGAAATCCCGGGGGGATATGTTTTCGGAAGTCTACACAGCCATTATTGCGGCCGGAGAGAGCTCAGGGTCCCTGGACAGCTCCCTGGATAACCTGGTGATAATGCTGGAGCGGGAAAATGATCTGAACAGGAGGATCCGGGATGTCACCAGGTACCCCAAGATAGTTCTCGCTGGCATGTTTACAGCTATTGTAATAATCATGAACTTTGTGGCTCCAAAGTTCATATCGATATTCGAAAAAGCAGACCTTGAATTGCCCCTGGCCACACGGGCGCTTTTTTTTATCAGTGATTTTTTCCAGAATCACTGGTTCGCCGTGATCGAGATATTTCTGGCGGTGTACATTATCTCGTTATTGGTGTTTTCTACGAAGGATGGGCGTATAAAATTGCATACGGCCATGATAAAAGCGCCGGTGACAGGAGCAATAACCAGAGACATGCAATTGGCCAAATGGCTCAATGTCCTGGCCGCGCTTATCAAAAGCGGCATGCCAATCATACAGTCCCTGGCGATATCCTCCAGGGTCACGGAGAACGAGCGCCTCGCCCAGGTGATAACCTCTGTGCGGGAAAAGGTGGCCGATGGGTCCGGGTTGACGGGACCGTTGCGAGAGCACCGTGACGTTATTCCTCCCGTTGTCACCCAAATGGTCGCATCCGGGGAGCAATCGGGAAAACTGGACGAAATGCTGCTTAAAGCCAGCCTCTTTCTGGACAATGAAGCCCGGGGGAAAATCAAGGCTGTCTCCGTCATGGCCGAATCGGCGGTGATTGTGGCCCTGGGGCTTCTTGTGATGTTTCTCGCCCTGGCGATTTTTACTCCGATGTGGGATATGACCAAAATGGCGAGAGGAGGTTGACATGTGTAAAACATGTCGTGATTAATTCTTAATGGTTTTGCCTCTGGAAATAATAAACCCGGTCATCCTGTCCCGGACCGCCTCGTCGATGACAAGATATCGCACCATGATCATGGGCGTCATTTTACCTTTATAGCTAACCTCTTCTTTGCGCACCACCTCTGCCGTGACCAGCACCGGCTCCTTTTGATAGGTGAAGTATATTTCAAGGTAGACAAGGGTTTTGGCTGGTAAAGGTTTGCCGACCATGATCGCCGCGCCATTGGCGGAAAAGTTGCCGCCTATCCCCCTGAAAGTGGAAGATACCCGGTATTTACCATCCTTGATTTTTTTTGCGAACCTGTACCGAACAGGAGCCCGTAGCTCCATCCTGAAGAATTGTCGCTCAGATTGTTCGGACAAAATTTAAACCCCACATTGGCGCAAACGATTACATTTTCTCTCGCAACACGATGATCTCCACCCTGCGGTTCCTTGGTCTGTTCTCCGGAATCATCGGATATCTCGGCTTGTAATGGGCATAGCCGACAGCGGCGAAACGGCGCGCTTCCAGCCCCATTTCGTCGATGAAATATCTAACAACAGCGGACGCTCTCGCCGTCGAGAGCTCCCAGTTGCTCGGGTAACGTTCGCTCTTGATCGGTTCATCGTCGGTGTGCCCCTCCACCAATACCTTGTATCGGTTTTTTTTCAGGATGCGCGAAAGGTGTTTTAGAAAAAACTTGATGTCGTCGGTCAGCTCGGCGCCTCCCTGCTTGAAAAAAAGATCACCCTCGGCGAACATTACCAGGCCCCTTGTGTCCGAAGTAAGCTGTACCTGGTTTACGAGGTTGTTATCTTTGATCAGCCCTTCGATGTTTTTTTCCAGAACGCTGGGGTCGAATTTCCGCTCTACCAGCGATTTACCCCCCAGAGCGTCGCCCACTTTTCTAAGCATACCGATATAATCCTGGCTGGATGGTTCAATGATCATGAACAGCATCACGAAAAACGTGAGCAGAAGCATCATCATGTCGCTTAAGGTGGTCAGCCAGCCTGTGTCCCCCGCCCCCTCCTCCCGGGCTTTTTCCACGTCTGACAGTTTATATTTTTTGACCATAACGGTTTATTTGAAGGATCTCGGTTTGCGCCTGCTTTCCTTGAGCACCTGGTCGTAATACATGGCTCTCAGGTATGGAGGCAGAAAGGAATTGAGCTTGCGCTCTATAATCCTGGGGTTGATCCCTCCCTGTATCATTATCACTCCTTCGATGATGATCCGGTTGACAAGCATCTCGTCATCTGACCTGGACCGGAGTTTCTCTGCAATCGGGACGAAGAAAAGGTTCGCCATCATCGCGCCGTAAAAAGTTGTTATCAACGCCACAGCCATCCCCTCGCCTACGGTTTTTGAAGTGTCCTCACCTCCCATGCCACGTAGCATCGCCACGAGCCCGATCAGCGTGCCTATCAACCCAAACGAAGGGCTGAACCTGCCTGCGGCCCTGAATATATGTTCTCCCGCGCGATGGCGCACCTCCACAAAATCCAACTCGGTCTCCAACACTTCTCTGATAAGCGCGCTGGGGTGGCCGTCTATCACCATTTCCAGCCCCAGCTTGATGAAACGGTTATCGCTTTTTTTCAAATCTTCCTCGAGAGACAACAATGATTTTTGCCTCGCCTTGAAAGAGAGCTGGACCATCATTTTTATCACCCATCCAGGGGTCTGCACGTCCTTCTTGAAAATCTGCATCAGAACGCCCATCACCCTTAATATCCTGGGCAATGGATAGGAGATCAGCACCGCGGCGAATGTGCCGCCGCCTACAATCATCAATGATGGCAGGCTTACGAAAATACCTATACCTCCCTGGGTGAATATGGCGTAAAAAAGTAGCCCGACACCGGCTATGATCCCGAGAAATGTAGTCAAATTCCTTTCCTCTCGATAACGGTGTTAAAGATTTACAGCGCAAATCCGGTCTTTCTGGATAACGAACTTCACCATCTCGTATTCACGGTCAATGGTTGTCGAATAATCCAGGATCGATATTTTCACACCCGGATGGGCGATTCTGCCTACCTTCAGGCACGCCTTTGCGTTTCCCTTGTCATCGGGAGCCTTGCGCTCTCCGCTTTCAAGCTCTCGCACCACTTCTCTTAGATATACCGTGGACAGAAGAGCGGCCCCCAGCCGCCTGTAGCTCTCCTTTTTACTTTTGTCCAACTGCAAGTCTTCTTTTGTCCTGGCTATATCAGACATGCTCATCAGGCACGACATGGGATCGTCCGGGTTGTATTGGATAATGAGGGATAACCCCCTGGCGGCGAATTGGGCGTCTTTTTCCGCTTTGGCAAGCTTTTTTGCAATCTCTTTGCAATACCTTTCGAACTCGGCGTGACGAATCTTGTAAAAAGGGTTGTAACCGATCACCACTTCGGTAGCGGCGCCTCCCTCCGATCCGATTTTGGAGACGCTTATTCCGTTCCTCGACCTGGTCACTCCCCCCACGAGCGCAGAAACGCCAGAGACGACAACTTTATCCCCAGCGCTCAGGTCGCAGTCTATCAGCGAGCCGTCCACAATTATCGACCCCATCGCCTCCATGTGGCAATGCTGGGCGAAGCTGACATTGATATTTTTCCCGGCGGTGATCAACGCCTTGTTTTCACCGGTGACCCCGCCCCTCAGGGAAACGTTTCCCTTTGCCTGTAGCCTTGCTCCTTCCACAAGCTCGAACACTTCTATATCCGCGCCAGATTCGACTTTGTAATCGTAAGCCACTCCACCTTTTATTATTATCGTCGACTCAGAGGACAAGTTCCCGGTGTCCCTGCCGACGTCGCCTTCGATTTCCATATGGGGTGTAATATCCAGCTTTCCACCTCTTGCGCATAAAAACCCGTCTATCGCGCTCAGGATCGACGATTTTTCTTCGTGGTGCAAAAGCTTGCCTGAAAGAAGCGATTTGACCTCGACTCCTTTGGGGACAATGTACCTGATTCCTTTCTTGCCGTCCTTATGGGCTGATCCAGCCTCCAGCACTCGGGCGATTTCCTGGCCCTTGGCGACTTTCACAGGAACTGCGAAGATGGAACCGAGGTTTTTGTTGCGGAATTCGGTTACGATTTCTTCGTTGAATTTCAGGAGGAACTCTATATCCAGTTCCATGTCACTATTTGCCAAGGGCGTTTTTTAAAAGGAGCCTGAAAGAGCTCCAGCCGGAGAGGTAGTCGTCGATCAGAAAAGCGTCGTCCGGGTGGATAGCTACAAAGCGCAACATCGCGGTATGAATCCCGTTTTCACTGGTTTCAGATTCAAACACTACCGCGATCGCGTCGAAACGAAGCTGCTTTTCCCATGGCCGGTCCACAAACATCAGAACATTCGTCCCATCGTGCAACGGTTTATCCAGAGCGACGAGCGCGCCAGCCCTGTCAATCGACAGGCAAACAGCCTTGCGCAAGGGTTTTTTGGCTTTTTCCGCGTTAAGCCCGCCCAGCGACATTTCGGCGCTCAACATGTCATGTCCCAGATAATGGGTTACCACGCTCTCAAGACGGCTGACCCTGGCCAGGGTGGTGTTGATAGCGTTTTTCAGGTTGTCCGGCACATCGTCTCCCATATCCAGGCCTTCCAGGTCGGCTGCTTGGTCCAGCGCGGTTCGCTCGGCGGTGCTGTGTTTGATTATCACTCCTTCCAGACGCTCCGCCGCCCGGCTGTCGATAATCAAAAAACTGAAACCGAAAAAATCCTCCGTAAATTCATTTTGTGTTTTTATGGCGCCATTGTCATCCGCTCCATCTGCAAACAGCTCGTCCTGTCTTGCCGTCGTATCCTCTTCAGTCAACTCCTGCGCGTCATCGGATAGACCCTCCTTTGGCGAAGTCAATTCGTCTATGTCACCAAGATCAACTTCGGCCGGTTCGGTTATCTCCATCTCGTCAAAGATATCGTCAATCTGCTCCGGCGGGTGTTCCGGGGGTTGTTCGGCTTGTGGTTCCTGGCTTTCCTCTTTCGGGGTCTCGTCATCCGTAAAAAGCGAATCAACCGGACTTTTATCCAGTGAGCGTTCTATATCCACTTCCAGTTCCGCGTCCAGATCATTGGTGTCTATATCGGGGATATCCTCCAGCTCCTTGTCGATCCTGTAGAACTCGTCTTCTGGTCCAGAGGGTTTTACAGGTTCTTCGGGCATGGATTCTATCTCTTCGTCTTTTAACTCATTTACGAGAAGGTCGTCCTCCTTTGAAAACTGGTTCGATGGGGTTTCGTCAGACCAGCCATCGGCGTCTTCCCGGGTGTCCGGTGTATATTCCAGAGTTTCCATTTCAGACGAATCAACAACATGATCGTTTTCAGCCGATTCAACCTCGCCCGACACGTCGGAGGGAGCGTTCTGGTTTACAAGATATGGCTCCGCTTCACCGGTGATACTCACGATTATCAGCGGGAACGACTGGTCCTGAATAAGCTTTGAACCCATGATCCAGGCTTCTCCGTCCCGCTCCGCGAAGAAAAAAATCTCGTCTCCCAAGGAGAGGGAGACCATTTCCTTGTCACGGTTGGATATGACCACCGCCATCAGGTTTTCTTTTATCTTTTTTACCAGGCATGTGTACTTCTCAGCTCTTGGGGTGGAGGAAAGGCTGAATATGGCTTTGCTGTCGATGGAAAAAAGACTTTTAGGATCCACGGTTATATACAATTCCCAGCAGGTTCAAGATCAATCAGGCTGTTTTGCTTGCAAACTGGCAAACAAGAGATAAAGCCAAATATATCAGGTAATGATACAACCATTGCAGGGGACGTTACAACTTATTTCATGCCAAATCCCGGGTACGGGTAACCGCTTGAAAATATAGCCGACAGTTTCATGAATGCTTAAACTTCAGGCCGTATGCTAGAATTATATTATGGCTTTGTTGCAAGATACGAGAAAACTGGCGCAGTTGCTCCTCAAAGATCGCAAGATCGACCGATCCGGTTTCGACCAGATCATGACACGCCTCACAGAAAAATCAAAAACCGTCACAGGCAAACAGGGCCATTATTCCAAAGCGGTCGAGCAAAACGGGGCGGATGTTATACGGTTTATCAGCGGGTTGAATATCAGGTCCGCCGGCAGGAAAAACAAGGTGGTTGGCGAGGATGAAATTGTCAAGTCGGTAGCCGCTCATTTTAAACTTCCATATAAAAAGCTCGACCCCCTGGACCTGGATATAAACGTGGTCACCCGCACCATCCCGAAACCGTTCGCGCTAAAGCACATGATAGTGCCTTTAAGCGAGCAGGATGGAGTGTTAAACGTCGCCTTGATCGACCCCGAAAGCCATGAAGCCGTGGACGGCATCGCCAGGGTGACCGGCAAGAAAATAAACACCATCCTGGCCTCTCCTGATGATATTCAGCGGATTATAAACGAATTTTTCGGGTTTCGGTCGTCGGTGAGCAAGGCTGAAGAACAGATCAGCGGGCCGCACATCGATCTGGGCAACCTCGAACAGCTCAACCGTATCAAACGTCCCGACCAGATCCAGTCGAACGACGAGCATATAAAAAACGCTGTCGACTATCTTTTTAACAGCGCATTGGAGCTTCGCGCTTCGGACATCCATGTAGAGCCGAAACGTGAAGTCAGCTTGGTGCGGTTTCGTATTGATGGGCTGTTGCATGAGGTTTACAAGGTTCCAAAAGGCATACACCAGGCCATAGTTTCCAGGATCAAGATGTTGTCCCGCCTTAACATAGCCGAAAAGCGCCTTCCCCAGGATGGGCGCATCCGCCTGGAATACGAAGATGGAAGCTCGGAGATCAGGGTGTCTACCATGCCGATCGCGTTTGGCGAGAAGCTGGTCATGAGAGTCTTAAGGCAGGAGATGCTTTTGCGGGATATGGAGTCCCTGGGCTTTTTCCCGGAGGACCTTATAAAGCTGGAAAGGTCTCTTCACAAACCCCATGGCATAGTCCTTGTCACCGGCCCGACCGGCTCCGGCAAGACCACTACCCTCTATTCTGCGTTGGGTCTCCTGGCCAACTCCGAAAAAAATATCGTTACAGTGGAAGACCCGATAGAAACTATCTGCCCCGATTTTAACCAGGTGGCGGTCCAGCCTTCCATCGGGGTTACTTTCTCATCGTCAATCAGGACAATTTTGCGGCAGGATCCGGATATCATCATGATAGGCGAAATACGCGACTATGAAACCGCCGAAAACGCCATCCAGGCCGCGTTGACCGGGCACCTGGTGTTGTCTACGCTTCACACCAACGACACAACATCCACGATCACACGCCTGCTGGACCTCGGGGTCAAGCCTTATCAGATAAACTCTTCTGTCGTAAGTATTATCGCCCAGCGCCTGGTCAGGATAGTGTGCGCCGATTGCGCGGTGGAAACGAAATACTCAAAAAAGAAACTCGCCAGCCTGGGTGTGAAAATAGACCGCTCCGAGGTAGCGCTAAAAGAGGGCAAGGGTTGCCAGGAGTGCAGGTTCACCGGATACAAGGGCAGGACCGGCATATATGAAGCGCTGGAGATGGACGATACGGTCCGGCGAATGATACAAGAAGGTCAATCTGTCATTTCCATCAGGAAACACGCTCTGAAGCACGGGATGACCACTATACGGGATGACTTGGTCAGAAAGATGCTTAAGGGCGTAACGACACTGTCTGAAGTATTGAGAGTCGGATCCGGATTTTAGTTTTATCGACGGTGCGGATGGAGCGCTTGCGGGCCGTGTCTGCGGCGCCCTTGAAAGTGGTATGGGTTGGTGTTGATTTTGCGAATCAGGTCGCAAGGGTGGACACCGGGGTTACAAAAGGGGCTACGCTCTTTAGCGCCTGCGCCGCCTGGTTGCGCTGGTCAGCGCTCTGGTATACAGCCAGCATCGCCGGTCCGCTACCGGACATGGATACACCCAGGGGGAAAGGGGGTGTCGTTCGGATTTTATGTTTTAATCGCGCAAGCGCCGGATAATTTTTGAGCGCCCACGGCTCCAGATCGTTGTAAAGCCTTGTGGCGATGCGGGCGGGGTCTCCCGATCGCAAATCGTCGATCGTTTCGGGGCGTTGTTCACACGGCGCAAAATCAAATGTCGATTCATTGTACGCTTGGGCTGTGGAGATCCCGAACCCCGGCTTTATTATCAGCAACGGAACGCTTGCGACAGTGTCCAGAGGGTTGATTTTTTCTCCGATCCCCTCCACCCAGGCCAACGGGCCCCCAAGGAAAAAAGGAACATCGGCGCCAACGCCCAGCCCGATTTCCATCAGGCGGCTTGCGGGATAATTTATACCCCACATTTCGTTTAAGATGGCAAGAGTTGTGGCGGCGTTACCGCTCCCCCCTCCCAGCCCCGCCGAAACAGGGATCGATTTTTCCAGCCGTATATCAACGCCAGCCTCGACGCCAGCGCTCTGGCGCAGGGTAATCGCGGCTTTTACAACAAGGTTGTTTTCATCAGTCGGAACATCCGCCCGGTCGCAGTGAAGTTTTATTCCCGGGGCGTCGGTTATTCTGAATGCAAGCGTGTCAGACAGGCTTATTTTCTGGAAGATCGAGTTTAACTCGTGATATCCATCGGCCCGTCTGCCTACGATTTTTAGCAGCAGGTTGACCTTGGCTGGTGATTTAATGGTTCTTTCCATACCCTGAGGCTATCATATTCCGCCGACCAAGAGGATGGCGTCCGAAAATCCCTGTGCATGAACCATGTGGTGACTGGCTCGGCTGGACCCGGTGTCAGGTTTGGGAGGCCTGCCCCCTTTCAAACATGTAATCCGCCAGCAGTCCGCTTGGCATTGTAACGCTGAATTTTTTTCCGTCAAAATCTATGTTCACTTTTTCAAACAGCTTGACAGAATGTTTCTCAGGTGTATCCCAGCCTGTGTGTACGCTGACGATCACGTTCGCTTCAAAACCACGGTTTTCACTAAAGCTTGCCATTTAACGCTCCGGTCCTTATATATAACTGATCGGCGAGTCCGGCCGGAAGCTTTAACTTCCGCTACCGTGTGTTACAGGCCAGCGGTTGACCGAAGCCATGGCAGGCAAGGCCGATCTTGCTAAAATGATAGATAGATATCTGTCAAAATTATACACGAAACAGCAGAGGTTTATAATAATATGGCTACGATAACAAAAGAGATGACCATAAACGATGTGGTAAGAGATTATCCCGAAACCATGAAAGTGTTCAACAAACACAAGGTGGACTCGTGCTGTGGCGGCGCGCAAAGTATCGCCACTACCGCATCGCTTTCAGGGGCGGATATCCCCAAGCTGATCGAGGACCTTAACGCCGCCATAACCGGCAAATAGCCTGCGCTGTTTTGCAGGTTGCCTAAGACGTCTGCGCGTATTTTGCGCCAGCCTGACAAGTGTGAATTTTGCAATCGGAGGATTTAATTAATGCCCCATACGAATTGGAAACAGGATTTCTTTAACCAGGTAGAACCGATAACACTTCGCGACCCTCTGGCGTCCATTCTCGGGGGCACAGAGGACAACGAGCCGATCCACTATTACTATACGGACTGTATCAAGGTCGCCGGGCACGCTTGCGCTTCTGTTTCTTCCGCTTTCCAGATGACTAAGCTTGCGTTAAAAGCTCTTTATGGAGAAGACGAGCTTCCCGTTCGCGGAGATGTCGAGGTTCGCCTGGCGGGAGAAAGAACCACAGGAGCGATTGGCCCGATAGGGCAGGTGATCCAGTTTATAACAGGAGCCGCTACAGAGACGGGGTTTCACGGGCTTGGCGGGAAATACGGACGGGACAACAAGTTTATATACGATGAAACCTTGGACAGCCAGGGCGCGGCCATCGCGGCTGTCTTTAAAAGGCTCGACACAGGCAAAGCGGTCATGGTTCAAGCCAATCCGGCCCTCGTCCCGCTTGACGATAAACAGCGTGAATATTCGCAACTTATGCCTCAGGTGATCCAGGAAACCGCCACGGAAGAGGAACGGGAGAAGTTTTATATATACTGGCAGGGGAAAAACAGGAAAATACTGCTGGAAGACAATCCCGGAGTGTTTACAGTGACAAACCTGGAATAATATCCGGAAAATTTTCCCAACATATTCGACCCCGGGAGGGTTTACCCGTATAATACAAGCATGTCTGAAAACCGTATAGCAGACCCGGAACCGGAGTCGGAAGAAGAGCTTGGCATAGAAGCGAGCCTGCGCCCGGGAAGCCTGGAAGATTACATAGGCCAGAAAAAGCTGAAAGAAAACCTGGATGTTTTCATAACCGCCGCCAGGGATAGGGGGGCTGCGCTGGATCATTGTCTTTTCTATGGTCCCCCCGGGCTTGGTAAAACTACCCTGGCCCATATTATCGCCACTGAAATGGGTGGCCATATCAAAATCACTTCCGGGCCGATAATACAACGCCCGGGGGATCTGGCGGCGATTTTGACAAACCTCAAGGGGGACGACATTCTGTTTATCGATGAAATCCACAGGTTGAACCCCACCGTAGAGGAGATACTCTATCCGGCGATGGAGGATTACAAGATTGATATAATGATCGGCCAGGGACCGGCGGCGCGGTCGATCAATTTGGGTCTTCCCTCGTTTACGCTGGTGGGCGCCACGACCAGGGCGGGTTTGCTGACGTCCCCGTTAAGAAACCGGTTCGGCATAATCCACAGGCTCGATTTTTACGGCGCCGAAGAGCTTGCAACGATAATAACCAGGTCCGCCGAAATATTGAAAATAAGTATACACGAGGACGGCGCCAGGGAAATAGCCTCCAGGAGTCGTGGCACCCCGCGGATAGCCAACCGTCTTCTTCGAAGGGCCAGGGATTATGCCGAGGTTAGGGCTGACGGAGTTATCACGGGAAAGGTGGCCGACGAGGCGCTCGCGATGATGGAGGTGGATGACCGGGGATTCGACAAGATGGACAGGAAACTGCTGTTGCTGATCATCAAGGACTTTGATGGCGGGCCAGTTGGCATAGAATCTGTCGCCGCCGCTATGGCCGAGGATCGGGAGACTATAGAAGATGTTTTTGAAGCATACCTCATACAGGAAGGGTTTGTGCAACGCACTTCCAGGGGTCGTGTAGCCACAGACAAAGCGTATCGGCATTTCGGCCTGGCAAGGGTGGCTTCGGCGAGTCCCCCGAATCTGGAACTTCCCATATCCTGATTATTCTCAACCAATGTTGATAAGATATCCCATGAAAACCAGGTTTTACCTGTCGATTGCGCTTGCGCTCGTTATGTTCTCCGGTTTACAGTCGGGCGTTTCAGAGGCGAAATCCGTTCCGATCGTTCGCAAGATAGAAGGTTCGTTTCTTACTAATGTGGCCGGCAGTTCCGTCACCCAGCCGCCTTACATACAGGTCATGCGCTCGCGCGAAGGGTTCGACTACGCCATCAACGGTTTTGAGCGTCTTAAAAACCGTATTACCCAGAGCCGCATCAACTACCTAAAGAAGCAATTAAAGGGGCTTGATTTCACAAAATATATGCTTGTGGGTGTATTTTCCCAGCCGATGGACAATTACAAGATGACATTAAACAGGATAAGCGTTGATGACTACAATAGCTCCATAGAAGTAAGCATTTCGTACCGGCACAAAATCCAGAACTTGAGGATACCCCCGAAAAAATCGATCCACTACGTGTTGGTCGTCGTGCGCAAAAGCGATCTTCCTGTGATCTTGCAAGCCACCGAGCTGGTTTCTTCAAAAAACAGGAAACCGGCTAAGCTTATCACGGTTACCGGAAGGCTGATGGATTTCAGCGGCGGCTCCGATTTGCAGTTGGTCCCGGTGGTGATCAAGCGAGGCAGTAAAAACAGCTACTATATCAAAGGAGAGCAAGCCGGCCCGCTGAGGCAGTATATCAGCAAGGTGGTGACGCTCCAGGGGACGGTTTCCAGGGAAAGAAACAGCCCTTACGAATGGGATCTTACAGTCATGAGCATCGTCAAGATTTACCCGTAGGGTAAGGCGTTAGCCGGGGTGTGGCAAGGTTGGCAAAGGCGGTGGATAAATCAGGTTTCCTGTTCGTGTATGAGTTTGACGAAGGCATAGAAAACATCCTTGTCAAAATCGGATTCCTGCTTCGATATCAGGGTAAGGGCGTCGAAAGGTTTGAACGCTTTTTTATACGAGCGTTCGGTGGTGAGCGCGTCATATATGTCCATGATGCTGGCTATTCTTCCGAAAATGTGGATTTCGTCTCCTGACAGGCCATAAGGATATCCCGCCCCCGAAAGCTTTTCGTGATGCTGCAAAAGCGGAATCATGGCCTGCTCCGGAATGTCATCGTTGTCTTTAAGCCACTCGTAGCCGAGTAATACATGGCTCTTGACTTTGCGATACTCTTCCGGTGTAAGCTTGCCCGGTTTGTTTATCAGGCGGTTTTCCACTTTTGCTTTTCCCACATCGTGGAGTATGCACCCTAGCCCCAGGTCGGAGAGGTCCTCTTTCGAATTTACGCCGACAGTCATGGCAAGCGCCAGCGAAAACGTTGAAACGTTCACCGAGTGTGTGAAAGTGTAATAATCATAGTTGTTTATTTTTGTGAGCCCGTAAAATGTCGTGGGGTTTTCAATCACCATCCTCGTAAGGTCGGCTACGGAAACTTTTGTTTGCTTCATCAGTTTGCCCGACCTCGGGTTTTTCGCAAGATCTTCCACAAGAATTTTGGAGTTTTCCAGGACGAAGGTGATCTTTGTCCTTACGCTCTTGGAGTTTTTTGTGTGCTCCAGGAGATAGCTCTGGTACAGGTTTATATCCTTTTTCAGCAATAACAGGTTGGCTTTTTCCTTTGCCCATATCTCGGTCGATTTTCCATTAATATTTTCATTCTTTTCGTTGACAAGATATAGATTCCCGTTATCACGCCTGAAAATGTCAAAACCGGGCCGCACACCCTCAACGAGCGAAGCTACGTTGATCGTGTGATAGTTCTCCATGAAATTGAGATAGCTTTCGACCTTTGCCGGATCGGTAAAAACCCCGTCGTACCCCTGTTTTCTTTGCTCCTCCACTTCTTTTTCAAGTTCAAATTTGTATTTGTCATAGTCCTGCTTTTGCGTTTCCGGGATCGCGACTTGCCGGATACCTCCCTGGGAGAACATCTCCCGAACTTCTTCGGTGTAGGAGAGCCCCTTTCTCATGATCAATTGCCATTGCCCCGCTTTTTTCTGGTAAAAATCCACAGGGATGGGGCGGTTGATGGCGAATTCGCGTAGCGCAACATCGAACATGTTCCCCTTGAAAACATCATCCTCAACCTCAACAGTGATTTCACCGGGGCCGGCTATATCAAGACCTTTGCTGGTGTCGATAGAGACAATGGCGATGTCATAACTTTTGAGTCTGTTGATGTCTTTGCTGGAATTAATCATGAAATTACTCATCATGATAGGAGAACGCAGCCAAGTGCTGTGAACCTTGCTGACGAACATCCCGGTCCGCAAATCAGATATATTGATTTTTTTAATCATACTTCCGCCCTGCTGTCCAACAAATGGAATCCACATCTATGCTAGCCACTTTTTACTGAATATAATAGCTTGATTAATATCATTTTTTATATAATATTGTCCTGCAGTCCGCCAGCATTGGCTTTATGCGAAACCGTAATCTTGAAATATGAGGGATGGTTTTACCATGCACCGCGTTTTCCTGCCATTGGCTTTTGCGATATCCGTTGTTTGCGCCGTTCCAGGGGTTTTCGCCGAGGAAAACAAGTATGTTGGCAACAAGGCGTGCCAGGAGTGTCACAGTGAAATATACGCCTCCTGGGAGAAAAGCATCCACGCAAAGGCGTTCGACCTGCTGCATCCAAAAGTCCGGGCGAAAGAAAAAAAGGAAGCCGGCCTGGATCCTGAAGTAGACTTCACCGGGGACAAGTCGTGTATGCGTTGCCATGTCACCGCATGGCAACGGGGGGGATATGCTTTTGACAACCCGGCGGACGAGTGGAAGGGGGTGGGGTGTGAAGAGTGTCATGGCGCCTCGGAACGGTGGCTGGAGCTTCATGCGAACAAAAAACTGAAAAGACGTGACAGAAAGCTTAAACAAGCCGGGTTGGTAAAACCCTTTGCCGGCCAGAGCGTGTGCATGCGTTGTCATTACAACGTGAACAGCCCGTATAAATACCGCGACCCGGACAGGTTGATAGACTGGACGGACGTTAAATACGCGGATACCTATCACATTCTGCCATGATCCCACGCAGGAGATTTATGGTCACACGACTGTTTGCCGGGAGATATTAAATAGCTTTGCGCGTTAAACTCGATTATCGATTCCGGTTTTGCCAGTTCGAAAACCGCACGCTCCATCCAGATGTTTGACAGGGACCGGTATCGCAGGTTTTTAAAAACCAAACGATTTGGCCTCGTTCTGGAAACCTTGGAGCAAGTAGACTCCACTAACAACTGGATCACCACGCGGTTGCGCCGTGAGGATATAGAGCAGGTGGTGGTGGTAGCGGAGTCGCAGACCGCAGGAAGGGGTCGTTATGGGAGGAGCTGGGTCAGCCCGCCCGGTGTGAGCCTGGCTTTCAGCCTGGCGGTGAGCATTCCCGAATCTCTCGATTTGGCCAGCGTCCTGACGTTGACAGCAGGGGTTTCGCTGGCCGAGACGGTGGGGAGCATGGCGTCGGTGGAGCCCGGCCTGAAATATCCGAATGACCTGATGATAGGCTCCAAAAAAGTGGCTGGGATACTGGCGGAGTTTAAAAAAGAGAGGGCCAGGGATTACGCCGTTGTGGGAATCGGAATAAACGTTAATACAAGGGTTGAAATGTTTCCCGATAACCTGCATGATATCGCCACATCCTTGTTAATGGAAAGCGGGCACGAAACCTCGAGAGAGGCGTTATTGGCCATGTTTTTGTTTCAGTTCGAGAGCAGGCTCCGTGAGCTTGAAGCAGACGGGCCGAAATCGACCATACAACAATTCAGACGCCTGGCCGCTCCCTACTTTGGCAAACAGGTGACCATCGACGGAGCTGGCGAGAAGGTCACCGGAAGGACTATGGATATCTCCGATAACGGAGGGCTTGTGATAGAAACAGCCCCGGGTGTCACCAAAACGGTGATCTCCGGAGAGGCTCGGTTCGATACACGGCCCATGGGTGACAAATAACCGTCCAACCTGTGCGAATATAACATTACATACGGAGCGTACGGAGCGATGGCCAACCTGTTGCTTGTGATCGATGTGGGCAACACTCAGATCGTGTTGGGGGTGTATGACAATACAGATCTGAAGGCGCAATGGCGCCTCGGCACAAGAGCCAGCAGCACCGAGGACGAGTTGTCCGCATTGATAACCCAGATGTTCAACCTCGAACAGATCGATATAAAGAGCGTGGTCGATGTGGCGATATCATGTGTGGTTCCTCCGTTGGCTCCGGCGCTCAACAGGTTTTGCGTAAAAACTTTTGGCAAAGATCCGCTCACTATCGGTCCCGGTATAAAGACCGGGATATCCATCGCCGTGGACGACCCCAGGGAAGTGGGCGCCGACAGGATAGTAAACGCCGTGGGGGGGGTTTCCATGTTCGCGCCACCGCTGGTCATCGTGGATTTTGGAACCGCCATCACCGTGGACGCCATATCCGGAAAGTCGGAATATCTTGGAGGCGCTATAGTGCCCGGAATACAGCTTTCTCTAGACGCGCTATGTCATAAGGCCGCGAAGCTTCCCAAGGTTGAAATGGCCGAGCCACCCTCCGTGATCGGGCGCAACACCGTTCATTCGATACAATCGGGAGCTTTTTTTGGATATGTCAGCCTGGTTGACGGGATTGTCAACAAAATGAAACCCCTGATCGGATCATCGGCCAAGGTGATAGCCACGGGCGGCGAAGCCAGCCAGGTGGCGCCTGTTTCCGGAACTATAGACCTGGTGGTGGAAAACCTTACGCTGGAGGGGTTGCGGGTGGTCCATGAAAAAAACAGGGGCGGCGACGGATAAGATAGAATTGGCATTGAGGCTTTTAATGTGCTAATAATTCTTTCATGATCTTACATAAAACGTTTGTCGCGGGGTTTGCCGTTTTTTTTGCGGTATTGGTCGCCGGTTGTGCGGATGTGATGGTCATGGCCGGTTTTCAGGAGCAGGGCCCGCCTGTCACCAACTCCGAGTATTTTAACACCCAGATGGAAAAGCTCCTTGGCAAGCTTATGGAAAACAAGTCCCGATCGTTTCGCAAGGCGGCGGTTCTGGAGTTTGTCAACACCAACGGCAAGGTGTCGGAGCTGGGGAAAATGCTTACGACCAAGTTCGGCGAGCGATCCATGGCAAAAAACCATTTCAAGGTCATCCCCCTGGGGCAGGTCAAAGAGGCGCTTTCCAAGTTGAAAATCGAGTTTCAAGGTGAGCTTAAGAGGGAGCAGGTGAAATCGATTGGAGACGAGCTCGGAGTTGACGCCGTGATCACCGGGAAAATATACGACTTGCAAAAGGGGGGCGATGTGGATCTTACGGTCAACGCCATCCAGCCGGGGTCGGGCGACCTCCTTTCGGCCGCCAGTGTGAGTATTTACCGCTCCAAACAGGTGCAGGCTCTTCTCGAACAGTTCTAGACGGTTTATCTCGGCGATATCTTTTCTATGAAGGTTAAAATCTGCGGCCAGACATCGCTCGCAGACAGCGCCATGTCCATCCGGGCGGGCGCCGATTTTATCGGGGTGGTGCTGGATGTGCCATGGTCCAAAAGATCGTTAAACCTGCAAGCCGCCCTTCCTATTTTCCAGGAGTATGGAAACCGTTCGTTTCTGTTGACGTTTGACAAGGTCGTGGACAGGGCGATGGTGGAAATTGTCTCCACCCTTGATCCGTACGCCCTCCAGCTGACTGGGCGTGAGCCCGCAGAAGATATCAGGAAAATAAAAGAACTCACAGGCAAACCGGTATTCAAATCTATCCATATGCCTGCGGCAAATGGCGGAAGCGTGGATGAGCGGTCTTTGTGTCGCAGAATTGAAGACTATGAAAAATCCGGGGCGGACGGGTTCATTCTGGACACCGCAACCAACGGCATGTACGGAGGAACAGGTGTAAGAAGCGACTGGGCCGCCGCCGCCAGAATCATCGAACAAGTTCACGCCCCTGTGTTTCTTGCCGGCGGGATCAACCCCGATAATGTTGCAGAGGCCCTGAAAGTTCCCGGGATATACGGGATAGACCTGGCCAGCGGTGTTGAATCCTCCAAAGGCGTCAAGTCGGGCGAGAAACTGCTGTCCCTGTTTGAGGCCGTAAAAATCGCAGGAACCCGCAGCCGGTTTTGACGCGGGTCAGTGCGATCGACCCGGTTTTGATACAATCAAAAGATGTTCAAGCCCATACGAAAATATTTCCCATACTCGATGGCTTTTCATGTGGCGTTGTTGCTGCTGTCCGGTTTTATTCTTATCACACCGGAAAATGGCTCGTCTCCGGTCAGGATAAGTGTTATTGACGAAACGGCTATCAGGAACAAGGATATGCAGACCGGCCGTATCGAAGAGTTGCCGGAGATGGAAAAAAAGGAAAAGCCTGAAAAATCCGGCATTCTTTCCCGTTACGACAACAAAGCCTCCAGCCCGGAAAAAGGAAAAAAGTATCAGGCTAGCAAAACAGTCGTCCCCAGGGAAAAAATAGCGCCGCCGGCGCCATCTATGGAAAAGTCGAAGGAAGACTCCCCCGCCAAAAGGTCGGAAGAGCCCAGCAGTAAAATAGCCGCGCTGGTAGATCCGCGCAAGCGCGCTCAGGACAAACCTGCCCTCAAAGATGTAAGCGTGTTTTCCCGGAACATCGCGCCGCGGGACAACCGGACCGACGCCATGCGTCACTTTGAGAAAAGTGAGAATGTGGAAAAACAGAAGCGCAGAATCGCCAGCGCCAGAATCACCGACAAACCCGTCCAGGCGCCAAAAGCGCCGATACAGCCCTCCGGGCTGGAAGGGGCGAAGGGATCGGAGCTGGGCAAATTCGCCATGTCGTCAACAGGCGATGTCATCGAAATGGGAGACGAGGCCATAGTATCTCTGAACACCACGTCGTTTAAGTACATGGATTATTTTGAATCCGTCAGGGCCGCGGTGGAGGATGTATGGGCCTACCCGGAAGACGCGATAATCAACGGTCTGTCGGGCAGGGTGATCCTGCGGTTCACATTGAAAAAAACAGGGGAGCTTGAAAATGTGCGGCTGGTAAAGTCCGCCGGGCACAAAAGCCTGGACGACGAAGCCAGAGCGGCGGTCAAACTGGCCGCGCCATATCATCCATTCCCGCAGACGCTGGACAAAAAACGCATACACGTCGTGGCCACGTTCATTTACCAGCCCACGTTCAGCTCGATAAAATAGCCCGACCGTTGCGTGTCACCGCATGACTGCGTCATCGTATGACCGTGTCACCATTTGCCCACCGATATGTTGCGGCTGAACGCCTTTCGGTTTATGACGGGATGACCGGCGGAGGCGGCGGAGGCTCGTCCGGTGGTTCCGGCTGGGTGGGCACAGGTGGTGGCGGAGGAGGAGGGGGCGCAAAAGCGTCAAGAGAGCCTGCGTTTGTCTGGTGTTCATAAGCCTTTGCGATGATGCAGATTGTAAGTGGCAGTGTGAAAAGAACACCTATGACAAACGCCAACAGCCCCGCCAGATTTATCATGGCAAGCGCCAGCGCCATCAGAAAAACGTTTACGTGATTGTCAAACCCTATCTCGCGGGAAGCCTCCATCGCGGGCCAAAAGTCCAGGTTTTTCTCGATCACGAAAAGGTAAGCGAAAAGGTACCATCCGGCGATGAGAAAGCATGGAACAATAAAAAGGATCATCCCCGCCATGATAAAAACCGTGGATACTATGCCAACGAGCACCAGTGGCACAAACTTGAGTTTGAACCCGTCGAAGATTCGCATGACGTCAACCCCCTTGCCCCGGCTGGCGTCCATCGCGATATAGAAAAAACCACCCGCCATCGGGCCTGAAACAATGACTCCCCCAAACGGGACGAGGTTGGCCGCGAAGTGTATGGCGACAAAAATCAAGGTGACCACAACCATGTTGGACAGGTTCGCCTGGAACAGCTCCCATCCCTCTTTAAAGTATCGCTGTAAATCAAAAGCTTCTCGCATGGATATACCCCTTAAGTAACATGGCCTTATGTTAGTGTAGCCAGAATGCGGATTGCAACTGTTTTACTCGCTTAGGCCGGAGTGGCGAGGATTGACTGGCCGGGGCCGTATCAATTATGATCCACGCATGCAAGATACGTTGAAAGTCGTCAAACTGGTCCCGACGGCGCATCCTCCTGAACGGGCGAATGACGGGGATTTGGGATATGACCTGTTCGCCGCAGAAAAAGTGGTGATCGACGCCGGCGCCGCTGTGCTGGTCAAAACCGGTATAGCCATGCAGTTTCCGGATGGTTGGGGCGGGGTGATCAAGGACAGATCCAGCATGGCGGTCAGGCGGATCACCGTCTCGGCGGGAGTGATAGACAACGGGTATCGGGGAGAAGTGGCCGTGGTGCTGAACAACAATTCCCAACACACCTTTGTGATAGAGCCGGGTCACAAAATCGCGCAGTTGGTCCCAGTGCCGGTCACCAGTTGGCGTGTGGTCGTGGCAGACACCTTAAGCGACACGCAACGGGGGTCGGGAGGGTTCGGCTCCACCGGAATGAAAAAGGAGTGACCAACCGGTCACTCCAGAGCGGTTCCTTGTCCCTTTTTGCTGGTTACGACCATCTTTGCGCCATCGTGGTCGATTACGGCGGTATCACCCTGGCCGATGCTTCCTTCAATAATCATCAGGGACAATTTGTCCAGGATCTCGTTCTGGATAAGCCGTTTTAAAGGCCTGGCGCCGAACACCTCGTCGTAACCGGCCATGGCGAGCCAGTCACACGCGGCGTCTGAAATGGTCAACCCGATACCTTTATCGGCGATACGTTTGGCGACGAGATCCATCTGCAGGCCCACTATCCGCCTGGTGTCGTCCCTGGTCAGGCTCTGGAAAATGACGATGTCGTCAATTCTGTTTATAAACTCGGGACGGAACGACTGTTTTAATATCCTCAACGCCTCCCTCTCCTGGCGTTCAAAGTCGCCGGAGTATTCCATGATTTCACGGGCGCCAAGGTTGGACGTCATGATTATAACCGTGTTCTTGAAGTCGACAGTCCGCCCTTTTCCGTCTGTCAGCCTTCCGTCATCCAGCGCCTGGAGCAGGACGTTAAGCGTTTCAGGGTGGGCTTTTTCGATTTCGTCGAGCAACACCACGCTATATGGGCGTCTCCGGACGGCCTCGGTCAACTGGCCTCCCTCGTCATATCCCACATAGCCGGGAGGGGATCCTATCAACCTCGCCACGGAGTGTTTTTCCATATACTCACTCATGTCGATACGTATAAGAGCCTTTGTGGTGCTGAACAAAAATTCGCTCAGGGTTTTGGCGAGCTCGGTTTTACCTACCCCTGTGGGGCCGAGAAAAATGAACGATCCTGTGGGGCGGTTTTCCTCCTGTATTCCCGCCCTGCCGCGCCTTACCGCGTTGGATACGGCCTTGACAGCCGGCCCCTGGCCCACCACACGGGCGGCCAGATGTCGCTCCATATCCGCCAGTCTGGCCGATTCCTCCGTCATCATCGACGAAACCGGAACGCCAGTCTGTCTGGAGACAACGTTTGCGATGTCCTCTTCGGTGACTTCCTCCTTTAACATCTTCGAGCCTTTTTCCATCTTGTCCAGCTCGGCCTGCAGTTCGGCTATTTCCCTCTCCATTGACGGTATCTGGCCATACATCAGTTCCGCCGCTCGTTGCAGGTTTCCTTCTCTTTCCGCTTTTTCCATCTCCACCCTAAGCTGGTCGATTTTCTTGCCCGATTCTCTTATGCCATCGATAATGCTCTTTTCGCGCCGCCACTGCAGCTCCAGGGTCGAGCTTCGCTCCGAACATTCCGCCAGCTCCTTTTCCAATTCTTTAAGCCTTTTGGCGGATTGCTCGTCTTTCTCCTTTTTGAGGGCCTCTCGCTCTATTTCAAGCTGTCGCACCCTTCTGCTCAGCCTGTCGATTTCCGCGGGTTTACTGTCGATTTCCAGCTTCAGCGAAGACGTAGCCTCGTCCATAAGGTCTATGGCCTTGTCCGGCAGGAACCTGTCTGGTATGTACCGGTCAGACAACGTCACCGCCGCCACTATCGCGTTGTCCTGGATGCGCACTCCATGATGCGCTTCATATTTTTCCTTGATGCCCCGCAGGATGGAGATCGAATCGCTCACTGTCGGCTCCACGACCGGCACTTGCTGGAACCTGCGCTCGAAAGCGGCGTCTTTTTCTATATATTGCCTGTATTCCTTGATCGTGGTGGCGCCAATGGTTCTGAGCTTGCCTCTTGCAAGAGCAGGCTTGAGCAGGTTGCCTGCGTCCATGGCCCCCTCGGTCGCCCCGGCGCCTATGATCGTGTGCAACTCGTCGATAAACAGGATTATTTCCCCGGACGAGTTTTCTATCTCCTGGATAAGCGCCTTTAGCCGGTCTTCAAATTCACCCCGATACTTCGCCCCGGCGATCATGGCGCCAAGATCAAGGCTCAGCAATCTTTTGTTTTGCAGAGTGCTCGGCACGTCGTTATCCACGATTTTTTTGGCCAACCCTTCCACTATGGCTGTTTTCCCCGTTCCGGGCTCGCCAACCAGCACCGGGTTGTTCTTTGTCCTTCGTGAAAGAATCTGCATTATCCGGCGTATCTCTTCATCGCGCCCGATCACAGGATCTATCTCACCCTCCCGGGCCATCGCGGTGAAATCCACGGTGTATTTTTCCAGGGCCTGGTATTTGTCTTCCGGGTTCCGGTCGGTTATACGCCCTCCTCCCCGGATCCTGGCAAGCTCCTGCTGTATGTCGTCCCTGGAGATGTCGATCACGCTTTTCACCTGGGGCTGGTCGGCGATGGCCAGCAGAAGATGCTCGACACTGACATATTCGTCGCTCATGCCGCGCGCTTCCGCTTGCGCCCGATTGAGCACTTTTTCAAGTTCGTCGGCCATGTACACCTTGTCGGCGTTCTCCACTTTGGGGAGCGTGTTGAGCTGTTTTCTGATTTTTTTCGCCACCGCGTCCGGCGAATAACCAAGCTTGGAGAGCAAGGCCGGAACCAAGCCTCCCTCGGCCTCTACCAGGGCCAAAAGAAGATGCAACGGCGCTATAGCCTGGTGAGATAAATTTCGGGCTGTGGTTATGGCGTTTTGCGTAGCCTCGGAGGCGTTGTCTGTAAAGTTATTAAAATTCATATCAGGTCACCTTATTGCTTCATCGAAAACATAAGACCGGAAACGTCAATGTCAAGCGACGGGTCGGGTTGGCGAAACCGTATATGCTGGAGAAAAGGATGTTTTTAAAAACGCCGATGGGCAGGATGGTCGGGGATGTCGTCCACCCTTTAAGGGCGGTAAAACGCTACGCTGATTTGGTGACAGCGGCTATGATTGTTCTTTCTACCATGTACGCCGCCCAAGCCCCCAGCCTGGCGATCTCCATTTGCTTATCCCCGGTGGAAACCACGAAAATCATGTCCCCATCATAGGGTGTATGGGCGGGAGACACAGCCCTGGCAAGACCGTCATGGGCCATAATGGCGACCCTTTTTGCATCCGATTTGGACAACCTGGCGTCTGTGACGACCACACCAACCGCCGTGGCGCCGAATGACGGCGGTGTGGTTTTGCTGGCGAGATAACCGTGGGAGTTTTCAGCGCCCGCGGGTCCCGCCACTGTTGTGGCTGTTTGTGGATCAATGACGGAGCCGTAACAGTTGGCCACCAACAGCGCCCCTATCGAAATTTCGTTATCAGCCAGTACGCACCGTGAAGCCAGGCCACCTGCAGAGCAGTTGTCAAGCCCCATGTATTTGCCGACGGTGGCGCCAGCGCCGGCTCCTACCAGCCCTTCCCGCCTGTCCGGGTGTTCAGACGCGACGCAGGCTGTGTAACCTTCCTTTGTACCTGGCCTGACGGATCCGTCCCCTGTGGCAAGATCGAAAATGACGGCCGCCGGGACTATGGGAACTCTGGCTCCCGAGGCTCTGAAACCGCGCCCTTTTTCCTCCAGGTATTTCCTGGCGCCGGAAGCCGCCTCCAGCCCGAAAGCGGAACCGCCGGCCAGTACGATCGCGTCGACACCGGGGGCGATACATGAAGGGTCGAGAAGGTCTGTTTCCTGTGATCCTGGAGCGCCACCTGCGACATGCACCGACGCCTGGCACGATCTGCCCAAAACAATGGCGGTACACCCGGTTCGGGCGGCGGGGTCTGTCCAGTGCCCCACTTGCACCAGGTCCATATCCAGGAGCCTGGAGGATGATTTTACGGGAGTCATTTGCTCAAAGAAATTCCGCCAATACGACCGCTACGTCATCGTCGAGTGAATCCTCAAAATTGAAAGTTTTTGTGGTTAACACCAGGTTGTTGACTATATCCGCTCCGGACTCGTCAAAACGGTCGTTCAAGTCACGCAGGAGGTTTTCCATTCCGTACATCTCCCCCTCCTTGTTCCACACTTCGAAAAGTCCGTCGGAATAGACCAAAAGCTTGTCTCCGGGCTTGAATTCCACTTTGCCCTGCTCTATGTTTATATCCTCCACAAGCCCTATGATATCCCCCTGGACGTCCAGCTTGACAATGGACCTGTCCTCTTTTCTGAGAATAAGGGGGTAGGGGTGGCCGGCCCGCACATATGTCAGAATGTTGGTGTTAAGGTCAGCCACGCCGAAGAACATCGTAAGGTACCTTTCTTCGGGGATCATCTTTATGATTTTTCGGTTGAGAGACATGGCGAACTGCACCGGTGTTGTCCCTGCTTCCATATGGGATATGGCGAATGTTTTTATCATGGATACGATCAGCGCCGCTGAAGCGCCATGGCCGGATACATCGGCCAGGAGTATGCCTATTTTGCCGTTTCCATAGTCCATGATGTCGTAGTAGTCTCCCCCTATGGAAGTGGCCGCTTCGTAATATGCGTGGAACTGGATCTTATTGGAATCGGGATACTTGGTCGGCAACATCGACACCTGGACAGCCTGCGCCATCTGAAGGTCCTCCGCCATCATTTTGTTCGCCCGCGATATCTGGTCGAATAGGGATTTCATTCGGAGCATGGACGTGACCCGCGCTACAAGCTCTGTTTCGTAAAACGGTTTTGTGATGTATTCGTCTGCGCCGGAGGCCAGCGCTTCGACCACGTCCTCTACATCTTTTTTCTTTGCGGTCAGCAGTATGATGGGGACATGGCGTGTCTCTTCCATTTTTTTGAGATGGGCGGCAACCTCCATTCCGTTCATTCCCGGCATCATCACGTCGAGCAGTACAAGATCGATAGCCGTGTTTTTGGCTATTTCCAGGGCGTCTTTGCCGTTATAGGCGGTCAGTATTTCGTGGTCATGATTTTCAAGGATCATCCGCAACAGGAATATGTTATCCTCGTTGTCGTCGACAGCCAATATTCTAGCCATTTTGCTTTCTCACGCTTTGGTAATAGCCTTTTAATCTCCGCGATGATTAATCTGATATTGTCTCACAGCCCGGTTATGCTCGTTCAAGGTTTTAGAGAAATGATGTTCTCCATTATTTTTTGACACAAAATAAAGGTAATCGACCCTGGCCGGCCGATAAGCTGCGTTTAACGACGCCCTGCCCGGGTTGGCTATCGGTCCTGGTGGAAGACCACGGTTCATATAGGTATTGTATGGTGAATCATATTTCAAGTCTTTTTTTTTCAAATTTCCGTCGAAATGGGGCAGGGCGTATATGACCGTGGGATCAGACTGAAGAGGCATGTTCCTTTTGAGCCTGTTGATAAAAACGGCCGATATGAGGCTCCGTTCGTTTTTCGCTCCTGTTTCTTTTTCAATTATTGAAGCAAGCGTCACTATTTTATGCAACGTTTCCGGGGTCGAAACCACCGGCTCGGGCAACATTTTTCGCGCCTGTTTGAAAAACATTTCCGTCATCACGGTAACCACTTTTGCCGCAGGCGTATTTTTGGGGAATTTGTACGTTTCCGGGAAAAGATACCCTTCAAGAGAACCGTGGGTCATCCTCCACTTTTTGTCCATGGCCTCTGCTGTCACGGCTTTCAGGAAATCGTCGGCGGTGACAATTTTTGCTTTTTCCATCTGGGCGGCGATTTGCAAAACTGTCAACCCCTCGGCAATGGTGACGCTGTGCAACATGGTTTTTCCCTCGACCAGTTTCGACACCACTTCACGTATCGAAAGGTTGCGCTTGAGTGAAAACTCCCCCGCCTGAAGAGGCCCTCCGGAGCTTCGGAGAAAGCGGGCTTCCATCTCGAACAGAAACGGACTGCCGATAACCCCGGAGTCAAAAAGCTTTTTGGCGATGGCTCGAACCGATTGGCCACGCTTTATTTCCACTACAACTTCTCCATGTCCGGCGTTGGGGGTGACAAGAGCCACATTCAACATCGCAGCTGAACCCAGAAGAGCTGAGAAAAGCAGGATTGCGATCAGCTTGTACACTTCTATTCCGAGTCCTATGGAGCGCCGGATATTTTATGGGCGTCCATCCAGCTTGACAGGATCAACTGCGCCGCCACCTGGTCGATCACCTTTTTACGTTTGCCGCGGGACATGTTGCTCTCCAGCAACGCGCGTTCCGCCGCGACGGTGGTGAGTCTCTCATCCCAAAGCACAACCTCTACCGGGACCGTTTTTGCCAGTTTCCCGGCGAACCGCTCTGTCGCTATCGCTCTTTCACCCCGGCTACCGTCCATGTTTACGGGGTGTCCCACTATCACCCGGTCGATCTCGTATAGCTCCATAAGCTCGGTGACCCAGGCAAGGTCGGACTTGAACCCTGTCCTTTTGCGCACCCCAACCGCTTGAGCCGTGATGTTCAGGTCGTCACTTATCGCCGCGCCGGTACGTTTTGTTCCGATATCCAGAGCGAGAGTTCGTCCCATGGTTTCACTTATTCCTGGCTGGTGATCTTTAGAATCGAGTCGTACAGTATATCCGTCATTTCGCCAAGCTGGCTTATGGAGCTGGCCGGAGCCGGAAACAAAACCATCACGTTTCCCAAGGGACGCACGATAAGACCCCGCCTTTTTGCCTCCATGGACGTTTTGACACCCACACGCTCGCTCCAGTCATAAGGCTCCCTGGTTGACTTGTCGCGCACCATCTCGATCCCGACTATAAGGCCCCGTTGCCTGATATCACCCACATGGTCCAGATCGGCGAACCTTACAAGCATATCCGCCAGTTCCGCGCTTTTCTCCTGGATCTGCTCGATGACGCCGTTTTCTTTTATCATGGATATGTTTTCCAGGGCCGTGGCGCAGGCTAGCTGGTTGGCGGTGTATGTATGTCCATGGAAAAAAGTTTTCATCTCCTCGTAGTCGCCGATGAAAGCGTCGAACATTTTACTGGTCGTCATCGTGGCCGCAAGCGGAAGCAGGCCGCCGGTTATCGATTTTGACATGGTCATGATATCAGGCGTCACACTCTCGTGTTCACATGCGAACATGCGGCCGGTCCTGCCGAACCCTACCGCCACTTCGTCCGCTATGAACAGGACGTTGTGATCCTGGCAGATGTCCCTGGCTTTTTTGAGGTAGCCGTGGGGCGCAGTTATTATGCCAGCCGGACATTGCACCAGCGGCTCGATTATCATTGCGGCAAAAAGACCCCTATTCGTCGTAAGCGCAGAATCGACCAGGTCCGCGCAGGCTATGGAACACTCGGGGTACATTTTGTCCATAGGGCACCGGTAGCAGTAGGGCGCCGGAACGAACTCCGTCTTGAAAAGAATATCCTTGAAAGTGGAGTGATAAACATCTATGCCCCCCACGGAAACCGCGCCGATCGTGTCTCCGTGATATGCGTTTGAAACAGCCAGGAACCTGTCCCGCTTTGTATCGGGCTCCATGTGCCGCCAGTATTGATAGCTCATTTTCACAGCCGCCTCAACAGCGGTGGAGCCGTCGTCGGAATAAAAAACCTTGCAAAGCCCTTCGGGAGTGATTTCCACCAGTTTTTCAGCCAGGTCCACTGCGGGCGCGTTGGAAAGCCCCAGGAAAGTGGAGTGTGATATTTTGTTTAGCTGTTTTTTTACGGCATTGTTCAGACGGTGGTTTGAATGGCCATGAACGTTGCACCAATAGCTCGAATGACCATCCAGATATTCCGCTCCTGTCACGTCTTTAAGCGTCAACCCCCTGCCTGACTCGATGATCGTGACATGTGATTCGATCCAGTCTTTCATTTGGGTGAACGGGTGCCAGATATATTTTTTGTCCCTTTGCTCGTATGATTTCTGGCGTCCCCTCGCGCCCTTGATCGCCTCTTTTACGCACTGTAAAAAGCGGGGAATGTCCAGGCTGGAGCGAACATGGTTCACAAGGGTTTTCCCTTCCGGTTTTTCCATATATTCAACAAGGCCGAATACGGGAGCCTGGCTTTTCTGGCTTAACAATTCAAAGTCTGGCTCCGGATATTTTTTGGCCATACACTGGTTAAAGACGATTCCAAAAGTTTCCACCCCCAGCATATCCGCCGCCATGGTTGTCATTAGCGTATGGTTGATGCACCCCAGGTACGGGTGGGCGACGACAAGAGCGGGCGCCCCCATCATCCTGGCCAGGTCGCCAATGAATACTTCATCCGTCAGAGGAACCATAAGCCCCCCCGCGCCCTCTACGATCATGATGTCATGGAGTTTTTGGAGGTTATGGTACGCCTCCAGTATCCGGTCTATATCGATCTTCGCATTCTCTTTTTTCGCGGCGTGGTAAGGCGAGAGCGGCGCTTTAAAAAGGTAGGGGTTCACAAGCTCGGCCGGATCACGGGATTTTGACATTTTTTTCAGAAACCTGGTGTCCTCGGATACAAGCTTTCCATCCAGGGACACCGCGCCTGACTGGACTGGCTTCATAACGCCCACGTCGTACCCTTCATCGTTCAGAATCGCGGCCAGGGCTCCGGCTATGGTCGTTTTTCCGATTTCCGTGTCGACTCCTGTGACAAATATTCCTGTGTTCATGTCCTAAATTTTCCGTTATCTGGTTTTTACGGCGTCGATAAACACCAAATGATAAGTTGACATAACGTGCCCATTATCTGCAAACCTTGATTGGTACTCCTCCATGACCCGCATCATGATATCCCTGCGCCCCAATCCCAATTTACAGAGTCCTGGGCTGTTTTGAGCGCCACGTTTTTTCAGGCTTCTAAGCAGATGCGTAAGGCTCTTGTAGCTACGAATCCGCCTGGCTGATTGTATACGCATTTCAAACCCCGCATTGACCATTTTTTCTTCCAACTCCCGCTCAGATACAAATGGATGAAAAACAGGATTGTCCCCCACCTTATCCACCGCCGCCGCCCAGGCCTCTCTCAACTCCCAGAATGTATCTATGCCCAGGGTGGTCGCCATGAATCTGCCATGGCTCCGCAGGGCCGGGGCTATTTGTCCAAAAAAATGGGCGGGATCGGCCATCCATTGCAAGGCAAGGTTGGATACTATCAGATCAAAGGAATTCTTCCTGACAGGTAACGTATCGGCGTCTGCCTGCATCACGACAAACCCCGGGCTCCGGCTTGATCTTTCTTTTGCCTTTCGGCTCATCCCCAGAGATAAGTCAAGCGCGACGATATTTTCAAAAGCTTCCGATTCTGCCATGAGAGCCGCGAGAGAGCCAGTGCCGCATCCTATATCCAACGCACGTCCGCCCGCTCCGGACCGGGCGATTTTGTCTGCCAGTTCGGCCGCTGTTTCGCGCTGGAACGTGGCGTAATTGTCGTAATGATCGGCGCTTTTATCAAACGACCGGCGGATTTTCAGTTTGGCGGTATCGTACAAAAGCTCACTCTATATGTTGGAAATGTAACTTGCTATATGATGGGCGACTTGGTGGCTTAACGTCAGGTGAGGGGCGTGCCCCGCCGATTCCAGTGTAACCTGGGCGCTTGGCGCCATCAGGCCTTTCCAAAGTTTCTGACCTCCTGATGGGCAGATTTTATCAAGTGCGCCGTTGATTATCAATACATTCCCTTTATAGGTTGTATTTTGCGCTGTCAGGTCTGTGTTGGCAAGCTCTCTCAAAGTTTCTAAAAGGGCCTCCGTGTCCGGGGGGAAATCCTCTGTTATCAACGAGTTTTCGATTGTTTCTCTCGCTTGGGCGGATATTTTTTCACCAGATTCGAAAAACCTTTCTATAAACCCCCGAAGTCCCGACACCGGGTCGGTTTTTATTTGGCGCTCCATCTTCCTGACAGCGGCGATATGCTGGCCTTCCAGGAAATTTCCTTTTGTGGAAACGAATCTGGGCGTGGCGCACATCAGGATCAGGGATTCCGGACAAGGTTCGATCCTGTCCAGGCAGTACATCGCCCCTATTGTCCCCCCCATGGACCAGCCGAGCAGGTGAAACCGGGAGATTCGCATGCTTCTAATCAGTGAGGCTATATCGCGTCCATACCGTTTGAAGGAAAAAGGGCCGCTCTCTCCTTTTGCTTTTCCGTGGCCGGCGAGGTCAAGCGTGATTACACGAAAACAGGGCGACAGTTGTTTTACGAGAGGGCTGAAACAAAGGGAGTTTTGCCCCCAGCCATGAATCATGACTATGGCCGGTTCGTCTCCCCCGGCATCAGTCGCCACGTCCGTTTTCATGATTAATATCTGACCCCAGACATCCGTTCATGTCAACCTTGCCGTAACAAGAATTACGCATATGGTAAAAAAAGGTTTTAAAAATTTGCGTTTTTTTGTTGACAATGGCTTTGTTTTCAAAATAAGTTCTAATAGTAAGAAAGTGTATTGATCCGGGTAATTCCGGCTTTATCACTTGTTTTACGCTGTTTTTTGAAAAGATGTCCGCTTGCCGTGTTAGGTTTGATAAGAGGAGCATAAATCAAAAAATTTTATTGCCTGATGTAATTGTTAATTTTTCCCGGGGGGGGAGCAAAAATGACAAGGGGTAAGATCAAATGGTTCAACAACGCAAAGGGGTACGGTTTTATTTGCGAAGAGGGCAGGGACGAAGATGTTTTCGTCCACTATAGCTCGATCCAGGGTGAAGGCTATAAGTCCTTGAAAAACGGGCAAACCGTGGAATTCAAGCTTTGCGAAGGCGAAAAAGGTCTCCATGCCCAGAATGTTGTGAAGGTGTAGCGTAAAATACGATTGACGCCAGAACGTCGGGCGAAGCCGCGGTCGCCAGGGCAGTTCGTGGGCGTTTCATCCGTCAGAAAGGGGTGATCAATTCATATACCCTGTGAAGTCCGGTCACCCCTTTAAGCTCGAAAAACCCCAACAGCCTGGTTTGAATATCGGAGTTCTTCTGTAATTCATGATAGGCGGGCTCGGTGATAAAAATACGGTTTTTCTCCGGCATGCTATCAGGATCGATGCCGTCGGGGGCTGGTATCATTTGGTCTTTTTGAACACTCTCGACACGGAAAGCCATGTTCACCGCCAGGCCGACACGGTCCCCGCTTTTGTCCACCCTGGTTTCGCCGATATTTATCGCAAAGCGAAGCTCGATAGTATGCTTGTCATCGACAGCGGCGTTTCGCATCTGCACCTGCTCAAGGACATCCAAAGCCACGTTTACCGCGTTTAACACCGACGAAAAGGTTATGAGAAACCCGTCACCGGTGCTTTTAATAAACTGCGCGCCCTCCTGCTGGCTTACAGGCTTGATTATCTCGAAAAGGTCGCCGCTAAGTTCCAGCGCCAGGTTGTCCCCATATGTGTTGGCTATGTCCGTGGAGTGGCATATGTCGACAACCAGTATCCCCTCGGTGAGAAAGTCGCCCGGCTTGATTTCATGATTCCGCGGTTTCGCTGATTCTTTTGCAACGGAATTTTTTTCCAGATCCTCCAGAACCTCGTCCAGAAGCCAAATCCGACCGGTTATGTTTTTAAGCAATTTTAGCGCAAGGCTCTGCACCCCCTCATCGCTATCTTTCACCATCAGCTTGACGGCATCGACGGAGTCTTTGGTGTCCAGTGATGCGATGGCTTTGAGAGCTTCGATACGAACCTGTTTTTGTGGGTTTTTCGCAAGTATGGATAGCGGCTCCATCGCCTCCTCGCCTCCTATTTGCGCCAGCGCTTTCGGGATGGCCCAGACGACCTCCGGGTCTGTCACCAGCTTTCCTATCTCCGCGGCGCCTCTGCTGTCTCCTATCAATCCAAGGGCGGTTATGGCTTTTTCGCGCACCCACCAGTCGGTGTCGTCAAGCATTTTTACCAGATGTTCAAACGCGTCAGGGTCTTTTACTCTGCAAAAAAACTCTACCGCCGATCGGCGCACCCCTTCATCCTCATCCTCAAGCAGGTCGATGATAAGCTTGCTGATTTTACTCCCGCCAAGCTCGCTCAAGGCGTCGGTGGCGATTTCACGGACCCACCAGTCGCCATCCTTAAGAGCCTTTACAAGAACCGCCGCGGACCGAGGATCCTTCAAGCCGTTTAGCACTTCCACCGCCGCCCGGCGGATATTGACGTCTTTTTCACTAAAAAACTCCATCAACCTGGGAACCAGCGTTGAATCGGCGATATTGATGATCGTATCGGTCGCCTGCTGTCTGATTATCATGTCCTGGTTTTTTAAATGCGGCAAAATCCGTTCCGCATCTTCAGGATCGCCGATTTCACCCAGAGCTTTTATTATCGACCGTAAAATTGTCGGATCCTTTTCATTATCCAAAACCTCGCATAACTTCGGGATGGTGGATTTATCTTTGAGCTTGCATATTGACTCTACAGCTTTCCTGCGAATCCAAGAGTCGTTTTCGTCCAGCAACGGGAGAATCGCCGCAGACGCTTCCGACGATTTGAGCGAGCAAAGCACATCCATGGCCACTTTTTTCACTTCCCGGTTCGGATGCTTGACAAACGGAATCACCCGTCCGGTCAGAGAGCCCACACCAAGCTCTCCTATCAACTCTCCCGTTAGAATACGGATCATATGATCGTCATGGGCGAGGTATTCCACAAGGAGCGGCGCAACGGCCGCCTTGCCGCATTTGAGAATGGTGTTCTTGTAAAGTTGCCTGATATTATCCTTCGGGTCCCCGAGCCCGTCGACAAATATCTTAAGACGCTCCCGGGAAAAGAGCTTTTCAAAAATCCGCCCGGCTTCGGCGTACAGGAGCTTGTTAAATCGCAGACTTTCAACGACGAGAGGAACAGCCAAGTCGCCATAAGACTCAAGCTGATTGATCATCTCTTTTTGCTTGTTTTCGTCGGACGAGGAAAACCTGGATAGAATCCGCTTTATCTTTGTCGCCTCGAACATTACGGCTTAACCTGAGTTTCTATATTTATTTATTCGCCACTCTTTTTTACAAGCGAACGCTACCGTCACATACCCCGCAAAATTCCGCCAGGGTTCGGTTGGCGCGTTTTCCTTTATGTCATCAATATGTCATAAACGTGGCGTTTTTAATCAAACTGTAGTCATGTTTCTTTACAGTTTCGTACGTTAACATTATAAGGCCTTAAAGGCTAAATTTTTCTTCAACATTAATACTTGCGTCTCTGTTTTGGTGAAGGACAGCGCCAGTCTGGTAGAATATTAATATGGAACACAAACTGGAAAAAGTGAACTTTCTTGGCCAGTATCTGGCGGCTTCAAGGTCCATCGAGGAGACCTTGGAAATGGCCATGATAATATCCCAGGATGTGCTCGGGTATGATCACGCGATGATCCGTCTTCTGGAGGGGGATATTCTAAAGGCGGTCAAATGGATCGGTTTTCCCAGAGAAGCGGCGGATATGGTTATCCATGTCGGGGAAGGCATCAGCGGTATCGTGGCGAAAACCGGCGAGCCTGCGCTGGTTATGGATACTCTTGCCGATCCCCGGTTCCTGTCGGGAGTGGAGGGGTGCAGGTCCGAGCTTTGCGTGCCCATGATATACAACACTAGTATCGTGGGTGTTTTTAATGTGGAGAGCAATGAGCCGGAGTTTTTTACGGAGCAGGACCTCCGTATACTGGAAACCTTCTCTCTGCAGATTACATCCGCCATGGAAACGACCAGGTTGCGCGATAAGCTGAGTAGCTCCGAAAAGCTTTCCTTAGTTGGTCAGTTCGCCTCTTCGATTCTCCATGACATAAGAAACGATATTCACCAGCTCCAGATATGCTCCGATTTGTTAAAAAAACCGAACCCCACGCCGGAGCGGATAGAAATGGTGTCGCAAATCGTGAAAAAGGCCGGCGCAAACATATATGGCATGATAGAAGATGTGCTTGAATTCGTAAGAACCGAAAGATCCAGGCTTGACAAAAAAAGTGTCCGCCTGGGTCCTTTTATTGATTCGATCATCAACAAGATCCACACGAAAGCCTCTGACAGCGACGTGTCCCTGACGGTTGAAACGGATGAGTCCATAGAGTTGGACATAGATCATGGCAGGTTCGGCAGGGCCGTATTGAACCTGATAAACAACTCCATCGAGGCGATGCCGGATGGCGGTGAGCTTTCGATTATTTCATGGATGAACGGACGCGCCGTCTCCATCGAGCTACGTGACACGGGCGCGGGTATAGAAAAAGAGCGGCTCGATAAAATCTGGGAGCCTTTTTACACCCATGGAAAGGAAAAAGGAACCGGTCTTGGCCTGGCCATCGTAAAAAAAATCGTCGAGGAGCACGGTTTCACCGTGAACGTCGAATCTGAGCCCGGCGAAGGGACGCGAGTTACCATAACCGCACCCCAGATCAAATTATGACGATATGGCCGTGCAATAGACCGGTTCCCTGCGTCTTGCAACTAGCGCAGGAAGGATTGTTATTCGCGGGGTTTCACGGCTACCCCCTGGTACATGTTTCCCATGATTTTGAAAGTGCTTTGAAGCATGTATCTGTCCAGGGTCGCGATCTGAAGGCCTCCGCTTTTAACGATTGATTTTATGTCCCTGTTTATGTTGCATCCGCCCAACAGACGGCGTGTGACAGGGTTCCACCTGCGCTGGCTGGCGGCCACGGAGGGGTCGTCGCTCAATCCATGCTCCAGAAAGAAAAATTTTCCACCAGGTTTTAACGTCCTGTGCACCTCCTTGATGGCGCGGCTGATATTATCGATGCTGCAAAGTGTCCATGTGCTGACAACACAATCAAAAGAGCTGTCTTCCACAGGCAGGGTGTCGCCGGAAAGACGGTGGTACATCACCGTGATGTCCGACGATGCGGTCCTGCTTTTTGCAAGAGGCTGCATTCCCGGGTTGGGTTCTATGGCGGCCAGCTTGGTGACGGCGCTGGGATAGCATGGCAGGTTAAGCCCGGAGCCTAGCCCAAGCTCCATGATTTCTCCCTCGACCTCCGCCAGAAGCTTTACCCGAAGCTCGGTATGGTCCTCTCTGGAAAGGGCCATGTCCATGATCCTCGGGAAAATGTATCTGGAATAAAATCCCATGACAACTCCGTCAATCAGTGTGGCTCAACCTTGGATATCAGCCAGTATATCATCCCCAGAACAAGCACCGACATGATGAGCGTCGCCTGGTCCTGCCATGTGACGTGGCCAATGCTGCTCATCAGGACTTTTCTAAGTTCCGCCACCAGCGCGACGCTTACGAACACTTTGATCGCAAACGAGCGTCCCTTGATGTGCCCGATCTGTGTGTCGAGAAGCTCGATTACCACCCATAATATCAGCAGTGATCCCAAAGCCCCCAAAACACCTCTATCAAGTTCACCATTAACTATTTGGCTAAAATCTACAAAGCACAGCGTCACCACCATCACACCGGTGAAAAGAAGTCCAACGACCAGTATCATGTTAAACCCGTTAACGAACCATTTGGCAGTGCGGATGATCCAGCTATCGAGCTTGTACGACAGGAAATTGGATTTCAACTCCTCTTCCATAAAAGAACGAGTCATCAGATCCAGGTTAAGATCCAGAATCTTGTTTATGGAGTTGATCAGCCTTGCCGCCGTTTCGGCGTCATCGGAGTACTCCTGTCGAATAAGGTCGGCTATAAAACCTCTCACCTGGGATATCTGAATGTTCACCTGGTGCGTAGGCAACCCGATCCGGACATGCGTTCCACCTATCCGGTTTAACTTCAGGTAATATGAGGTTGTATATTCGGTCGAGACCAGGTCCGTCAACCAGCTTGTGAACGCATTGCGAGCTTTAGCCAGGATTTTTTCATCTTTGAAAAACCGTGCCGTGTCCGAGTTGGAGAGGAGCCTGCCATAGTGGAAATCAGCGATCCTGTCCCTGTTTTCATGGACAAGCGGAGCCGCCATTCTTATATTTCCAAGATCCTCGGATCCGATGTTGTAATCATTCATCAACCTGGTCATTTCCGACATCATAGCGATATTTCCCTCAATGGCGTCCAAGCCGCCGAATATAATCTAGCCCAAATTATAGTATGCCGATTTTTGTTTTGCTATCAGGGACTTTTTCAGTTTGTCCATGGCCTGCTTTTCATCCATTACACCCTCGTCGATCATCTTTCGAACCGCCGTTACCAAAGCCTGCTGGCGATGAGGGTCGCGGCAGGACAGTATATGGTCGACTCCGGCCTCCATCGCAAGCTGTGCCGCCTCTGAGTCCTCATATCGCCCGGTGATGGCTTTCATATCCATATCATCGGAGATAATGACACCTTGATAATTCATTCCGGCCCGCAAAACGTCTGTCAATATCTTCCTGGAAAGCGTGGCCGGATATTTGTCGTCAAGTTCGGGATACATAACATGCGCTGTCATAATAAACTCCACATCCTCGGTTACAGCCATTCTGAAGGGCGCAAGCTCCGCCCGGTTGAATCGTTCGGCCGGCCGGTCGTCCACAGGTAGGTTAAGATGGCTGTCCAGGCTCGTGTCCCCGTGACCGGGAAAATGCTTTGCGCAGGTCAGTATGCCAGCGCTCCGAAGCCCCTGGATGGCGGCGCGTCCCATCATTGTCACTTTTTCCGGGTCCGCCCCGAACGACCTGTCGCCGATTACCGGATTATCGCTGTTTGTGTCCAGGTCGAGTACCGGGGCGAAATCCAGGTTGAACCCCAGATTTTTCAGGGCCAGCCCCATCTGCGCATAGGTTTTTTTTACCCTTTTCTCGTCGCCGTCATCCGCCAGCTTTCGTGATGAGGGGAACTGGGGCAAACCGTTTTTTTCTGACGAGTCGCGCCGTTGCGCTACAGCGTCGGAGGGAAGGCGAGACACCCTTCCTCCCTCCTGGTCGCAAGCTACAAAAGGAGAAACGCCCGTTTCGTCTTCGCACAGCTTTTTTAAATCTGATATCAGTGTAGCTGTCTGGTCAGAGTTTACGATGTTCCGGCCAAACAGTATCACGCCGCCGGGCTTTAACCTGCGAAACCATGATCCCAGCTCCGGTGTGTATCTTGTCCCATCAAACCCGAACGTAAAAAACTGCCCGGCGATATCCGCCGATGAACGATCGTTGGCGAACGAGCCGAGCAAATTATCAATCGTATCCGGCACGGGACTTATCCAACACCGATAATTCCGATCACCGCTCCGGTCATCATGGTCGCGTAGGTTCCGGCGATAATCGATTTGAAACCCAGCGAGACGATCTCGTTCCTGCGTTCCGGCGCCATCGCCCCCATCCCACCGATCATAATTCCAAGACTGCCAAGGTTTGCAAATCCGCACATGGCGTAGGTCATGATCATGGCCGATCGGGGACTAAGCGCGTCTTCTGGCAGTTTGGCCAGTTGCATATAGGCCAGAAACTCGTTCAGCACTGTCTTGACACCCATCAGTGACCCCGCAGTGACCGCCTCATTCCATGGTATTCCCATGAGCCAGACAAGGGGAGCCATAATGTACCCCAGGATTTTCTGCATTGTCACAGGTTCATCGCCCATGTCGGGCAAAAGCGCGAAACCCTGGTTAACAAGGCTGACAAGCGCGACAAGCACGATCAGCATGGCGACAATGTTTATAAGCAGGGTCACCCCTTCTAGCGTTCCTTTGGTGATGGCGTCCATGGATCCGCTGTATACCTGTGGCGGCTCCAGCTCGCCTGCGGTGGGGTCGCCTGTTTCGGGGACCATTAACCTGGAGATTGTTATCGCCGCCGGGGCGCTGATGATCGACGCTGTCAATATATGCCCCATCGCCGCAGGGATTATTGGGCCCAGTATGCTGGCGTATAGCACCATCATGTTTCCAGCGATGGTAGCCATACCGCATGTCATGATGATAAACAGTTCGCTCCTGGTCATCTCTTTCAGATACGGGCGGATAAACAGGGGAGATTCGATCATGCCCACAAAAATATTCGCCGCCGCGCCCAGCCCCACCGCTCCGCCAAGGTTCATAGCCTTGCGTAACACCCCGGATATGCCTTTTACTATCAGGGGGGCGATGCGCCAATAGAAAAACAACGATGAAATGGCGCTTACCACCAGGATCAGCGGAAGCGCCTGCAGGGCCAGAACGAAACTGGAGCCAGGGAATTTTTCGTCAAAAGGCAATGGGCCGCCCCCCAAATATCCAAACACAAAAGCCGATCCGGCTTTGGCGGAGCTTTGAAACGCCATGGTAACCTTGTTTAGCAAAAGGAAAAAATCCTTGAATAGCGGGAATTTAGTTAGCGTTATGGCTATGGCCAACTGCAACACGATCCCTGTGACCACAGGCTTGATGCGCGCCTCTCTCCTGTTTTCGCTCATGATCCAGGCGAGAAAGCAAAAGGCGAACAGGCCAAAAACGCTCTGAATAACCAAGTTTTTCTACAATCCCATAATCTGGTTCAATTTATTAGCGCTAAATTATAACCCATCGGAAAGATAATCGGGATGTTTCGTACCAATGAGAGCACCTTCTTTACAGGATTGATGAAGATCTGAGAACTGGAGCGAACCACAATGTTGTTGTGTGGGACGTGATCTGCTATATTCAGTCATGATAATTGGTTAACAAGGACTTTTTCCAGGTTTGCCATCTTGATTATTGGGCGCCCGGATACATTCGGGAACGCGATGTTCACCGTATCAGGGAGATTTCGAAGGTGAATAAAAGTGCTCGGGGAACACAAAAATAAAGTTAAAGGGGGCTGCTAATGAAAATCAAATTTTTTTATCTGGTGTTTTTTATGGTGGTGTTCGCCATGTTTTCCGGAGACGCTTATGCAAAAAAGCGCAAACCCGTAATTGGCGTGGACGAGTTTAAGAACAGCACCAACGCCTCATGGTGGAAAACTGGTGTTGGGCGCGATCTGGCCAATATGCTGTCGAACGAGTTGGGATCCTCCGGCAAATTCAAGGTTGTAGAACGGAAAAAAATCAGCTCTGTATTAAGAGAGCAGGACCTGGGCGCCTCGGGAAGGGTTCGCAAAGGCACCTCCGCCAAGATCGGCAATATCACAGGCGCTCAATACCTGGTCATGGGCACGGTTAGCTCATATGAAGAAGATACATCAACACGTAGCGGCGGGCTTAGTTTTAAAGGTATATCGATAGGGGGAAGCAAGAAGAAAGCTTATATAGCCATCGATCTTAGGGTGGTAAACACATCCACTGGTGACATAGACTACTTCAGGACTATTGAGGCTAATTCGTCGAGCGGCGGCTTGAGCCTGGGATTTTTCAAGGGCGGACTCGGTGGCAGATTGGGCGGTACCAACAAGACTCCCGCAGGCAAGGCGATACGAGCTTGCATCATGGAGATTGTCGAGTATCTGGAATGCGCCATGGTAACCAAGGGGTCATGCCTGGATGATTACGCCGAAAAAGAGCGAAAACGTAAGGCGAAAACCAAAAGCGCGATTTCACTTGATGAATAGTTTTTAATAGAGCCACTTGGAAAGAATCTGCAACAAACCGTGACTTTGCCAGCCCCGTCGATGTGGCGGGGCTTTTTATGTGAACCTAGAAAATGCTGGTGACAAAGGGTTTGTATATTTTTTGCTCGTAAGCCCTGGCGGCTCTGAGCGCCTTTTCCTTGTTAAAAATATAATTAAGGGAACAAAACACGTGAAGAGGGTTCAGGTAATGCCTGACCTTGTCCTTGATACTGACCTTCATTGCTCTTAAAGCTCCTTTCACAATTTCTTATCGACAGGAGCGCGTCAATTGATAAACGCTGTTGTCGATATTTATAAGCATTTTTAATGCCAATCGTATCTATTTGAAAACATGGCGTCTTATACACTAATGGCCCGCCAAAAAATTTAATTCTGCCCAAAAATGACAAAAAACGGAGTATATCACTACACATCCTGTGAACTAAATTCTTACTAAAGCACTGGCATATTGTGTTTGTGACAGTTTTATGCTATTTTTCACAGGTACGTAGGGCTGTGAGATATCAAGCTCTCACCGGTTGATCGACAGTGTCTGAGGGGGCTTGTTTTACCAGGAAAAAGCTGGATCAGGGCCTGATCCTTACATCAAGAGATTAGCGTCATACAACAAATGGTTCCACTGGTTCCACCATATTTGATGTAATCTCCCAAAAGTAAAAACCAAAAGGGAAATTGATATGAAAAGTTTACAGGCGAAGCTGGTAAGCATGTTGTCATTGATGTTGGCGGTTTCTCTCTTATTGGCTATTTTTCTCATTTTTCAAGCTCGTTCTGAGCAAAACATGGCCGCCACCTACGAAATTATGGACAAGGTGGCCGGACATATGAATATGGCCGCGTCATGGCAAGCTATCGAGCGTGGTGTCGGCGCAACTATATTGGGAAGCGCCAGCCCTCCATCGGGCCTGGTAAGAAAATTCCATGATTTAGGTGAAAAAGGTGACAAGGAAGTCCAGGAGGGGCTTGAATATGCCCAGAAGCTGATGGAGTTACTAGACGATTCAGACATGGCCCATGCCGTCAACACCTGGAAAAGCGCCTATGAACGATTGGTGGCGGCCCGGCCAAAAGTGGTGGGGCACTCTATAAAAATACCTGACTGGATAGAGGTTGCCACAAAAAATATCGAGGCCGAGTTTTTTGTGCGAGGGGTCACTTTTGAGCCAAGAAACCATAAAGAACAAGTTCTTCTGTATAACAGCGTTCTCAGGGCTAACGTGGCGACCCTTGCCGAGTACGCCGGGCGTGAAAGGGCGCTGTTAGGCGGCGCCATTGCGGCGAAAAATCCCCTGACTCAAGATGCAAAAGAAAAACTTAAAAGATTCAGAGCCTTCGTGGAAAGCGCGTCCAAACAAATCCTGGCCATCAAGGATCTTGCAGGCACCCCTCCCGTGCTCGCACAGGCGATCACCAATTATGAAAACGAATTTTTGGGACCATACCAGGAGCTTCGGGAAAAAGTTTACAAGGTCAGCGATTTAAAACTTCGCAACAGGTACCGTTCCGGCGGAGTGATGACCGATGACGAGGCTCAATATCCGGTCGATGGAAGCCAATGGATCGCAAGAGCGACAAAAGCCATCAACTCGGCTTTGGCCATATCCAACATCGTAGGTGACTTGTCCAAGGAGGCTGTTAGGGAAATAAACACACAGGCCAGAAATTCGATCATTCTGAACACATCGCTTTTTTTAGCGTCGGTGTTGATCTTTTTTCTTGTCTTCATGTTTATCAGGCGTTCCGTGGTCAATCCGATTTATACCATCATCGGCGCCCTTTCAGAGGGGAGCCAGCAGATAGCTTCAGCGTCGAGCGATATATCCAGCTCCAGCCAATCTCTGGCGGAAGGATCGACCGAACAAGCGTCATCGTTGGAGGAAACCTCTTCCGCGCTTGACATGGTGGCTTCGCAGACCCGGCAAAACGCCGATAACGCCAACCAGGCCAATTCGCTTGCGTCGTCGACCAGGCACGACGCCGAAGAGGGCAACAAGACGATGGATGAAATGATCGAAGCCATGAAGGCCATCAATCGGTCTTCTGACGAGATAGGCAAAATCATCAAGGTCATCGAGGAGATAGCTTTTCAGACGAACCTGCTTGCCTTAAACGCCGCCGTTGAAGCCGCCAGGGCGGGGGAGCATGGCAAAGGATTCGCCGTAGTGGCCGAGGAAGTTAGAAACCTGGCGCAACGCTCCGCGACGGCGGCTAAAGACACGGCGTCGCTGATAGAAGACGCGGTAAAAAAAGCTGCAAGTGGCAGTGAGATGGCCAAGAAGGCCGGAGAGATGCTTGGTGGAATAGTCAAAAATGTCCAGAAAGTAACAGACATCGTCGCCGAGATAGCGGCCGCTTCCAACGATCAGGCCCAGGGAGTGGACCAGGTAAACACAGCCGTGGCGCAGATGGACAAGGTGACACAGCAAAACGCCGCGACCGCGGAAGAATCCGCCGCCGCGTCAGAGGAGTTGAACGCGCAGGCGGACAGCCTCAACGATATTGTGACCAAGCTTAACGCTCTGATAAGTGGGAGTTCGTCAGTCTCCGCAACTGTTAGCTCCAGGAGTAGAGGAGCGCAAAGCGAAGTCCCCCGCAAGATGGCGCTTCCGGCTCACGCTCCTGCAAGACAGACCACGCCCGGCAAAACCCATGTTGCAACAACCGCTCCTCGGCCGGCTCCAAACCCGGCCAGAGACAAAAGCGCGAACGACATCATCCCGATGGATGATTTTGAGGATTTTTAATAGCGTACTAAGGATCCCCGCCATCCGGGGTGTGGCTGGTTGTAAGCCGTGATGTTGGCAAACATCCAGGATGGCGTGTGTAGTTTTGTTGATCAACCGCGGGGAATCACTTTGGAAGAAGTGAAACGCGCAAGCTTGCGCGCCATGGTTTTCCCGGTCGGGAGGCCATGGATGGGACGATAAATCTCATGAATAACTTCCAGCTTTAGCTTGCAAAGCGCCAACGTTTCCATTACCATTCCTGTTTACTTTTTTTAAGGGATCAACATGCTGACGGAATTGGCTTTACGTGTTGTCACTGCCCTGGCCCCGGCCCCGGAAGGAGCCCCGAGCACGGAGGGGCACGCCATGGTAATGGTAATTTTTTATGGCGGTCTTTTCGCCGTATTCTATTTTATGCTGATCCGTCCCCAGACAAAACGCACCAAGGAAGTGCAGGCGATGCAATCGAGCCTTGGCAAAGGCGATTCCGTCATTACTTCCAGCGGGATATACGGCACGATTTACAAAATCAAGGATGATGTGGTCACTGTGCAGATCGCCGAAAATGTACGGGTGAAAATGCAAAGGTCCGCTATCACCGAGAGGTTGAAAGAGTCTGATTCAAACAAGCTTGAAGGATAGATGAACAAGGTTACTCTATGGCGGTTGGTGGCCATCCTGGCCGTGTTGGCGGTTTGCGCTGTTTCGGCCACCCCTTTAAATAAAAAGATCAATCTTGGCCTTGATTTGCAAGGTGGGATGCACCTGGTTTATGAAGTGGACGCTGACAAGGCGGTGCTGTCTTCTCTGGACAATCTTACGGAGGACCTGGAAAAGTTCCTGACAAGCAAGGATATAAAAGTCAGATCAATTGTTCGTGACGGTGAAAGAGTCATCCTGCATATTGGTAAAAAACAAATCCCGGACGCCATGAAGGTCATAGAGGATGATTATGCCATCCTGGAGTTGAAAGGCCAGAACACCGATGAAGGCTCGCTGGTTTACTCGTTTACACAGGATTACAGGGACAGGGTGTTTGACAACGCGATTAGCCAGGCTTTGGAAACATTGCGCAACAGGGTGGACCAGTTCGGTGTGGCGGAGCCGACAATACAAAGCGAAGGCAAAAACCGGATATTGATCCAGCTCCCCGGAATAAAGGACAGGCGTCGCGCCATCAACCTGATCGGCAAAACCGCAAGGTTGGAGTTCAGAATGCTGGACGAAAAGACACCCGTGAGCGAGGCCCAGGAACGGGGCGCTCCAAAGGGAACGGAAATCCTGTACGAGAAACAGCTTGATCCGGTTACAAAAAAAGTGATAGGGAAAACACCCCATCTTGTAAAGAAAAAAGTTGAACTGACCGGCGGAATGCTGTCGAATGCGGAAGTCCGGATCAGCCAGATGAACATGCCATACGTCTCCATCGATTTCAACAAGGAGGGGTCGAGAATATTCGCCAGGCTTACGTCCAATAACGTTGGTAAACGCATGGCGATAGTCCTCGACGGCAACGTCTATTCCGCCCCGGTGATAAGAGAGCGGATAACCGGCGGTTCGGCCATGATCGAGGGAAGTTTTTCCCATGAGGAGGCGAGGGATCTGGCTATCGTGCTGAGGGCGGGCTCCCTTCCCGCTCCGTTGATAAAGCTAGAAGAGCGATCCGTGGGGCCGTCTTTGGGGCAGGATTCCATCGACCGCGGCGTCAACTCCATCATCATCGGAGGTCTCATTGTTCTGGTGTTTATGCTGGTCTACTACAAGTTGGGCGGCATTTTCGCCGATATCGCCCTGCTGTTTAACATGGTTATACTGGCAGGCGCGCTCGCCTATTTCGGCGCCACGCTAACCCTGCCGGGGATCGCGGGAATTATACTTACGATCGGTATGGCTGTAGACGCCAACGTTCTTGTTTTCGAGCGGATACGGGAAGAAATCCGAAACGGAAAAACAGTTAGATCCGCCGTGGAGTCGGGTTTTTCAAAGGCGTTTCTGACTATTATCGACGCTAACGTAACCACCCTGATCGCGGCGGTCGTCCTTTTTCAGTTTGGAACCGGCCCGGTCAAAGGCTTTGCGATAACGTTATCCATCGGCATAGTAGCGAGCATGTTCACCGCCGTATTCGTGTCCCGCACATTTTTTAACTGGTACCTGGGCAACCGCAGAGTCACCAGGATTAGCATCTGATCATGAAAATAATTCAGCCCGGTTCCAATATAGATTTTTTAGGAAAAAGGCGTATAGCGGCCGTTCTCTCTATCACTGCGATAGTAATTTCCATTTTGTCGCTGGTTATGCACGGCGGCCCGAACTATGGCATCGATTTCAAGGGTGGGACCCTGGTGCAGATCAAGTTTTCCGGGCCGGCTCCGATCGCGGAAATGCGAAAGATAATCGCCCGGTTGAAAGTGGGCGATTTCAACATACAGGAATTCGGCTCGCCCGATGAGCTCCTTATCAGGGTACAGAGGGTGGATGGAAACAACGGTGAAAGCCAGGCGGAAATCGTCGAAAAAGCCTTGCGCGAAAAATATGGCAAGAACTTCACCATAGACCGGGTGGAGATGGTCGGTCCCAAAGTCGGACGCGACCTGCGCGAAAAGGCTTTGTTGGCGCTTATCTATTCTCTTCTTGGTATTCTCATCTATATTACTCTGCGGTTCGAGTTCCGGTTCGGCTTGGCGGCTATAATAGCTCTGGCCCACGACACTATAATAACAATCGGTTTTTTTTCTGTGCTGGACAAGGAGTTTACCCTCACGGTTATCGCGGCGTTGCTGACGGTCATCGGCTACTCGCTCAACGATACGATAGTTGTATTCGACAGGGTGCGCGAGAACCTGCGGCTTAAAAGGGGCATGGAGATGGAATCGGTTTTCAATATCTCCATAAACCAGACCCTCAGCCGCACGCTTCTGACATCTGGCACCACCATGGTCGTTATCCTGTCCATTTTTCTACTGGGCGGCGAAGTGATTCACGATTTTTCGTTCGCGCTGATCATCGGGATACTGGTGGGAACCTATTCATCCATATTCATAGCCAGCCCGGTTATCCTTGTGTGGGAAAACATGTCCGCCAACCGTTACAAGGGTAAAAAACCCAGCGTGAGGAAAAGGAAAAAGGCGTAGCGCCACAGCCGTTTCCACGCTCTTTCGGAGGTGGAACCAATATATTTCTGTCATAATCCATCCCGAACAACGTCTGGCTGTCCAGCCGCCGGCTTCATGGCTGGATTATTTCGCTTTGGGTTTTTTCCTGTTTTTTCCAGTTCTTGCGGCTTTTTTGGCTATCTGTTTCGGTGTTTTTGTAAGCGCCAGTTTTAACACCTGGTCGGCGGTTTTTGCGATGTGAAATTTTATGGTCCTGCGGATATCAGCCGGGATTTCCACCAGGTCCTTTTTATTCTGCTCGGGGATTATGATCTCGTCGATACCGGCCCTTTTGGCCGCCAGCGATTTTTCCTTCAGTCCGCCGATGGGCAGCACTCTTCCACGAAGGGTGATTTCGCCCGTCATAGTGATATCGCGCCGGACGGGAACCCCGGTCAGGGCCGATACCAGCGCCGTGGCCATCGTCACCCCCGCCGATGGACCGTCCTTCGGGATGGCTCCAGCCGGGACGTGTATATGGATGTCCGTATGGCGTGTGAAATCCGGAGTGACGCCGAAATCCGCGGCGTGTGATCGGATATATGTGACGGCCGCCTGGGCCGATTCTTTCATCACGTCTCCGAGCTTACCGGTCAGGGTAAGCTTGCCGCCGCCTTTCATCGTGCTCGCTTCCACGTTCATGATCTCACCACCGGCCTGGGTCCACGCGACACCGGTCGCCACTCCCACGAGGTTTTTCTCCTGCTCCTTTTCCGGTGTGAATATTCTTACGCCCAGATATTTGGACAGATCCTTTGGCGTGATATCAGCCTTTTTCCTTTTGCCGATGGCCACGTTGCGAGCCACCTTGCGGCAGATCGTGGCGATTTTTCGCTCCAGGTTGCGCAACCCGGCTTCCCTGGTGTATTGCTCTATGATTTTCAGGATAGCGTCGTCGCTGAGTTTCATGTGCCTGGTTGTGATGCCATGCTCTTTGAGCTGACGGGGCAGAAGATATTTCCGGGCTATTTTCAGTTTTTCCTCCCTGGTGTAGCCGGACAATCGGAGCACCTCCATCCGGTCCAGCAGGGCAGAGGGGATGGTGTCGACGATGTTGGCTGTGGTGACGAACATGACTTTGGTCAGGTCGAAAGGCACTCCCAGGTAATGATCGACGTAAGCGTGGTTCTGGGCCGGGTCCAGAACCTCCAGCAGGGCGGAGCTGGGGTCCCCCCTGAAATCCGACCCGAGTTTGTCTATCTCGTCCATCATGAACACCGGATTGGCCGATCCGGCCTGCTTTAGCCCCTGAATAATCCTGCCCGGCAAAGCTCCGATATATGTGCGCCTGTGGCCACGGATTTCCGCCGCATCACGAACGCCGCCAAGGCTGATACGGATAAATTTACGCCCCAGCGCCCTCGCCAGGGATTGACCAAGAGAAGTCTTCCCGACTCCTGGGGGGCCGGTGAAACATAGAATCGGCCCTTTAAGTTGATCTTTAAGCTTCCTGACCGCCAGGTATTCAATAATGCGATCCTTGATTTTATCCAGTCCGTAATGATCCTCGTCGAGGACCTTCTGCGCAAGTTTGAGGTCCAGGTTATCCTTGGTAAAAGCGCTCCAGGGCATTTCCACCATCCATTCAAGGTATGTGCGAACAGTGGTGGCTTCGGCGGAGTCCGTATGCATCCTGGACAGGCGGTTAAGCTGTTTTATGGCCTCGTCCTTTACTTCTTTGGACATACCCGCGTTTTCAATTTTTTCGCGGAACTCGTTTATCTCCTCGGTTTTTTCGTCAATGTCCCCGAGTTCTTTTTGTATGGCCTTGAGCTGTTCGCGCAGATAATACTCCCTTTGCGTCTTGGTCATCTCCTCCTGGGCCTCGCTTTGGATCTTCCTCTGCATGCCCATCAGTTCGATTTCCCTGTTCAAAAGCTCAGATACCCTGCGTAGCCTTACGGCGGGGGAGGTTATTTCCAGTATCGCCTGCGCGTCCGCCACCTTGAGCCCAAGGTTCGACGCCACCAGATCCGCCAACCTGCCGGGGTCAGTTATGTTTTCGGCGATTACAAGGATGTCGGGAGAGATGGGTTTGCCCAGGTTTACAAGCGACTCGATTTGCATCCGGACGTTTCGTATCATCGCTTCATGCTTGAGCTCTGCCGTGGAGCCTTTTTTCCGTTGCTCCACTTCTTGTTCGACGATTCTTTTTAGCCCGGCGAAGTAATACGGCGTTTTCTGTTTATATCCGGTGACCCTGGCCTTGGCCAGGCCTTGTACCAGTATTTTCATCCGGTTATCCGGCAGTTTTAACATGCGGATCACCATCGCTACGGTTCCCACTTTGTGCAGATCCTCTGGTTCCGGGTTTTCAACCTCCGGATCCTTCTGCGATATGAGCATCATCATCCTGTCCGCCCCAAGCGCGGCGTTTACGGCGTTTTTGGATATTGGCCTGCCAACAAAAAGCGGGAGCACCATAAACGGGAAGACGACGATATCACGAACGGGAAGAACCGGAAGCTGGTCCGGAATTTTAAAGTCCTCCGAGATGTCCTGAATCAGGCCCGTCTCATCTACAACATCCATTTTGTCTGCCACGTTATTACTCTTCTGTTTCCTTGATGGGTATCTGGCGTATGGATTTGCGCCTGTCGGTTAATTTGGGCATTGTAACGATCAACACTCCCTTGGTGTAAACGCAACCCACATTGTCCTGGGCCACTACCGCGGGTATCTTGAGCAGACGCTTGAAAGGACCAAAGCATCTTTCCATACACAGGTAATTCGGCTTTTCCCCGGAGCCGGGAGCGTCGCGTTTGACACCTTCTATGATAATCCAATCCTCGCTGATCCTGACGCTGACATCTGCGATATTGACACCGGGCAGGTCTATTTCAACCTTGATACTGACGGAAGTCTCAAAAACATCCATGGGCACAAACCTGGTCTCACCCAGAATGCTGTCCCGATCGCGCATGACGCCGCGGGGAACACCTGGCTGGTCATCGAATGAATAGGCCGGATGAACCAAAGTTATTTTCTTGCCCTCGGAACCCATGATTTCCTGATAAAAGTAACAGGTGTCGGCTTTGTGTTGTTATGGGAATTGTAGCACAGCCGAAACAGGCTATCTAATTAAAGGGTGACCGGACAGGAAGAAGTGGCTATGGTCAAAAAGGTCAGAGTTTAATACCGGAAAGATAGTTTCTAAAACTTGGCCCCAACTCCGGGTTGCGCAGAGCGCATTCCACGGTCGCCTTGAGAAACCCCAGTTTGTCCCCCGCGTCATAACGTTTACCTTCGAATTCGTATCCATAAATTTTCGAATCGGCCAGCATCATGTTCAACGCCGAGGTTAGCTGGATTTCACCGTTGGCGTCCGGCTCGGTCTTGTCGATATAGTCGAAAATCTCCGGTGTCAGAATATATCTTCCGATTATGGCCAGGTTCGAGGGAGCCTGATCCACTGACGGTTTTTCCACCATGCTTTTCACCCTGCTCAGGCGTTGCTCCACCTGTTCCGATTCGATTATCCCGTATGATGACACCTTGTCCTCAGGTACGCGCTCCACCGCCAGCACGGTCGATTCCATCTTGTCGGCGATCTGGCCCAGCTGGCCAATCACCGGTTTGTTCACGGAATGTATTATGTCGTCACCTAGCAACACCGCGAACGGCTGGTCATCGACAAGATTGCGGGCCCTGGCGATGGCGTGTCCGAGCCCTTTGGGCTCTTTTTGCCTGATATAGGAAAAGTCGCACATATCGGATATTTTCCGGATCATCTCAAGCCGGGTTGAATCATTCTTGCTTTCCAGCAGAAGCTCCAGCTCCACGGAACGGTCGAAATGGTCTTCAATGGCGTTTTTGTTCCGTCCTGTGACCATGATTATCTCGGTAATCCCCGATTCAACCGCTTCTTCGACAACATACTGGATCAGCGGTTTGTCGACCAGCGGCAGCATTTCCTTTGGCGAAGCTTTGGTGGCGGGAAGGAACCGGGTACCCATTCCGGCGACGGGGAACACGGCTTTCATAATTTTCATGGCAATTCAAATTCAATTAAAAGATATCATCGAAGTGGTGTGAATGTATCTAATCCCGGAGTGAAAGTCAATAATGGCGAAGCTGTTTCATCGCTCCTTGCGGTTTCATCCGGCTGGTTGTAGAATGGTCGCAATTCAGGTGGGCGGCCATGCCGGGGAGATTAATTTTGAGTCATTCATATATCAAAAAGGTTAGAGGCTCCCTGTAATATCCAAAATGAGTAAATTTCGCAAATCCTTGATCGTCCTGGCCTGCTTTGCGTCAATCACGCTGGCGCTCACACCCGCGCACAGCGCATCCACGGTCAAAGTTGGGATAGTCCTGCCGATAACAGGCAAGCACGCCAAGTTCGGCGAAATTGAAAAGCTGTCGTTTGAAATGGCCGCCGATGAAATAAATAAAAACGGTGGAATAAACGGCCATCTTATGGAGTTGATTATTGAAGACACTACCGGCAAGCCGGACGTGGGCCGCTCTGCGGCGGAAAAGCTTATTACCCACGACCGGGTGGTCATACTGGGTGGTGGTTACAGCTCTTCGGTGACCGCCGCCATTGCAGGTGTGGCGATCAACAACGGGTTTCCTTTCCTGGTCAACACCGGTTCCGCCGACATTATCACACAACCCACCGCGCATACCCCGAGCGGCAAACGGATAAACCGGCTTTTAAAAGAGCTTGCCGGCGCAAATGATCCTGCGAAGATCGTCAAACTCAAAGAGAAAATAGTTGTTCTTCAAAAGCGGGCCGACAGGGAAGTGGAGATGATATTACCCCGTTACGCTATTTTCCGCCTGAATCCCCCTGTCAGCGAATTCGCCGACGGTCTTAAAAGCTTTTTGTCGGAAGTTGTAAAACCTGAAACGGCCGTGATACTCCACGAGAACAGCTTGTTTGGAACCAGAGGCGCGGCGGCGTTCGCCAAAAGCGCAAAACAGATCGGAACAAAGGTTCTGTTCACGGAGAGCTATGACTCCGGCGCTATTGATTTTAAGCCATTGATGGCCAAGGTCAAAAGCGCCAACCCGGACCTTGTTTATATGGTTTCGTATATTCTGGACGCATCATTGCTGATGAACCAGTCGATGGAGTTACAACTCAACCCGAAACTCTTCGCAGGCGCGGCGGCTGGGTTTACTTTGCCGGAATTTCGGAAAACCGCTGGTGTCGCGTCCGAAAAAGTCGTATCGGCGACGTTGTGGCACCAGTCGCTCCCGTTTCCCGGGAGCAGAGAGTATTTTGACAAGTTCAGGGCCATGTATGGAAGAGACACGGAATACCATGGCGCCGAAGCGTACGCCGCCGCGTTCGTGATCGCCGACGCCTTGAGGCGGGCGAAATCCCATTCACCGTCAGATATAAAAAAAGCTCTTAAACAAACGGATATGATGACCGTCTTCGGGCCTGTCAAGTTCATATCCTATGGTAGGAAAATCCACCAGAACAAGCTTGACACATACGTAGTACAATGGATAGATGGCAAGCTGGAAATTATCTGGCCGCCTAAACTGGCGAAAAAAAAATACGTTTTCCCGATAAACTGGATCAAGGAACGGCAATAAAGACGCGAAGGCTCCCCCGGCCGCCATGGATAAAAAAGCGGAACCGATGAAACAACCCTTTCGGAGCGGTATCCGAGTTGTTGATAGTTTAATCGTAATTACTCCGATTATGAAATGCTTGACGAACACGCAACAGCCGGGCTGGTAGTGTTCTGGTCGATATCAACAAGGATTTTGTGGGGAATGATTATGCGTAATAAATTGCTGTTGTTAGTATTTTTAATGTTGATGATTTTATCCATGATAATAGGGTGCGCAACTGGTCAACATTCAGTCTCCCGTAAAGGCAGAGTAGGTGGCAACAACCCTGTTGCGAATCATCGGTGAGGAGCATAAGCCTGCGCGGTGACACAACAAATACGCGCCGTGTCTGGGGGAGGGGTTTTAAGCGCCCAAACGGCCCGGGCCGGAGGAGTGTTGGTTGCGGTAAATTCGTTATAGTGTAAGCTGAACCGTTTTATTCCAGTCGTGTTGTACACCTTCGACTTGGACACCGGTCAGATACCGCTCTTTGCCTATATTTTTCGACCATACGCAACTAACGGAAAACATCATTTCCTCGGCGTCATGGGACGAAATGATGGACCTGCATACGTATCGTTTTCCGTTTTCGGGCTTGAAATTCACAACGCCGCGAAGCCCCGTTTTGCTGATATCCTCCACCGCAAACGTCAGCCACCGCTGGTCTACCAGGATCTCCATCGATCGTATACCGCATGGTTTTCGGCTTGCAAGTAACCGGGTAAAGCTCCGGAACGAAGACCGTTTTTCTCTATATATGGTCTTTGCTCTCTCATCCAGCCGGGATGAGCCATGGCACACCCTGTTGCGACCGCTGCGTTTTGCGGCCAGCAGACGGTTATCGGCAAGAGCCATCAAACCATCGGCGGTCTGGACGTCTTCGGACAAGGACGCCACACCCGCTGACATGGTAATCTTGATCGGGAATCCGTCCACCAGCCCTACGGAAAGCTTGCGCTCCACGGCGCTGCGAAGTTTCTCCGCGGATAAGACCGCCTCTTTCACATCCGCTCCCGGTAGCAACACGGCGAACTCTTCACCGCCATACCGGGCGCACACATCACCTTGTCTTGTATTGTCGCGCAACAGGCGGGCGACTTCCCGCAATACATCATCCCCCGCCGCATGGCCGTAGGTGTCGTTGACGGTCTTGAAAAAATCCAGGTCCAGAAAGATCAACGACAGTGGGGCCATGGATCTGCGGGCTTTGCTGATTTCCTTTTCGACCGCTTCTTTGTAATACCGGCGCGAATAGAGCATTGTAAGCTCGTCGGTGATCGCTATCTGCTGGGCGGCGCGGAGAAGTCTGGAGTTTTCCAGCGCCAAGGCGATGTTCCGTGCGGCGGCGTTGTAAAGGGGTGTCTCGTTGACGGAGATAGTTCCCGGTTCGGGTTTGTGCACGTTAAAAACGCCGATGACCTTTTTTTGTCCCGTCAACAGCGGTGTGGAATAAAACGAACCGATCCGGATCTGATCCGTTTTGTAATTGAGAAATTGGTTGTCCTTCGATACGTCTGGCGCCAGCGCTGGTTTTCCTGTCTTGGCCACCATGCCGCATATACCCTCTCCTAACTTGAAGGTGACATTGCCTACGGCGTCCGTCACTAATCCGCTCGCTTTCCAGATGGAAAGGGTTTCACCCGAGTCGTCCAGTAGCATGATGGAAAAATGATCCACTCCCAGACATTCTTCCAGTATCCGGTCCGCTTTGTTGAACAGGTTATCGATGTCAATGGTTTCGTTAAGCTGTTTGCTCAACGTATAAAGTGCGCAGATTTCGATCAAACGCTCGGCAAGCGCGGCGCTCTGGCGCTTGGTAAGGTCCACTACATCGTCATCGAATTCCGTGATCAAGGGATTTTTGGATGACATGATCTGTTGCAATCTCGCAAACTCAAAGATATTTGACGCGTTTCGTAAAGGCGGAATTATAACCTTGGCAATTGAAAGTGTCAATATAATTTTCAGGACATAGTGTAGGCAATGCACATCTAATAAACGATAGAATAAAAATAGTGCATATAATTATTTTCATATCTATATATAGTGTAAAAACTTGTTTTTACTTCCGACCATGAAAATATCAAGCGGAGAGGTAATGTCGGCTATTTAGCGACAAAGGGTAAGGATTTTGAACGTTATAGCCGCTGATATTAATTCCATTGGCATGGTTTTCTCCATGTAAAAAGATTTGGTGATAGTGACAATTGCCATATGTGGCATGATACACTCGATCAACTTTGGGCATACAATATATAGCCAACCGGCGTCAACAAACGGGCGCATGTATGGAATCCGCCGAAACTGAAGCTTTTTGCTGGACCTCATAAACGGTAAAACATGGAATTGTTGTTGCAAACCCTGGTCTCCGGTTTCCTGAAAGGTGGCCTTTACGCCCTTATCGGGATAGGGATGACCCTTATCATGGGTGTCATGGGGATCATCAATCTGGCCCATGGCCAGCTTATGATGGTGAGCATGTACATCACGTACTCACTGTTCGCTCTGTTCGGTGTGGATCCCTACGTTTCCCTGGCCGTCAGCGTGCCTGCGATTTTCATTCTCGGTGTCGCCATCCAAAAGTTTTTTCTAAACCCTTTGATGAAAATCGACACCATACTTCCGGAAAACCAGGTGCTGATGACTGTGGGCATCGGGATGGCGCTCACTGAAATCATGCGGTTTATTTTCACATCCGACTACAAATCCATACAAACATCTTATTCCAAGACAACCCTGCTCATGGGAAACATATCGTTCAGCCTGCCGTTGCTTATCGATTTTTTTATCGCCGTAATACTGACAGGCGCTCTGTTTTATTTCCTTAAACACACAGATACAGGCAGGTCCATACGGGCCACCGCCCAGGACAGGGATGCGGCCATTCTGATGGGGGTAAACGCCGAGAGGATAACCTCCATCACGTTTGGTCTCGGGGCGGGGCTGGTCGCGGCGGCGGGGACAATGCTGATGCCTGTTTTTTACCTGTTCCCGGATATAGGGGGGCCGTTTACCCGCAAGGCTTTTGTTATATGTATTCTTGGCGGGCTCGGTTCCTCGGTTGGGGCCATTTTCGGAGGGATCACGCTGGGGCTGGTGGAGGCCTTCGGGGCTACCTATATCGGGATGGAGTTTGCGGACATGATAGGGCTGATAATATTCTTCCTGGTGCTGTTAGTGCTACCGGGCGGGCTAAAACGGATAACAGGGATGTGACAACCCCATGGACCCCGGTGTGAAGAAAACAGCCATTTTTGCTTTGCTGGTTTTGTTTGTGTCGGCGCCCCTGTTTGTAAAAAACGATTACTTTTTACATTTGATGATCCTCGCGTTCATGTGGGTGGTTATAGGTTCGGCCTGGAACCTTCTGGCCGGGTATACGGGGCAGGTGCTGTTTGGTGTAGCCGCGTTTTTTGGAACGGGCGCATATACTTCCGGACTGCTGGTCAACCACCTGGGCTGGTCGGCGTGGTGGGGGCTTCCTTTGGGGGGCGTTACCGCTGTTATCCTGGCTTTTCCCTTCGGCTGGATATGTTTCCGTTTGCGCGGGGCGTATTTCGCGCTGGCCACACTGGCGCTGAACGAGGTGATGCGCCATGTCGCAACCATTTGGGAGTCATTGACAGACGGGATGGCCGGGATAATGATATTGCAGACTTTTTACGCTCCCATCACCACGCCTCTGGGGATTTTATCCTCAAAAACGCCATACTACTTCATATCATTTGTCATGGCCGCGCTCTCCATAGCATGCGTTATCCTGGTGACAAGATCGAAGCTGGGATATTATCTCCTGTCGATACGGGAAGACCAGGACGCGGCGGAAAGCCTTGGCATAAACACCAGATTATACAAAATGATATCGCTAAGCGTTACCGCCGCGCTGTCCGGAGTCGCGGGGGGATTTTTCACCAACTACATGGGGTTTATAGACCCGGAAACCGTTTTTTCCCTGCACGATATTTCAATCATGGCGATACTGGTGGGGATCGTGGGGGGAGTGGGGACGGTGTACGGACCTGCCGTTGGGGCGTTTATCATGGTGATTGTCCAGGAAATGTTCAGAACGGGTGTGTTTGGGTTGCTCTCCTCGCTCGCCGAAGGAACCGGCTCCGGGGCCATTATCACTCTCGAAAAGCACATTTCCTCCGCCCATGTGCTGATGTTCGGGATTCTGGTGGTTCTTGTAATCAGGTTCATGCCCAATGGCGTTGTGGGGGATTGGGGCAAGGTGGCGGCTCTGGTTACGCCCTGCAGAAGAGCGAACATGCGGCAGGAGGCCGGAGAGTGAGTTTTTTCAAAGTCGAAAGCGTTGTAAAGCGGTTCGGTGGACTTGCCGCCGTGGATAATGTGAGTTTCGAAGTGGAAAAGGGGGACATTTTTGGCCTGATAGGGCCGAACGGCTCCGGCAAAACGACAATTTTCAACCTCATATCGGGATTCATAAAACCCGATTCCGGTTCCATCAATTTCAAAGGGCGGCGCATCGACGGATTGAAGACGCACAAGATATGCCATCTTGGGATAGGCAGAACGTTCCAGGTGGTCAAGCCGTTAAAAAGGATGACCGTGCTGGACAACGTCATGGCCGCGGCGTATAGACGGGCCAACACCAAAAATCATGCGAGAAGCATCGCCATGGAGACCGTGGAATTCTGCGGATTGGGAGGCCGGGCGGATCATCTTTCCGGCAAGTTGACCCTGGGCGACAGGAAACGGCTGGAGATCGCCCGGGCGCTTGCGACCGGGCCGGAGTTGCTTTTGCTGGACGAGACATTCGCCGGGTTCAATCCGACGGAGGTGAATGAGGCGATAAAGCTGGTGGAAAAAATAAATTCCAGCGGAGTGACTATTATTATAGTTGAGCATATCATGAAAGTGATAATGAGCATATCCGGCACAATACATGCCATCAACTTCGGCAAAACAATAACGCAGGGGACACCAGCCGATGTGGCGGCGCATCGAGGTGTGATAGAAGCCTATCTCGGGGAGCCTGGCGATGCTCAAGGTTGAGGGTGTGGACTTGCGTTACGGAGACATGCCAGCTTTGTGGGACGTGTCGTTCGAGGTTCATAAAGGTGAGATTCTGGTTTTGCTCGGCGCCAACGGGGCCGGGAAATCGACAATAATCAAAACTCTCTCCGGTATTCTGCGGCCCAGCCGCGGCTCGATTACTTTCAATAATATCCGTCTGGACACGGAACCGGCGCACGAGGTGATTTGCCACGGCCTGGTGCATGTGCCGGAAGGGCGGCGGCTTTTTCCGGAGATGACCGTAGAGGAAAACCTGATCATGGGCTCCATGGCGCCGGAAGCCAAAAAAAAACGGGAGGAGACGATCGAATGGGTCTACTCTCTTTTTCCCAGGTTGCGCGAGCGCAAAAACCAGCTGGCCAACACCCTGAGCGGAGGAGAACAGCAGATGGCCGCTGTGGGCCGGGGGCTTATGGGTTTGCCGAAAATACTCATGCTCGACGAGCCGTCGCTGGGCTTGTCGCCGCTGTTGGCGCGGGATATATTTAAGATCATACAGCTTGTCAATAAACGGGGGGTGACGGTGCTCTTAGTGGAGCAGAACGTAAAATATTCCCTGTCGATTTGCGACAGAGCCTATGTGCTGGAAAATGGCCGGATCGTGTTAAGCGGCACAGGTGAGGAGCTTGCGCGCAACGAACATGTAAAAGAGGCTTATCTTGGCGTCTGACCGGGCGGCGCTTGTCCCGACGTGTAAATAAACGCCTCCAATATGATAAATATGCTGATAAAATATATTAAATCCTAAACGACACATTTGAGGGAACTAGCTATGTCTGGCAAAACAATTGAATCGGTAATGCTCGAAAACCGGATTTTTCCACCTTCCGCCGATTTCAGCCGGAGATCCCTTGTGAAAAGTTTCGCGGACTATCAGGAAATATACAAAAGGTCCGTGGATGATGAAAACGGCTTCTGGGCGGAGAAAGCGGAGGAGCTTGAATGGTTCAAGAAATGGGACAACGTGCGCGAAGGCGGATATGAAAATGTCGATTTCAAATGGTTCATCGGGGGCCAGCTTAACGTGTCGTACAACTGCGTGGACCGGCATCTTACCACTGCCCGCAAGAACAAGGCGGCGCTGATATGGCAGGGGGAGCCCGAAGAGGACACCCGGATCATAACATATCAGCAACTCGGTCTTGAGGTCAGCCGTTTCGCCAATGTCCTGAAAAAACACGGAATCGGGCGGGGCGACAAGGTGATGTTATACATGCCGATGATCCCGGAGCTTGCCGTCGCCATGCTCGCCTGCGCCAGGATCGGCGCGGTGCACAGCGTCGTGTTCGGCGGGTTCAGCTCACAATCGCTGATTGACCGTATAAACGACTGCGGCGCGGTGGCCATGATAACCGCCGACGCGGGGTATCGATCCGGCAAGGTGGTCACCCTGAAAAACAACGTAGACATCGCGCTGGAGCAATCCCCCTCGGTAAAGACCTGCATAGTTTATAAAAGGGTCGGCGGGGAAATAGACATGAAACCGGGGAGGGACTTCTGGTGGCATGAGGAGGTTACGGCCGATGACATATCCAACACGTGCCGGTGCGAGCCGATGGATTCGGAGGATCCGTTGTTTATCCTGTATACATCAGGAAGCACAGGCAAACCGAAAGGGGCTCTCCACACCACCGCCGGTTACCTGCTCTACGCCAAACAAACGTTCGAGTGGGTTTTTGACTATCGGGACGAGGACACCTTCTGGTGTACGGCGGATATCGGCTGGATAACCGGCCACAGCTACATCGTATACGGACCCCTGGCCGCTGGCGCCACCAGCGTCATGTTCGAGGGTGTGCCCACATATCCGGACGCCGGCAGGTTCTGGAAAATCGTGGACAAATTCCAGGTGAACACCTTCTACACCGCCCCCACCGCCATCCGGGCGCTGATGCGTGAAGGGGAAAAATGGGTGCGAAAATACGATCTCGACAGTTTGCGTCTGCTCGGCACCGTCGGGGAGCCGATAAATCCGGAAGCGTGGATGTGGTATCACACGCATATCGGAAAGGAAAAATGCCCGATTGTGGACACCTGGTGGCAAACGGAAACGGGCGGAATACTTATCACCCCGCTGCCGGGGGCCATACCGACCAAGCCCGGCTCCGCCACGTTTCCCTTTCCCGGCGTCCAGGCGGTCATCCTCCGCGAGGACGGGACAGAGGCGGAGCTCGGGGAGGGGGGATATCTGTGCATAAAACAACCGTGGCCGGGCCAGATGCGCACAGTCTATGGCCATCCCCAGCGTTTTATCGACACCTATTTCAGCCAGTACAAGGGTTATTACTTTACGGGTGACGGGGCCAGGAGGGACAAGGACGGCTATTTCTGGATAATGGGCCGGGTGGACGACGTGCTGAATGTATCCGGCCACAGGATCGGCACAGCGGAGGTGGAAAGCGCGCTTGTCTCCCATGACAAGGTGGCCGAGGCCGCCGTGGTCGGGTTCCCTCACGACATCAAGGGGCAGGGCATCTACGCCTATGTGACGCTTGTGCTGGGGGATGATTCGGTGGACCGGGACAGCCTGAAAAAGGAGCTTTTAAAACATATCACAAAGGAAATCGGACCCATCGCCAAACCTGACAAGATACAGTTTTCCCCCGCTCTGCCAAAGACCCGAAGCGGCAAGATCATGCGGCGCATCCTGAGAAAAATAGCGGAAGGGGCCACCGACGAACTGGGCGACACCACCACCCTGGCCGACCCCTCGGTGGTGGCGGCGCTGGTGAAAAACCGTGTCTGACCCTATTATTCGTAACGTTTTTCACATCCGCGCAAAATAGCCCCGGTTCCGCCCTTGCCGGAAGGTTTGCGCGTGTGAGCACATCACGGCTAAAAAGTTCTTGACTACCCCTTTTTGCATGGTACGTTCCACTCCAACATATCGCCGGTATAAAATCTTGGGAAGGGGTTTTCATGTCGAAGCAGGCCGGGAACCACCTGATATGTTCCATTTGCGTAATCACTTCGCTATTGACCATCCTCTCATGCGGCGGTTCCGACAGTGGTTTATCCTTATCACCTCCGGCCAACGTCACCTGCACCCGGGACAATACGTCCGACAACATCACCTGGGACGCGGCAACCGGCGCGGTTAAATACCAGGTTTACACGACCCAAACTTCATCCTCCCGTTCGGGCTACATCACCGGAGCC
>JAJRZK010000027.1 GCA_024275315.1 Nitrospirota bacterium
CAGTGAAATCTGGTCTGCCCACGGCAGCGAAATCTGGTCTGCCCACGGCAGTGAAATCTGGTCTGTCCACGGCAGCGAAATCTGGTCTGCCCACGGCAGCGAAATCTGGTCTGCCCACGGCAGCGAAATCTGGTCTGCCCACGGCAGTGAAATCTGGTCTGCCCACGGCAGTGGAGACACCGATAATAGTCATAAGAATTAAAGGAAACAAAACACCGTTGCGGGTAAACACCCGTTGCGGGTAAACACCCGTTGCGGGTAAACACCCGTTACGGGTAAACACCCGTTACGGGTGTGGTGCGCCCGACAGGATTCGAACCTGTGGCCTCTTGAACCGCAATCAAACGCTCTATCCGGGCTGAGCTACGGGCGCTTTGGGAAGAGTTGTATACTATACCAACCCACGCACTCATTCAACAGCTTTGTGCGGCAGAAACCGCGCGTCCCGGCCGGTGTCAATCGACAGGTAACGGTCATCCGGTAAATATCGGTTGACATCTGTTAACCAATAGCACTATATTTGCCAAAGCCGGTGACCTCACGAGAGGATTGAACAGGGAAAGGTGGTGCGATTCCACCGTGGACCCGCCGCTGTGATCGGGGACGAAAGCCGCTGGATACCACTGCGAAAGTTCGCGGGAAGGTGCGGCCGGTAGGTTGATCCGTAAGCCAGAATACCTGCCCGGCGTTTTCCTGAAATGCGCTTTACGTGGAAAAAGTTTCGGGAATATGGCCGGGATTGAAATATCGGAATCCCCGGGAAAGAAATTTCCCGGGTTTTTTTTTTGGTGTAATTATCGAGGAGGCGCCCGAAAGAACAGAATTAATCGACCAACTTTTGAATTCAGCTGTTTTGTGAGGCAAGGGAAGGGAGTTTAACGCTTCCGCCGCCCCGCGACTGTAATCGTGACGAACGCCAGATAAAGCCACTGCCCCTAAAGAGGGTGGGAAGGCTGGTTAGTAGGTTGACCGTTAGCCAGGATACCTGCCGCACATAATTATTTACTAACTTTTTCTCGAGGGAGGAGAGTGGTTCTCATGAATAAAGTCTATTTATATCTTTTTCTCGTATTGTCTATTTTTATGACCTCGCCCCAGCTGGCCGGCGCCGTCGACACGGCTGACACAGCCAACACGGCTGACACAGCCGACACGGCTGGCACAGCCGATACAGCTGACGCAAAGGATGAGAAGAGCGATGCAACAATTGTTGTAACAGCCACAAAGACCAAGGCCAACGCCAAAACAGTAGGTAGCGCCTTTACGATCATCACCAGCGAAGAAATAGAGAAAAAACAAGCCAGGACCGCCATAGATGTCCTGCGTTCCGCGCCGTCGGTCGACGTGGTTCAGACAGGCGGCCCCGGCGGCTCGGCCGCCATTTTCATACGAGGCGCCAAAAACGAGCATACGCTGGTTTTAGTCGATGGTATCGAGGTTAACGACCCGACATCTGTCGGGCGCAATTTCAACTTCGCCCATATCCTCGCCTCCGACATAGAGAGAATAGAGATAATCCGTGGTCCACAGAGCACCGTGTACGGCTCCGACGCCATGGGCGGTGTAATCAACATAATCACCAAAAGAGGCAAGGGCGCGCCAGTAATGAGCGCCACCGTGGAGGGGGGCTCGTATGACACCTCCAGCGCCACCGCCAGCGCCAGGGGGAGAACAGGCTCCATCAATTACTCGATCACCGCCACCCGGTATGTTACGGACGGCATCTCCTCCGCCAATGAAAAAGATGGCGCCATCGAAAGCGACGGCTACAACAACACCTCCGCCGGACTTAACGTTGGCTTTGATCCCACCGACGCGCTCAGCTTCAACCTGACGCTGAAATATATCGACGCCAACGGCGACATCGACGCCGGTGGCGGAGTGGGAGGAGACGACCCCAACTTTACAATGGAAACCAAGGAGCTTTTCGCAAAGGGGGATATCTGCCTGCTTCTGTTCGATGACAGGTTCGAGAGCAGGCTCAGCTATTCCACCGCCACCTTCGATCGCGGATATTTCGACGCCACCGACGACGCCCACCCGCAGGACAGCTCCAAAAACACCTTCAACGGAAGCACGACAAAGATCGAGTACCAGGGCAACCTTTACCTGGCAGACTGGAACACACTTACCCTGGGTGTGGAATCGGAGACCGACAAGGCCGAATCGGTGTACGAGTCCGAGAGTTCCTATGGCCCGTTCAGCAGTGTGTTCGACAACAAGGAGCTGAGCAATATCGGTTATTACATACAGGAGCAGATCAATCCCCTGGGATCGCTGTTTCTGACCCTCGGCTCCAGGGTGGACAGTAACAGCGAGTTTGGAACCCATACCACCTACAGGGCCACTGTCGCATACCTGGTGGACGCCATCGGAATCACCATCAAGGGTTCTTACGGCACCGGTTTCAAGGCGCCATCCCTGTTCCAGCTATATTCGCAGTATGGCGACGAGAACCTCTCTCCTGAAACGAGTTTGGGCTGGGATATAGGTGTCGAAAAGAAGTATGATCATCGTAACGCGACCATTGGTGTCGCTTACTTTTTCAACGAATTCAAGGACCTGATTGATTACGATTTCGGCGACAGCAAGTACAAGAACATCGGAGAGGCCGAGACCAACGGCTTGGAGATATATGGACAGATCGACTTGCTGGACAACCTGCAGGCCAGGGTCGCCTACAACAAGACGGACACGAAAGACCGGCAAACCGAAGAGGCCCTGCTCAGAAGGCCGAAGGACAAGATCAGCGTTGACATGAACTACGCCTTTCTGCCCGGCGCGAACGCCACCGTCTCGTACTTGAGAGTGGGAGAGCGCGAGGCCAACGACTATTCGACGTACCCGTCCGTCAGGAAGCAAATGGACTCCTATTCCATCGTTAATCTGGCCGCATCATACGCGGTCAATAACTCGATCAAGGTATTCGGCAAGGTCGAAAACCTCGGTGACGCGGAATACGAGGAAGTGCTCGGGTATGGAACCGCCGGCAGATCGTATTACGCCGGAATAAACGTTGTTCTGAAGTAAACCGGAAGGTGGAAGACAGGGTATGAACGATCTGTTGCTTGTACAGTTGTTCTCAAAAGGCGGCCCGGTTATGTGGCCCCTTTTGGCCCTATCACTGCTATCGCTCACCATAACCGTGGAGCGGACGATCTTCTGGATAAAGGACGCCGGCCGACAAAACGATGAAACCGTCCGGGACCTTTTGACCATGGTCGAGGCGGGTGAAATCGACAAGGCCCTTTCGATGGGAGCGGAGTCACGCGATTCATCTGTCCGGGCGGTCGCGTCGGGGCTGGAGCATTTCGACGCCGGATTTGAAAAGATCACGCAGATGGCCGCCCAAAACGAGATCAGCCGGATGCGGCAGGGGTTGGTGGTGCTCGACACCATCATCACCCTGGCCCCGCTCCTTGGCATACTGGGGACGGTGACAGGCATTATCAATTCTTTCGATATGCTGGGCCAGAGCAATGTTCTCGATCCCAAAGTTGTCACGGGAGGAATAGCCCAGGCGCTGATAACCACGGCCGCCGGGCTTACAATAGCCATCGCCACCCTCATTCCATTCAACTTCTTTGTCTCCAGAACCCAGGCCGCCACAAACCGGATGGAGCTGTTGGCCACCTCCGTTGAAGTGGCCCTGGATAAAGTCGCCAGGACGAAGCGATGAAGATCAGCAGCGGATATGAACAGCGTCACGCGAGGGTGGAGATACTGCCCCTTATAGATATCATATTCCTGTTGCTGGTCTTTTTCATCTACTCCATGCTGTTGATGACCGTTCAATATGGTGTCGATGTCAATCTCGCCACGTCCGCGAACATGGAGGTGGACAGGACAAACAGGATAAATATCAGCATAACTTCAAATAACGAAATATTCATCAACGGCAAGCCAGTGGATCAGGGGTCCCTGCTTGCAAAGCTGGAGAGCCTGGGGGCGCGGGCCGGGGCGCCGATTCTTCTCAACGGTGATGTAAAAGCCGATTTTGGCGTTGCTCTTGAAATATTTGACCAGCTAAGAGAGGCCGGATTCGGCTCTGTGGCGCTTGGATACAAAAAGGAATAGGGAAACTGGATAACAGGAAGCTTGGCGTATCATTTTTTATCGCGGTGGCGTTGCACGGCCTTGTGTTGCTCGCATGGCCGTTTAGTGGCCGGTCGGAGGTTGTCGCCACAGCCGGGACAACAAAATCGTTAAAGGTGAATTTTACCACCATACAAACGGAAACAAAAAAACCCGAGCCGATAAAGAAAAAGATTCCGGAAAAAACAGGGAAAAAAGAAATAAACAGGCCGGTTGCAAAAAAACCAAAACCTGTAAAGAGAATCGTAAAAAAGGTTAAAGCTCCGGTTGTCGGGAAAAAAGCTCCGCCAGAGCCGATGGAAAGTCCGGCGCCACCTCCGCAGGAGACAGTTACAGACGCCGCGGAGTCCGCCCCGGAGCCTGCCGAATCAGATTTACCCCGATTAGCCAAAGCCCACGCTCCGCCAGTTACAATAGCCGATCGCGCGGCGTCCATCGTCGATCTGCCCGAGCCGAAATATCCGAGGAGCTCTGTAAGGTCGGGTGAGAAGGGGATCGTGGTGTTGCAGGTCGAGATCATGGCCGACGGGACGGCTGGCAGGGTCGATGTTGTCCGGTCCAGCTCTTACAGGAGGCTCGATTCCGCCGCTGTCAAGGCGGTTGGAAAAGCGAAGTTTCAACCTGCCGTCAATAACGGCAGGACCGTTTCTTCGACCATAAAAATCACCATCAGGTTCGAGCTCAAAAACTCATGAATTGTCCAACTATGCTTAACGCGGTTAACCAGACACAACAACGGAGCGATTCACCGGCTTATGGATAAGGGGAAAGCCGCCCTGGCTTTGGCTATACTGGCCTCCTTCGGGTTGGCGTTTTGGGGAAAGTCCCTGATAAGGGATAATGGCGCCACCGCGCTTGAATTGGCCAGCAAGACCAACCGGAAGCCGAGTTGCGAGAAGATTGTATCGCTGGCGCCAAGCATCACCGAGACGCTGTTCGCACTTGGTCTTGGCGGCAAACTGGTTGGAGTGACAACCTATTGCGACTTTCCGCCGGAAGCGAAAAAAATAAGCAAAATCGGCGGCTATTTCTATCCCAACAACGAAGCCATTCTCGCCCTCAAGCCGACCATTACCATGATTCTGTCTGTTCACGACGCGTTCAAGCAAAGGGCCAGGGAACTGGGAATAAACACCATCATGCTCAACAACCAGAGCGTGAGCGGTATACTCAAGTCGATAGAAATAATCGGGAACACCTGCGGAGCGCAGGATAGGGCCGAAAAGGTAAACGCCGGATTGAGGGCGAGGATCGATAAGATACAGAAGAAAACAGAGGGCCTGCCGCGGCCAAAGGTGTTGATATCGGTAGGCCGTAATATGGGTAGCGGTGGGTTGACCGATATATACATCGCCGGCGAGGATGGATTCTTCAACGAGATGATCACGCTCTCCGGTGGCGTGAACGCATTTTCCGGATCCACGTCCAGGTTTCCCGTGGCTTCCGACGAGGGGATATTTCAAATCAACCCCGATGTGATCATAGACATTGTTCCGGACCTGGCCCAATTGCCTGTCACCGAGGAGGATGTTTTGGAGCAGTGGCGCTCGTTGCGCCAGGTAAAGGCTATAAAAAATGGGAGGGTTTATATTTTCGGAGACGATTTCGCCGCAAAGCCGGGGCCGAGGTTTATCATGATACTTGAAAAACTGGCGAGAGCCGTGCACCCTGAAGTGAATTGGGACAGCTAATGGAAACCGCCATAGAAATAGATAAAGTCGGCTACGAGATAACAGGCAAAACCATTCTGCGCGATGTGTCCTTTACGGTACGTGAGGGAGAATACATTTCCATTGTCGGGCCCAACGGCGCGGGCAAGACGACACTGCTGAAAATGATGTCCAAAATATTGCCCGTAACCATCGGCGATATCTATGTTTACGGATCTCCCCTGGCAGCGTACTGTCAAAAAAAGCTCGCTAAAATCATCAGCTATGTTCCCCAGGGCGCGGGGGCCATGTTTCCATTTTCCGTGCTGGAGTTCGTGATGATGGGCCGTTATCCGCACCTGAGTTCATTTATAAAAATCTCCGGCGAGGACAGGCGTGCGGTTTACGCCGCGATGGAGATGACTAAAATCACCCAGTTCGCCGAGAACCCGATAAACATCCTGAGCGGCGGCGAGCGCCAGAAAGTTTTCATAGCCGCCGCGCTTGCCCAGGGGGCCAGCATGATGTTGCTCGACGAACCGACGACGTTCCTCGACCCGAAAAGACAGTCGGAGATCAACTCCATTCTCAAAAACATAAACAAGGAATCAAACATCACCATAGTCTCCGTCACGCATGATATAAACCATGCGATTTCGTCCAGCGACCGGATCATCGCGATGAAGGATGGCTGTGTCGTGTTCAATGGCGCGCCGACAGAGCTCATGGGAAACAACAACCTGGAGCGGATATTCGATATTTCGTTTCACTTTGCGATCAGCCCGGACAGGGATCACCCGGTTTTATTTCTGGAATGATAAAAGCAGACAAACTAAAATTCTTTTTTCTCACCCTCATCGCGCTGTCAATAGGCACGTTGGCCCTGGCGCCCTTTATCGGCATGACAAAGGTTACGCTGGCCATGCTGACAGACGCCGCCCATACCGGAATCGAAAAAGATATATTCTGGAGGATCAGGGCGCCGAGGACGCTGGTCTCTTTCATCGCCGGGTGCGGGCTGGCCCTCAGCGGCATGGCGTTTCAGGCCATGTTCCGAAACCCTCTCGCCACACCTTTTACACTGGGCGTGTCGGCTGGCGCCTCCCTTGGCGCGGCGATCTATGTGCGGCTCGGCATGGTGTTCACCATAGCCGGCGCTTCCGGAATATCCATATTCGCCTTCATGGGAGCGCTTCTATCCATCGCACTGCTGTATGGCCTTACCACTATGAGCAGAAACTTCTCTACCGCCACAATGCTCCTCGCCGGAGTGGCGATCAGTTTCTTTTTCTCCAGCGTGATCCTGTTCACCCAATACATATCCGATTTCACCCAGTCATACAGGATTGTCCGTTGGCTCATGGGCGGATTCGAAGTCTCCGGTTTCGACAGTTTCTTCAACATGTTTCCATTCGTCATGACAGGCGGAGCCATATTGATCTATATGACCAGGGAGCTTAACCTGATCACCACCGGCGACGAAATCGCCACCAGCCGCGGGGTGGATGTGGTCAGATCAAAAAACATTGTCTTTTTCGCCACCTCCATGATGGTCGGTGGTGTGGTCGCCATCAGCGGCCCCATCGGTTTCGTCGGCATGATGTCGCCCCATATCTGCAGGCTGATCATCGGCCCGAACCATCGATTCCTCACACCAGCCACCTTTCTTTTCGGTGGCTCGTTCCTGACAATCTGCGACACCATCGCAAGAACAATAATAGCCCCGGCGGAAATACCCGTCGGTGTGGTGACCGCTCTTATCGGAGGTCCCTTCTTCGTATGGCTACTGCTGAGCGGAGTGTTAAACAAAGGGATTTTTTACGACAGCTAGATGGTAATGGATAATCTGACGGCTTGACACCGCCGTAATTAATCCTCATAAGGAGAGCCGCTGTACAATAGGGTCGCCATCAGCGCACTATTGAAGGTGGGTCAGTTCAGCGCGGAAGGTCACTCACTTTTTCTTATCTTTCCAGTTCCACCACTTGAGCAATTCCGGGTCATGCACAGAATTGCTGGCGAAATACACCGCACAACGATATACATACAACACGCAACGGTCAATGCGCTCACCACGAAGCGCGCAGAGGTCATGATACATTTTCTCAGGATTCTCGTTTCGAAGCTCTTCTACCCGCCGGTAACCAAGGTCCACAAGGTCCCGGGAAAGGCTCTTCCCGATTCCCGGGATAATCTGAAACTTTCGAGCCGTATTATCGCCGTCAATTTTTGTTCGTAACTTTCCTGGCATGGCGATATAACCCCGGGTATTGTGGATTATTCAATAATCTGCGCGCTTAAGCGGCGTAATTCAGCTTCATGCCCTGTGGCAGGCCACATGGCGCTGTCAAAAACAATTCGCCCGGACCAATCCCGCGAAAACGACTATTTGCCATGGTTCTTCAACGCCTGAATTATCACTCGCTTCATATTGGCCATCTCAAAAGGTTTGGCGATAAATCCGGACAACCCTTTTCCTATGAATCGTTGGGCGACATCCTGCTCGTTGTAACCGCTGGTCATGACAATGCACCCATCTTTGCTGATCTGGCGAAGCTTCCGAAAGCAGTCCTCCCCATCCATTTGCGGCATCGTAAGGTCGAGCAGAACGAAAACGAACTCGTCGGGGCGTTTGCGGTATTCTTCCAGGGCCTCCACTCCATTGCATACCGTAACAACGGTAAATCCCATTTTCTCCAGCATTCTTTTGCCGATGCTTCTCACCGTCTCCTCGTCATCGACAAGCAGCACCGTACCCCCCAGCGCTTTGGCATCGGTTGCGTCCAGATTTTTCTCCATCGAATCCGCTCTTTTTTTGGAAGCGGGAAACAGGACCTTGAACGTTGTCCCTTTCCCAACTTCGCTGTATATTTTTACAGCTCCATTATGGCCGCGAGCGATTCCCTGGACCGCCGCCATCCCGAGCCCGCGACCCGTGAACTTGGTCGTGAAAAAAGGATCGAATACCTTATCCATCGTATCCTTGTCCATGCCGGATCCCGTATCGGCTATTTCCAGATAAACATACAAACCTTCCGGCAGGCAATCGACATGCCAGGCCTCCTTCAAATAAGTCTTGTCACATTCCATCGCGCCGGTTGTCAGCGAGATTACGCCGCTTTTTTCCCCAATCGCTTCTGACGCGTTAATGACCAGGTTCATGATTACCTGGTTTATCTGAGCAACGTCCGCCTCGATCGGGGGAAGAATCTTTGACAAATCATACTTCAGGACAACTTTTTTCGAGATCGCCACTTCAAGAAGATGAACCATCTCCTCGATGATTTCGTTCAAGTCGATGTTCCTGATAACGAATTTTCCCTTGCCGGAATACGCCAGCATCTGCCTCGTAAGGTCAGCCGCCCGTCTGGATGATGTGCCGATATCCTTTATATAACCGCGTATGGGCGAGGTGGGAGGCAAATCCATAAGCGCAAGATCTGCGTTGCCAAGAATGCTCGTCAGAAGGTTGTTGAAATCGTGTGCGATCCCCCCGGCCAGCACACCGAGGCTTTCGAGCTTTTGCGCGTGCCGAATCTGTTTCTCCAGATTTTTTTCCTGCTCTTCCATCCGTTTGCGCTCCAGGGTGTCGTTGATAAGCAGGATGGCCCCGGCAAACGAGCCTTTTTCGAAGATTGGCACACCTGTGATCGACAAGAAGGACTCCTTGCCAAATATCGATGTAAACGGAAATTCGGTGGAAATTTTCTTGTTGTTCCGCAACGCCTCAAAGACATGGCCTATATTGGCTATCTTTACGGACGGCAGGTCGGTGATCTTCATGCCGATAGCGGGCGAATCCCTTCCTTCCGGCACACCAATTATTTTTTTCATCTCCGGATTTTCATAAACGATTCTTAAATCATTATCGAGCGTCATTATTCCGGAGGGGCTGTTCTCCACTATCTTCCTGTGTTTATCGTAGAGCCTTTTATGCGACAGTTCCTCCTGTTTACGTTCGGTGATATCTCTGACAACCCCGATCGCGTGCCACTTGCCTTCAACCAATACAGTGGACAACGAAAGCTCCACTGGAAACTCCTCACCATTGCTCCTCTTTGCCGTATATTCAACAGTCTTGCCGGTAACAGGTCCGCCACCTGATCTCTTAGACCTTGTGACTCCCTTTTTATGCTCTTCAACATACCGGGGTGGAATTATGAATTCGTCTATTTTCCCGCCTATGATTTCATCGGAAGAAATCCCGAACATCCTTTCGGCCGCCTGGTTCCAGAACGTAACCGCTCCATCGCTGTCCATCATGACGATCGCGTCGTTCGCTGAAGATGTGATCGCTTTAATGCGTATCTTGCTTTCTTTCAGCGTGTTTTTTTGTCTTTCCAGTTGCCGGGTCCTGACTTTTACGGCTTCTTCTAATTTGATGTTCTCTTCGACCGACAATCGTATTTTGTCCCTGATGTGTTCAATTTCATCCCTGCCCCGTTCCGTTTTATGGAGGCTGAAGCGGCACATTGGGTCTTCAAGATCAGGCGTGTGCAGAACAGACTCGTAGTCTTCGCCGGTGGTTACTTTGATAATTCCTTCACAGAAAAAACGGCGAACGCACATACACTTCAGCCCGTCACATCGCAGAGCGTCGCAATGAGCGTGGTAAACACAGTCATCCCTACTGTATTGAACCTCCACGTCTCCTTCCCTCTCATCAATCCTGACCCAGGAATCATCGGCCACTTTCTCTTTTACATGGATGTTTTTATAGACTAGCTTCAACGCGCCGACGGGTGTCAGGCTTTTCGGCAAAGGAGCGTACCCGATCTTGAAAGGCTCCGATTCGAGAGAGTTTTTGCTGTGAAGTATCGCAAGATCCCGAAGCATCTGCTCGGCCAGTTTTTCCCCACCGAAAGGCATGCTGAGACAAAAATGAATCATGGAAAAAAACTGGTCGTTGACAAGACCACGAAGCGAGCTTACATGCCTGTTCAACGCATATTTTCCCAGATTGCGCATCTCAACGCGGAGCCTTTGAGTGAATATTCATTTCAGACGTGAGTGGCTCAGGTGTGAGCGACGCCGCAACCTGGCGCCAAGATTGGAAGGATTTTCCTCCACCCATCCACGCCTTCGATTTCCCTTTAGTCGGGAGCGCAATGAAGTTTTGTGGCTCCGTGAGCATATCCCATATTCAGTTGAAATGTGGATACAACTAAATTCGTGCATATTGTCTCGCCGCTTTGCTGTCTGTGTCAACAGGGATTTTATCCAGTTGGCCATACTAGCAAAATCGTCCCCTCCCTGATCGCCGACCGTTTCGTACCGTTTGTTTACAGGCAAAAAACACACGGGCCGGTTCAAAGATAGCAGATCAACCGTTATCCGGTTGTATAACGAGCTGTTGGCAGCGTCTTTGTACTTTCCAGGGTAAGATCGCCAGACAAGCCGCTTGCGACAGCCGGCCATGCCGGACATTTTATTTGTCCCCGGACATTTTATTTGTCTCCGGATGGAGATCCCGGATTTTGGCTGTGTTGGTTATTTTGTGTGGGGGGCCGGCCAGATGAAACTATAACAATGTGGTTGTTTTCAAACACGACCGGCAGGTGGCTTGGTTTGACTATCATGTCCCGTTGCAACACGAAATAGTCGATTCCATATTTTCGGGCGAGCCGCAGCCTCCATGAATCGTCGAATTGGTAAAACAGGGCGTGCGCCTTCGCCTGGAGCAGGCGGAACCTGTTCTGATCCGTCTTCATGTTGATATATTCATCCAGGTCGATGCCAAACTCTCCAAGCCGGCGCAATCCCTCTCCTAAGATGTCGGAATCGGAGACGTAAAGAGCCGGTAACACCGTCCATTCGTACATGGTGCCGAAGGATGGGCGTTGCGAGTATTCCCGCCATCCGGGGTTATATGAAGGATGGAACAGGGCGGGGTCTTTCATGAACAAGGCGTCCGGCGGGGTGTTGTGTTTCACCCAGAGTTGCGCTTGCATGAAGTCACGCCCCTTCGCCTGGTTGCCTGAATCCATCAACCTGTCGTTCAGGTAGGTCGAGGGACTGGCGAGAAGCAGAACAAACACCGCCAGAGGGACAAGGTTTACGTCGGCCCACTTTTTTACGGCGAACGCGGGAACCCCGATCAACATCCCGACCAGCGCGGCTCCGCTCATATAGTATCCGGCCCGCACCGGGGCTATATAACCAGCCTCCACGCGGGCGATAAAATCTCCCGGGCTTTGGTTCGCATAATAAACGGCGTAAAACAGCGGCAAAACGATGGCAAAACCGGCCAGGAGCGCCAGAAAGAGGTCTGTCGGCGAGGCCCCTCTGTACACCCGGAGAAAGACGGGGGAAACCAGCAGGACGGAAAAAATTACAGGCAATCCGGGCGCAAGATAAAAAGGGCTCAGCAAAATGACGGCGGCTATCGCCACACAAACCGCTTTCCCGGACTCGATATCCCTCCACAATCCGTTCACGGCGTAAACCAGCGCGATAATTATATAAAGCTCACTGGCCCTGAACAGCGTCAGCTTGGCCAGGAGAGGGATCGTTGTATATTCGGAAATAAAGACACCGGCCACCGAAACAAATATAAGAGCCACAGCGCCCGCCATCATCTGCCTGTCGAACAAGGCGGAGGCGCCTGATCTGCGGCGGATATAATGGAACAAAAGCAAAGTCAGCGATATCAACCCGATAAAGTCTTTGCTGTTCCTGCTGAAAAAGCCTGCGGTGATCGGGTAGAAATGACCACCAAAAAGCCTGGTAAGCTCGAACCATCTCTCCGCTGAAATACCTGTGTTGGAGATGTTTTGAGAATCGTAGACGCTGATCATCCAGACAGCGGACAGAATAACGCACAAAACCGCGCCCGCTGCCGCGTTCATCCAGTCCTGTCTCGCCGGCCTGGAGAAAAGCGTCATCGTAAAAACGAAAATCCCCGCGTGAATCCCCATCAGCGGATGGCAACTGAAAGCCGCGGCTATACACACGCCGGACCAGACATACCGCCGTTTCAACGCCATTATAACAGCCAGGATACGGAAGACATCCGCCGCGTTGTAATACACACCCTTGAAGTATGGCGCCCCGAACCACCCGATGTTCATGGACCTGGCGTAGCTTGCGATAACCAGAAGCGCAAGCGCCACATGGGCGGCTGTCGCCGATTCCGGGAAAAGCAACCTTGACAGGAGATACACCGCCAGCGAGAGCGCCACTATTTCAAGCGCCACCACCGACGTGAGTATGGATGAGGGATCGAGGCCCAAAACGGCTTTTGCAAGTGGATAGATATACATGAAAGACGACTTGCTGAACACTTCGTAGCCGCCGGGGAAATTTTTCGCGAATATTTCAGGGTTGGCCAGTTGATACGCCCACGCCATGGGCGACACGCCTTTCAGAGCGTACCATATGTGGATTTGCTCGGTGTACTTTTGCCAAACGTGATAAAGCAGCGCCCCCGCGGCGAGAAACATCGCCAATGACGACGACATCAGCCGGGCAGGCATTTCGACGATATTCCTGGTCAATTTCATCTGCAAGCAACTGTATCCGGAAAATGAAACCTGTTATGTTAACCTGTATGCTTTATTTTATCCAGTCCGAGGAAAGCCGAAGAATGATACAACCCCTGCCGGGCCGGCCATCCATACAGCCATCGCAAGTTCTATGATTTTCAGACCGCCACAGATGTTATTCTGTTCACCGTTATGCCACGTGATCATTATTCGGGCCAATACAAACAATGCTGGCGGCGACATTAACACGTGAATCTTCATAATTCATCGAAAGGCCTGTCCATGGGCGCAACCGGCCACATTGGCCGCTCCGGGCGAGCCGAGGTGTCAACCGCCGCTCGCATCGCGTTGATCATGCTGGTCATCGGGTATGTGTCCTATTACTCGTTCATATCCATCGACCGGTGGAACACGGCCCTCTGCAGCCTCGACTACGCAAGGATAGACTCGGCCGCGCACAACACATCCATCGGCAAGTTCATGTGGAGCAACGACGCCAATTTCAACTACTGGACACAGCACATCTCCCCCATACTTTTATTACTTTCGGCCTATTATCTGGTAAGCGACGCATACTGGCCGATATTCGTGGCCCAGTCCTTCACGATCGGGGCGGCGGCTATCCCACTGTTCCTGATAGCCGCGCGAACACTCCGCAACGAGTGGCACGCGTTGCTGGTGTCCGTCTTCTACCTTTGCTCGGGCGGCCTGCAAATGGCCAACTTATACGACTATCATATGATATCGCACGAGCCGCTGTTCCTGTTTCTCGCCTTTTACGCCTTGCTGGAAAAAAGATGGACACTTTATTTTGTTTCCCTGGCCATGCTCGCCATTATAAAGGAAGACTCTTTCATACTGGCCGGCGTGGTGGCGCTTTACACCGCGCTTGGCGAGAAGGAATATAAAATCTCCGCATACGCCATGACGGCGCTGGCCGTGTACGCCCTCATAGTTTTCAAGGTGGGCTATCCATATTTCCGGGGTGAAGACACATATGAATATTCAGTCTATTACGGGTGGCTCGGCTCGGGTCCCGCCGATATTGTCCGTAGGTTTGTAACCGAACCTGTCCAGACAATTAGCATGTTGCTCTCTGTAGACTTGCGATATGACAAATGGAGCGAATTCGTCGTCGAGCACGGAGTGGTGGCGCCGCTGTTCTCACCTCTCGGGTTGATGATGCTGGCGCCGCCATCGATGGAGCTGTTCCTGGCGGAACACCCCAGGCTTTACGGGTTCGCGTATCATTATCCGCTGAAGGTGATCCCTGTATGGTCGCTTGCCATCGTACTGGCGCTGGCAAACATAAAAAAAATCATACTTGCATTGCAAACCCGCGCCAGGATGATTCCATACATCGGCGCTGTCCGAAAAGCGTCTGTCGTCGCGCTTGCGGCCGTTGTGGCCGCGTATGCGGCGGTGGAGATATATTACCTGTTCGCAGGGCCGTTCGACACATTCATAATGGGAGTTCGGGTGAGCGTGGTTGACCTGCGCAAACCGTTGCTCATCCAGTTTGCGGCGCTTGGCGTGTTGATGGTGATATGCGCCCCGGGCCCAACGGCCGGGTTTATAGGCAAGGGCGCGGGCACACGAGCTGTCCTTGGGTTTTTAGTGTTTATCATCGTCACCAGGTTTTATAACGCCACGCAAACCGGCGCTCTCCCTTTTGTCTCCAGCCTGGCCGGATATATGGAAACGATCGACACAGAACATGCGTCACGCCTTGTGAAAGCGGAGGGGCGAATACCGGCGGGCGCGACGGTTGTGACCAATCCGGGGGCTTTCGCCCATCTCCATCATCACACCGAGACGTATATCTCCATCCCGGGTTACAGGCCGTCGGCGTCGAAAAAGCGTATTGACTATTATCTGCTGGACACCAAGGATGTCCAGGGACTGCACAGGCACCAGATCCAGCTTTCGCAGGAACTTTTGCTTAACAGCAACTATGGTGTTGTGTATGAAGATGACGGAATCTTCATCTTCAAAAAAGGTCGGGACAAGCGCAAGGATTTCCAACTCTACATCGACAATTTCGCGGCTTCCACAGCGCGGATGAAAACGTTCGAAAAACAGGCCGGGCCCGGATCGCAAATGGTGGACAAAACTTCGCCGACCGGGATGTCCATTGTGGCGAGAAATGGCTCCGCGAATGAAGGCTATATGATATACGGACCTTACATCAGGCTCGCGCCAGGGTGGTATAAGGCTTTATACCGTATGAAAGTCGACAGGATTACCGATGAGACTGTGTGCCGCATAGACGTGGTTACAGATTTCGGAAAAACCGTGTTGGCGGAAAAATATGTTACCAGCCGTGATTTTGGCGAAAAAAACAAGTGGCGCACGTATGAGCTCGGATTCGACATCATCGGCGCGCCAGCGGACAAGCTGGAGTTTCGGGTCTATTATATAGGCGGCGCGGACCTGTACGTGGACCTTGTCCGGGCGGACATGACGTATGACGATTTCCTGGCCAACTTGAACGACCGGTTGGATTTTTGAAAAGCGGGGAAACGCTTCGTATCGCGACGCTCAACCGGTGGCGCTATGGATGGATCTTTCCGGTGACCGCTATCAGCTCACGGATCAGATCGTCTGGATCCAGGTCCCGCTCCGATTCATCGATCATAATCGCCCCCTCCCTGTCCCGCTCAACCTTGAGAATCTCCGGATGATCGTTTTCCATCCTTTGTATTATCGCCGCCTGCCGTCTGGAAATTCTCAATAGCTGGTTCGCTTTTTTAACGAGCTGTTTTTGCCTCAGGGCCTGCTGTATGGTAAACGCCAGGTCCATGTCGTTGCACGGTTTGGTGAGGAAACGGTAAATTTGCCCTTTGTTTATGGCGTGTATGGCTGCTTCCAGGCTGGCCTGGCCGGTCAGCACCATCCTGATCGTTTCCGGGTACTTGTTTCTTACACGGGCCAGAAACTCCGTCCCTGTCATCCCCGGCATTTTCTCATCGGAGATCACAACATCCACTCCACCCTTCTTAAGAAGCTCCAGCGCTTCGTTGGCGGAGTTGGCGGTTATCACATCGTAAGGCTCCTTGCGGAGGGTCCTTTTCAGCCCTTCGGTTATCTCCGGTTCATCGTCTACGAACAGCACCGTCTGGGACATTGATTACGCTCCTATTTGTTTCGTCCAAATCATCAACCTTAATTATCTTATGAGCACCCGCACCTTGTCTTCTATGAACCCGTTATGCCAGAAATTGGCGAGACGCTCCTTTAAAGGAAGAGATATTTCCTGCCCCTTGTGGGCCAGCAACAGTCCCTTTTTTGTGAAGACATCTTGCCCCAGTATCATGCCGGGCATCAGCTGGACGATTCTGGTGGTCATGGCGGTGGCTCCGGGCCGGGACGTCTTTATGTTTTTCATCGTCGCCACTATGGCGGGGTCGCATCTTTCCGGCAAACCCGTCAGCTCCACGATGGCCTCATCGAGCGAGCCTCCCTGGGAGACGATAAGGTCCAGTTCTATCGCGGCCTTTAGCATTTGCGCTCCGATTTCGGCTTCCGGTCTTTTGGCTGGAGGTTGATCCCCCCTGTAGCGGCTGTACGGCTTGTCCTGTTGCCCTATCATCAGCGCAATCTGCTCCAGCCTGGGAACATTCTCTAAGAGCTCCTTACCTATGCTCGGGTGCGAGCTTAACATGGCGGTCTCGTTATCGGAAAGCTTCCCCCCGGAATAATATTTCTCCATCGTCTCCTGGGGGATGGTCACACACCCTATCTGGGAAAGCATGGCCGCCAGCTCGTATTGCCATCCGCTTTTCAGCCCAAGCTCCGCTGTCATATGCTTTACATATTTGCGCAGACGCGCCGCCCTGCCAAACGCCGTGGGATTGACCATGGACAATATGTCGATGAGCACCTTGATACTGCGGCTCAAGGTTTTTTCCAGAAGTTCCCGCTCTGATATTATCAGTTTGTGCTGGTCGATCGCGGCGTCAAGAGTGATGGAGAACAATTCCGGCGAGCAAGGTTTGGTGAGAAAACGAAATATTCTTCCCTGGTTTACAGCCTCCATCGCGGTTTGCTGGTCGGCGTTGCCTGTGAGCATGACCCTGACGCTGTCGGGGCTTATGTCCATAACCCTGGTAAGAAAACGAACGCCATCCATCCCGGGCATCCTCATGTCGGAAACCACCACCGCGTACGGCCCCCGCGTGGATATCGCCTCCAGCCCTTTTTCGCCGCTAAGGGCGGTGTCGATAGAATAACGCTTGCGCATCAGCCGCTTGAAAGTGTCCAGGATGTCTTTGTCGTCATCGACAAACAAAACTTTATCCGCCATCTTCGGTCACTCTCGATATTATTTCCCGGCATTTTTCCGTCCATAACGGGATCCGGTCTGTTTTGCCCAGCTTTTCCATATGCTCGTAATCGATCCGCGACAACTCTCCGACTGTATACTGGGACCATTGCCCGGCGCACAACGCGTTCGCGGCGTGTACGACCGATATGATTCCAAACTCCGACTCCATGCTTTCCGCGGGCCGGTGGTGGAAAAACACAGCCTCTATAATGCTGTCGGGCAATCCCCACAGCCCGAGCAGATAGCCTCCGACCTCGGCGTGGCCGGCTCCGAACTCCTTTAATTCCGCATCGTTTAGGTTGAGCTTTTCATCAGCCAGCGAGTCTATAACCGTTTTATACTTTTCTGTCAGTTGGGAAATGAACACTATCTTTCCGATATCGTGCAACATCCCGGCCATGAACGCTTCATCTATCAGCTTGTCGTCGGTAAGCTCCATTTTCGCTATTTCCTTGGAAACGGCCCCCACCGACAAAAAATGGTTCCACAACTCCCCAATCGATATTTTACTGACTTTACTTATCTTTAGCTTCGAAAAGATGTGTACGGAAGTCACCAGCGCCCGAACCGTGTCGAGCCCCAGCAATGTGACGGCCTGCGAGGGGCTGGAGATATACGAAAAAAAACCGAAGAAAGCAGAGTTGACCAGTTGCAATATTTTGGCGGTCATTCCCGCGTCCCTGGAGATTATATCTCCCACTTTTGCAAGGGAACTATCTGGCGATTGCAATTCCCGGTTTATTTCGATAACGAGGGTTGGCAGGCTGGGAAGAGAGTCCAGCTTCGTCACCACCTGCTTCAGCCGGTCATCGGCCAGGAACTCACGCAACGCGCACGCTCGTTGCACAGCGCTTTTGAGTATTTCCGGATCGCACGGTTTGGCCAGGTATTGATGCGCCGCTTCGACCGATTTGAAAATCATCTCCTGTTTGGAATGGCCAGACAGGACTATGCGCACCATATCGGGATATTCCTCCGAGACCTTGGCCAGAAGCTCCGCCCCATCCATCCCCGGCATCCTCATGTCCGTAACGATCACATCGAACCGATCGCGCGAGAGCGTCTCCAGCGCTTCCGGGCCGCTTTCGGCGAAGGACATTTTCCACTCCTTGCGCATGTCATAAAGCATGCGTTTTAACCCGTCGAGAACGTCTTTCTCGTCGTCTACGAACATGATTCGCCTTCTCATGGCAATCAGTTATCAGCCCTTCCATCCAATGGCAAACGGATGGTAAAAATCGTCCCTTTCCCAACTTCGGATGTAAAAAACATTTCGCCTCCATGTTTTTCAACTATTATCGAACGGGAAATAGACAACCCCTGGCCGGTGCCCCTGCCAACCTGCTTGGTGGTGAAAAAATGATCAAAAACTTTTTCCTTTATGGAGTCGGTGATTCCACCGCCCGAATCTTCCACCGTTATCAGCGCGTGTTTGGCCTCTTTTTTTGTCCTAATTGTTATGGTTCCCTTTTCGTCAGATCCTTCCCCCAGTTTTTCCCCGATGGCGTGAGACGCGTTTGTGATCAGGTTGAGAATCACCTGGTTGAACTCATCCGGATAGCACGGCACCAGGCCAAGATTCTGGTCGAAATCCGTGTGCATCTCCGCTACATATTTCCACTCGTTCCTGGAAATGGTAATGGTGCTATCGATCATAACATTAATATCCACCAGCGATTTCTCTTTCGATCCGGGATGCGAGAAATCTTTCATGGCTTTTACTATGGTAGACACACGCTCCACCCCTCTTAAGGAGGCCTCGATGGCCTTGGGTATCTCCTCTGCTAAAAAATCGATATCCGCCTCTTCCGTGGCGGACTCCACCCGCTCTACAAGCTCTCCCGTGATTTTATTTTCCTTGCAAGCAGTCAACAGCTCTGCGTATTTGTCCAGCAGGTTTTTGATATCGTCAAACGCCCCTTTGAGAAAGTGGGTATTGTCTCCGACGAACTGCGTCGGCGTGTTTATCTCATGCGCGATTCCCGCGGCCAGGCTTCCTATCGATTCGAGTTTTTGCGCCTGTGAAAGCTGGCTTTCCAGTATTCTTCTTTCGGTTATATCCTCCCCCACCAGCAAAAACCCCGCACTGTCATGCGACCTCTGCGGCAGGGTGTTTATGGTGACGTTCAAAAATCCAGGTTTACCGTCCGGCTTTGTGAAGCTTATTTCCTCTGTAACGGCTCTACCGCCGGTCTTGCCTCCGGAATTTATAAGATTGTTGAGTTTATCAAAATCCCAATCGATCGCAAGATCGCGCAAGTTACTGCCTACAGCGTCTTCTGGTTTTATCCCCATTGTGCTTTCGGCGGCGTTGTTCCACTTCAGTATTAACAGGTCCTTGTCCATGCTGACAAGCGCCAAAGGCAGGGCCGACAAAAGCTGCTCGTTTTCTATGTGCGCCAGGCTAAGCTGTCTTTCAGCCCTTTTTCTTTCGGTGATATTAGCCTGAGTGGCAACCATTCCCTGGAAAGCTCCGGACGAATCATACAGGGGAGCCGCATTTACGGACACGATCATTTCTCCACCGGCCGGGTCATTTGTGATAAATTCTATACCGTGTACGGGACCGTTCATTTTTTGCACGCGGTTAAAGGGGTAGTCCTCCTCGCTGAATGGTTCTCCATCGAGTTTTCGCACCGACCACCGGTTATCGTTATACGATCTTTTACGCAGTTCATCACGGGACATGCCGAAGATGGACTCCGCTTCCTTGTTTGCAAATACAATCTTCCCAGACCGGTCTACTATATAAATACCCTCGGCGATGGTTTCGACTATCCGGGCCAAACGCTCTTCGTTGTCGCGGAATTTTTCCTCTGCGATTTTTCGCGCCGTAATGTCCCTGATAATACCTACTGCGTTCCATTGTCCGGCTATTTTTATAGCAGACAGCGAAAGCTCGATCGGGAATTCGGTGTTGTCTTTCCTGAGCGCCGAAAGCTCCACCGTGTTGTTTATAACCTTACCCTTACCTGTATGGCTGAACGCCTCCACGCTGGTTTCGTGGCTCTCGCGGTATTTTTCCGGGATGATAAACTCGGAGAGTTTCCGGCCCAGTATCCCGTCTGCTGTATATTGGAACATCAGTTCCGCCGCCGGATTCCAGAATATCACCAGGTCGTGGTCGTCAATCATGATGATGGCGTCGTTCACCGAAGAGGTCACCGCTTTGAGCCTGGCTTCGCTGTCCCTTATGTCCTTGGTCTGCTGGAGCACCAGCTCTTCGAGCTTGTCCTGGTACCTTCTGTTTTCCAGAGTCAGGTGTCGCTTGTCCATGGCGATGTCGATGGCGTGCAGGAGAGTGGGGAACATGACCGGTTTTCTTATAAAATCGCCGGCGCCCTCCCTGATCGCCGTGATGATGGTATCAGGGTTGTCAACGCCGGTTAGCATGATTATGATACAATGCTTATCGAACTTCCTGATCCTTTGAAGTGTTTCGATTCCGTCTATCCCCGGCATCCTGATATCGAGCAGCACCACGTCCGGTTTTTGGTTTTTTATAATCTCTATCGCGTCGGCGCCGTTATGGGCCGAGAAATTGTTATATTTTTTAGCCTTGAGCGCCAGCCCTATAGCCTTGCAGGCTTCCACCTCGTCGTCCACAATCAGAATTTTCGGTTTAGGATTTTTCATCATTCCAGCACTTGTTTGTTGAAAATATCGAGAAGGTCAGGATCGAACTGCGTCCCCCTGCTTTCGTTCATAAGGGTGACGGTTTGCTCGTGTCCCAGCGCCTTGCGGTAGGGTCGATGGCTTGTCATGGCGTCATACGCATCCACGATTATCACTATGCCCACCAAGACGCTCTGGCGGGATTTGTCGAGGCCGTCCGGATAGCCGTCCCCGTCATACCGTTCGTGATGATGCCTTACGACCTGGCGCGCGCCGTCCAGGTATCCGATGTTGGACACGATTTTATCCCCGATTACAGGGTGCAGTTTCACGTGGTCATACTCTTCTTCTGTCAGCTTGCCGGGCTTGTTAAGCACAGCGCCCCGAATTCCTATTTTACCTATATCATGCAACAGCGCGCCATAATGAAGTGATTCCATCTCTCTGGCGCTCAGCGCCACTTCTTTTCCAAACGCCAGTGACAACTCCGCAACCCGCCGGCAATGGCCTCTGGTATAAGGATCTTTCGCTTCGATCGCTTCTGACAGGGCCCGCACTATTTCCAGGTTGGCCTTTTTGAGCTTTTTATTCAGCCGTTGCAAAGACTTTGTCTGTTCGGCCACTTTAGCTTCAAGATTATCCTGGTAATCTTGATTTTCACGGATGAGCCGTCTTTTATCGAGAGAAGACTCCATACGGTGCGCAAGCTCGGCCAACTCCACAGGTTTTCTCAGATAGTCGTCCGCTCCTTCATGGATAGTGTCGAGGGCAATGCCCACATCATCAACCGCGGAGAGCATGATGATCACACAATCCCCGTTGAACCGCCTGATTTTTCTGAGCGCGTCTACGCCGTTCATCTCCGGCATTTTTATATCGAGGATAACCACCTCCGGCAAGTGGTCACGCACAAAATCCACCGCGTCGATCCCGTTGTTGGCGGAGTCGGCCCTGTATCCCTTTTTCGACAGATACGCTACGATAGGCTCGCAAGCGGCGACCTCGTCGTCCACGACCAGAACATGAACCCCGGAATTTTTATTATCACCCATCGGCGACACTGCCATCATCATGATAAAGAGGCAGAGTCACAGTAAACACAGCCCCCTTCCCCGCTTCACTTTTTACGGAAATGCGCCCCCCATGGTTTTCGATTATCCCGTAGGAGATGGACAACCCCAGCCCGGTTCCCTTGCCTTCGGCCTTGGTTGTATAAAACGGATCGAATATTTTCTTGATAATATCCTCTGTCATCCCCGTGCCTGTGTCCTTAAAATAAATCCGCACATTGTCATCCTCAACCACCGTGCCGATGGTCAGGCGACCATCCGAACTATTTTCCTCCGACGCGTCATTTGCACCAGAGTCCCGGCTTTCGGTGATGCTGTCACAGGCGTTGTTAATCAGATTCAAAAAGACCTGAGCCAACTGGTCCGGATCAGCTTTTATATATATTGGATCCGGACGAAACTTCCGGTCTGTGACGATGTTGCCCACGTTCATCTCGTATTCCACAAGCGCGATAGTCTTGTTTATCAGTTCGTGAATCTCCAGCCTGATCATCTCCGGCTTGCGTTCCCTGGCGAAATCCCTCAGGTTGTCAGTGATTTTAGCCGTGCGATGCACCTGTTTCAATATAGCGTTGCACGATTTTCTGGCCTGGGTAGACAGGTTGTCGTCGGTCATGATTAACTGCACGTTGGCGGAGATGATGTTGAGCGGGTTCTTGATCTCGTGCGCCACGCCGGCGGAGATCGAGCCCAACGACGCCAGTTTTTCGGACCGGATCACCATCGCCTGCATATTTTTGAGTTTATTGATTGTTTTGATCAATTTCTCGTTGGACTCTCTCAGGCTCTGTTGATACTTCTTTTTCTGCATTATCTGCCACATACCGCTCAACAGCGACTTTAGCTGCAACACGTCCGTCTGATTATAGTTTATACGCTTGTTGCCCACTATGCCAAGCGCCACGACATTTTCTCCCTCGAATATCGGCACGGCAAGAATGCGGACCAGCTTGATATGCCCTTCGGGTACGCCTTTTTTGTTTGGGTGGCTTTTTGAATAATCATTGATGATCACCGGTTTGCGCTCTCTTATCGACTCCGCCCAGAGTCCGGAGCCGGATACGGCAAAATCCAGTGTGGCGACTTCCACCTCGCATTTTTTCATTACCATTGGCGAGTAACTGATAGTCGTCAACACCGATTCCCCTTCATCTATAAGACCCAAAAATCCTATTTCGCTTTTTGTAAGTTCTATACCCTTTTCCAATGTGAAATCGGCGATGTTCTTGAGTGTGGCGTCGCTCATCTGGCTGATATCGAGGAGGGTCTCGAAGCGTTTACTGTTGAGCAGGATCATTTCCCTGGCCAGTTTACGCTCTGTTATATCCAGGTTGGTCCCGACCAGGCGCACGGGCCTGTCCGATTTGTCGAATTCAGCGTAAAACCGGTTTTCTATAACACGATCGACCCCGTCTGGTCTTGTGACGCGCAGTTCCATGGTGTAAATTCTGTCCTTTTGCAGGCTCTCGATCGCTATACAGGAGATTTTCTCCCTGTCATCAGGATGCACTATGCTCATAAACTTTTCGAACGTCGGCTCGAACCGTTCCTTGTCCAGGCCAAGAATCTTGTATGTCTCGTCGGACCAGTGGACGTTCTGGTTTGAAAGGTCCAGTTCCCAGCTTCCTATGTGGGCGATCTCCTGGGATATCCTCAGCATCGTTTCGCTTTTCCGGAGCTGTTGTTCGGCGCGCTTGCGTTCGGTAATGTCCCGCAGGATCGATATGCTGAAAATGATGTCCCCATTTTCGTCACGGACAGCGGTGGCGTTGAGGGATACGTCTATTAAGGATCCGTCCTTTCTTTGCAACAGGAGCTCGGCGTCGCTGATTATTCCGGTTTTTCTGAAATCGGGCAACACTTCGTTTCTTATTTTCTCGTGGCAATCGGGACAATACAGCTCGAAGATGCTGTGGCCTATGATTTCGTCCCTGGCATACCCGGAAGCTGTTACGAGCTTTTCGTTACATAGAAGGACTATCCCGGTTCCGAACTCCAACAAGGCGAACATGTCGGGGGCGTTTTCATACAGGTCTGTGTATTTCGCCTCCGATCTCTCCAGCTCCTTTTGAACCCTGAGCGACTCGATGCCGAAAGCCACGTCCCCCGCCAATTCCGTAAGGAGCTGTATTTCACTTTCGTCAAATGGATATCTATCCTCCGAAAATACGTTCAACGCTCCGATCACGTTGCCTTTGCAAACCAGGGGAAACGCTCCAGACGAAAAATATCCTCTTTTCAGAGCCTCCTCCCGCCACGGCGCAAAATCGGGATCGGTCATGATATCCATGGCGAAACTCGGTTTGCCGGTCCTGATGGCTTTCCCTGTCGGCCCATGCCCTTTTTCCATGTCGGCCCAGGTGATGTCGATAGATTCCAGATACCCTCCTTCCTGACCGTGGTACGCCACCGGCCGGACACTTTTGGCCTGGTCTTGCTCTTTTAACCCTATCCAGGCCAGACGATAGCCCCCATAACTCACGATAATCCGGCAAAGTTCGTTTAACATCTCCTGTTCATTGTTTACGCGGACAAGAGACTGGTTGCAATCTCTTAACATGTTCAGGATGCGGCTGGTTTTATTGTATGCGTTGACATTTTTTATCAGCGGTTTGTGATAAAGGACATAAAGAATAGGAGTAACCAGCGTTATCAATACAACCGCGTCGAGTATCCCTTCCACCAAAGGATCCATGGAAGGAAATAGCGGGTGCAAAAAAAACATTAACTCACTCTCGCCAAGGAATATGACAACGCAGATGATTATTAAGAGGCGAATGGAATAGACGGCTGTCTTGGGTGTCCGGTTCGATATGATCGAATACATTAAGGAACCGGAAACATTACCACTACCACGGTCCATAGAGGTTTTCTTGTCGCTCATCGATACACCATCGTTGTTGCTTGTCGTGACCGGTTGTGTATCAATAATATACCTCTTGTCGTCCCCTTTTCCAATTAGCCAGTCGAAAAAGAATGCATTCGAGTCGCTCGAAATGACGAATAGTGGCTTAAATGGCCGATTAAGCAGATTGGTGACCTCCATCAGACAGCCGGGCGGAAGAACGGGAAAAGCTGATCGGCGATGTAGCGGCCGCTACCGCCGGGGATCGACAACTACGGTTCCCGCCGAAAGGGCTTATGAGGCTAGGAGGCCGATACCGATGTCACTTCGGCAGGGCTGGCAGAACATTGGCTGGACCGGCGCCGTCATCCTTCTCTCCTTCGATGATGGCATAGAGCCTGCCAACCATCTCCTCCAGCGCCGTCGCCTGGCTGTTAAGCTGTTCCGAGGCGGACGCGGCCTGCTCCGCCGCCGCGGCGTTTTGCTGGGTGACTTTGTCCATTTGCGACACGGCGCTGTTTACCTGCTCCACTCCCTGGGCCTGTTCGTTGGAGGCTGTCGCGATATCGGCCACAAGTTCGGTGATTTTCCTGATACTGGTCACGATGCCTCCCAACGCCTCCCCTGCCCTGGCGGCCAAATCGGCCCCGACCGCGGTCCGGCTCACAGCTTCTTCGATAAGCGCGCTGGTGTCCTTGGCGGCTGTGGCCGACCGTTGCGCAAGGTTCCTGACCTCTTCGGCCACAACGGCGAACCCCTTACCATACTCCCCCGCCCTGGCGGCCTCAACGGCGGCGTTCAACGCCAGCAGGTTGGTCTGGAATGCGATTTCTTCTATCACCGACATTATTTTCCTGATCTCGCTGGACGATCTGTTTATGTTCTCCATCGCGCCGATCATGTCGGTCATGGTTTCGTTTCCGCTTTCCGCCTGTTTTCTCGTGTCCATCGCCAGTTTGTTCGCCTGGCTTGCGTTGTCGGCGTTGCTGCGGGTTTGGGACGCTATCTGTTCAAGAGACGCCGACGTCTGTTCCAGCGTGGACGCCTGCTCGGTGGCGCCTTCGGCCAGGCTGTGGCTGGCCGATGAAACATCTCCAGAAGCGGAAGCCACCTGATCGGAGCCGGAAAGCAGGGCAGACGCCATCTCTCTGAGGTCCATTGTGATTTTCCGGGCGATCATGAAATAGAGCATTACCAGTACAATTACACCCTCCACGGCGAAAAAAATGGCCAGCAGCCACTTGTTCGAGCTGATCTTCTCTTCCACCGCTTCGAGCGAAATCTCAAGGGCAAGCGCGCCGTTGGCCTCCCCGACTCTCCCATCGTGACACTCGGTGCAGTCTATCCCGTGCCGATCGGTCTCCAGCAGAAAAGGAACCACCGCGGTGAACACACCATCGAAATAGATGAACTCCGGCTTGCCGGAATCCAGGACACGCCGCTCCACCTCGGTCTTGGCCACCTCTTCGGACAACCCGGGACCATACTGCTCGTTCACACCGCGACCACGCACCACCCGCACACTTTTGATGCTTTCAATCTGCGAAAGCAGTTTCAGGTATTCGGCGCGCTCGTCCATCACTCCGTTGATCATCATGTAGTTCAGCGCGCTGAGAGTGGAATAGGCCAGATCTTTCGCCAAGTCCCTGGCCTGGGCGATAGCCTGGTTGTGTTGCATCCTGCCGGTCCAGAAAATATTCAACACAAACAGGAAAGCGAGGGCGCCACCCAGAAGTAATGTAATTCTAAACCCGAGAGTTTTGCTATTATACCATTTCATTCAAAAATCTTCGCCAGGACGCATGTTAAACTCACATTACCGGAAAACTTCGGACTGACCGATTTTAGACATGTTACCGATCTTAGACACATTATTTTGTTTTGGCAACGCAATTCTCGATACGCACATCATCGCCTGATCTGTTTCGCCACGGGATACGAAACCCCTTTTTCAAGAGTTTTCGGCTCGATCCAGCGCGGGTGTGTAACGATAAAAGTTGGTAATGGACAGATATTCAAACAGGAATATCCGCTCAAGCGCTAGATTTATCACACAACGCCTGCGATTTAATGGCCACCGTTTCTTCCACTTTCTTAAGCCGGACGGCCAGCTTTTTCCGCACGCACACAATTGTTCCCATTTTCTCAAAACGACATTTTCCTTTCGTAACAGCCTCTGTGAAATTTCGAGCATCTATCTGCGCACCTGTCCCGTAATAAACCATAACCGGAACGGATGAAACAGAAAAAGTTAAACCGGTTTCTACATATAACAACTAATCTGTTAACAAATAAGGCGTTATTATCCGCGATGTGTTGGCATAATTTATGCCATTACTTAATTGCATGAGCAAAAGGGTTTTAGCGTCAATCGCTTGACCGGCACAGATAAAACCGGCGATGATCACAAGGAGAGGTAGATTGAGAAACAGATCGAGAAGTTTCAGTTTCTCGGAGTGGTTCGCCCTCTTTTCGAAGGCGACGAGGTTCAGCCTCGGAGCGCCCATATCTGTCAGAGACAGCAACGCCGTGTTGTACAGGTCGCTTTACGACCGGGGCCACAGCCCGGAGCAGGGGCGAAATTGATGTCCGGCAACCTTCCGCTTAAGGACTCGGCGCGAGCCGATATATCGCACAGGCCGCTTTACGACCGGGCCACAGCCCGGAGCAGGGGCGAAATTGATGTCCGGCAACCTTTCCGCTTAAGGACTCGGCGCGAGCCGATATGGGGAAATCCAGATTATATGTTTCGATTCGACAGCGCCGGGGTGTCAGGCGCTCGAATCAATCGCCCCACCCTTGCTGGAAATCAGGTTGGCTGTTTTTTTTGTCAGATCATCAATGACGGAGTTCAGATCTCCGACGTTCATCTGCTTCAGGATCCCCCTCGGCGACCCCTTGACTGGCGCGCTGGCTGTGCCTATATTCCTGGGTCTTGAGACGGGGCCCGAAGTCGCGGCGAGTTCCCGGGTTCTGGAAAATTTGCCGGCGTTATAAAGCCGTTCGGAATTGCTGGGATCAAGCGAACCTATGTTGGCCATCGATAAACTCCAATCAACTTCTCATGTATATAATATAATCAACACCATCGTTTTGCGCAAAAAAATATCGAACCACTTCACGGCTCCGCGCCGTTGAATATAAAACGCCGACCACGCCGACTGTGTAACCAGCGGTCATATACTCCCGTCCAGGGGCGCACGCCCCCATCGGGGTGCGAACCCCTCGAGGTGCAACACCCGGTCCGGGTGCGACACCTGATGCAGGTGTTTTGTGCGATTCGCTTTTTACCTTAAACGCGGCGTGGCGCACGCCCCACAACCACCCGCCCTACGTCTCCCGCGGGAAACCGTATCACGGCGGCGTAACGGCGCCTATTCCGGCGGTTGTTCGGCTGGAGGTTCCTTGGGACCGTCCGCTTTCAGGTGCTGGGAGCAAAGTTGCATGATGTCCATCACCTCGATATCGTCGGCGTAACCTTCCCGCGCTTCATTAACCTTCTGGAAACAAGCGGGACACGACAGCACCAGCTTTTTCGCGCCAAGCTCCCTGGCCTCGTCAATGGATATACGGCCCATTTTTATGGCGTTGTCGGAAAACACCTTTTTAACCGCTCCACCAGCCCCGCAACACCGCGCCATAAGCCGGTTGTCTTCAAATTCCGCCAGGTCGATTTCGGGTATCGATTTTAGTATGTCCCGTGGTTCCTCGGTGATACCCACTCCCCGGGCGAGGTAACATGGGTCGTCATAAACAATCCGCTCCTTGAGCGGCTTTTCGAACTTGATCCTGCCCGATTTGATGCTCTCCAGGATAAACTGGCTCATATGGCGTATTTTAAATGGCAGTTTGCCACCCCACCAGCGTGGCCAGTCCCTCGTCATGATGTTGCAACAGCAGGGACACGAGCTTATCAGCGTCTTGACACCCCTGTCGGCGTAATCCTGTATTACAGGCCGAACAAGGTCAGGAATGATTTTGTGCTGGCCGGAGACAAACAGGGGAAACCCGCAACATATCTCCTTTTCCGGAGGCAACATCATGAAATCTATCCCCGTGGCTGTAAGCATCCGCACATCGCCGATAGCCATCGGCTGGGACTCGTAGGCGGTTGTGCAACCGGTGTAGTATGCTATTTCGCCCTCTTCTTTGTATGTGGGGCATTCCTTCGGCCACCAGTCATACCTGTTCTCGGCCGGCTGGTTGTAGACGTTGCCGGTTTTCAGGGCGACCTCTTCCATCATGTTTTGAGGGTCCCACGGGCCATATCCCATCTCCACCATTTTCGCCCGGAGAAAAGGCCACAGCCGTTGTGAAAAAATACCCGCTTCGCACATTTCACCGCATCTGCCGCACGTGGTGCATTCCCACAACGACCTGGAAAAATGCTTCAATTCCTCCTCGCTGATGTGGGCGGGTCCCATGAATTTCGCCTGCAACCCGTGGGTCCGCGATACGAAAGACCTGAACTGGGCTATTTTATCTGGCGGGGATATGGTCGTGTCTCCAGTTACATCCTGCACGGGGCACTGCGTCAGGCAGGCGCCGCATCTGGTGCAGGCGTCCACTTCCACGAGTTGCCGTTTTGAAAGGCCTGATATGAAATCGAAATTTTCGGTCTGTTGCGGGTTGTTGGATTTTATTGGCATTGATTTTAACCTCTAGATAACCTTTGTAACTGCTTTTAAGGTCTGCATGGTTTGTTAATCCACCTCGACAAACGATACCGGAGCGCACGCACGAAACAGCCAGTATCACGCACCTGGTCTGGTCGTTCCCTGATATTGAACACGCGTATCAGCGACTCGATTTCAACCAGCGTCACAGCCAGGTTTCATTGTAGCGAACCTCTTGCCAAAATGAAAGTGAAAGATGCGTATTTCCTTTTCTATCAGTATGATATCTTCCACATCAGTGCGATGTGCCCCACATCAGTGAGATATGCTACATGTCAATGCGGCATGTTTCGTGTGGTGTTTGCCGCCCCTATCACTTCAATACACGATTCAAGCGCGCTTTTTCCACCAGCCCATCCGGCTGATGGCAGGTGTTGTCCGCCATCGCCGAGGCAAGCTCGAGCAGGGCCTTGTGCTGTCGCGGATGTGTAATGGCCATTTTCCGTAACATTTTTACCAGCTCAATTTCCTCCCCTGTCATTTCATCCCCTGGGGCGGAGTCGTCCACCGACACCTGGTTTTCCGATTCAACTTTCGCCAGCAGTTTCTCGACACTCAAACCCGCCCTTTGGGCCAATCGAACCATCACAGGCATCTTCGGGGTGGACTTGCCGCTTTCATACTTGGCCACTGTTCCCTGGCTGACGTTGATCAGCCTGGCCAAATCCTTCTGGGTCATCGACCCCCTTATAGACCTGATTACTTTAGCGAGCTTATACGTATCAGCCATGGTTTTCACCGGATATTCGAAAAGGAATAATTTTCTTGACAATTCTAACCAAAAATATAAAATACCACATATTAGAATATTATTAATATTTTATCCAGATTTCATTTTCGATGGTACGGGTCATTATGGAGGGTGGGGCGATATTAATGGGCGTTTCAGGGGGTGGCAACCTACGTACGGGTATAACGGGTAAGGACGGGGCGGCGTCGGCTCCGATAGGTCCATGCGGAAAATATTTAACCACATCGCAAGTCGCGAAGCGTTGGGGCGTATCGGCTGTCACCGTTATCCGGCTGATCGAGCAAGGCGACCTGAACGGATTAAAAATCAGGGGTAGCTACCGTATAAGCCGTGGATCCATCAGGGAATATGAGTCGCGCGTGGCTTTCTAGGCAATCGCCCCCCACTTACATCCCATTGTATTTTAACCGGTTGCATACATATATCACTGCGATTGGAGATTTTGTATCAAGCGCATCCGATTCGGGCTTTCTTTTTCTTATCCAAGGGCACATATTATAGGTAGAGATTATGGGAGAAATGCCATGACTAGCGCCTTTAAAATTGCCGACATGTTCAACACCGTGGAATTCATCCCCTTTATCCTGGGCGTCATATGGATGATAATAAGCGCCCTTGGTTTGATGATTTCGGTTGGGTGGGTAGTTTTTACACTGCTGTCCTGACAAGCATGATTACAGGCCGGAATTTTCCGGTTTTGCAAGCACGTGGAGAACCGGAGCGGCCGCAAGGGAGCCGGGAACCTCGATAGGCCGGTGTCAGGCAGTTTGCATCGATCTTCTCAGGGAGACCAGGAGAAGTTCGTCAAGCCTGCTCATCAGCTTCTTGTAAGCTCCGCGGGCTATTCTTTTGTCTCCGAACAGCTCTTCGCGAACCATTTGCAGATGATGGCGCACAGGCTTGTAGGGATGGATGGTCCCTTGGTCCATCATTGATTTTTCCAATTCCAGCAGTTCTCTGGCCCTGGCCATAAAATCATCCGCCTGGACCACCAGGCTGTCCGGTATTTCCGGAGCGTCGAGCCGCGCGGTCTCGCCCATAACCGATATGAGCGAAGTATACTCCATCCCCCTGATACCCCTGCGCCACTTGAGGAGCCAGTCGTTTCGCCATGACCACAGCCCCAGCTCTTCTCCGAACATGTAAAAATCCGTGGCCAGCCTACCTAACGGGGATGATTCTTTGTCGGCGGTATACGCCAGGCGCACAGCGGAACCAGGTTTTTTGCGATCGGAAAGATAGTCGATAAAACAGACAAGCGCATGATTGGCCGATCCGTCCCCCGGAGTTTCCAGGTGCACAGCGCTGGCTATCACCTTGCCCACGCCGAATTTTCCCTCCAGCAAGCACGGCTCTCCCTCCAGGCTCGCCGGATTAAGCTTCATGCAGTATCGTTGTTCAAGCTCCTTCCATACAGCGTTCCCATTCACCGGTTTACCCGATGTAAACTTCTCCACATCCACATCCGCCACCATGAATCCCGGCAGCGGTTTTCCATATCTTGCGAGGATGTTCACGTCTTTGCAATCGCAGTCGCCAAAATGGCCCGGCCACCAGGCAGACACAGTCAGCCGGCCGGGAATATCCCCGCAAACCCTTTCCGGGCCGGTCGTCGTGATTTCTATAGGTCCGGAAAAATTCGACAACCCCCTGCCCCGCTCCATGGGCAACAGCCGAAGCCCTCCTGTGGTGGACAGCGCAAAACCAGCCCCTCCGCACACCCCCAGATAGGCGCCGCCATTTTTTACATAGCTCCTCACGGCCTGCGCCCCTTCGTCGCCAAGCTTCAATCTCTTTTCCGACGCCCAGCCCCCCGGAACAAACAGCACACGGTGGCTGGCCAGACGTCCGCTACGTATATCGGCGGAAGTGACTATGGTAAAATCGAGCCCGAGATCGGCCAGAGACCGCACAGCCATCAGACCCCATATGTTGGACTCGTCCCAGAAAAGGGCTATGCGCTGGTCCGCTTTCGAGTCATGCGTGGTCATGCCGATGTCCTTGCCATGAACTGTTTTCGGTCCAGCCGATCATCCTACAGACAAACCAGCCTTTTCCCCCGAAACGGATATGGAACCGGCCGGGATGGCGGCGGACACCCACCCCGGACACGCTGGCAGAGCGGAGCTTGATATCTATGGCGCAAGGACAGAACCGGCGTCACCTGCCCTGTCCGCCATCGTTATCAGCGGTCAATCACCATAAACCATGACCCTAAGCTGCGCGTATACACCCAGCACGCTCCTGGTATGGTAATCGACATGATGGACCTGCGTGATTCCGGAATTTTTCAAAATAGCGTCGATACTGCAATCGCCATAGGCTACCCAGCCTAAAATAGAGATACATTCGCCATATCCGCTCTTAGAGTATATCGCGTTGGACGTTGCAAAACCGGGAGCTTTCGTGCCTGTGTAAATAAAACCTGTTACCGGCGCGGGACCAGGTGTCACCATCGCGCAACCCATCAAAAAAGCAAAGGCGAGAAGAACAGTTGTCTGAAGCAGGAATTTTCTTGAACTGAGCATAAGCGACCCCCTTTACGCCATACCGGATTAATCTTTATCTACGCGATTCGCTTCCAATTATCATCCCAGAAAACACACTGTTAAGTTTATCATATTTTTTACGAATATCAAAAACACCACGCTTAAAGCGCGGCGGGACAGCGCAGTCCCCCAGGCAGTTATGGGGAGTGTGACGCCCCTTAGTGTGAATCCGTGCCTGGCCCGGGGTTCGCGCTGTTCCAGAACAACAGCCATAAAAGCCGTTCAACGACCATTCCGTTTTTCTCCGTAAACGGCTACAACAGCACGCCCATGTTTTTCTCTTCGGGATTTATTTCCTTTACCCGCCCTTGCGGCGGCGCTCCACCAGCTACACCCCCCGGTTCCCGCCGAGGATGATGGCGTTTGAAACCAGTTGATGGACGCTGGCTACGACATCCATCCCGATCCCGTAACTGGGCAGTACTTTGGTAAACTGCGCCTTGCAGATCGCGCAGATCATCGCCATCGTGTTCACGCCGTTGCGCTCCATCACTTCATGCAGAGCCTGGGCGCGGGGCATGGCGCCCTTGACACGCAATTCCATCAGCTCGTCGGTAAGCAATCCGCCGCCGCCGCCGCAACAGTATGTGAACTCTCGTATCGTGTCCTGATCCATCTCCACGAAGTTGTTGCATACCGACCGGATCAGCTCCCGCGGGATATCGAACTGGCCGCCGGGTTTGTCCCCCATGCGTGACCCCCGGGCCACGTTGCAGGAATCGTGGAACGTCACATTCAGGTCGTCGTTGGCGGATTTGTCCAGCCTGATCACGCCCCGTTTAATAAGGTCGAGGGTAAATTCACAAATATGCGTCGGGGTGCGGTGTTTCGGATCCAGAAAGTCGAAAGGCCCCGTCAGCGTGTTCCAGAAGCTGTACCCCACCCGCCAGGCGTGGCCGCACTCGCCCACAATTATTCTTTTTACCTTAAGCTCCCGGGCGGCGTCGACAATGCGCTGGGCCACTTTTCGCATGGTTTCGAAATTGCCTACGAACATGCCGAAATTGGCGAACTCCGACGCGTAACTGCTGACCGTCCACGATACACCCGCCTCGTGAAACACCTTGCCGTAGCCTGTAAATCCCTCTATATGGGGAGAGCTGAAAAAATCGGCCGACGGCGCGATCAACAGAACCTCCGCCCCGACCTCGTCGAGCGGATACCGGACCGCCACTCCGCTTTCCTCTTCGACATCCTCTTCAAGAAACTCCAGGGTATTGGCCAGCGCCGGCTTTTCCATCCCCAGGTTGTTGCCGACATCGAGCACCTTGCCCAGGACCTCGTTACAATATTTCTGGCCAACACCCACGCTGTTCATGATGTCTCGCGCGGCCATGGACACCTCCGCCGTGTCTATCCCGAACGGACAATAGACAGAGCATCGGCGGCACTGGGAGCATTGGTGGAAATAGCTGAACCATTCGTCCAGCATCTTTCCTGTCATATCCTCCGCGCCGGAAAGCCCAGGCAGAAGTTTGCCTCCCGGTGTAAAATATCTCCTGTAAACCTTCCGCATAAGCTCCTGGCGCGCCACGGGCATGTTGTTCGGGTCGCCGGTGCCAAGAAAATAGTGGCACTTGTCCGCGCATGACCCGCACCGCACGCAAGTGTCCATATATACCTTGAGCGAGCGGTACTTCGAGAGAAGCTCTCCCATCCTTCCGATGGCCTTCTCCTCCCACCCCTCTATCTTCGAACCCGGAAACCCCAGCGACTCGTTGTGCTCCTGCGCCGCCAGGTTGGGTTTGTAATGCGCGGTCGCGCCGGGCTCGATATTCGGGGTGACTATTTCGCCGGTCAGCTCGTCGGTCTCGATTTTTTTTGCCACGTAACGCAGTCTCCCTTAAGCCGCCCAGGGGTTTACGTGCCGGTGTTCACGGCAGTTGTCCACCTGGTTGCGGGTGGGTGAGAAGAAAATCCCACCAAGATGCACAAGTTTTGAAAAAGGAAAATAGACCATCAGAACCAGCGCCAGGGAAGATGAACGAGAAACAGGATGTCTGGCGGAATATTGACCGGATGAAAAGTGACTATACCCATTATAAACCCTTTTACCGCCGTCACGTCCGTCCTGATGGCGAATTTCATTATGAGGCCGGTCAGGCCGATAAGCCCGATAAGCGCCAGGGCGAAATAGTCGGCGAACAAGCTGATACTCCTGGTCCGGTCCACCGTCATCCGCCGCATGTAAAGGTAAACGACAGCCAGCGTCATCAGCGCTCCGGCCCACACGCCCGGAGGACCGGCCATGGCCACTATGTCCGGAACCGGCACAAGGAAATAGCGAAGATGACGCAACAGAGCAAGAGCCAGGGTGGCGTGGAACAGGTATCCCCCCGCCCAGGTCCATTTGTTGCCTTTAAACAGGCTGGTAAAAAACAGCGCCTCTCCCGCCAAACGGGCGATCACACCCGGAACAGTTGTGGGAGCCGGCGTGGTTGGTATTTTCAGCGGCGCAGGAGTGGCCGCGTAACCGTAAAATTTTACAACCAACCCAGTGATAAAAACCGCCGCGGCTCCATAGCATAAAGCTATATATACAAGCGACAGCGCGGACAATCCACTCATCCGGTACCCTTGGCCTCCGGCGCGCCTGTTATACGCACCCGGTCGGTTTCGGCAACCCCGCTATCTTGCACGCCTGCTTGGCCGGGCCGCCCGGATAAAGCTCGTACAGATATTTTGTGTTGCCCTTTTCCTTGCCCAGTTTCTTGCCGATAGCCTTGGTCAATATACGTATCATCGGGGCTATCTTGTACTCTTCATAGTACTCGCGAAGAAAATTGATCACCTCCCAATGGGCCTCGGTCATCTCGACATCCTCTTCTGCGGCCAGGTAATCGGCCACTTCCTTGCTCCACTGGTCCAGATTCAGAAGATAACCGTCCTCATCGGTCTCGTAAGTGGCGCCATTAAGCTCGAACGACATTAATAAACCTCCTGTAGATAGATTATTGCAACTTTGGCAAAACTCAATTTCAAACAGCTCACACTTTAATTATACAATATGCGGCAACCACCACAGGTGGCAAACCACCACAGGTGGCAGACCGCCACAGGCTCTACAGCCCCATACCCATCTCGATATATCCGCAGGGGCACACCTCGGCGCATATGTGGCACCCCACGCACTTCGTGTAGTCGGTAAACATCACGTAACCTTGCGGCATCTTCATATCCTTGTCGATAGCCTCGTACGGGCAATATACCCTGCACTGGTCACACGCGAAACAGAGCCCGCAACTTATGCACCTGGCCGATTCGGCCACAGCCTGGTCCACGGTGATTGTGCGGCTGATTTCGTCGAACCCGTGGCCCCGTTCCTCCACCGGGATGGACACCTCCTCGTTCCTGGGCGAGTGCGGGTAATAGTCCAGCCTGAGGCTCCTTTCCTTCACCACCCGCGCCCTGCCCCCGGACGGCGCCGCTTCGCCTCTTATGTAATGGTCGATGGCGTTGGCGGCTTTGCGTCCCTCGCCCACCGATCGTGTGGATATCCCCAACCCCAGCACATCGCCACCGGCGAACACCCCGTCGACCCGGGTCATCATGGTTTGGCGATCGACCTCCACCCATCCTTCATCGCCGGAAACACTTTTCATGTCTCCGGAAAGGTCCGGCTTCTGGCCGATACCCACGATCAATGATGTAAGTTCCACCGTAAACTCCGACCCTTCGACGGGGACGGGCCTTCGCCTGCCCGATTTGTCCGGCTCTCCAAGCCTCATCCGCTGGCACCTTATCGCCGTCGCCCGGCCGTTGTCCCTGATCACCTCCAGAGGCGCCGCCAGGAACTCTATCCTCACACCCTCTTCTTCCGCCTCGGCAATGTCTCTGTCTATCGCCGGCATCTCCTCGCGGGTACGGCGGTATAGTATCGTCACGTTTACACCCATCCTCGCCGATATCCTGGCCGAATCGATCGCCGCCTTACCTGACGAGTCGGTCTCGCCCACAGCCTCTCTGGCCGCCTGCCGGGTTTCGTCGTCCTCCTCGGCGAGAGCGGCGCGAAGCGACGCCCGTGCGGCGTCGATGGCGCTGTCTCCGCCACCTACCACCACGACCCGGTCTCCCACGTCCACCGTGGCTCCGGAGTTTACACGGTTAAGATAGCTTGCGGCGGTGAACACGTTGGCGGCGTCTTCGCCCGGCGCCCCCAGGCCGGAACCCTTGTGAGCCCCGGCGGCCAGATAGACAGCGTCGTAATCCTCACGAATCTGATTGAACTGTATATCTTTTCCAACTCTTGTGTTTGTTTTCAGATCGATCCCCAGGTCGAGAATTTTCCTTATCTCCGCGTCAAGAATATCCCTGGGCAACCTGTATGGCGGAATGCCGTAGCGCAACATGCCACCCGCTTCGGCGTACGCTTCGAAAATCACGACCCGGTATCCCCGGCGGGCTAGCTGGTAGGCGCATGACAGGCCCGACGGGCCGGAACCTATGATGGCCACCTTTTTCCCGTTGTCGGCGTCTGTCAGTTTTCTTAAAGCAAGCCCCCGCCTGATCCCGTGATCCCCGATGAACCTCTCCATGTTGTTTATGGCGACCGAACCGTCGGCTTTATGCTGGCGGTTGCAACCCTTCTCGCACGGATGGGGGCATATCCTGCCGTGGGTGGCTGGCATGGGGTTTTTATCGGTCAGAATCCGCCACGCCTCGTCCAGTGATTCTTCCAGTGGCCGTTTATAGAGATCCGACTGGGCTATCTGGGTGAGATAACCGCGAATGTCTTCGCTACTGGGGCACTCCATCCTGCAAGGGGGCAGTTTCCTCACATACACGGGACATTTCCAGCTTTTCCCGTTGGTTACTACGATATCCCCAGCGTCCGCCAGTTCAAGATTCATTTTTCCGGATTTAACCAGGTCCAGCCCGGTGTGGCTAAACATTTTCATCCATCTCCCCGTTAAAGCCTGACATGGGAAGAGGTGTTGAACGTGGACCGGGCCAGAGGCGAATCGTCTATATGGTACTTGGTGAAGGGGAATCCGGTCAGTTCGAAGAAGCGTTTCCAGCCGATCCTGTCCACCCATTCACCGATCCGCTCGTACGGCCTGCCGGTTTGCTTGTACACGTCCAGTATCTTGCGAACCGCCGCGCCCACCTCCGGCCACCTTGGCGTGTTGTTGGGCAACCCCCACACCGCAAGCCGCATAAACGACGGCCCTTTACGGGTGCTGGCGGTTTTGCCGCCGAGCCATATGGACAACGTGTCGGTCTTGGCGTCGCGTATCTCCATGGTCGGGCATTGGCCGTGACACGCGCCGCAATACATGCATTTTTCATCCACGACTTCCAGCGTGGTCTTGCCGGTCTCATCCTGCCTCGGCCTGATCGCCGCCACCGGGCATATGGCGACAACTTTGGGCAACTCGCACACACCCACCCCTTCGGGCTTGATCCTGGGGGGGTGATGATGCTGGAGGTTGATGGAGATGTCCGCCTGGCCGCCACAGTTTATCTGGCAACAGGAGGCGGATATCTTCACACGGGCCGGCAGGGAATCGTCGGTTACGAACTCTTCGTACAACAAGTCCATCAACGCCTTGACCGAACCGGCGGCGTCGGTGCCTGGCAGGTTGCAATGGAGCCAGCCCTGGGTATGCACGATGTTGGATATGGAATGACCGGTGCCGCCCACGGGAAACCCGAGCGTCTCGTTGACCTCTTTTATCAGAGGGTCTATGTCGGCTTCGTTGGCCAGGAGAAACTCCACGTTGGCCCTGCTGGTAAAACGAAGGTGTCCCTGGCAATACTTATCCGCGATGTCACAAATCTGGCGGACCTTGTCCACGCTCAAGGTCCGTGGCGACCCGGCGCGAACCGTATACAACCTGTCCCCGTTTTCCGCCCCGTGCACGAGCACACCCGGGCGGAGCTTTTCGTGATAGCTCCATTTGCCGTAGTTTTTCGCCATGAGGGGGTGAAGGTTTTTCTTATAGTCTGGAGCTCCGTTGTCTCGCGGGGCCATCTTTTTCGCTCTTGCCATATCCGGGCTATCTCCTAGCTATTGGTTGATTCCATGGATTCGACTTCTTCATTAACCACTGCCGGGTCATGTCCAGACTCACCCTCGAGCATGCCGGGGGCCAACTCCTCGAATTTTATATATGGATTGGAGCGTGGCGCGGTTATCATCTCCGGATGAGGCTCCAGCCCCACTCCGTCCAGAAACGCCCCCAGCCCTATCCTGTTGATAAACTCGCCCACACGTTCATGTTCGAGCGCGTGCTCTCCCCAAAACTCCCATATCCGCTCCACGAGGTCTGTCAGCTTTTCCCAATCCTCCTCGGTCTGGAGCTTCATGAACGGAACCAGCACAGAGCTCATGGTGTCTCCGATTTTCAGCGTCCGTTTGCCGCCGATCAGTATGGTCGCGCCACGGTCCTTGCCGGGTTTAAGCGCCTTGTGCATGACGTTTATGCAGTGCATGCACCTGACACAGTTGTCGTCGTCCACCTCGATCTGGTTGTCCTTCAGCGATATGCAGTTGGTGGGGCAACGCGTTATCACGTTGTCGATGACAAAATCGGCCCCATGCCCGTCCACGAACTTGCCCACCTCGGCCTGGTCTATTTGCATCGGTCCGCGCCAGGTGCCGATAATCGGCATGTCCGACCTTTGCATGGCGCAGGCGCAGTCGTTGGCGCATCCTGAAATCTTGAACTTGTACTTGTAGGGAAACTCCGGGCGGTGAAGCTCGCTGATATATGTGTTGGTTATGTGGGTCTGTATGGCCATGGTGTCTATGAGCGCCATCTCGCAACGGGCCTGGCCGACACAACAGGCCAGTGTCCGAAGCGCCGCGCCGGACCCTCCCAGATCCCAGCCATGTTCCATGAGCTCTTCGGCGGCGTCGAAAGTGCTCTTGTTATCGCTTCCCAGAAGCAGGATGTCCCCGGTCATGCCGTGTAGCTGTATTATACCGGCGCTGTGCTTTTCCCATATGTCGCAAAGCTCCCGCAGTGTAGCGGTGGAATAGACCCATCCGGCCGGGGGGATTATGCGGATCGTGTGAAACTGCGCTATGTCCGGATATTTTTCGGCCAGCTCGGAATATCTGGCGATGACGCCGCCACCATACCCATCGACGTTGAGCACGGTGCCTTGCCAATAGTTCCACCTGTCTTCGTATGACTGGTTCAACTGTCCCAGCAACTGTCCCACAGCAGGTTTTTTCGTCGCCAAACTCTTTAGATCCTTGACGAAACTGGGCCACGGTCCCGACTCCAGGTCGTCGATCATTGATGTGTTGATTTTATTCTCTGAAGACATACCGCTCCCTTTCATTTGATTTTGCCACCCAATTCTTTTTATATACCGGAATGCAAAGTTAATAGCGCATGAATATGGGTTAACAAGTAGATGCAAATAAACCCGTTTGGATTCCAGAAGTCCGCCAAATTGCTGTAATGAGGCGACATGGGGACGTCTGGCCCCCGATTCGCCCAAGCCTTCATCTTTGTTTATCCCCCCGTGGTCAGGCCGGTTTTCCGGATAAACGCGGCGAAATCCTCCCCCCATGTCGGCGCTCCGCAGGAGTGCAGATGGGCGTAGGACGCAATGGTGTTTTTATATATTATCCCGTCCATACCGCCGGCGATCCCGCTCCCGCGCAACGCTCTCCACGCGAATTTCACGTCCGAACCAAGCCCTGTCACCCGGGAATGGTGGAACTCGTGGCATTTGATCTGGCTGGCCGGGTTGAACCATTCCAGGGCTCCGGTGGCTTCCAGGGTCATGTAGCCAAGCCCCATTGGTTTGCTGGTCATCTCCACGGCGCAATCGAGCGCCGACACCATTTGGCCCGCAAGCCCGTTCCATTCGATGGATCTTGTCAGGTACATCATCCCGCCGCATTCGGCGTAGACCGGTAAACCCCGGTCGATCTCGCTTTTTATCACACGCCGAAGGGCTTGATTGGCCTCCAGTTCCTTTATGAAAACCTCCGGAAACCCGCCACCGATATACAACCCGTTCACCTCCGGCAAGACGCTGTCTTCCAGGGGGCTGAAGGGAACTATCTCCGCCCCCGCCGATTCCAGCGCCTCAAGGCATTCGGGATAATAGAAGGTAAACGCCCGGTCCAAGGCGACACCGATCCTTATATCCGGCTCGACCTTCCGCTTTGGGCAAGGCTTCACCATCGGCAGATCACCAGCCGTAGCGGCGATTGTCGTTAACCGGTCAAGGTCGACATTGGCGCCGACAATCTCGCCGATCGCTCCGATTTTTCCCGCCAGGGCCGGGTCTTCCTTCACCGGGACCAGGCCCATGTGCCTTTCTTCCAGCCCCACCTGATCCGGCGCTTTCGGGATCACGCCGAGGATTTCCATCCCCACATGCCGCTCTATTGATTTGACCAGCTTGCTCTCGTGACGGGGTGAGGAGACACGGTTGAGGATAACGCCGGCGATGGACAGCTCCGGATCGAAATCCCGGTATCCCGTCAGGAGAGGAGCCACTCCCCTGTTCATGCCCCATGTGTCTACAACGATAACCACGGGAGCGTCGAGCAGATGCGCAAGACCGGCCGTGGAATCGGTCCCGTTGATATCGATCCCGTCATACAGCCCGAGGTTTCCTTCTATCAGCGCTATATCAGCCCCCGGAGAGGCGGATTGAAAAGAGCGCAGAATGTTCTCGTCGCCCATCATGTAAAAATCGAGATTGCGGCAATCTCTCCTAGCCGCGCTGGTCATCCACATCGGATCGATGTAGTCTGGCCCCTTTTTGAACGGCTGGGCGGACAACCCCTTGTTCGTAAGCGCCCTGAGCAGACCCACGCTAACAGTGGTCTTGCCACAGCTCCTGTGCGGGGCCGTTATGACCACCCTGGGCGCGCTACCTGATTTCATTGATCACGATTATTGACGGCTATACAATTCATCATCAAACGGCGATTCTAACAGGTTGATGAAAATATTGCTCGACACCTGGTGGAGATTATCATTGCCAGGCGCCAGCGCCGCTGTTTAATTATCCCGAATCCCCAGCATCGGCGACAGCGGCGCACGCTGTTTTACGCACAGATTGAATCGTTTTCCCGTCAAATACATCAATAACCAAGGCGTTGCTATTCGCCAGGGGACGATTGTTGGTTGTCTGATCGAGTATCGGGGATCATCTGTCTGGATGGCGGCCGTTTGCGCCACACGCCAATAATTGGCATAATCGAGCTACGTTATGGATATTCCATCATCATTGGGAGACCACTAGATGTTGACACGGGCAGGGTCCGTTGTTGTGTTCCTGGCGGTTCTTGCTTTTCCATTTTTCTACAACCTCGTTTCCACCGGCTATTCCTCCAGCGCCACCGCGCAACCCCAGTTAAAAATAGCAAAACCGGGCAAATGCGTGGAGGATACGGCCTGGATGCGGAAAAACCATATGAAGATGCTCATCCATGTCCGCGAAAAAGCCGTTCGGGAAGGTGTGCGCTCAGTCGATCACAGCTTTCATGGTTGCATAAACTGCCACCCGAAACGGGAAGAATTTTGCAACCGGTGCCATGACTATGTGGGAGTGAAACCGGAATGCTGGAACTGTCATCATTACGATTTATGAAAATGGCTTGATATGGCTCTTGACAGAAGAGATTTTCTGACGATCGGCGGCCTGATCGCCGCAGGTACGGCCCTTGGTTCAGTCGGCTCGGCGTTCTCCCATACAGCCAGCGGGCATGAAGGTCACGAGGCGGAGCCGGCGGTAAAACGGACCGGCGACCGGGCGTCGTCCAAAAACAAATGGGGAATGGTGATCGATATCGAAAAATGCGGCGAGGGTTGCGACGCATGCGTCCGCGCGTGCCGAAAAGAAAACAACGTGCCGCATTTCGACGATCCGAAGCTGGATATCCACTGGATACGGAAAATAACTTTTAAACAAAAAGGCGTTCCCGGGGCGGAGGAACGTCAGATGCCGGCCATGTGTTTTCATTGCGAGCACCCACCCTGCGCCCATGTCTGCCCGGTCGCCGCCACTTTCAAGCGGGCGGACGGGATCGTCCTGGTGGACAAGCATCGTTGCATAGGATGCAGGTATTGCATGATCGCCTGTCCCTACAAGGCCAGATCGTTCGTATCTATGCATGTGGAGCCAAAACCGGGCGATAACCGGGATGTGCCTGTTCGCATGCACGGAGTTGTTGAAAAATGCAACTTCTGCGTACACCGGATCGACAGCGGCGAAGAGCCGGCCTGCGTGGAATCATGCCGCAAAGAGGGGAACGGCGCCATGGTGTTCGGTGATTTTAACGATCGCGCAAGCAAAGTTTCGGAAATGGTTCGAACCAGCAGGGCGCGCCGGATAAGGCCGGACCTGGGGTGCGATCCGCAGGTTTTTTACATGGGGATATAGTGGCCACCAAAATTAAGCACACCAGGATAGAAGGGAAATCTTCGGCCTACCTCGTTTTTATGATAGTGGCGGGAGCGCTGGCTGCGCTCAGCCCCCTTTCGGCTCTGTACCTCTTTTTCGAAGGTCATCACGTCACCAGCATGACGAACCAGGTACCATGGGGAATGCCGATCGTCATGGCGATCTATCTCATCGGAGCATCCGCCGGGTCGCTGGTGTTGTCGGCCATGTCATCGGTCTTCGGGCGCGCCGAGTACAAACCTTTTTCCAGGATGGCGGCGTTGCTGGCGGTGTTGCTTATCGTCGCCGCCCTTATGGCGATCATCATGGACTGGGGCCGGCCGGACCGTATTCTTGTCCCCTTTTTCCATTTTCAGCCGAGGTCGATGTTCTCGCTTAACGCCATATTATACTCGCTGTACATGGCTCTGGGGATAGTCTACCTGTGGGCCATGTTCCACAACAAGGAAAAGCTGGAGAGGTTGCTTGGTCTTTGCGCTGTTGCGCTTGCAATACTCGTCCATTCGGGTACCGGCGCCATTTTCGGATTCGTGTATGTGCGTGAGCTGTACAACTCCCCCCTCCTGCCACCAAGTTTCATCGCGGCCGCCTTGTCCTCCGGCACGGCGCTTATGATAATCACCCTTCACTACACGTTCAGGTTCACCGGCAGAAAGCTGGACGAGCGACATGTGCACAACCTTGGCAAACTCATGGGGGTGTTTATTCTGGTCGTTATCTATTTCATATTCATCGAGAACGTAACCCGCTCATACGCGCCGAAAAACTATGAAGCCGCCTCGTTCCTGCTGTTGCATGGCGGCAAATACACCGCCTATTTCTGGATCGGCCTGGTTTTGATGGGTCTTGTGGTCCCAGCCATTATCGCGCTAAACGGCGCCACCGGTAAATCCGTGAGGTGGATTCTCGCCGCGTCCTGGTTGCAATTGGCTGGTGTGATGCTCGAACGATACCTGATTGTGATACCGGCGCAAATTCTGCCTCTCGAGTTTTTCCCCAACAAGGAGATCACCAGCGGGTTTCTTGACGGCCAGTTCGCCGAATACAGCGTGTCGCTACTGGAATGGATATACTCGCTGGGCCTTGCCGGCGTGGTGATGTTCGGTTATGGTCTCGCCATAAGACTGTGGCCAATGGTCCCCACCGAGGCGGCATACCCGGAACAGCTATTAAAAACTAATTGAGTGAACCACCGACCAGCAACCAGCGGTTTTGGCGTCACCACTTTTATTCGGTATTTTCCATGCACTTTTTCACGCAATCCAATTTGTAATATACACTTACAATCCAGAAAATTCGGGGCAATTTTATTATGGATTGAATTTATCTTTCAATTGAAATTCAAAGTTTTATCAATACCAGTATCTATCTGATTATATGGAATATTTATAGCTTCGGAACCCCTCGATCTTACTGATAAACCATGGATTTACTCTCGGGCCATGGGAAAATCCTTGAAAAAGATTGAAAACTGCATAATAATCAAAACCCAAATCAAAATATAATAATCTGATATATTTATATCCATGAGCAAACCCTTTTCCACGCTTATTGTTGAGAACAATATTGTCAGCCCGGAAATTCTGGATGAGTTGTTGCAAAAGCAATCGGCCAGAAACGTATCGTTAAGCTCGATTCTTTTATCCGAAAGTATTCTGTCGCGACCGGCGTTACGTGAATTTTTCCAGAAACACATGTTCAACATGTACCTTGGCGACCTCCTGCTCGAGTCGGGTATCGTAACCAACCCCGACTACATTCAGGACGCGCTGGAGTATCAGAAGCACAAGGATGTAAAGCTTGGCGAAGCCCTGGTCGAGCTTGGTTTTTTGACCCATGAAGACCTTATCAACGGTTTGTGCCAGCAGACCAACACGATCAAGGTCATCCCGGAACCGGAACTGGCCCAGGATTTCAAGCCCATGCCATCGGTCCGTTTCCAGGAGGAAAACCTTGTGCTTCCATATTATAAGGATGGCCAAATCATCACCATTGTAATGGCGGACCCGTTCGACTACCAGTTGGTGGAGAGGGTTAAAAGCATTTACGAGGGCTATAACGTGGAGATAGCCTACTCCGAGAAAGACGACCTGCTCGCATTCTTTAACAGCAGAAGAGTGTGGGAATCTGACAAAAAGGAAAAGAAAAAGGGTAGCAAACGGGTTGTAGCGGATATTCGCTGGTCTATCTCCCTCGATCCCAACGATCGCGAGATGACGGAAAACGTCAAGACGTTCCAGATATACCTGAGAAAAGCGCTGGATTTGGGAGCGTCCGACATGCATATAGAGCCGATGCAATCGGCGTTGCTGTTTCGTTTCGCCATAGACGGAATGCTTCAGACGATAACCCAGGTGCCGATATCGATGGCCCCGTCTATATCGGCCATGATAAAAGTCGCCGCGGGGATAGACATAACCAAGCGCATGTTGCCGGGGGACGGCCGGATTTCCGTTATGCACAGGAATGTCGAATACGACCTGCGCGTCTCCACCTACCCTTGCCTGCACGGGGAAAACGTGGTCATCCGAATTCTGAAAAAGACACAGGGACTCGATTCTGTCAATGATCTGGGGTTCTCCCCCGCGAACCTGAAGAAATTCCGTCTTAACTTGCTGAATCCCTCGGGAATAACCATAGTGACGGGTCCCACCGGCTCTGGCAAAACCACCTCCTTATACTCTTCAATGCTGGAGCTTGCGGCGCCGGGAAACAAGCATATAATCACCATCGAGGACCCGGTGGAGTACAGGCTCGAAGGGTTGACCCAGGCGTCCCTCAACGAAGCCCAGGGATTTGACTACACGACAGCGCTTACATCCATATTGCGACAGAACCCTGACATTATCATGGTGGGGGAAATCAGGGACAAAAAAGCCGCCTACGCGGTTATCCAGGCGGCTTTGACCGGCCACAAGGTTTTCACTACGTTCCACACGGAAAACTCGACCGGCGCCCTGGCGCGCCTTATCGACATGGGTGTGGAAAATTTCCTTATCTCGGAGACCGTGGTGTTCGTCGTGGCGCAAAGACTGGCCCGGATGATCTGCCCGGAGTGCGTGGATGAATATAAGCCCGACATGAATGTGATAAACGCGATGAACATACCTGATTTTAATCCGAGCGACCATACCTTCTTCAGGGGTACGGGCAGGGTCGGCGGCCGCAGGTGCGATAATTGCTCCGGGGCGGGATACAAGGGAAGAATCGGCGTTCACGAGGTGCTGTCGGTCTCAGAGTCGGTCTCCAAAGCCATCCTGGAAATGAAACAGGCTCATCAGATCAGGGAGACCGCCAAGCGGGACGCCGGACTTCTGACCCTGAAAGAGGATGTAATGTACAAGATAATGCGGGGATACACGACCTTCGAAGAGGCTTTGCGTGTCATCCCGCATATCTCCGAAGGCATCAGACCGTTCCATAAAATAATGGAGCTTTCAGAAGACGCGCCTTACACCTTCCGGCCAATGGATAAAGCACCCCAGTTCAACTAGATCAAAACCTGCCGTCATCTTTACAGCAGGTTGTCCAGCCCCCGTCGCTTTATTATCTCGGTCACCTTGCGCACATCCTGGGCCCGGTCCTTGTGGCAAACCAGTATGGCGTCGCCGGTTTCTATGATTATCAGATCCTCCACCCCGATAACGGCGATGAGGCTCTTTTGGTTATGGGTTACAACGCCCCTGGAATCGACAGAGATAAAATCTCCCCGGGGCATATTGCCATTCTCGTCCGGTTCGGCCAGGTCGTACAGGGACCGCCACGACCCGACGTCGTTCCAGCCTGGATCGGTGACCGCCACCATCACCCTCCCCTGCGCGCCGGCTTTTTCCATGACACCATAATCGATCGATTCACCAGGCAGTTCCGGGTAGATTCTGTTGATCGTATCAACGAACCCGGAAGTGTCCACGCTTTCACTTATCGGCTTCATGGCCTCCAAGAGCTCTGGCATATGCTCTTGCATCATGTCGAGAATCGTGGCGGCGTACCAGAAGAACATGCCGGAATTCCAGTAATACGACCCGGCCCGAACATACTCCGAAGCCGTGTCGACACCCGGTTTCTCCAGGAATTTTTCGGCCTCGTAGATCGCGTCGGCCACAGGGGCTCCCCGCTTTATATATCCATACCCGGTTTCAGGATAGGAGGGCTTTATTCCCATGGTCACCAGCTTTTCCGGGTAATCGGCCAGCGTCTCCACGATCTTTTCCACCGATTCTCCCAGCTCGTCCGGCCTGGCGATGACATGGTCCGCCGGATAGACACCCATGATCCCCTCCGGGTCGCGCCTCTTTACTATCATCGACGCCAGCGCCACGCATGGGGCGGTGTTTCTCCCCACCGGTTCGACAATGACATTCTCCGGTGGAAGCAGGGGCAGTTGCTCCCTTATCTGGTCTGCGTGCGACACGCCGGTAACCACGAGAATACGCTCCGGCGGCGTGATCGGAGTTATCCTGTCGAAAGTGGCCTGGATCATGGTGCGATCCCCGACGATGGACAGAAGCTGTTTAGGTGTCTTTTCCCTGGAAAGAGGCCAGAACCTTGTCCCTTTGCCTCCGGCCATTATAACCGCGTGCAACATGTGTATATTCCTCAAACGCTCAGGTAAAACGTTACAGCCCCCACAGGCCAGCAATAATAAGCGAACCAGGACAGACGCCCGTCTTTTACAAAAACCACCAGCAACTTAAGGCACAAATACCCGATGACAAGCGAAGTCAAAAACCCGACCGCAAGCGACTGGAGCGGTATATCCACGCTGGCGGAGCCAATGTGTAGAATCATCGCCCCCGCTATCGCGGGGATCGACATCAAAAACGAAAACCTGGCCGCCGTCTCACGCTCCATCCCCAACAACAGGGCAAGACTGATCGTCACACCGGACCTGCTTATCCCGGGAGTGATAGCCAACCCCTGCGCCACTCCGATGGCGACAGCTTCCCATATTCTGATCTGTGATATGTCCCTGCCCCTGTTATCCATGAACCGTGTGGAAAACAGCACCGCGCCGGTAACTATCAGCATCACGCCGACCCACGTCGTGGAGCCGAACATCGACTCGAACTCGTCCTTGAACAATACTCCTATAACCCCTGTCGGTATCGTGCCTGCTATTACCAACACAAAAAAATAAAACCCGGGTCGCCCTTGCGCGGCGCCGCGCCAGCTTTTTTTGCCCGACACAAGATCTTTGGCCGCATCACCGGTCTGCCTGAGCACGGTGGCAATATACGACCAGTAATACCAGATTATCGCCGCGAGAGTTCCCATATGCAGGATTATGTCGAAAAACAGCTCCGGCTCTGTCATCCCGAAAAGGCTTTGGGCTATGACCAGATGACCGGAAGAGCTGACCGGCAGATATTCGGTCAGGCCCTGGGTCAGCCCAAGCCAGAACGCCTCGGTGGTATTTATCATCTATAGTTCAAGGTTGAGTGTGCAAGTTCCAGAACAAAGTTTCGTGCCAAATCAGTCCAAATAGGGAAGGTTTACACGATACATTACATACGTATTCCCAACAAGGCATATTTGCCATGATAACGTAAAGTGTCTTATTAAAATACAACCTGAACAATATTTGTCACTGACAGCTATTTTATAAGAACTTCCGGCTTTATCCATTTTTTTAGCGGCTTAATTTTTAACTGCTTAAGCGTTTTTGTTTTTGGCGCGACAATTGCTATACTAATTGGTAAGATATCGCCATATTCGACAAAATAAACGACAAAAACCGGTATGCCCCGGGAGGCTGACAAACTGTCTGATCGACGCACTGCCCCGGTCGCAACCAAGAAGTATGATACAAGACGCGAGATCGCAAATATGGAGAAAACCAGACTATTCAATCGATTGAGCGTGCAGGTCAACATACTGATAATTTTCCTGATTATTATTCCCACCACAATTACCGCCTTATATTTCTGGACCAAGCTGGACATGGATTTGCGGGAGGAGATTCTGTCCGACACATACCATATGCTAAAAATGAAGACCGATGTGGCCGAAAACGCGATCAGGTTTTCAACGAAACGGTTGAATTCGATCATCAAGCATGTCCAGGTACACTTGAACTCCAGCAGGGATATGGCGATGATATGCAGGGCAAGCGTCCCCGTGGAAGATTTTTTCGATAGCCAAATGTATGGCAATATCGCAAGCGATATGAAAACCGCATTGCTTGAGGATGAAAACTTCCTCAAGCTAACGTTGATAAACACATCCGGCCGGGAGATGGTCCATGTTGTCCGCGCAAACTCCGGAATCAGGGATGTCCCACCCAAAAAACTGCAGGATGACTCCAGGCACTTTTATTTTCAACAGACGATGAAAATCGGACGGGAAGAGCATCGTGTTTTTACCCCGATGTTGTACAAGAAGGATGGAAAAATAAGCCTACCCCACACTCTTGTAATGCAAATAGCCAGGAAAGTATATCTGGATAACGGAGAGCTGTTCGGGATAGTTGTCTTTTGCATCAACGCCAATATGTTGTTCGGCGACAGGTCTTTCGACAAGAATCCCGGGTTCCTGGTGATAGACAACCAGGGGAACTACCTGAGCCACTGGGACAAAAGCCTTCTTTACGGCAAACAGCTCGGCCACGACACCAACATGCTCGACGAGGAGCCGGAGTTGGGCAAAAACCTGGCAAGACAAAACTCCAGGATTCATTTTGATCCGGAAATAAGAGAATACAGAGTGTGGCGCAAGGTGTTTTACGACTCCGGTTACATGGTCTTTATGGAACGAATACCGGAATCGTCCGTTGTAGCTACATGGGAGGTCACGCTCCGGGAAGGGTCGTACGTGGTGTCCGCGATCATGATAGCCAGCCTGCTACTCATTCTGCTTATCCTGAACCGGATGCTTCGGCCGCTGGTGTCATTAAAAAACTCGATCATCCGACTGGAACATGGCGACCTCGATGCGCGGGTGAAGATACAATCAGACACCGAAATAGGGGTCATAGGAGCCGCTTTTAACAAAATGGCGGAAGAGATACAGAAAAAGACCAGCATTATCCAGATGGAGCATAATATAACCGTCCTCGCCAACGAGGCTACCACGGTGGATGAATCGATCCTGATATGTATGGCTCATGTATGCAACTATACGCAATGGGAAATCGGCCACGCATTTATACCCGATGACACAGGCATACTTGTCTCGAGTAATTTGTGGTATCTGAAGCACCCCGAAAAACACAAGCGTTTCCGTAAAATAACGGAGTTGACTACTTTCAGGTCAGGCGTCGGCTTGCCTGGAACGGTGTACAAAACCGGAGAGCCAGCCTGGATAATCGACACATCGACGGACCCGAATTTTCCAAGGACAAAAATACTAAACGATCTGGAAATCGAAACGGGGTTTGCATTCCCCGTGCTGGAAAGGAAAAAAGTCGTCGCCGTACTGGAGTTTTTCTCGTCACAGACTAAAGAACCTGATGATCTGCTGATTAACGCGGTAAAGAATATGGCGACCCAACTAGGCAGAGTGACAGAACGAAAAAGACTGGACGAGAAAATACGTATGCTGTCTTTGTTCCCGTCGGAAAACCCCAACCCCGTAATGCGGTTTTCCAGGGAAGGAATGATCCTGTTCAAAAATCCCAGAAGCGAAATATTATGCAGGGAACTGGACTGTGAAGAAGGCCGACCGGTACCAGCTGAATTCAGAACCGCTATTGACAGGTGCCTGAAAACAGAAAAACCGGTCGAGTTCGAGATGGAAACCAACGGCAGAATGTTCAATATCGTAATCACGCCTACAGGCGACACCGGCTATGTCAACCTGTACGGCAGAGACATAACCAACCGTAAACTCGCAGAACAAGCCCTCAAGAAAAGCGAAACAGAATATCGCAACCTGTTCGAACACGCCAGCGACGCCATTTATATCGCTGATGCAGACACAAGACAGTTCCTCATGGTAAACAAAAACGCCTGCAACCAGATCGGTTACACCAAAGAGGAACTGTTGAACCTGCGTATTGAAGATGTCGACATAGGATGTTCCGTGGAAGAGCATGTCAAGTCGATCATGAAATTGAAAAAATCTGAAAGCGCCGTGTTCGAAACGAAAAACCGCAGAAAAGACGGGACCATCATAGATGTGGAAATAAGTAGCAGAATCATTAATTATTCCGGGAAATCAGTCATACAGAGTTTTGTCCGCAACATCACCGAACGCAAACGGATAGAAGAAAAGCTGCAAGTGGCGGCGATGGTTATCAACGGAGCGTCGGAGGGGATCGCGGTGACCGACAAGAAAGCGATAGTGGAATCTGTCAATCCGGCGTTTACCTGCATCACAGGTTACGAGCCAGAGGAAGTAATAGGGAAAAGCATACGTACCCTCAAATCAGACAGGCATGATCGCAAGTTTTACAAAAATATGTGGGACAGCATAATAAACGACGATGGTTGGGAGGGGGAAATATGGAACCGCAGAAAAAGCGGGGAGGCGTTCTTAGAGCACATCACCATCACCGCCATCAAAGATTCGGACGGCTCCACCACCAAGTACGCCTGTATATTTCAGGACATCACAGACAAGAGGAGAAGCGAGGATGAAATTGAATACAAGGCCTACCACGACGCGTTGACCGGCCTGCCGAACAGGCAACTGTTCATGGACAGGCTGACCCAGGCGATCGCCCGCGCAAAACGGTCCGGGTCGAAGTTCGCCATCTTGTTTCTGGACCTTGACGGATTCAAGCATATCAACGACAACCTGGGTCATGACGTGGGCGACCTTCTGCTTCGGGGTGTTTCCGTCCGGCTGGTGGGGTGCGCTCGTGAAGAGGACACCGTATCGCGCCTGGGTGGGGACGAGTTCACCATCATAGTAGAGGACATCCAGAGCACGCATGAAGCCTCAGAGATCGCGCGGCGAACCGTGGAATCCTTGGCGGAACCCTTCATGCATGACGGAGACAGCCTCTTCGTCTCCACCAGCGTGGGAATAGCTCTGTTCCCGGATAACGGCTCCACCACCGAAGAGCTCCTTAAAAGCGCCGATCTGGCCATGTACAGCGTCAAGGATCAGGGGAAAAACAACTTTCGATTCTTCTCCAAACCTCTCAACGAAAAAGCTGTCAAACGCAGGATCCTGGAAACCAGCCTGCGCAACGCTATGAACAACAACGAACTGGTCGCCTATTACCAGCCGATAATAAGCTTGAAAACGGGTCTGATCGCAGGAGCGGAGGCTCTGGTCCGATGGCGGCGCGAAGAGAACAGAATCGCCAATCCAGACGAGTTTTTACATGTCGCAGAAGAAGCCGGACTGATAACCATGCTTGACGAGTGGATGCTGTGCGAGGTGTGCGATTTTATCACGAAAATGAAAACTTCCCTTGAAAACCAGGCTCAATTCAGCGTTTCAGTAAACCTGTCCGCGCTGGATCTCGAGCAACCTGATATTGTAAGCAAAATCATAAAAGTAATCGATAGCCATAAAGTGGACCCCGGTCGAATCGTGCTCGAGGTCAAGGAAAACGATATCATAGAAAATATGGACACGGCGTGTGACATTCTCGGACAGCTTGGCAATTATGGTACAAGCGTGTTGATAGATGACTTCGGCTCCGGCTACACATCGTTGAGCTACCTCATGAAATTGCGCGCCTCCTCCATCAAGATAGACCGTGTGGTTATCAGGGAGATTCCCGGTAACAAGGTCGCCGTCCCGGCGACAACGGCGATTGTTTCCATGGCCCGCGAGATAGGACTGCACGTGATCGCCGAAGGGGTTGAAACAGATGATCAACTGAAATTCCTGCAAAATATAGAGTGTGAAAAGGCACAGGGATTTCTGATCAGCCTTCCCCTGGATCAGAGTGAAATGGAAAACTTGATATTAAATAAAAAATCGTTGATGATCCGCGGATCTGATTCCCGGCAGGCCACGACACCTCCGGAAAGGGAATTAGGATTATAAATTAAATCGATAAAACCCAATCGGAACTTGTCTGGCACACCCGGAAGCGGCGCAATGATTTTGTAATATTTTACTGCAATTCATTATCCTGTGACAGGCCGGACTTCAAAAGCCGCACACGCATAAGCGTTCTGGACAATCAGCCAGCAAAACATCCTGTATTTGCTGGAAAAAAAATACTTGATCGGCATTTTTTATATTAGAATCAAATATTCGCCCAGCAATAAAAAGTGACACTGGAAAAAACCAATTAGGCGACGACTTTTACTGCCATGATCGACAAACTAAAAACCATAAGCCTCTGGCATCTTGTATGGATTTCCATACTGGTGTCAGAAATCCTGGCCGAATCGATCGTCATAGTGATGAGCCTTATCATGCACGGAGAAATCCTGCCCGAGTACCTTATCACCGGTGCGGTAACCGATTTTTTCACCGCCTTGGTAGTGGTATCTATCATCGTGTTGCTGTTAAACAAGTTGCGAGAGGCGGACAAGCGCCTTTTGCGTAAGGATATAAGCCTCGGCGAGGTGGAAAAAATCGCCAGGGTCGGCAATTGGAACCTCGACCTGGTTTCGAACAAGCTACATTGGTCGGATGAGGTTTACAACATATTCGAAATAGACCCGGACGAGTTTGAGGGGACTTACGAATCCTTCCTCGGGGCGGTCCACCCCGAAGACAGGGAGATGGTGAACAAGGCGTTCACCAACTCTGTGAAATACAAGTCACCATATGATATAACGCACCGCCTGTTGATGAAAGACGGCAGGGTGAAGCATATCGCGGAGCGATGTAAAACGTTCTATAATGAACAGGGCAAACCCGTGCGCGCCGTCGGCACGGCCCAGGACATCACCGAGCTCAAGCTCGCGGACAGCGCCTTGCGCAAAAGCGAGGAGAGGCTCTCTTCCATTCTCGAGAAGACCCCCACAGTGGTATTTATAAAAGACACGCAGGGCAGATACCTGCTGGTGAACAAACGATATGAAGAGTTGTTCCACGTGACCAACAAGGAGATAATCGGCAAGGTAGACCATGACATATTTCCCGCGGAAATGGCGGACAAGTTTCGGGAAAACGACCTGGAGGTGATAAAGGCCGACAAACCCATGGAAATCGAAGAGCTGGTACCCCAGGACGATGGTGTGCACACCTACATTTCGGTCAAGTTCCCGCTGTACGACGATGAAGGCAAAGCCTACGCCGTGTGCGGAATCGCGACTGATATTACCCAGCGCAAACAGACGGAGGAGAGGCTCTACCAGGAAATACTCGAGAAAAAAGAAGCCGAATACAACCTGATGGACAAGGAGCGAAACCTTGAAAAAGCGCAGGAAATAGCCCACCTTGGCCATTGGAAACTTGAACCGGAGACCGGGAAGGTCGAAGGATCGAAGGAGCTGTACAAAATTTTCGACCTGTCACCGGAGGAGACGACTTTAGAAGCGTTCGCCGATGTTGTTCATCCCGACGACAGGGACTTTGACCTGGAAAAAATTAGGAGAGGTATAGACCATGGAGAGCCGTGGAATATAGAGCACCGCCTGCTGATGAAGGACGGGTCGATAAAATGGGTGAAAGACATAGGTGAACCGATCCTGGACGACGCTGGAAAGACTATCAGAATCGTCGGCACGGTACAGGACATCACCCAGCTCAAGTTTGCGGACAGTTCCCTGCGCAAGAACGAAGAGCGGTTGGAGGAAGCCCAGCGTATCGCCCAGTTGGGAAGCTGGTCGGTGGACGTGGAATTGAAACATGTCGAATGGTCTGACGAAATGTACCGCATTTACGGGCTCGATAAAAATAAAACCACCCCAGAATACGAGATGTTCATAGAATCGGTTCATCCCAACGACAGGGAAAAAGTGTCATCATCACACAAACGTATTTTAGACACCGGTGAATCGGTCAGGCTGGAGCATCGCATAACAAGGCCGGGAGGGGAGACGCGCTTTCTTTTAGTCTACATCGAAGCTGAAAAAAATGAAAAAAACGAGATCACGGGACTTGTCGGTGTGTCCCAGGACATCACGGAAAGCAAACTGTTGACCCATGATCTACAGGAATGGAAAACCCGTTATGAAGCGGCGGTCAAATCCAGCGGGCAGGTTTTGTATGACTGGGACACGGAAACCAGCGAAGTGACGTATGGAGGAGAACTGACCAAAATCCTGGGCTACACCGAAGAGGAGATGGAAGGCGGCCTGGCGCGATGGAGACAATTGATACATAAAGAGGATCTGGATCTTTATGACGAGGCGCTGGATCGAATCATTTCCACCAAGAAAAACTCCCATATTGAGTACAGGGTCAGAAGAAAAGACGGGACATATATCCATGTCGAAGATAACGGACAGTTTATCCAGGACGACAGAAACGAAAAGTTCCGGATGATCGGCTTTGTAAAGGATATAACCGAGCGCAAAAAAAACGAGGAAAAAATCAGAATGGCGGCGGAGGTGTACGATAACGCCGCCGAGGGTGTTATTGTCACCAACCCGGAAGGTGTGATCCAGTTTGTAAATCCGGCGTTCAGTGTCATCACGGGGTTCAGCATGGAAGAGGCCATAGGCAAAACACCCGCGATTATCAAGTCCGGACGGCACGACAAGGAATTCTACAGGAAAATGTGGAAAACACTGCTGACCACCGGCCGGTGGCAGGGCGAAGTGTGGAACCGCAGAAAAAACGGCGAAGCCTACCTTCAGCAGATGACGATCACTTCCATCAAGGACAGCAATGGCAACGTCACCCAATACGCATCGGTGTTCAGTGACATCACAGAAATCAAGGCCATTGCAAAAGAGATCGAATACCAGGCGTACCAGGACGCTCTCACCGGATTGCCGAACCGCCAGCTTTTTATTGACCGGCTCAAACAGACCATCGGCAGGTCCAAGCGTGACAAGCGGACTTTCGCCCTGCTGTTTATCGACCTGGACGATTTTAAGCATATAAACGACTCCATGGGCCATGTCGTCGGCGATCTCATGCTACAGGGGGTGACGGTGCGGCTGGTGGGATGCGCACGCGAAGAGGACACGGTGGCCAGGCTCGGTGGCGACGAGTTTACGATCATCCTGGAAAACCTGGGGCATGAAGAGATGGCGACAATCGTGGCGCAACGGATCATAAGCTCGCTGGAGGAGCCTTTTTCTTACAAGGGGGATGATATTTACGCCACTGTAAGCATCGGTGTGGCCATCTATCCCGACGACGGGACCAATGCGGAGATTTTGTTGCGCAACGCGGACATGGCGATGTATCACGCCAAGCAGAGCGGAAAGAACAAATATCATTTCTTTACGCAATCGATGAACGACAAGGCCGTAAAACGGCTCAAGCTGGAAAACTCCATAAGAAAGGGCGTCGACAACAACGAGTTCATTTCTTTTTACCAGCCCAAGGTCGACGCCCGGACAGGCATGATCGCCGGTTTTGAGGCTCTTGCAAGGTGGTGGAGACCGGATGGGTCCTTTATCTCACCTGTAGAGTTCATACCCACCGCGGAGGATACGGGGCTGATCGTGCCCATCGGGGAGCAGATTTTGCGATCCGCCCTGGAGCAAACCGGGGTATGGCACAAGAACGGTCATCCGTACCTGAACGTGTCGGTGAACATCTCAACCGTGCAAATAGACCAGGGAAACCTCGTGGAAGTCGTGCGATCCAATCTTGAGGCGACCGGCTTCCCAGCCGAACATCTTGTCCTGGAAATAACGGAAACCTCTCTGATAAAGGAGCCGGATATGGCGTTGAGCACCCTTAACGGCCTTCGAGAGATGGGGGTGGGTATCTCGCTGGATGATTTCGGCACCGGGTTCTCGTCCCTGAGCCATCTCCAGAAATTCCCCATAGACGAGTTGAAAATAGACCGGTTCTTCGTCTGCAGTATACCGGACAACCCCGATGACTCCGCCATAGCCACATCCATCATATCCATGGCCCACCACCTGAACCTGCGCGTTGTGGCCGAAGGGGTTGAAACCCGGGACCAGCTCGATTTTCTCGTGTCAGCCGGTTGCGATGAAACCCAGGGTTACTTGCACTCCCCTCCCCTGCCAAAGGAGAAAATCGAGGAAATGCTGAACAACCAGCCGGATAATCGTAATAAATAACGGTCACGACACAAAACCCGGCGTCGGGCTCCTCATGTGGCCGTGTCGCGGCAGTAAGAATATCATCGTGTCACACGATGATATAGATTGCATGTGGTTGAATCTCGCCAAAATCATGTATAATGACTTCATCAAAAGCCGCCGGCTGGTGTGGGTTTGCCTTGCGCATGTTTAAGACCTGGGCGCTGGCTTGATGATAAACGCGGCCGGGCGATGTCGGCGCCTGGTTAGTCTGATCGGAGCGGATACGAACGGTTCCGCGCAATCGGGGGATTAACATGCGCGCTTCAATCAACAGCAGCCTGATTATCGATAAAATATATCCATCCGTTTTCTGGTCCGCGTTTCTTGCTGTTTTCTTTCTTTCAACAGGCGTCCGGGCCCAGGTCATGCCGCAAATCAACTGGGTCGAGGGGCCTGACACCATAGTCGTAGGTGACGAGTTGGCGGAAATATATATAGATGAAAACTATCTTTTCGCCAGGAAAGCGGACGCCCAGAAACTAATGAAAGCGATAGGCAACACCTCCTCCGGCAAAGAGATCGGGCTGATCTATCCCAAAAGCGAGGCGGGCTGGTTTATCCTGTTCGAGTATGATGATGTAGGGTATGTCAAGGATGATGACAAGGACTCCATCGACTCGGACGCTATCCTGGATAGCATAACAGCGGGAACCGAAGCGGCCAACACCCAGAGACGCGCCCGGGGTCACAGCGCGTTGAACGTGATCGGGTGGTATGAGGAGCCATTTTACGATGAACAGACCAACAACCTCGTGTGGGCCATCCTGGGCGAGGAAGAGGATAGCAAGGAGCAGATTGTAAACTATAACACCAGGATTTTGGGCAGAGGAGGATATGTGGCTGTCACGCTCGTATCGCCTCCGGAACTGCTGGACGAGACAATGGAGGAAATAGATTATGTTCTGAGCAACTTTGAATATATCGAGGGTGAAAGATATTTCGATTTCACTTCGGGCGACAAGATCGCAAAATATGGGCTCGCGGCCCTGATCGCGGGAGGAGCGGGAGCGGCCGTCGCCAAGTTCGGGCTGTTCGCGTTTCTAGCCAAGTTCCTGGCAAAAATGGGCAAAGCCGCGGTGGCGGTTGTGGCCGGAATCGCCGCGGCTATCGGTGGAGCGCTCAAGGCCATATTCGGGAAAAAGGAAAACTGATTTTCCACAAGACACATAACCGCTGTCAAACCCCGCCGATTTTTGCAAGGCGCCTTTTGAAACAGCCGGACCACCTCTCCTTCGATCCGGATTCTGATATATTATAACCGGTATGGATATCCGGCTTTTGTTTGATGAGGTTTTCTTTTTCCTCGCCGCCTTCTACCTGCTCGGATGTTTTTCATTTGTAAAAAATTATTTTCCCCAGTTCACATCACACACAGGCGCCACATTTTCCATCCTCTCCCCGGGAATCAGATTCGCAAGCGTCGCCCCGACCGGCGAATTGTTCTGCGCCCGCCAGCTCCCCGTATGTTTCACCCCGGAGGGAGTTTGGGTTCTGCGCAACGGGCAAACGCTGGAAACGGAGATTACATCCGCCAATGATTTTGTTTTCATCTCATACGATCAGATGCAGAAAATCGAGGCGTCCACCCACTATGTCGCAATCGACGACATCAAGATCAGCGCATCTTCCCCGGTGTACGCGGAACGCATGGCACGCAGGATAAGGGAGATCAAAAAGCTCGAACGGAAGGATCGGCGGGAAAAGATCGATGAATATCTAAGGGAATCGTTCGATGTCGCTAGTGTTCATTCCTTCAGAAAAACGTATCATCACCCCATCCGGATTCTGAAAGCCCTGGCCAGCGCCCTGTTCGTGATGACATACGTGGCTCTGCCCATAATAGTCTTCACTCCTCTTGTCGTACAGGCAAAATGGAGCGTAATACTTGGGCTGATGCTGTCCTACCACCTGTTGATCGTTTTTTTTACAATGCGCGTGAACAGAAAAATATATAAAGACGTTCTCGAGTACCGGCTCGGCGTTATCATCTCATTTTTCCTGCTTCCCATAGAGACCATGCACGCCGTCAGGCATGTGACGAAAGAATCGCTGGCTCAATACGATTTTATCACCATCGCGGCAGTTCTGCTGGACAAGGGGAGTTTCATGAAAATAGCGGGCAGGGAGATTTACAGGGCGCGACATCTGGCCAGGCAGTGCCGGAACCTGGCGCTGAAAAACTACTGGAGCGACCGAAGCTACAAAATCGGGCTCCTGCTGGTCAATAAGGATATCGATGTGGAAAACGCGCTCGCGCCGCCGGAGGATATCGACCACACAACCGTGTGCTACTGCCCCATCTGCGGATCAAAATATAACGAATACGCAGGCGCCTGCGTCGACTGTGGAATGGGGCTTGTCAGGCTGTAGATGGTTGGATACGACTTCGGGCGCACATGCTTGCTGACGCTATCAGGACATTTGAAATAACGCGTCATTTCCGTCGATTTGGGTCATTTCCTTTGCGCCGGGATTTCGCGATGGTTAAAGGCCACTGTCTTTCGAGCTGTTTACTATCGGCCGATATGCGGAGCTGGACTTTATGTATCGATCGTAAAACTTACTCGCCGGGACGGGCGGGTCGAAATAATATCCCTGCACTTCGTCGCATCCCAGCTCCCGAAGCAGATCGAACTGCTTCCTGGTTTCAACTCCTTCGGCGATCACTTTAAGGCCCATGCTGTGGCCGATGGATATAACGGCGATGGCGATGGTCTTGTCATCGTCGTCTGACAGGATATCTCTTATAAAAGTACGGTCGATTTTAAGTGTTTTAATGGGAAATTTTTTCAGGTAACCCAATGAAGAGTAGCCCGTCCCGAAATCGTCTATCGAAAGATGTATCCCCATCTCGTTAAGCTCCCGCATCACGCTGATAGAAAGTTCTACATCCGACATGACAATACTCTCGGTCACCTCGATCTCCAGAAACTGCGCCCCCAGCCCGCTTATGGCCAGAGCTTCCCTGGTGGCCCTGATAATTCGTTTTTGCTCAAACTGTCGGGCGGAAGCGTTTACCGATACGCTCAACGCGCATGGACCCTCATCCTGCCATTTCTTCAACTGTTTGCAGGCGTCGCTCAGAACGATTTCGCCCAGCGGACATATCAGCCCCGATTCCTCCGCGACGGGGATAAAATCCGCCGGAGACACCACCTTGCCATCCGGCGAGTTCCAGCGCACCAGCGCCTCCATGCCAGAAAGAAGCCCTGTACCGATATCAATTTTAGGCTGGTAATAAAGCTCCATTTCACGGTTGTCGATAGCTTTTCGTAGCTTGTTTTCCAGCTTCATGCGGTTGACGACTTTTTCGTTCATCGACTTGTTGAAAAATTTGTAGCTGTTTTTGCCATAGTCCTTGACGTGGTACATGGCTATATCGGCGTTTTTTATAAGCTCTTCGGGTGTCTCGCCATCTTGCGGGTAGAGAGCTATACCGATGCTAACTGTGATGTACAGGTTTTCCCCTTCATTGTAGAATGGCTCCGCCATGGCCTTGATTACCCGGTTGGCCACCGAGATGGCGTCCTGCTCGCTGTTCATGCTTTCTATGATTATGGTGAACTCGTCCCCACCCAGGCGCGATATCGTGTCCTCTTCGCGCGAACAGTTAATCAGCCTGATCGCGGCGCCCCTGAGAAGCTGGTCACCAATGGAATGGCCCAGGGAGTCGTTGATGTTCTTGAAATTGTCCAGGTCGATGAACAACACCGCAAAGATTCCTGTAATACGTCCGGATCGGGAGATGGCCAGTTTTAGCCGATCCAGAAAAAGCTGTCTGTTGGGAAGCCCGGTCAGGGTGTCGTGATAGGCCTGGTATTTTATCTCTTCTTCGCTCTTTTTTATATTTGTGACATCATTGAACACCGACGAGTATTGCACCGGCTCCCCGTCCTTGCCGCGAATAACGGAAATGGTGGCCCATACAGGGAATACCTCACCGTTTTTTCTGCGGTCCCAAAGCTCCCCCTGCCAGCGCCCGACACTTAACAGCTCTTTCCACATGTTTTTGTAAAACGCTTTGTTATGCCTGCCGGACTGGATTATCTTCGGTTTTACCCCCTTAACCTCTTCGATGGAGTAGCCCGTGATGTTTGAAAACGCCGGGTTGACGAACTGGATGTAGCCGTTTATATCGGTGACAATCACACCCTCGGAGGCGGTTTCGAATACCTTGGAGGCGATTTTCTGTTCTTCCTCGGATTTTTTACGTTGAGTGATATCGCGAATGACCGCCTGCACCACCTTCTTGCCGGAGTACTCGAAGAGGTTGGCGCTTACTTCCACGGGCATTTGCGACCCATCTTTCCGCTTGTGGATCCTCTCGAAAATGATGCTTTTGCCCGATATCATGCTTTGGAGCGGTATATCGGTCTGGGGGTCGAAATCAGAGCTGATTATGTCCTCGATTTTTAAATTGAAAAACTCGTCCCGGGTGTAACCAAGCCGCTTGGCGGCGATTTCATTACTTTCCAGCACCCTCCTCGACTCCGGATCGAATATGATGATTCCGTCATTGGCGTAATCGAACAGGTTCCTGTACTTTTCGCCTGATATGCGCACGTTTTCCTCGGCCTGCTTGCGTTTGCTGGCCATCCGGTTGAATGAATCAGCCAACAGCTCAATCTCGTCGCGTGTGTTTATGTCCAGTGAATAATCCAGGTTCCCCTGGCCGATTTTTTCCACCCCTTTCGTAAGTTTCCTTATCGACTCGACTATCGCCCCTATGATGATCCATGCAGTCACGCAACCGATAGCCCCGAGCGCTATTGTGATGACAAGAAGGATTTTCGACAACGCCGCCGTGGTGCTGGCGTTGTCTCTCGCGTTGATGATGATTTGCTTTATAAGCGGCTTGACATGGTCGTTCAATAGCGACCTGATACGCAACTGGGCGTCCTTGAATTTGTCGAGTTGCTCGTGTTTTCTGTCTTCCCCGTCGATAATCTCCGCCGCCGGAAGGGCGTAACTGGCGAACGCGACGGTTATGGCTTTTAGTTGCCGTTTTTCCTCCTCTGTCAAACCAAGCCGCTTGTACGTCTCCATCGTGCGCTGGAAGTTGGTTAACGCTTTTGCGGCGTCATCACGCAGACGCGATTCCTGCAATGTCAGGTATCCCTCGATAGCGGTGAACGTCTGGCGTATATACAAGGCCATGTTCATGGAGCTTTCCTGTTTTTCCAGCGCCATGGGCAGGTTTTTGTTCAGGCTCTTGCGAAGGCCGGTGTCGATCAAATGGTCTATGGCTTTCATCCGGGCCCTGAGCTTCACCAGGTTTTCGTACTGCTGGTCCACCATGGAGATGATTTTATCGCCCAGCTCATGGTATTCTATCTGCGCCTGCTCGATCCTGTCGGCTAAAGCTTTTAATTCCGGCGATAGAACAAGTTTCTTATACTCCGCCAGATGTTTCCGGTAATTGTCACGAAAGGCGAGCCAGTTGGCCTTGTGCTTTTCATAGCGGCGGTTGGAGTAGTTGAGCGCCTCGGAATAGCCCTGGGTGACGTTTATCTCGATCTCCAGTATGGCCACTTGCAGCGGATGGGCCATGGTGGCCAGTTTGCCCACATCCTGTTCGGTGCGGGCGATAAGATATACAAATATGGAGCTGGATACAGCCATAATCACCGCCAGCAAACCGATGGTATATATAAACTTTTTTCGAATCGTTGGGCTGTTTTGTAATGATTAATCTTTTGGCGCATTTCCAACCTGATCACAAGCGATGTTAAAATAGCGGCGCCCCCACGTGACGCTTACGGCTCATTCTATCCGGACAGGTTACTTCCCGGTGGTTACGCAACAACGATCTGGAGGGTTGAGCGCGCGGTCATAGCCGTCACAATTCAACCAGGCCCCATAGCCTTCGCTTACGACGTCTTTTTCAATCCCTGGTTGGGCCTTTCACCCATGGCGAATATGACGAAAACTGTTGTGCCCTTCTCCATTTCGCTTTCAACGCTTATTTGCGCTCCCATGGATTCGACAAGACGCTTGACTATGGTCAAGCCGATGCCCGCCCCCTTGATGTTTGTCCCTTCTTTTCCCAGCCGATCGAACGGCTTGAACAGGTTATCCATTTTATCTTCCGGAATGCCGATGCCGGTGTCGGAAATGGACAGGCGCACTTTGTCGCCGTCGAGCGTTTCGCTCGACACAATAACTTCGCCCCCCGGCTTGTTATATTTGATAGCGTTGGAAAAAAGATTGACCAGCACCTGCTTTAAATATATCCGGTCGGCTTTTACATAAAGACCATCCTGCGGTTTTTGAAGGGTAATCGTTGATTGCGACTCGTCTGCCATGGGCTTCACTTCGGTCATGGCGTTTATCACAGCGGGCCATAACTCCACGTCTTCTATCGAAACCGTGATCTCTCCCGACTCAATACGGGACAGATCGAGCACATCATCCACCAGTTCGACGAGGCGTTCGCCACCATTGATTATTCTTTCCAGCAACTCCTTTTGCCGGCCAGTGGGGGGGTTGACTGTGTCATTGGCCAGAATCCCGGAAAACCCGATCACGGAATTCAGCGGCGTGCGGATTTCATGGCTCATGCTGGAAAGAAATGTCGATTTAGCCTTGCTTGCCGCTTCCGCTTTTTCCCTGGCGGCCACAAGCTCCGCCGTGCGCTTTTCCACCTGTTCTTCCAGATGGTTCCTGTATGTTTCCAGCTCTTTTTCCGCCAGCTTGCGTTCGGTCACATCGTGTACAGAGCCGGTCATGCTCAAAGGTTCGCCGGACTCGCTTCTATGCACGATTCCCTTTGAATGAACGATTCGCTCCGCCTTATCATCTTGCTTGATTATTCTGTATTCCATGTCGTAATCCGCTCCACCCTTAACCGCCCCATCCACAGCCGCCGTCACGAATCCTCTGTCGTCCGGATGGACCAAATCGAACAATGAGTCGTACGATGGATCAAACTTTTCCGGGTCGGTCCCGAAAATCCTGTAAACCTCCCCGGACCAGTTGATCTTGTTTGTTCTTATGTCCCAGTTCCAGCTTCCTATGTGGGCTATGCGCTGAGCTTCCTCCAGCTTCCTGGCGTTATCGAGCGCTACAATTTCCGTCTCCTTGTTGTACAACGTCAGCAAAGCGGCGATCCATATGGCGAATATGGCGAAAAACCGGTTCACCAGCACCACCCACATCTCTGCTCCGGAGGGAGAAAAGAAAAAACCGATTATTGTCAGCAACGTACCCAAAATACCCATCGATATGATCATGTACCTGGTAGGTGACCGCAGTGAAATCAGAAAAAGCGCCACATACGGAACACCACCGGCTATACCCAGTTTGCTGGATATATCCAGGAGGAATATGCAGCCAGCCAGAAATATACTGGCGATTATGGGCCAGTATTCCTTTTCGGGCTTATCTTCATAAGAAACGCCGGGATCCATTCCGGACGGGGAAGTGGTGATCCGTATAATTATGAACACACCGAACCCGATGACGACAATCGCCAGCAATAGGGTCAACAGCCCCGCCTTGACAAAGGGGGACCGGATTTCCGATAAATCTATTTTCGCCACGATACCGATGGGCTGGTCGGTCCATTTCACCGGTTCAAAGGCGGCCAGCACCATCTCCCCCCGGTAATCCAGACCCGACAGGGACCCTGATTCTCCTTTAAGCGCCCGCCGCATAGGTTCCGCGGTCTTGGAGTCAAGTGGGACGGGCTTGGGCTTGTCCATATCGTAATGCCTGTGGCTCAGGAGGAAAATGATCTGATCCCCCTCCAGACGAGCAAGGGTGAATTCCCCGGTTTTGCCAAAGCCTTTGTAGCTGTTGTGGGCTTTTACAATTTGCGATAAGGTGGACTCGAAAGCGCCTTCCGGGTCGCCACGCGAACTATACTTGACGTCAAAATCCACTATAGCCTCGATCAGCCGCGCCTGGCTTTTGACGGTCTCTACAAGCCGCTCCCTCGTCTGCTCAAAAGAGACAAAATACAGGATGCCTGTAGCGAATACGATGATTGCCAAAGAGATGGCCGCCATGACACTGACAAGGTAGGCGAGTTTCTCTTCGCCCAAATCAGTCAAACCCATAAAACGCGCTCCAGTTTACGAGGGCCGATCAAACTGAGTATTTTACAGGTAGATTCTATTACATAAAAGTATAATATGTGCCAATTTAACTGGAAGAAAACGCTTTTTCTCATCTCCTTTGGCTTGAAAATACTCTTGAAAATACTATTGAACCCCCTGCGTCACTCCTTCTCCAGCCAGCGTTTACCGGTGATGGTAATCCCGATTGCGCCCAGCGGAGCGGTTAGCAGTATCGACAGGACGGCCACGGCGAGGATGACCTCTCCTCCCGGGACCCCCATCTCCAGCGGGACGGCGCCGATGGCCGCCTGCACCGTAGCTTTCGGAATGTACGCCACTACACAGAAAAACTTCTCTTTCACGTTCAGCCCGGAACCGAACAGCGACATGTATGTGCCAAAACTCCTCGCGATCAGACCCGCAAATATCAGCGCCCCGCCCGACAACCCCGCGTTCCACGCGACACTGACATCTACCTGGGCTCCGACCAGCACAAATAACAATATCTCGGCGAATATCCACAACTTGGCCAGTTTCTGCGATATCTTGTGCGCCCGAACCTCCACCTTTTCCAGGATCACGAACCCGACCGTCATCACGCCCAGCAACGCAGACACCGCCACGACGTTTTTCAGCGACTCCTCCAGCCATGTCAGTATTATAGCCGTCGCCATGACCACAAGCGTCATCTTCGTTGCGCGAAGCTTGTATTTCTCGAACACACGGTACAATCCATACCCCGCGACCGTCCCTACGCCTATCCCCAAAATTATCGATTCGGGTATCTCCAGCAGTTTAGTGAATATGGCCGAATCGCCACCGGCGTTCATCCCCAGCAGTATCGTGAATATTACTATCACGAACACGTCGTCCACCGAAGACGCCCCGAGGATCATGGTGGGGATGCCTTTGGCGGTTCCCCGTTTATCGTCTATTAGCTTGATCATCAGCGGCACCACCACGGCAGGCGATACGGCGGCGATGATCGAGCCCAGGATCGCCCCTTCCAAAAAAGTCAGCCCCAGCAACGGCGGCGCCAGAAAAGCGATGACGACCCCTTCGAACACGGCGGGCAAAAAGGACATGATAAGAGCAGTGCCCCCCACCCTGTTTAACGTGTCGCGTCGAAGCTCCAGCCCCGCGCGAAGCAGGATCACCACCAGGGCCACCATCCTCAGGTCGGCGGACACCTTCAGCAACTCCGGCTTGAGAATGTCGAACAAGTGCGGACCCACAACCACGCCAATAATAAGCATCCCCAGCAATCCGGGCAGTTTTATCTTCGTAAACGCGTAATCCGACAGCAGACCCAGAAGGACTATCAGCGCGATGCTTACCGCCATGGCATTGTTCCCCGGTGACGGTTGTTACGGATTTTCAGCTTTGTTCGGCGTGGTACGGGCATGACCTCTCCTTTATGTCAGTTGCACCACAGGAGTCATCAGCCTTTTTGGCAGGCGGTTGCAGGGGGGAACTCCATCCCCGTTGGGCTGAAACTCTAACATACAGGGCCAAAAAGTCAAGCGTGGATGGCGATGCAATATGTGATTCCAGGCACAGGACGATGTTGATATGATGACCTGGCGCTCATCATGCGAGAAGCGCCGATTAAAACATGACCGGGGGGAAAAGAGGAAATGGTTTTAAAATCCGCAGGTTGGGTAAACAGCAAGTTCTTCAGGGAAAACAACACCGTTTTTCACGCCAGGGAATCGAACATTGTCATTGGTTTATGTTTTCTATCTTTCCCGTTGATGTTGTGCCTCATCTATTTTTTATCCAGGGGACAACTCCATTCAACAGAGGCGCTGTCGCAGAACTCTGCGGGCTATTTTGTCGGTTTCATTCAGGACTATATATTTTCATCTTTTGTTTATACGGGAATCTCCACTCTTCCCTTCCTGGCGGCATCCATTTATTTTCTTGGGGTGAAGCGTTCATACCTGTTCGACAGCTCCGCAGGGACATTTCATATCAGATCGTCGTTCCTGTTCAAATCTGTAAGCTCCATAGAGGGCAAACTTTCCGAAATCGACCGCGTGGAGTATTCCCTTAATTGGCCGGAAGGAATTAGTTTGAGGCCGAATTTCGGCGAAAGATTGCTCTATATCGCTATGGAGCGCGACCCCATGATTCTATTTGCGTCCAAGATTGACGCTGAAAGGTTAAAGGACCTGGGCGGCCGGAACAGGCCCATGGTATCCATAATCCGGAATAACGAGCGGTTACCATTGCCCTCAAACATGAAACCAACCGCCGCGACAGCAGAGCGTCTGGCAAAATTAATCGGTTGCCAGTTACGCATTCCGAAGGAAATGTCCAAAGCGCGGATCAAAAGCGCCGGCAGGGTACCGCGAAAAATCGAAACGGCAGAACCGGACCAGCCGCGCTTCACCCCAGGCGTGGAGGAAGGCTTCTCCCGGGACTATCGCATGTTCAGGGCCACCGACAGCCAGTGGTGGACGGGTTTGCTGATACTGGCCATATTCACCGCGCCGTTGTCTTACGCTGTTTACCAGAATGAACTCCACGGCAGGATCGCTCATATCTTTTGGGCTTTCAGCGGGTTGTTGGGGCTCATGGCCCTTCTTACACGCACGGTTGGAGTTTTCGATGGAAACGTTGGCAGTTTCAGTGTAAGAAAATATCTGGGCATACCCATTAAGACCGTGGAAGGCGGGCTGGAGGATATCGAGCGCGTTATACTACGGACATATCGGCGTACCAGAGATGGGAAAAGACTCAGAAGTTACGACCATGAACTCTCTATCATGTGCGACGGCAGAAAGACCATGGTTTCAACAGCGAAAAAGTACGCAAACCTGGAAAACGCCCGCAGGCTGGCCGTTCTGGCGGGATCTGTTTTCAGCCTGGAGGGCAACACAGAATACTGGGGCTGGACCGACGGGATGGAAACACCGGAAGAGGCGGCCAAAGCCCTCGAACAAAGCTGACAGCGCAAGCCCTGTTCAATACGCGGTAACCAGCGAGGTTATTACGGATTCCCGGTATTTCGCGGCATGGTACGGGCGTGACCTCTCCTTTATGTCAGTTGCACCACAGGAGTCATCAGCCTTTTTGGCAGGCGGTTGCAGGGGGGAACTCCATCCCCGTTGGGCTGAAACTCTAACATACAGGGCCAAAAAGTCAAGCGTGGATGGGTTGTGAAAAAGAACCTTTTATGTTATGGTAAAATATAGATATAAATAAGTTTATTATATTGAAATCCCTTGCGAATACACACACTGTGTGTGGCTTGGCAATTGTAATTTTTATATTACCGTTGTCATACATGACATGCAATCCACAAAACCTACTGGGGGGGGATATATGCCGAACAGAAGCGCCAAACCATACTACAACAACGATCCAATGCATATCCTGGTACAGGCGGAGTCATAAAACTGAAAGTGAGAAATTTTACTGCCTCGGTAAAAGATGACAAATACGACACGGAAGAGGATTCACATTATAGTTATGACGTGTTGGAGTACGAGCTTGACCATATGGCGCTCATGCTTGTCGATGTGTGGGAGAGCCATCCGAACAACGGTTGGACAGAACGGGCCAGGCGACATATTAAAAGCAAAATCGTTCCCCTGCTCAAACTGGCTCGTAAACATAATTTAAAGGTTATCCACGCCCATCACACGTATTAAGGCTGGACAATCAATAAATTGATCAAACCTATGAGTGGTGAATTCATTTTGGGGAATGACATATCGACATCAACTGATTTATTCAATGATTTTTTGCAGCGGAATGGTATAAAAACGCTATTGTACGCAGGCTATGCCTTGAATTATTGCGTATTGAACCGGCCCATAGGGATCGTTCCTGTTTCCCAATTACACAAATACAATATTATCCTTTTAAGGGACTGCTCGATCGCCTTTGAAACGCCTGAGACGCTCGCGGGAAAATGGACACGCAAGGTTATTACCAATCTTATTGAAACACAATTTGGCCGCTCTACAACTACCGATGAACTGAGAACATCCTTTGAAAGCATCAATACGCGGTAACCAGCGAGGTTTTATCCGTCCAGGTGGGCCCTGAGCTTTTCCACCGCGCGGTCGATACCGATCAACGTTATGAAACTTCCCATTTTAGGCCCCGAAGATTGGCCAAGAAACAGGCGGTACAGCGTGGCGAACCAATCTTTCATTTTCACATCATGTTTTTTGGCTACCTGAAACGCCATGTTCTGCGCCATTTCGACCGTTATTTCCTCACCGGCGTCACGTAGCCTTTCCAGCTCCGCCAAATAATCGCGTATGGCTTCGTCATACTCGGAACCGGCCGCCTCTTCGACCCTGTTGGGCAGGTAAACCTCCCTGTAATAGGTCATCACTTTTTCAATCAGCTCGTCGTAATAGCCGATATTGTCCGCCACTTCCGGCTGGTACTTCACCAGGTATTCCCGGACAATAGCGGGGTCCGTCGCCGACAGGGCGATGACCAGGTTGTATATCAGCGAGTAGGTGATAATATTATCACCATACAGGACCGCCGCGTGCGATCCCTTGGAAAGACGGGCGACGAACGGGACGGGGCTGTCCACCGACTCGCCGTCATACCTGGCCACCAGTTCCAGGTATCCATCAATGATCTTAGGCAACAGCGGCAACCCCATCTTCTTGGTCTGCTGCGGTTTTATATACATGAAGTAAAGTAGCGAATCGACAGGCCCGTAAGAGAGCCATTGCTCGATGGAGACACCGTTGCCGATCTTTTTCGATATCTTCCTGCCGGTTTCGTCCAGGAAAAGCTCGTATTTGAAAAGCTCCGGCGGCTTGCCGCCGATCTCCCGGACGATTTTCGACGACAGCCTGCCAGACTCTACCAGGTCCTCGCCGTGCATCTCGTAATCAATCCCCAGGGCGAACCACCGCAACGCCCAGTCCACCTTCCACCCTACCTTGCAATGGCCGTCAAGGACGCTGGTCTCACCCGAGTGACCGCACGCCTGATATTTTCCATCGACGGATATGTCACACACGTATGATACGGATCCGTTTTCAATGTCATAACCTGTCGGGCGTGTCGAGTATATCTTGCCGCAATTTTCGCAAACCGGAAAAAACGGGCTCCACGCCGCTCTTTTCTCCTCGCTTATGGTTTTTACGAACAGCTCCTTGATCTTTTCGTGTTTGCGCAAAATACGGATCAGGGGTTCGTTGAAAGCCCCGGAGCGGTATTGGTCCGTGGAAGAGGCGAACTCGTATTCAAACTCGAAAGAATCGAGAAACTCGCGCAGTCTCCTGTTCATGTTGTGGGCGTAAGACTCCTCCTCGCCGAAAGGGTCCGGAATGGAGGTGAGCGGCTTGCCCAGATGCTGTTTGACCATGTCCCTGTTGGGGATGTTCGAGGGAGCCTCCCGCAAGCCATCCATATCGTCGGAAAAACATATAAGGCGCGTATCGGTTTGCGGAGAAATGATCTTGAGCGCCTGGAGGACGAACGACGTCCGGGCTACTTCACCAAAAGTGCCGATATGAGGCATCCCGGAGGGGCCATACCCGGTTTGGGCGGTTATGGAGGTTTTGCCGAGTCTCTTGCAACGAGCGACGATGCGCCTGGCCTCCACGAAGGGCCATTGCTTGTAATCCATTATCATTTATCCCATGCTTTAACAAAAGGGTGCGATTGTACCACGACAGGCGATTAACTCACGCCCAAAACCGAGCCCACAGCATGGCTGGTTGTCCCGGACGAGCCAAAACCGATAAGCGGGGCGCGTCACACCTACCCGGGCGTATCACTTCGGCGAGGTCATCTCCTCCGGGAAGCTGGTCGAAAAAGTGTAGCTTTTCACTTTCATGGTTTTGTCGAATACCAGATACAAGGTTTTGGACATCGTCTGGCCGGAGGCCGATTTGAGATAACTGTATGTCCACGCCTCGTCCCCGTTATCCAACCCTGTCGAATATGGAGGGCCGAACCATTCCATTATTTCAACGGAGGTTGTAACGTTTTTTTGTATCGATCTTACTTTGGAAACGTCGAAATTGGCGCCGGTGGTGATGCTGACACATCCCGCGAAAACCAACACGCAGACCAGGAAGATTGCATGTTTCACGCCGCTCCCTCCAATCCTGTTCCGTTATCATATATACGCCAGGCTAGTTGATTTTCCCACTGGCTCATCCGCCCCTCCTTAAAATCAATGTCGAACAGCCGCTCAAAAGATTTTATGATGGCTTCACGCAACCGTCCCGGATCCATTGGTGTTTTTCTGAAGTCGTTCACCGCGCCCATGCGCCCTCTGGCGTTTTCCCGGGCAGCCCGATCCTTCCATTTAAAACATGACAGGTACCTGTCTGCGTCAATAGACAAAACTATCGACCCGTGCTGCAAAGCAGCCCCCCTGAGCCGACGCTGGGCGCTTCCGGCTATCTTGCGCCCGCCGGCTGTGATCTCGTGCCTTGTCTTCGATGCGAAACAGCACGCAGTGGACAGACCACCGCCTGAACCACTCTCAACCGGGTCCATCTTCACACCGCATTCCGACAGAGCCATTCTCATGGCGGCGCTTATCCTGCCATGGATTTCCCTTAACGAACCGAAAATGGCGCTCGATACCGGAACCACGACTGAATACGTCACCTCTTCGTCATGCAACACAGCCCTCCCCCCGGTGGGGCGGCGCGCCAAGGACACCCCGTTTTTCTCCATAAAAGCCAAATCCGCCCATTCCCTGGGGCGCTGGGCGTATCCATACGATAAGGTAGGCCGGGTCCAGCCATAAAAACGTAAGGTAGGAAGCGGGTTTTGCTCTTGCGCGGATTGAACCAGCGCCATGTCCACCGCCATGTTCCAGGCTCCTGCGCCTGGTGGGTTTTCGATAAGACGCCAGGTTTCAGCCATCAGTAAAGAGATTTTATACCCCGTTCACCCGTCCTGACACGAATAGCGTCGTCTACCGGAATTATGAAAATTTTACCGTCGCCCAAAGAGCCTGTCCGGCAAATCGCCGCAAGAGCGTCGGAAAACTCCGCCAGGCTTTCATCGTCCACAACAATTTCTATGCAAATCCGATCCCGAAACTGTGGTATGGATCTATTCTCCTCCCCGTCCTTAGAGGCGATCTGGCTCATTGGTTTTCCTATCCCCTTGGCTTCGGTTACCGACATCCCCGGCGCGCCCAGCTCAAACAGCTTATGCCGGATCGGCTCCAGGTTTTCTTTTCGTGTGTAGCAACGGATCAGCTTCATGGATAACCTTTGAACTGGTTTATATAATATGATCGATATTAGAAAAAATACGCTCCCGGGTCAAACTTTTCGACATCTCCCCCGGTCCGCTGTCCTTGCCTGGACCCGTGTGGCGCGATCAATTCTTCCGTTTTCCGCTGTCTTGTGTTTTCACAGGGAGTTCGATTACGAAACGGCTCCCCTCGCCGGGGGCGCTTTCCACCCGGATCCTGCCTTTATGCGCTTTTACAGCCATATGGCAAAAGGCAAGCCCCAGCCCAGAGCCCCCTCGAGCTTTTTTCTCTCCCACCTGGTGGAATTTTTTGAAAATGCTTTTCTGAAGCTCTTTGGGAATACCGGAGCCCTGATCCGTTACGAGGATTTCCACGCAACCCCTGTCCGGCCGGTTTAAAGCTGTCAGCGTCACCTCGCTATTCTCGGGCGAATGTTCCGACGCGTTTATCAGCAGATTGGCCAGCACCCGCTCCATCAGGGGCCGGTCGGCGAAAAAGACAACCTCATCCCCGGGCATGTCGGCTCTCGTTCTTATCTCATTTAGCTTGAACACATTCCTGAGCTTTCCCAGCGCGGTGTCCACAAGCTGTTTCGCATCGATTCTCTCCGGCTTGAGCTCTATCCTCCCCTCTTCCATCCTGCTGATGTCCAGGAGGTTGCCGATCATGCGCGACAGATCGCTGGTCCCGATTTCCGCAGATTCCAGGCAGGAAAGGGAAAATTTATCCAGGTCGCTCGACTTTATCATATCTATGTTCGCCCCGATTTCCTGGAGCGGCCCTTTCATGTCGTGTATGACCATGTGTATCAGGTCCTGCTTCAGCTTTTCGAGCTTGCGAAGCTTTGAATTGGCTTTTTTGAGCTTGTTCCTTTCCCGCCTGATATCCTCGGTAAGTTTGGCGTTTTCCACCACCGGGCTTATTCTGCGCACCCATTTGTCCAGTATGACGGCTTCTTTTTTAGTGTACGGCCCCGAATCGATCTTGTCTGAAATGTTGAATATCCCCACAACGCCCCCCTGGGTCTCGATAGGGGAGCTGATGAACATATTTTCCCCATTGCCACCAGGCCTTCGCATAAGACGCGCCAGCTCCGGCTGATCTTTTTTCGAGTCGCCTGTGCGGATGATTTTTCCGTGTCGATAAGCGCGAAGAGAGATCGAATCCTCACTGAGCTTTTGATGTTTACCGGTCAGGTCAAGGTTGGTCGAGGCTCTGACAACCAGGGTTTCATCCTCGATTATCATGATAGATCCGGAGCGCGAATTCATTTTCCCGAGAATAAACTTCAACAGGTCGCTCAGTTTCATATCGAAACTTCGTGACGTATCCATCATTATGTTCATCGCCCTTACAAGGGCTCTGGCTTCTGTGGAATCCATACTCCGCCTGAAATGAAATCGCCTTATTGTCCGCCAGCCATCAATAATACCATCTGCCAGATCGATTAATACCTGAAATATGCAATTTCATGACCTGTTTTTCAAAACGCCGATACCGGAATTCCGGTTCACGGTCCGTACAAATAACCTTACAAAAGCAAGCGGATCAGCTAAGGAGAAGATCATGAAACTTTCAGCTATGATTATCGCATGCGCCATGGTTATGGCGTTTTCGGCCGGATGCGCCTCTACCAACCAGCCCAAATCGGCCGCCACGGGCGCGGCTGTCGGGGCTCTTGCCGGCGCCATAATCGGCCACCAGTATGGAGAAGGCGGGCGTGACAAAGGCGCCTTGATCGGCGCAGCGCTTGGCGGTGGGGCGGGCCTGTTGTATGGCCAGCGGGAAGATCGTATCCACACACGAAATTAGAGCCATTAAACCTGCAAGCCCCATGGTCCCCACCGCGGGGACCATGGGCGCCGGGTGGGACGCGTTTATCCGCCAGCGAGGTTGACCATTAAATAACGGCAAGTCTATAATTGCCGGATGTGTCCACAACCATCCAAGCAAGACAAGCTTTCGCATGACAAGGAACTTGTCGCGCAAATCATCCGGAACAACGACGAGTCATGGTCGGTGTTCGTGGAAAAATACACGGATTGGGTTCTGTACAAATCAAAGGAATGGTGCACAGCTCACTGCCATTACACCGCAGGACAACACTTTTGCGGGTTGACCAGCCTGTCCCTGCAACGGTCGGGGCGCCATGTCCACACGGAAATCCAGGAGTGCGACGAAGGTATGGACACGTATATCTGGATTTTCGAACAACTGCGCAGGAGGATAAAAAAATATTCGGGGAAAAACAATTGTCTCCTGTCCACGTTCGTGTGGACCATCCTGAACTCCCGGGAACTGCACATCGACTGGTTGAGATGGAAATATGGAAGAATTTTTTAGCGCGTCGGCGTCCAAACGTCTGCCGGTGGCGATTCAGAAATTACCCGCGCCGGAGCAAAAGGCTTTCGTATTGCTCCGGATGAGGCGGGGTGAATCTGAAATTTCCAGGGAGCTGTCCATCCCGCTTGACGAGGCCAGGGCTGTCGTCAGGAGGGTGCAGGAGGCGTTGATCAGGAGCGGGTCGCTTGACCTGATCAAAAGCCCTCTCTTTTTCCAGATAGACCACCCTGCAAAGGAGGAAGACAGCCCCGGACGGCCTGTGCAGTTGGCCAAAGAGCAGATCGATATGGAGGATCGGATCGCACTGGACAGATTCTATGACGCGCTGAAAATCTCACTGGACCAGCTTCCCAAACAAAGCAGAAGACTGCTGGACCTTTGGTTTAACAAAGAGATGAAAGCAAAGGATATTATCATATTTTACAAAAACATAGGCGTTGATATTTCAAGTAAAAAATCAATAGATGAAACTGCCGTTAACGATGTTTTTTACGCTCTGGAAAAAAATATCAAGGAATTGCTGGAGCTTGTCCGTACAAATATGAAACATGACAGGATAGAGCTTACACACAGCGGCCTGAAGACAATATTGAACGAAACCGGAGTTTAGTGGATGATTTTTCGATATTGGCGGGATTAACGACATGATGCACCCGAAGCTTTCCGAGTTGATCGCATATACCGATCCCGGCATGGAAGACGACGCGCGCGAGCGTGTCCGGGCTCATCTGGGGTTCTGCGCCCAGTGCATGGACCGGCTCATCTCGTTGCAGACTTTCAGGACAGCCGTGCGGACAGACGGGGAATCTGTAATTAGACCTTTCGAGTTGACACAAGAATGTGTCCCGACCGAAATAATGGGAGATTTTCTCGGAAACCGCCTCCCCCGGGCCGAACGTGATAGTTACTCCGAGCATGTAGTTGATTGCGACATATGTTTTGAAAGAGCCGCCTATTTCACCCGCTCATCGGAGAAAATGGCAGAGGGTACGCTTCATATGGAAAAAACGCCGCAACGATACATAAAAGCGGTGGACAAAACATTCGAGGAGACAAAACCGAATCCGCGCAAAACAACCACCGTGGATTTGTTGCGAAGTTTTATGTCCAGGCCCATCACCGCATACGCACTTGCGGCCAGCTTCGTTTTCTTCCTGGCCTACACCAACATTTATAATCGCGCCCACATCGTAAAGCTCGATTCGAGCCAGGTATTCACCCTTTATGAAGCCCCGAAACAATCAGGCCCATCGTTCGGCTTTTCGGACGCGGGCCGCAAGCTTGGCGTGATCGAGGCCGGGCTTTATGTAAAGCTGACCGGCGACGGACAGGTGGTGTTCGGATGGAAACATGTCAAGGGCTCCGATGAATATCATTTCTCGCTGGTGGAGCTTCGGCCCACAACTCCCCTGGAAATCCACAATGTCAAAACCTCCTACCCTGGCGTTACCATCGGGAAATCTTTTTTACAGTCCGGCAAAGCCTATCGATGGAGAGTCACCGGGGAAAAGGGGCCTGGTAAAATATTTGTCGCCACTGGACAATTCGTTTTTATTAACTAACCTTACGAGGCTCACATGAAAAGCCCGTATGCCCTGTCGACCTCTCTTGTTGCGGCGCTACTGGTCATCATGGATCCCGCTGCCGGCCTGGCGCAAATCACCCCCCCTGACGCAGGAAAACAATATTGGTTGCAAGGCTCTACAAAACTCGCCGACGACGATCCAAGATCGGTGCGCGCCCACCAGATTTTCGACAGGACGCTGGCCGCCGCCGACAAGCGCCCGGGGCCTTCTCCGGAGCTGATAATACTGGATGAAGAAGGATTCCCCTGGGCGAGGTCGTTGCCCGATGGATCGATCATCGTCACCCGGGGCGCGCTCGACATATGTTTCAGGGCGAAGACCGTCTCCGATGGAGACGCCAGGCTGGCTTTCGTGATCGGGCACGAGCTGAGCCACCAGGTAAATGGCGATTTCTGGCATTTCTTTTTCTACCAGGGGGTTCATCCCGATTCCGCGAAAGACGAACAAACCAGAAAAACGCTGGAGCAGGTGATAAAAATCGCAAAAAGGTCGGATTCCGTCTCCGCAAAGGAGTTGCAGGCGGACCAGTACGGCCTGCTTTACGCGTCCCAGGCCGGGTATGACGTGAAAAGAATCGTCGATATCGACACCAATTTTTTCCGGGAATGGACCGCGGCTACCAGCCCCGACCTGCTCGAAGGAATCGTGATGCAGGTAAACCATCCGAAAATAGAAGAGCGCTCCGCGGTGGCGCTGTCGACCTTGCGAAGGGTGGTCGAAAAAATCGAGGTGTTCGAAAAGGGTGTCGAGGCGTATAAAAAAGCAAGCTACACCGCCGCCATGTATTACTTCAAGGATTTTCTTTCCGTATACCAAAGCAGGGAAGGCTTTAACAACCTGGGGCTTGTCCATTACCAGATGGCGGCGGAGGAATACGCCAAATGGAAATCCGAAACGCCAATGTTCCGGCTGTCGCTGATAATAGACCCGACAACCCGCGCGCGCAACGCCTACAGACGCAGAAGATCGCCGGGATCTTCCCTCACACGCAGGATGCGGCCGGAAAACGCGCATGAATCGCAGTTCCTCAAACACGCCGCCGCCGCCGCCGGTTATTTCCGAGAGGCGTGGCAAAGAGACCATACCTACGCCATGGCGCACAACAACCTGGCCTGTGTGCATTTTCTGAAATCAGAATACGCCAGCGCCGTCGGCGAGCTCGACAAGGCCATCTCGATCGACCCCGGCGTCCCGGAGGCTTTCAACAATCGCGCCGTAGCCTACCTCAAAATGGGCGAGCAACTGCGGGTGAACCTGGACAAAAAAGTGGAATCAAACCTTCTGGCGGCGTTGAAACTAAGATCCGATTACGAATACGCGCTGTTTAACATGGCGTATTTTCTTATGCAAAAAGGCAGGAACCGGGAAAAACAGGCGTATAAGAACCGCCTGGCAAAGCTCCACCCCGGATCGGAGCTACTTGCGCTGATACACTAGGATATTCGAGATATCGTTGAAGCCGGCGTCAGGCCAGGCGCAACGTTCACTCCCCGTCGGCGGAATGCTGTATATCGCTAAGCGAGTATTGTTCCATCCACAGAAACACCAGGCCGGGGATTATCATCATCATGAACATGACAATATGGATCACCAGCGCCACGGAAAGCGCCAGCTCGCTATCAACACCGTAAAACATAAGCCCCGCGATGGTGGCGGCGTGGAACACACCGATAAAACCGGGGGCTGAAGGGATCATCACGCCTATCACCTGGCTTACGTTGACCAGGTAGCCGGAGCTGAACGGCAGATCGATGTCAAACGCCATGAAGATCATGTAATTGTAAATCCCGGCTGTCCCCCATATGATCGCACTCCAGATAATAACCCGGCGCAGGCGATGACCATGATCGAGAGAATCCAGGCCTTTCCTCAGCGACTCCAGTATCTCCCTGGTTTTTTCCCCGCTTTTTCCCGGCATCAAGCCGGTCAATGTGTCGACAAGCCACACCATGACTCTGAACTGTTTGTGAAAAAGGTACATCCCCGCAAAAAACGCGATAAAGAACATCGAAGCCGAAACTCCCGCCACCCGCAAGGTTTTCCAGAACTCCAACTGTGATTCCGGCGGCTCTATGAACGCGAAGATCAGCATGATCATCACCACGATAGACAACCCGTCGAAGGAGCGCTCTATCACCACAGTCCCGAACGCGGAGCTTTTTGGTATCGACTCTCTCCTGGCGATCACATACGCCCTCGCCAGCTCGCCTATCCTGGCAGGCAGAACCATGTTCGCCATGAACCCGATGCAAAGAGCGGTAAACGAGCTCCATCGCGAAATTTCCTTGATGGGCGCGATAAAATGCCTCCACCTGGCCCCGCGCATCCAGAGGAATGAAAAATTGAAAACCGCCGCCGCAACCACCCACCGGTAGTCGGCCATTTTCATCGACGCCCACACCTTGCCCATGTCCATTTTCATCACCGCCCACGCGATAAAGAAAAGACTGACGCCCCACCCTATCCAGATGATGATGTTTTTTCCGGTCGATTTCATCATCTCAGCCCAGCCTCGGGTCTATCCCGCATCCGCCGGGACCCAGGTTGGCCAGGACATGCCTCGTCTTTTCTATATCCGCCTCTATCTGGGCCTGCAACTCCCTGACCGAACCGAAGCTCTTCTCGTTGCGTAATCTTTCCACGAAAAACACCTCTATTTCCGAGCCGTATATGTCGTCCCCGTAATCGAGCAGGTGAACTTCCACAATAAAGTCATCCCGGTCGAACGTGGGATTATAGCCGATGTTAACCACGCCGTCCAACAGCTCGCCATCCCCGAGGCTCACTATCACGGCGTAAACCCCCACAGCCGGAATAACCTCGTAGGGCGTGTCCAGGTTAGCGGTGGGAAACCCGATGGCCCTTCCCCGCTTGTAGCCGGAGACGACTTTGCCTTCGATAGAGTAGCACCGGTCCAGCATCTTCCTGGCCTTGCCCAGGTCGCCGTCGTTGAGATATTGACGGATACGGGTGGAGGATACGCGCTCGTTATCGACTGTAACCGGGTCCACTATCTCCACGTTGAACCCCAGTTCTTTCCCCATTTTTTTCAAATACTCTATGCTACCCGCTTTCCCCTGTCCGAACGAATAGTCATGCCCCACCATCACGGTGTCCATGTTCAGCCCGGCCATGAGCTTCTTGGCGAAGTCCCTGGGATGCATCCTTGCAAACGCCCGTGTAAAATCGGCCATTATGCAGATGTCAATACCATACGCCGCGATAAGCTCCATTTTCTTCTTGAAAGTGCAAAGCAGGCTCAGGTTTTGATCCGGAGCCAGGATTTTCAGCGGATGAGGATCGAAAGTGTATACGACAGAAGCGCCGCCTATCTTTTTCGCCAGCTCGATAACGCGTCGGAATATCAACTGGTGACCGATATGAACTCCGTCGAAATTGCCAAGGGTGACCACCAGCCTGGCGGGCTTGTCATGGAAATTGCGAAGGCCGCGGATTATCTTCACGTTACTGCAAGCCTAATCCAGCGACGGATCCGTCTAGTCGCCAAAACTTATACCCACATTGCGCGAGGTGACAATATGGCTCCCGTCCGGACTGACTCGTTTCATCTGGTGCAACGCTTCTTCCAGGGGCACAGACACAATGTCCGGCGTGCGTAACGCGGCCATATGGTCAAACTTGCCCTCATGGGCGAAAACCACAGCCGCCGCGCCATAACGGGTGGCGAGAATCCTGTCGAAAGCGGAGGGAGTGCCACCACGCTGGATATGACCGAGCACGGTTGTGCGCACCTCGATATGCGTCTGGCGTTCAAGCTCGGCGGCGACATATTCCCCCACACCACCCAGGCGGACAGTTTCAGACGATCCTTCGACGATGCGCTTGATGGTCCTTTCGCCGCTGATCGGATACGCCCCTTCTGCAACGACGATCACGGTAAAATGTTTGCCCCTGCCCTTTCGTTCGTATATTTTCCGGGCGATCTTCTCGATTTCGAAGGGAATTTCGGGGATCAGGATAATGTGCGCCCCTCCCGCGATACCGGCGGCGGTGGCGATCCACCCCGCGTCGCTACCCATGACCTCGACCACCATGACGCGGTGATGCGATTCCGCTGTCGTATGTATCTTGTCCAGCGCCTCCATCACCGTGGTTACGGCGGTGTCGTATCCGAAAGTGATGTCCGTGGCGTAGAGGTCGTTGTCTATGGTTTTGGGAATGCCTATAACGTTCAGCCCCTTTTGGGAAAACTTGTGGGCGATGTCCAGCGTCCCGTCTCCGCCTACCACGATAAGACAATCCAATCCGTTCTTTTTATAGTTCTCGACGGCGGTGTCAGACACGTCGCTCTGAACCATTTTCCCGCCTATATATTCGGCGAATTTAAAGGGGTTGTCCCTGTTGGAAGAACCAAGAATCGTTCCGCCCCGAGGCATGATGCCCGACACCCTGGCCAGGTCGAGAGGATGCGTCTTGTTCCGGATAAGCCCGGAAAACCCGTCCCGTATGCCTATAACCTCATCGTGATACTTGTGTTCGGCGGTTTTTACCACCGCCCTGATGACGGCGTTAAGACCGGGACAATCTCCACCTCCTGTCAATACCCCTATTCGCATTTTCGATTCCTCAATATTAAGTATTCACCGCCCAGTAATTATAACAGGTTGCTGTAACATATCGTGTTGAAAACATATAGTATTGAAAACCTGGAGCAGATGGAAACAGATGGCGGCTATTTACATCCGGCCCCGACATTGTTACCATCAGTAACAGACAGTCATTACAGGTACTATCATAGTTGGTGATCCATGCGTAATCATTTGTTCTTTTTGTCCACAGACCCGCACGCCAGCCCTTTTGACGTCAACATAGCCCTCGATTCCGGGTTTGACGTTGTTATTCCCTATCCCATGGTCACACCCGAAAACACCGAATCGCTCACTCACGACATTATTTTTTCCCGCGGCCCGAAAGGGACCTCGCGCTCCGGTATTTTCATAGGAGGGTCTGATGTCGCGTTGACGGAAAAAATAGCCGGAACAGTCCGCAAATCCATGTTCGCCCCATTTACGGTATCGACATTTTCGGATCCGAAAGGGGCGTACACCACCGCCGCCGCGCTCACCGCGAAAACCGGCAAAGCGGCTGGGGGATTGAAAGACAAGCGAGCCATGATACTCGGCGGAACTGGTCCGGTGGGGAGCCTAACCGCCGTCCTGTGCGCCCGCGAAGGAGCCATAGTGACCATAGTGACCTCCAGAGACCAGGTGGCTGGCGACCGGGTGGCGGCGGAGCTTGAGAAAAATTACTCGGTGAAAATCGGAGCGGCGTCCGCCAGTACTGAGGATGAAAGGCTCGCCCTGATGAAGAAATCGGACATCGCCATCGCGGCGGTAAAGGCGGGTGTAAAACTAATGAGCAAAGAAGCTCTTGAAAAAATCGAATCACCCCTGCTTATCGCCGACGTGAACGCGACTCCTCCATACGGGTTCGAAGGGTTGGAACCGAACGACGACGAGAAACAGATATCCGGCCACGTGCGCGGCATCGGAGCCCTTGCGACCGGAGCCATCAAGCACAAGGTGGAAACGGGTATTTTCAAATCAATGCTCCAACAAAAAATCACAGCCGGGCTGGACACAGCGTATGAACTCGCCAAAACCCTGGTCTGACCCCACCCCCGTCGACACGGAACTGCTATCGGAACTGAAGCGCGGTGTGGTCGAATATGACGAGGCGGTTGTAAGATCTGTCTGCCAGACGATAATAGACCGGCGGATGGACGCCTACATGGCTATATTCGAGGGGCTCGTCCCCGGCATGGAGCAGGTTGGGCGCTTGTATGACGAGCAGGAATATTTTGTGCCGGAGCTGTTGATGTGCGCGGACACTCTATACGCGGGACTGGGCCTGTTGCAACCCCACGTAATCAGCGGCGGCGGAACTGGAGGAAGCAAAGGGAACGTAATACTGGGAGCCATAGAAGGAGACATTCACGACATAGGAAAAAACCTGGTGAAAATGGTTTTCAAGATAGCCGGGTTCGATGTGGAAGACCTTGGGAGCGACGTGCCCATCTCCAGGTTTGTAAAAAAAGCCGCCGCCCTGGACAGGCCCCTGGTCTGCGTTTCGATGATGATGTCGACCTGTTTTTCCCGCGCGAAAGAACTCGTCGAGAGGATAAGGGAAGCCGCGCCGGAAGCCAGGGTGATGATCGGCGGATCGATTGTGACAGAGCAAACCGTTGAACAGCTGGGATGCGATGGCACCGCCGACGACGCGCACCACGCGTTGCGCGAAGCGCTTGCGATAATGACCTCCGTCGGCAAGCTAGACAAGCTTGGGGAGCCGGACAATGAGCGTGGCAGGCCCGCCCTCGCGGGATAAGCTGGTGAAAACGCTTGGCGAATTCATCGGGACCGGCGAAGCGTCAAAGGAGATAGACCGCGTATACTCCACCCTTGGGATTGACGCCCGATCGCCATTGTCATCGGAGGATTTTGAAAAGATCAGGGAGGCTCTGGAAAAATCGCTGGGCCGCGAAGTGGGTGGGGCCATGGCCCGGGTCATGACAACCGGCAGGCTGGAGATAAAGCCCGAAGATGTCGGCCGGTTTTACGAGTCGTTTCACAGGATGCGAAACCAGCTCCTCAACCGCCAGCGCCGCGCCGACAACCTTAACGAGGAGTTGGCCAGGCTCAAGGAGTTGTATGAAAACGTGAGCTTGTCCATCCCCATAGGCCTATGCTCGGTGGACATGAATTTCGTGATAACCACCTGGAACAGGGAGATGGAAGCGCTGACAGGAAGAATGGCCTCGGACACCGTCGGCGCCAAGGTGCCTGATATCCTTCGCGAATACGAACCGATGATGGTAAAAGCCATCCAGCTACGTGAAGTTGTGCGAGAGAACAGGTTTCCCGCTGCCGGCCGTGACGGACGCAAAAGAATCGAAAACCTGACGTTGAGCCCGCTGGTGGACAGGTACGATGTTCTGCGTGGTCTGGTGATCCTTGTCCAGGATATAACCGACCATGTGGAAATGGAGCGAAACATCCTCCAGGCGGAAAAGCTGGCGTCCGTGGGCAGGCTGGCGGCGGGCGTGGCGCACGAGGTGGGTAACCCGCTCACATCCATATACGCCCTTGTACAGGAGCTGATGGGAGAAGACGGGGAAAACAAAAAGTTCAGAAACGAATCCCTCACGCTGGTAGCCCAGCATATAGGAAGGATCAACAACATAGTAAACTCCCTGGTGGAGTATTCCAGGCAAAAATCCGTGAAGTTCACACCCTCGTCCGTAAAGGAGATTGTCGACAAGGCGACACCCCTGCTCAAACTCGACAACAGGGGCCAGCTCATAGACATCGAGATAGACATACAAGAGGACCTGCCCCCCGTGTTGTGTGACCCGGACCAGATTCAGCAGGTGCTCATAAACCTGCTTTTAAACGCCGCAGACGCGATCAATGGCAAGGGAACCGTCATTGTCAAAGCCGAAAAATCATCCCCGTCGAGCGTTGCGATTTCCGTGAAAGATCATGGGCAGGGCATGACAGGGGATGTGGCCAAACACGCGATCGCGCCTTTTTTCACCACCAAACCCGTTGGAAAAGGCGCCGGGCTGGGGCTCTACGTCTGCTACAACATCCTGGAAAACCACAACTCCAGCCTGAAGATACAAAGCGCCCCGGGCAAAGGCGCCAGGATCGAATTTGAACTGGAGACCGCCTGATGTACGCACCCCGAATACTCATAGCGGACGATGAAGAGACCATCTGCGCCGTGTTGCAAAGAGTGCTGGAAAAAGATGGCTATCGTGTGGACATTTGCCACGATGGCGACACGGCCATAAAGATGGCCTCCCAGACCGTGTACGACCTCGTGCTGACCGACCTGAAAATGCCCGGAAGCGACGGGCTGGAAGTTCTGAGAAAAGTGGCGGGGGGAACCACCGGAGCCGCCGTAATGCTCATGACGAATTATTCCACCGTGGAGACCGCCGTGGAAGCCATGCGCCAGGGAGCGCGGGATTACATCATAAAACCGTTCGTTCACGACGATATCAGGATATCCGTCGCCAACACCCTGCGCGACACGCGGCTGGCGCGGGAAAACAAGCTTTTAAAAGAGGAGCTCAACAGGTCGATCAACCTGGAGGAGTTTATCGGGTCGTGCCCGAAAATAATGGACGTGTTCAAGTTGGTGAACAAAGTGGCTCCCACAGATTCGAGCGTCCTGGTCATCGGGGAGAGCGGCGTCGGCAAGGAACTGATTGCAAGAGCCATACACCGCCATTCCCAAAGAGCAAACGAGCCTTTCGTTCCGGTAAACTGTGGAGCCCTGCCTGCAGAGCTTATGGAGTCGGAACTGTTCGGCCACGTAAAGGGAGCCTTCAGCGGCGCGGTGTCCAGCAAGCCGGGCCTGTTCCAGGAGGCCCGGGGAGGAGCCATTTTCTTCGATGAAATCGGAGAGCTTCCACCGGCGTTGCAGGTGAAGTTGTTACGAGTGTTACAGGACCAGGTGATCCGGCCAGTCGGGTCCAGCAAATCCTTCAAGTGCGACGTAAGGATCATCACCGCCACGAACAAAAAGCTCGATATCGAAGTCGAAAACAAGACATTCCGCGAAGACCTGTATTACAGGATCAACGTGCTTACGATAGAGTTGCCCCCTTTAAGAGAGCGCGGCCAGGACATAGAGGAGCTGGCCGTACATTTCCTGAAAAAGCACGCTTCCAGGCTGAACCGGAACGTGGAAAGCATCCAGTAGGAAACGATGAGGTTGATAAAATCATATCACTGGCCCGGAAACGTTCGGGAGCTGGAAAACGTCATGGAGCGAGCGTTGATACTGGAGGAGTCAACCAGCGTTACGCCCGCGTCTCTGCCGGACAAGATCATCCGTCCAAGTGACGACACACAGGCCGAATCGATAGAGCACAGGCTCTCTATCGACGAGTATATTAAAAGCTTCATAAAAAGGTACGAAAACGTCTACCGCGAAAAGGAAATCGCCAACATGCTCGGTATCAGCCGCAAATCGCTGTGGGAAAGGCGTAAAAAATGGGGAATGGAAAGAACTAACGCAAAGCGGGAGAACGTGTGAGGGCAAACAACACCAAGGTCGCCCTGGTGACAGGCGCCGCGCGCCGCCTGGGGGCGTGTGTCGTCCGGACCCTGGCGGAGCATGGGTACAAGGTGGCCATACATCACCGCAACGCAAAGCAGGAGGCGGACGAGCTGGCGCAGGTTGTCAATGTAAAACAGGGAGAAAACATGGCGGCCGTTTTCATGGCCGACCTGTCGGAAAGAACCGCCTGCCAGAAGCTGGTGCGATCGGTCGTAAACACATTCGGAAGGCTCGACCTGCTGGTCAACAACGCCTCGTTTTTCGCAAAAACGCCATTGGACACCATCACCGCCGAGGATATCGAAAAGAGCCATTCCATCCACGTGATGGCTCCTGCGATGATGTCTCTGGCGGCGATTGAAAGCTTGAGAAACAGCGAGCCCGGACACATAATAAACATGCTGGATATATACGCCGATTATCCGAGGAAGGATTTTATGGCGTACACGATTGCCAAGGCGGGACTGAAATCATTAACAAAACAACTGGCGCTGGAGCTGGCTCCGGATATACTTGTAAACGCCGTCGCGCCAGGGGCGATACTTAAGCCTGCGCAAACGGAGGACGCGAGCGGTTTCAACAAAGCCCTGGACCGGATTCCGCTCAAACGATTCGGAACGGCCGGTGATATCAGCGCGGCTGTAATGTTTCTTTCGCAGGCGGAATATATAACGGGCCACACCATCGTGGTGGACGGCGGCCGGTCACTATACATTTAACAGCAGGACGGAACTTTGGCGGGATTGCTTCCTTTATATTCACGGCGACCGGTCGTGTTTGGATTTCTTTTGTCTGTGTCGGTGATTGTCGGATCCCTGCTCGGTCTTAGTTTCGCCATGTACCACGACCTTCCGGGCATAAACGACCTGGAGCGATATAAACCAAACGTCGTCACCCGCGTCCTGGCCGAAGATGGCAGGCTGATATCGGAACTATACCTGGAAAAACGGATCTGGGCGCCCTACAGGAACATACCCAACCTTTTAAAAAACGCCATTCTGGACACGGAAGACGACCAGTTTTTCAGCCATCAGGGGGTAAGGTTGCTTAGCATCCTGCGCGCCCTGGTAGTGGATATCCGGCTGGGCAGGATGGCGCAGGGAGGGTCCACCATCACGCAACAGCTCGCCAAACAGCTTTTTCTCACACCGGAAAAAAGCATAATCAGAAAAATCAAGGAAGCGCTGCTGGCGATTCAAATTGAAAAAAAATACACGAAAAGAGAAATCCTGGAGCTTTACCTGAACCAGATTTACCTGGGATCCGGGGCGTACGGGGTGGAATCGGCGTCACAGATATATTTCGGCAAATCCGTCGCGGACCTTTCACTGGCGGAAACCGCCCTGCTGGCGGGGTTGCCACGGGCTCCGAGCCGTTATTCTCCTTTCAACAACATCGAGCTGGCCAAACAACGCCGGGCGACCGTGCTCAGCCGGATGAGAGCTGAAAATCACATCTCGCACGAAGAGGAAATCGCCGCCAGGGCTGAACCGATCACTTTGGCGAAAAAAGAGGGGAACGGGGGCGGAGCTTTGCATTTCGTCGAAACGGTCCGGCAATACCTGGAAAAAAAATATGGAAAGGACCGATTGTACCGCGAGGGGCTGGTTGTCACCACCACGCTGAACCTGGACATGCAAAAAGCCGCGGAAGACGCCGTGGCCAGGGGGTCGCAGACCATAAACGAAAGGATTCGCCGGGCGAGAGTCCTCACGGACAAAGCCAAAGCGCAGGCCGCCCTGGTGGCGGTCCGTCCGGGTGACGGGGCCGTGCTTGCCATGGTTGGAGGGGCGGACTTTTCCAGCTCCCAGTTCAACCGGGCCATAAGCTCCCACAGGCAACCGGGATCGGCTTTTAAACCGTTTGTGTTCCTGGCGGCCATCGACAAGGGGTTGTCTCCGGCCGACACGATAATAGACTCGCCGGTGTCCTACAAAGATCCGGAGCACAAGGGAAATTGGAAACCGACGAACTTTTCCAACAAGTTCTATGGTCCCGTGACACTGCGCACAATGTTGGAAAACTCCATCAACGTAGCCTCCATAAAACTTCTGGACAAAGTGGGAATCGACCACGTCGTCGCTCTGGCGAAAAGATGCGGCATCCAGTCACCCCTGACGCCAACCCTGTCCCTGGCCCTGGGATCGTCGGAGGTGACACCCCTAGAGCTTACATCGGCTTTCGCCACCCTGGCCAACAACGGGCTTCGGGCGGAGCCGTTTTTCATCGTCTCCATAAAAAACGCCGATAACGAAATACTCGAAGAGCGCGTCCCCTCCTTCCATGACGCTATCCGCCCCGAGGTGGCGTATGTCATCACCAACATGCTCAAGGGCGTGGTGCAAAACGGAACCGGCAGAGCCGCCAAGGCGCTTAACCGGCCGGTGGCGGGAAAAACAGGCACCACCAACGACTATCGCGACGCGTGGTTCGTGGGCTACACACCCGATCTGGCGGCTGGTGTATGGGTCGGATTCGACGACAACAGATCCATGGGACGGGGAGAGACAGGTGGCAGAACCGCCGCGCCCATATGGGTGGAGTTCATGATCCAGGCGCTCAGGAACCATCCGGTTCTCGATTTCACACCGCCAGACAGCGTCGTTATCCGCACTATCGACCGGGAATCGGGTAAACTGGCCACCAAGCTGTGCCGAGACACTTTTGAGGAGGTGTTCGTGGCGGGATCGGAGCCTGTGGATTACTGCACCCTGGAGAGGGAGAAGGATATGCGGCTTTAACCGTCGTTTCATATCATCTGACAATCATGAGCATAGACTATCAAAAACTGCGCGAGGCCACCGGGCAGAGCGAGGTGGATTTCGCCAGGGAGCTTGGGGTGACGCCGGAGCTTGTCATAGCCTGGGAAACCCAGATGGCGTTTCCCACCCCTATGGAGCAAAAGAAAATTTTCGCTCTTGTAAAAAAGATTACGGAACGGGGACAATGAACCGGTCGATTCGCGTAGGTAACGGGTTTGATACGCACCGTCTTGTGGAAGGCCGTCCATTGATTCTCGGAGGCGTCAGGATCGATCATCCACTGGGGCTCAAAGGACATTCGGACGCAGACGTACTCACCCACGCCGTGTGCGACGCGTTGCTCGGGGCGGCCTGTCTCGGCGACCTGGGGCAAATGTTTCCGGACACGGATGAGCGATACAGGAACATATCCAGCTTGAAACTGCTGGCCATGGCAAACGACCGCATTACCAGCGACGGATGGGGTGTGATCAACATAGACGTGACAGTTGTAGCGCAGGCGCCCAGGATCGCGCCTCATTCAGGCTCCATGCGCGACAACATAGCGCAAGCCACCGGAACCAGCCCCAGACAGGTCTCCATAAAAGCCACCACAACGGAAAAGCTGGGGTTTACAGGCCGGGGCGAAGGGATCGGGGCGTGGGCCGTGGCGCTTATAGGAAAAATCGAGCCTTGAACAATCCAAGAGTACGATTCGCCCCCAGCCCATCCGGAGCGGCGCACATAGGGAACGGAAGAACGGCGCTGTTCAACTGGCTGTACGCCAGGGCCAACAGCGGCAAGTTCATCGTGCGCATAGAAGACACCGACCAGGCAAGATCATCCGAAACATCGGAGCGGCTGGTTTTAGATACGCTGTCCAGGCTTGGGCTCCGCTGGGACGAGGGGCCGGATATCGGTGGTCCGTACGGCCCGTACAGGCAATCGGAGCGCCAACACCTGTACGCCAGGGCTGTGCGGGAGCTGATTGAAACGAACGACGCGTACCCGTGCTACTGCTCCCCCCGGGAGCTGGAAATGGAGCGCAAGGCGTCGATCGCGGCGCGTAAACCGCCCCGTTACTCCGGCAAGTGCAGGAAATTGACAGTCGCCGAACGGTCCGCCATGGAAAAAGGTGGCATCAGGCCCGCCATCCGCTTCAAGATAAAAGGCGGATCAGTCGAGTTCGACGACGCGGTGCGGGGCGGGGTTTCTTTCGATACGGCCGATTTCGGGGATTTTATCATAATGCGTTCAGACGCCACGGCGTCGTATCTTCTGGCCTCCGCTGTCGACGATATGGAGATGCGGATAACGGACGTGATCCGCGGCGAGGATCACCTGTCCAACACGCCGATGCAGATACTGATCATGCGCGCGCTGGGGCACGAACCGCCACGCTACGCGCACCTGCCGATGATACTCGGGCCCGACGGAAGTAAACTTTCAAAACGTCATGGATCGGCCGATATCCACGAGTTGCTCGAAGCCGGATACCTGCCGGACGCCATCAATACCGCCATGGCGATGCTGGGATGGTCGGGAGTGGATGGGAATGAGGTGGAAACGCTGGAGGCGATAGCGGCTAAATTCGACCTGGGCGGGGTATCGCGTTCCCCGTCGCGATACGATAAAAAACGGCTGGATAACCTCAATTCCAGGGCGTTGCGCTCGATGGATACTGGCGAATTGCTCTCCCTCGTCAGTCCGGCCCTGGAGCGGTCGGGGTTTCCGATCGACAGGTTCGGTGAGGAGCATATGCGCGCGATGATCGAAACGGCGCGGGAGGGCGCCAACACGCCAGCGGACGTCGTGTCGCATATGGGCCAGTTCGCCGGCGCTGTAAAACCTGATGACGCCACGTTGACGATACTCAAAGCGCCGGAAACATCGCAAGTCGCCGACGCGCTGAAAAAGGCGTTGTCGGGACTGTCCACTATCGATACGGAGAAATACAAGTCTGTGATAGAATCGGTCTCTTTGCAAACCGGGCTGAAAGGCAAACGCCTGTATCAACCTGTCCGGGCCGTCATCACCGGAGCCGCCAGCGGGCCAAAGCTTGCGGATATATTCACCATACTCGGCCCGGAGGAATTATTGAAACGGATAGACAAACTAGAAGCGCTGGAGAGAGCTTGATGAGCCTGAAAATATATAACACCATCACCCGCCGCAAGGAAAAGTTTGTTCCCATAAATCCTCCAAAAGTGGGAATGTACGTCTGCGGCGTGACAGTATACGACCTTTGTCACATCGGCTACGCCCGCTCCGCCATAGTGTTCGACATCATATACCGGTACATGAAGTTCCGCGGATACGACATAACCTATGTCCGCAATTTCACCGACGTAGACGACAAGATTATAAACAGGGCGGGCGAAAGCGGGCTCCAATGGAACGAGGTGGCCGAAAGGTATATAGAAGAGTTCAACGCAGATATGGCCGCCCTGGGCGTGCTGACCCCGGACGTGGAGCCCAAGGCGACAGATCATATCGCCGAAATGCTGGAGATGATAGAAGCTCTTGTCGACAAAGGCATGGCGTACGAGCTCGATGGTTCCGTCTACTTTTCCGTGAAGAGTTTTGCCGGGTATGGAAAGCTTTCGGGAAAAAATATTGACGACCTTTTATCCGGAGCGCGGGTGGACGTGGACGAGTCGAAACACGATCCCCTGGATTTCGCGCTGTGGAAAGCCTCGAAACCGGGCGAACCGGCCTGGGAGTCACCATGGGGCATGGGTCGGCCCGGTTGGCATATAGAGTGCTCCGCCATGGGAAGAAAATATCTTGGAGACACGTTCGATATTCACGGCGGAGGAAAAGACCTCGTGTTCCCCCATCACGAAAACGAGATCGCCCAGTCAGAGGGAAGCTCCGGCAAGGCGCCTGTGAACGTATGGATTCACAACGGATTCGTCAATATCAACTCCGAAAAAATGTCGAAATCGCTGAACAACTTTTCCACCATAAAAGATATCCTGAAGACGTACCACCCCGAAGCGGTGCGGTTTTTCCTGTTGACGAGCCATTACAGGAGCCCGATTGATTTTAACACCCAGGCCATAACCAGCGCCGGAAAGAACCTGTACAGGTTCTATGACCTTTTTTCCGAAGAAAAAAAACTGGTCCCGGAAGCCCCCCCCGGTCCGGAAACGGACACTTCTCCAACAGAAAAATTCACCGAGCTTATGAATGACGATTTTAACACCGCGACCGCCCTGGCTTTTCTCATGGAAGAGCTTAGAAGAATCAACCATCTTCGCAACGAAATGAGCCGGATGAAAAAAAAATCGGACCGCTATAAAAACGCCCGCACCCAGTTTGCGCTCGGCGTGAGAACCATGAAAAAACTGGGCGGCGTCCTGGGCCTGTTCCAGCGTGATCCCTCGGATTTTATCGACAGCTTTAAAGTCGCAAAACTCAACGAGGTCGGCGTAACCCTGGATTGGATCCAAAAGCTTATCGACACCAGGGCCGCAGCCCGCGCCGAAAAGAATTTCGCCGAGTCCGACAGAATCCGGGACGAGCTAGAGGGCAAGGGGATACTTTTGCGCGACACTCCCGAGGGAACCACCTGGTCCATCAGCCTGGATTGAGTTTAACGGATGAAAAAGAGGCGGCGGCCGGAACGTAACCGTGAGATCATTTTCGGGGTAAACCCGATCGCTGAAGCCTTGAAGGCGGATAAACGGAAATTTTTACGGATTACGATTAAAAAAGGAGTGAACCCAAGCGGAGCCATCCGGCGAATAATCGACACGGCGCGAAGGAGAAAAATCGTCATTGAATACGCCGACATGGATCATGTGGCCAAGCTCGCCGGAGCCGAAGGCCACCAGGGGATTGCGGCGCTGGTCTCCTGCCTTTCCATGATATCGCTCGACAAGTTGATCGATTACTCCAAAAACAGACCAAACCCGTCGTTGGCCCTCCTTGATGGTATCCAGGACCCGGGAAACTTCGGCGCGATTATCAGGTACGCCGAAGCGTTCGGCTTTGACGGGGTGATATTCCCGGCCAAACGGGCGGCGGGTTATACACCTGTAGCCGCGAAATCCTCTGCGGGCGCCGGGGAACTGCTTCGATTGTGCAGGGTTACCAACATAGCCGAAACTGTCAGGCGACTGAAAGACGAGGGCTATGAATGTATTGCACTCGACAGCGAAGCCGCCGCAGAGTTCACTACCCCCGCCCCTGGTTCCGTGGCCGTGGTGCTCGGCGGCGAGGGAGAGGGAGTGCGGCCTCTTGTAAAAAAACGCTGCAAAGCGGCCGGAAGAATACCCATGAAAGGAAAAGTAGGGTCGCTCAACGTATCGGCCGCGGCGGCTATAGTTTTTCATATCGTATCAGCCAGATAAACGTGGCCTCATTGCTTCACGATTGGTTTAGAGATAAAATAAGCGGATAAACCGCACGCGCGGCAGGTGTGAAAGTAGTATCTTTTCAGTACGGTTAACAGGACATGAGCACAGCGACAAGAGCTAAGGAGTTGCAAAGCCAGGTCAGGCGCATGGTGAAGGAACGTCGCGCTCTTATGCTGGCCCACAACTATCAGCGAGACGAAATACAGGAGATAGCCGATATCGGGGGGGACTCCCTGGCGTTGGCGCAAAAGGCCGCGCAGACCGACGCGGAGGTCATCCTGTTCTGCGGTGTCCATTTCATGGCGGAGTCCGCCGCCATACTCTCCCCGCAAAAGACGGTGCTGTTACCGATGCTGGAGGCGGGCTGTCCCATGGCGGACATGATAACCGCGGAGAAACTAAGAGAGAAAAAAGCCGAACTGGGGCCGGACGTGCCAATAGTAACTTACGTGAACTCCTCCGCCGAAGTAAAGGCGGAATCGGATATCTGCTGTACCTCCGCCAACGCGGTTGCGGTGGTGAACTCGCTCGAAGCGGATAGGGTTTTCATGACGCCTGACATGAACCTGGCAAAATATGTTCAACGTCACACGGCAAAAAAAATCGAATGGTGGAAAGGGTTTTGTCCCACTCATCACCTCCTCAGGGCCGAAACAATCATCGACCTGAAAAGCAAATACCCCGAAGCCAGGGTTGTGGCCCATCCGGAGTGCACACCGGATATCCTGGACCTTGCGGACCATGTATGCTCCACTTCCGGGATGTACGCCTACGCCAAAACCGAAAATGCCCGGCGTTTCATCATCGCCACGGAAAGCGGCATATTGTACCGGTTGCGAAAGGAAAACCCGGACAAGGAGTTTATCATCGCCACGGAGGAGATGATTTGCCCGAACATGAAGGTCACCACGCTCGAAGATGTTTACGACGCACTGGTGGATATGAAAGAAGTGATCACCGTTCCGGAAAATATCCGTGTTAAAGCCAAACAGGCGCTCGACAGGATGCTTGCGATCCCCAGAGATTGACCGGCAGGTGGCGCTACGAAAAGCCTATCGAGCCGGAGCTGACAAACTCGCACCCCAGCCTTGCGCCCCGATCATCTTTTTTTATCCATATTATTTCCGTCACCTGATCCGGCTCGGGCGTATATTCTCTTTCTGACGTCCTGATGACAAGCCTCTGTCCCACGCTGACGTCTTGCCCTTTGCCCCTTAGCTGGACACCATACGGGGAATAATCGACGATACGCGCCTCCATGGGATGGGATGGGGGGTTGTCCCGGGCAAACACCTTCACCAAAACCGGAGGATCAAGAACGCTCCTGACCGCCCTGCGTCTATCCTCCATGCCGGGCGTGTCATCGATGTCCATGTATAGTCCCCGTTAATCAGCGCGTTTGCGCCGACGGTTTTTCCAGCCTGCTTTATAGAAGCCCGGCATTGAAAAGCACCATAAGAAGCCCGATGAACAGCATCATCAGGATAACCTCGTTATGGTACCTTTTCTGGATATCCTTTCCGTCAATAGCGGTTTTCAACGCATCGGCGACATATTCGTCCACGGAAACATTATTAAGGCGGGCCTGGGTGGCGGTGGCTCTGTGAAGTTTCTCACCGATATTTATGTTCAGGCTCCCCCGGAACACAGCTTCCGGTTTCTGCCCAAGGGATTTGCATGTCGCAAGGTAGTCGTCAACGGCTTTTTCGAACTCTTTTCGAAGCTCCGGCAGGCTTTGCGCCTCGTAGGTCACCACATCCTGGATATATAATATTTCACCAGAGAGGCAATCATCGGCGATATGCACTTCGGCCGATCCGTAATAGTCCTTATATTCAAAAAAGCCGTCCATAAACCACCGCTGTTAAATGGAGAACCTCAAAAGGCTTGACGGTGATTATACACCAGAAACCATGAGGAAAAAAACCGTGCGGCGGGGTGGGTGGATATGGACAGGGGCGCGCCTTATATTCCCGCAGACGCCTGTCATGACAACAGGCTTTGACTGCTGGCGCCGCAGATGGCGCAGGCTGGCCTGGCGCAGGCTAGCTGATCAGCTTCTCGAAGAATCCTTTGTAATGAGGCCGCACGTTCGACTTTTCGAGCTCCGCGAGTTTGCGATAAAGCTCCTCCTGTTCTTTCGTTATTTTTTCGGGGGTCTTGATCACCAGCCGGACGATCATGTCTCCCCTGCCATACGAGCCGAGGTGGGCGATCCCCATGCCGGGCATCCTGTGAAGCGAATCGGACTGGGAACCGGCCTTGACGGAAAAATCGGCCTCCCCGTCCAGCGTGGGGATTTTTATATCCGCCCCCAGCACCGCCTGGGGAAAAGTTATAGGAACGGTGATTACCACGTCGTCATTGTGCCGTTTGAACACCTCGTGCTCCCTGACATGGATGACGATGTAAAGGTGCCCCGGCGGACCCCCGTTGCGCCCCGGTTCTCCCTCGCCATTGAGCCGAAGTTTCGATCCGGTGTCGACCCCGGCGGGAGCTTTTATCATGAGCTTCTTCTTCTGCACGACCTGCCCCATCCCTTTGCAGTTTTTGCATGGATGTGTGATTCTCACACCGTCGCCCTGGCATTGCGGGCAAGTGGAGGAGATGGCGAAAAAACCTTGCGACCGCGTGACCTTGCCGGATCCCTGGCACATGGAGCACACCACCGGTTCCCTGCCCCTTTCGCTCCTGGAGCCGTTACATTTTTCGCACACCACGTGCTTGGCTATCTCTATCTCCTTCTCAACGCCATGGGCGGCTTCGAAAAAATCGAGCGTCATGTCATATCGCAGGTCGGCTCCACGGTACGCCTGGTCCGGACCTCCGCCTCTCCTGCTACCGCCGAACCCGAAAAAATCCTCGAAAATATCTCCAAAACTGGAAAAAATATCGTCGAACCCCTGAAATCCGCCGAACCCGCTTCGCCGAAGCCCTTCATGGCCATACCTGTCGTACAGCGCCCGTTTCTCCCTGTCGCGCAACACCTCGTAGGCCTCTGCGGCTTCCTTGAACTTTTCCTCGGCCTCGGGGTTGTCTTTGTTCTGGTCGGGGTGGAATTCGTACGCTTTCTTCCTGTACGCCTTTTTAATCGTGGTGTCGTCGGCGCTCCTGTCCACGCCCAATATCTCGTAATAATCCCTTTTTGTCATCGTGTATCCATGTCATTGAGATTAGCTCTTCTGCCCAACCCGAACCAAGGCGTGCCGCAACACCCTGGGGCCAAAACGGTATCCTGGAACCAGCTGTTCTAAAACAACGTTATCCTTCGTTTCGTCGTCAACTGGTATCGTGGACAGGGCGCGAGCCAACTCCGGATCGAACTTCTTACCCACACAGTCTATCACTTCCAACCCCTGCCCGGTCAACACTTCAAGGAGGTTGGACCGCACCATCGCAACACCGTCCAGCATCGGGTTTTGCGCGTCGTCTTTCGATGCGGCTTCAATGGCTCGATCCAGGTCGTCGATAATCGGGAGCAGAGACGCTATCATCTCGCCAAAACGATTCAGCGAGCGGTGCTCCACGTCTTCTTCCAGACGCTTGCGGACCTTGTCCATCTCGGCCATTTTTTCCTTGTGGGCGGATATGTATTCTTTGAGCTGACTCTCCTTCTCGTCCATCCTTGTCTGTATCTGCTCCACGTATGTGGGGATACGGTCAAGATCCGCCTCTTCCGGGCTGTCGATCGTGTCATCGGGAGACTTTATCCTGCGCCGGTCGACAAACTCTATCTTTCTGTCATGTTCTTCGTTTCGATCCATATCCTCTATCGCTTTCTCGCGGTTATGTTTGGTTGTCATATCAATATTCTCACTATCGCCACGCTCCTCTCACCGGCCAGTGGCTTCCCACAAATTGTCCAGTGAGTTTACCATGGTCGTGGTAACAAATTGCTTATCTATGATATAAACAGTGTCGCCACTTGCCGATCGGACGTAATAGCCATCCCCGCCCGGGGTTTTACGTCCTATTGCGATATCGTTTATCACCAGGCCGGATTTCCCGTACACCGTTATCTCAAGCTCCGGTTTGTCAAAACCGTATTTCGCGTCTTCCACATCTTTTGCGCTATCGGTGCGCTCATATTCAAGGCTCTTCACGGCCCAAACCAGCCGGTTCCACTGGTCATGGGTCACCCTGGCCTCATGCGGAGACAACAACCGGTAGTCGTCCCCCGATTTCGTGACGTCGAACACCTGGCCGACCCGGTTTATATTTATCCTTTCGATCTCTTCGGATTTGACTGCGAACAGGCGCTTGTCGAGCAGATCGTCATATTTCAGGGCAAGGCTGTCGTATACCGATTTTTCAACACTCATAACCAGGGGAAGGCCACCAGGGATCACATAAAACCTCGACACACCCCCTTTATCCACCGAGGCGGCCTTTATGGTGTATTCATCCGAGTCCGTCACAACCTTTATCGAAAGCCCCGGGTTGTCCAATCCATACTCGGAAAGATCGACCTCACCCTCCGCTACGATATCCACTCCCGTAGCCTCAGCGAGGTCGTACAGCAACCCGGACACAACAGCCCCGTCGGCCCTGGCGGGTTGCGGGCTTGTTATACGCCAAGCCCCGTCTGCGCCACCTGTCCCGCCGGTGTCATCCTTCTCAAGTTCCACGGCCTCACCAGAAACTACAAGTGATATTTTTTTTACGGAATCCGTTTCCAGAGAGACTAAGGACCGGTCCCTGAGTTTCATGACTGACTCCGGAAGGTCCGACACGATATCCCCAGACACCATTACAACCTGGCCGGAATCGGTCATTCTGGCGTACCGGTCGCCATCTTTTGACACAGCCCCCAGCAGGAGAGTACGGGAGCCTTTATCGCCGAAGGTGGCGGTAAATTCATACTCCGGATTGTCGAACCCGTAGCGGCCCGGGTTTGCGTCCGTATCGTCCACAAACCCCGCGGCTTCCGCTGTCATGAATTTTCTTATAAAAGCTTCAACGCCAACGTCATCCGCATCGGCCTCGACCGGAGATGTCAGCTTCCATGACTTGTCCGCACCCCTGACCGCAGAAACGCTGAAACTTTTCGATTTGTATTGAAACCCGGTGACATCCAACACAGATTTGCGGAACATTTTTCGGTCACGCACATCGAACAGGGTTGGTAACACAGCGTTGACATCACTTCCGTTCGCCATCGCCACATCTCCGGCCACCATCACGTACCGCATCGACCCGGTCGGGTTCCGGCAGCCAATCTCCAGCGATTGTGTTTTTCCTCCATCACCCTGATCAAATGTAACCGTCACCGGTTCATCCAGGCCGTAATCAGCCAGGTTGGAGACTTTTCCAAAATTCCTGGCCGCCTTGAGCAACCCGGCCTTGTAAAGAATGTATCGGACCTTGCCCGGATCCGCGTCCGCCTCAAGTGGCTCGACTATCGTCCAGCCCGATTTTTTCCGCGCCAATACCATATTTTCATCCGGCCTGCGGATGGTGATTTTCGTAACTTTGTCTTGATCGATATCAAGCAACAGCCCCGCGACACGCTCCCGCTCCGCCCGTTTTTCCACAATCCTGGTGTCATAAAAATAATACCCGGCCTCCAGCGCCACCAATATCAACAAGGCGACGGCTATCCTGGAAGGTTTCAACTTTTTCGTCTCCGGATTCTTACGATAACACCGGCGACGACCACTATCATGGGAATCGCCACCACGACCACCCAGAATATTACGCCGAGCTGAAAATCCGTGAACAGCACAGGGTGGAATCCGCGGGTTTTCGGACGGATGAAAATCCGGTTCTCCTCTTCGAGAAGCCATCCGGCCATGTTAAGGAAAAGGTCCCGGTTCCCGGTGAAATTCAACGTGGAGTTGGACGCGAAATCCGAATCGCCCACCACTATCATCCTGGCTTTCTCCGGTTTTTCGCCGATTTTCCGGACGGCTCCCTCCGGGTTCGTTTCCCATTGCGCCGAAGCGGCCACGGTCAACGGGCCGGGATGATCGTCCGATTTTGAAAAAACCGGAGCGCCGGAGTCTATGGATTTCAGGTCGGTCTCTCCCCAGCTCTGAACGTCCGTTTTGGCGATCGGCAAAAGCTCCGCCTTCTTCTCGTTGGTTTTTTCCAGTGTGACAGACCTCGCCACAGGGAAAAATGTGACCGTCGTAAAATCCCGGACCACCGGATGGTCCGGATACGACGCAACCGTGGCCACCAACGGCTCGAACCCCAGCCTCTGGCTCAACGGGTCGAGGATCATGTCGTCGTTTAACCGCAACCCGTATTTCAACAACAGCTTCTCCAGGTTGGGCAGGTCGACAGGATCAAGGGTAATCAGAAGTTTACGCCCGGCCTCCAGATATTCGGCCAGACGTTTTATCTCCGCATCCCGCATATCCACCCGGGGCCCCGGGATGATAAGCAAATCCGCGTCATCCGGGATCTGGCCCGTATCAAACCAGTTAAGCTCGGCGACGTCATACATGGCCGATTCCAGCGCCGCCTTCGCCCCGGACCAGCCGACGGGTTTTGTCTGCGCCAGTGATCTTTCGTCGTGCCCCGTAAGGACGTATACTTTTTTCTGGCCGGATGTCGTCGCTTTATATATGGCGTTGGTTATCTCCTCTTCCTCGAACTTTTTACCCGATTCGCGTCGGCCCGATTTTGTCTCGACGACGAACGTTCCGTATTCTTCCACATTATACTTTTTCGCCAATCCCGGCTGTTTGTCCGGATCCAGAATCGTGTGGCTCAGCATTTCCGATCTGCGTGAATACCTTTCGAGGATCTCTTTGACCTCCACGTTGCGCCTGGGCCGGACAAAGGCGTATATGGTTATGGGCTCTTTCAGCGACTCGAGGATTTTCACCGTTTGCGGCGCCAGGGTGCGCAACCCTTCCCCGGTCATGTCATACACCTGGTAATGCCTGAAGGATATTATGTTAATGACGATCACTATAAGAAGCGTCACCAGCGTATAGATCGCCATACCGGCGCCATATTTAAACCTGCCCAGCAGCATCTTTTACCCTCTCCACTTTCCCGATTCGAGCGATCTGAAGGTGAAAAACAGGAATGTGAATATAAATGTCAGGTAATAGACCACGTCCCTGGTATCTACACTTCCCCTGGCGAACTGGTAAAAGTGTTTGAGTATGGAAAGATAGTTCAGCGTCTGCGACAAGGTGTCCGTTTTCTCCTCCACCGCCCATCCGATAACCCAAAACACCAGTAGCGCGCCAAAGCTCAACGCGGCGGAGATGATCTGGTTTTCGGTCAGGGTGGAGACAAAAATCCCCAACGCCAGAAAAGAAGCCCCCAGAAGGACAAGGCCCAGGTAGCCCGCCAATATAGCCTGCCAATGGGGGGTGGAGTACCAGTACACGAACCCGAGGTAAGACGCGGTCGAGGCGAGCATGATGAAAAACACCGATAGCGCCGCCAGGTACTTGCCCATGACCAGATCGAAATCCCGAATGGGCCATGTGAACAGAAGCTCCGCCGATCCGTTTTTTCTCTCCTCGGAAAAAAGACGCATCGTGATGAGAGGCATCATGAGAAGCATCACGATCGACAGGTTGCCAAATAACTGGCCCATCACCATATCTGTCATGTCCAGCTCCTGGGGGCCGGTGACCTGCGCAGTCCGGCTCAATTCAAAACTGACAAGGCCATACAGGCTCATGGCGGAATAGAAGAAAAACCCGGATATCAGCACAAACATGCAGATCACCGCGTAAGCCACTGGCGAATGGAAATACGATTTGAATTCGCGTTTCATCACTACCAGAAGATTGCCCATCATGTCACATCCCCCGGATCTGTCCCGGGCAAAGATTTCTCCTCTTCCGATGTCCCGGCGTCTTGCGTGATAATTTTTATATAGATATCCTCCAGCGACACCGACCCCTTGCCAAGCTCGATCAGGTCCCACCCTTTCGAAGCCACCAGCCGGACAAGATCGCCCCTGGGGTTTGTATCGTCTTTGTGATGTATCTCTATAGTCATGGTTCGGGTTTGGTCCCTGGTTCCGGGCCGATCCTGCCTGACCAATACCTCCGTAACTCCGGGCAGGAGCCTCAGCTCGCTTCTGATCTGCTCCCCGGGACCGTCCAGCGTCACCAGAACCGTGTTTACCGCATCACCGGAAAGCCGATCCATGGCGTTGGAATCGACCAGTTTACCCTTGTTTATAATCATCGCCCTTGTGCACACCATCTGCACCTCGGACAGCAGGTGGCTCGACAGTATCACGGTGCGCCTTCCTCCCAGGTCTTTTATAAGCGAGCGCATCTCCATTATCTGTTTTGGATCCAGGCCTATGGTGGGCTCGTCCAGGATGAGAACCTGCGGGTCGCCGATCAACGCCTGCGCCAACCCGACCCTCTGCCGAAGCCCCTTGGACAGCGCTCCTATAAGCGAATTCCGGCGGGATATGACGCCGGTCAACTCCATGATGTCACCAACTTTTCTCATCCGGTCCGAACGGGCCGCGCATCCCTTAAGTTCGGCGACGTAATCGATATATTCCCATACCCTCATGTCCGGATACAGGGGTGTCGATTCCGGCAGATACCCGACACGTTTTTTCACCTCCATCGCGTGGGTGAACACGTTGAACCCCGCGACAGTGGCCGTTCCCGCCGTAGGTGGCATGAAACCGGCGAGAATACGCATCGTGGATGTTTTACCGGCCCCGTTCGGACCCAGGAAACCGCAGATTTCCCCAGGTTCGATGGAAAATGACAGGTTGTCAACGGCGGTATGGTCGCCGTATTTCTTAGTAAGACTGTCCGCCTGGATCAAGAGATAAACTCAAGCTAGGTCAAATCGGTTATAAACAGACCGGGTATCCGGTTCATCAGAGGTTGAGATAAGACCGGGGCGCCGGATTGTCAAGCTCTGGTGGTGAAGAATTCCGCTATGGGCCCCGGTTTATCACCGATTTCGCCTGTCGTCTGGAAATGTCCATGAAAGGCGTTTTCTACCTCGACCATTTGTACTTCGCCACTTTCTCCTCGTCATCGTAAAGTATCCACAAAGAGCCAAGGTTAACATCCTTGAAAAAATACCCCACACCATCGGGTGTGGGCACTTCCATTTCAGGCGCGCCGAAGAGCCGCTCCACCTCCTGCCGCGTGGTCACACCCTTTTGCAACTGCGCTATTTTATCTCTTGTGATGGCGGACGGCGAATCAATCTCAAGCGATGGCGTGGCGCACGCCCCGAAAAATGTGAGCGTAGCGAGAAGGATCGCCGATTTGAACGCACGTGTCATGGTCGAAATATTATCCTCTGTTTTTCCCGGATACCGTTGCGTTGACAAAACTCCGACTGAACCTCTATGACATATCTCACTTTTGCGCCGGAATCGTAATGGTCGCACGGCTCCGTTTGGCACGGTGGAACCGAGCTCCATATTTTACGGATATAAAAGCCGCTGTCGACAAAAATAATATCTATCGGGAATATAACGTTTTTCATCCAGAAAGCCAGGAACCGATCTTCGGAAAAATCAAACCACATCCCGCGACCGTCCGGCAACGACCTGCGGTACATCAGACCGGTCATACGTTTTGCAGGCGTATCGGCAATTTCCACCTGTATTGTCTTATGCCCGGCTTCTACAAACGTTACAGACGCCGCCGGAGCGGAGACGGAAAAAGCAACTACAACTACGACGAACAGAACCAGCGACCACACAACCGCCAGCCGCTGGTTTAGTTTGGGCATTTGGCGTAGCTTGGATAATTAATAATAAAGGTGCTCTTCTTACGGGAGCCGATCAACTGAATTTAGCCAAACGCTTTTGCTTTCGATTTTGCGATTCTTCATATCTCTTTTCAAGCGCTTCGCGTAGCCCCTCTAAAATCTCGCTCTGCTGTTTGGCCAATAACCTGATCTCCTGATCCATCAGGGCCAGTTTCACGGCGCTGGCGGCGCCGGCTACAGCCACATACGCAAAACAAAGCGTCACAACGCCCCTTAAAACCAGATCAACAATCGCAAGATCCATAGTCAAGCTCCAATCCCCTATAACAGGTTATCGGAAAAGCCATGTGTCCACTTGAGCTTTTAACACAAACTCCCGGCGCCCGAACCGCCGCCATCACCCCATACAGAATCGGGAAGCTACGAGGCCCGTCCCGTTCATCAAAGGCTGGGCCCTCCGCAGGTCCCAGCCCCGTAAACAACAGCGTCCACGCCGTCACTTGATACGTTCGTATTTGGCCTGGAGCTCTTCCTTTGTTTCTTTATTGTCCGGATCGGACACGATGCAATCTACAGGACAGACATCCACGCACTGAGGCTCGTCATAATGTCCGACACACTCGGTGCATTTGCCCGGGTCGATGATATATATGTCCTCGCCCTCCGATATGGCCTCATTCGGGCATTCGGGCTCGCACACTCCACAGTTAACGCACTCTTCGTTAATCAGTAAGGCCATTTGATACTCTCCATTTGCTAATCAATAGTTTTCAAATACGCGTTCTTTGCCGCGGTATTGCTCCGCCTGGTACATGAACGCCTCTAGACGTGTCTGAGAGTTAGTCTCCTCGACACCGTCATAGTCAAGGTTGAGCCAGGGTATGTTGTCATGGTCTTCCCGAAGTTTTTTCGAGATAGCGGCGACTATAGTGCCTGGCATACAGGAAAAAGGCATAATGTTTACAACGCCATCCAAACCCTTCCGCGCAAAATCCACCGCTTTGCCCAGGCTCAATATCGCCTCGCCCTCGATCGTGTCGCGCATGTAAGGGCTTGCGTATTCGAGCACCTGGCCGATCATCGGATCTTCGGCGCTCGCCAGGGTCTCCTTGAATGGCTCCAGCAGTTTTCGCTCATCCTTTTTCTGGATTCTATCCTGCATGTAACCTTTAATGAGGTCAAGATATTTTTTGTCGATCCTGGACTTGTTAATATACCGGTCCGTGCAGTACATTATCCATTCCCCGATAGGCGCAAGCCACACTTTGCCACCCAGATTCTCTATACGCTTTATGATCTCCTGGTTGCCAAACGAATGGCTCCGCATGAATATTTCGCCGACAACGCCTATGCGCGGCCTGGTTTTTCCATCCACCTGTATAGCCTGAAACCTGTCTTGTATCTCCCATACGTAATCAAATAACAGCGAGCTGTCTTTTTCCACCAGTTCGGCCGTTTTTTGTAGGCATTGCTCATACACCCTGTCCGTTTCGCCCGGTCGCAACTCGTGCGGGCGGGTCTCGTGCAACAGCTTCGCGAGAATATCCACCACAACGACACCACGCCAAGCGGACCTGCGAAACCGCATCCCAAAATCCACACTGTTACCATAGCCACTGTCCGCGTCTGGAGAAAGGAGCGGAACATTGCCAAACCCCAGCTCGTCTAGAATGATCCTCTGCACCCTTTGATACTGGCCAAACCGGCAGGGACCCTGGGTGGTGGGCATGAAAAAGGCTGACCTGTCCGGATCGAACCCTGTCTCCCGCGCTTTTTTGATTATGTCTCCGGTGGTGATGGCAAACGGGACACATTCCTTGCCGGAGGAGAATTTCAGGCCGATATCCAGGGACTCCCGATCCGACTTGGGCAAAAGCACAGCCGGCACACCGGTTCCCCGCAGAGCGGCCGCGATAATGTGACCATGGTCGCACATATATGGGAGATAAAGAGTCCTGCAACGACCCTTGACGATATCTCCCCTAACGACCCCGGCGCCGACGCCGTTCCCGTTGTATCCGCCGGAACCGGCGCCATTGACGCCGGTTTTCCCCAGGATATTCCGGACGACCACGGACGCGGTTTCACAGTTCTCAAGGCTGTCGAAAAACGCCTCCAGCCTGGTAATCGCCCCGGCGTCGGCTGCGTGCTCGTCTATCTCCAGGCGCAGGCATGGTTTCCCCCCCAGGGCTTGCGTCAAAATATGCTCGATAAACGAATCCGGTCCGCACTTGAAGCTGTATATAAAAATGGCGTCCAGACGGTTGTTTTTGCCCACCTGCTGCGCGGCGGAGATTATCCTTTGGCCCGATCGCCAGTACATGTCCGGATACTTGTCCCAAGCGGGTCCCTCGGCAAGATCGAGAAAATCGATGGGTACAGCAATTTTACCCATCTCCCGCAGTTTGCGAGGCAGGTCCAGGTTTATCCCGGAATCACAGCCATTGTAGGGTCTGCTTAGTATCACCACAGGCTTTTCCCCACGGTCCTGGGCTTGCCTGAGAACTTCCCTTCCCCGGTCCCGCATGGACATGTAAAACGCGTCCTGCGCTTTTCTGGCCTTGGCGACGGCTCTTCTTATGTCTTTCAACGGTATCCCGAACTTGTCGCCCAAAACGGTCTTCAGCTCCCTGGCGACATCCTGGTCACCGCGTTGAAAAAAAATGGAAGGCGCAAGCAAATCCACGCCGGCGCCGGCGAGGTCTATCGCGGACTGGATGATGTGCGATATCGACTGCACCAGCGGGCACGTGTAACTTTGCACAAACATGCTCTTCACGGAATTCATGGTGATGACGGATGGGAGAAAAATAAAATCGACACCCTTTTCTATCAGGTCGATTACGTGCCCGTGCATGATCTTTATGGGGAAACACGTCTCCGCCTTTACATGCTGTATAGAATCCCGAATCACCGCCGGTGACGTCTTGCCGGACAGCACCACCTCAAACCCCAAATCTTCCAGGAGAGTCTTCCAGAAGGGGAACAGTTCGTAAGACATAAGGCTCCTGGGCACACCCACCGCGGCCCTGGTCCCCGATGGCCGTTTTACCTTCGTCGACACGGAACCGAACATCATCTTCTCCCGTTCGACGAAAAGATCGACGGGACGATCGGCCTTTTTCTTCTTTTTCTTGTCTCCCTCGAACAGCTCGCAACGGGCGCCATAGTAATGTGCGTCCTCGCCTTCAAACTTGATCCGGCTGACATTGCACACATTGTCGCAAGCCTTGCACTCGAACGTGGTGACCTTGTATTTCCTGTTCTGCAAGTCAAACCCCAGGAACCTGGAAGGCTCTGAAGGGCCATCCCGCAAACGCTTTTTCATGGCGATAAGAGCCGCTCCTATCGCTCCTGTTACGTCGTGGTGAGGCGGGACGGTGATTTTCTTCCCGGTGACGTTTTGAAAAGCCGCAACCACCGCCCTGTTCCACGCCACCCCTCCCTGGAACAGGATGTTGGAGCCGATCTTCCTGTCTCCCACCACCTTGTTGAGGTAGTTCGATACAATCGAATAGGCCAGCCCCGCGGCCAGATCCTGCTTGTTCATCCCTTTCTGCTGGTTCGACACCAGGTCCGACTCGATGAAGACCGTGCATCTGTCGCCGAATTTGCCCGGCGCTTTCGCATCAAAAGCCGTATTGGCGAAATCCTTTTCGATATCAAGGTCTATCTTCTCCGCCTGCTCCTCGATAAACGACCCGGTGCCCGCGGCGCATACCTTGTTCATTTCAAAATCAACCACGGCGCCTTTGTCGATGGAGACGTATTTGCTGTCCTGCCCGCCGATCTCGAAAATCGTATCCACTTCCGGATGAAAATGTATCGCCGCCGTCGCCTGGGCGGTTATTTCATTGCGGACGGTGTCGGCGCCGATAAAGTCGCCGATCATATACCGGCCCGATCCGGTGGTTCCCACCCCGAGTACGTTGACCTTATCCCCTATTTCCGACCCTATCTCCATCAGGCCCCTGGTGACCGCCTCGATGGGGCGGCTCCTAGTCCTGATGTATCGTCTCGCGATAACTCTCATGCTCTCGTCGATGGCGACCACGTTTGTGCTCAGCGACCCTATATCCACACCGATAAAACATCCGATGTTTTTGTGGCCGTTCAATCTGTTCGTATGTGTGTCATACATCTCGTCATTCATCTCGCCGGTCAGGGGGCTCATGGAGCTTCTGGCGGCGTTGCGCACGGCTCGATAGTTCTCAAGCCCACCGGTCCCCTTGAACCTGAAGCCGTTCTGGTTCTCCATGGAAATCAGCGCCGCGCCTATGGCGCCCATTACCGCCCGCTCCGGCGGGATGAATAACTCCTCTGCCGGCAATTCGAACTGTTCCGCCATGGCCTGCACCACGCCCTGGTTCCAGGAGACCCCACCGAAAAACGCGACTGGTTTGTTAATCTCCCTGCCCATGCACACGTTGCTCTTGTATGACCTCGCCACCGCGTGGCACAGCCCCGCCACTATATCCCACACCGGAGTTCCGATCTGTTGCAGGTGGATCATGTCGGATTTTGCGAAGACGGAGCACCGCCCCGCGATCCGCGGCGGGTTCTTGGATTTCAGCGCCAACTGGCCAAACTCGCCTTCTATATCCACCCCGATTCGCTTGGCCTGCTGGTCCAGAAAACTGCCTGTGCCGGCGGCGCACAGATTGTTCATGGAAAAATCGGCGAGAACCGTCTTTCCCTCGACCTCCTTGAACATGAGCATCTTGGAGTCTTCTCCGCCCATCTCTATGAGTGTCCTGATGTTTGGGTACAAAGAGGATACGGCCCTGGAAAATGATACGATCTCGTTGGCGAACTCCCCCCCCACCAGAGAAGCGACCAGTTCACCCGCGCTACCGGTGACGCCGATGTTCATGACGCGGGAGCCTTCGGCTTTTCCCAGCAGTTCGCTAATCGTTTTTACCGTGGCCGGAATAGGCTCGCCATACGATCGTCTGTAGGAATGGGATAAAACAGAGCCACTAGAATCGACAATGGCTCCTTTAACCGAAACAGAGCCAATATCAAGACCAATCCATACACCACCGGTTTTGTCCAAGCCCATTGTATCCCCTCAACTTAAGCGTATACTCTTAAAAATCGACCAGACCATCCCACCAGCGAAAGATGAGTGATAAAAGACAGCGCCGACGCGCAAGTAAAAGTTAAACTCTTTTCAAGGTTAATGTCAACCTGTCCGCGAACGGGATCTCATTCGACGCCGTCCGGTTCCAGTGCGTCATACAGCTCTTCTTCGCCACCGCACACCCGCCACAGCTTCTCCAACCCTCCGCCCATCAACCCCTCGTCCCGGCACTTTGCGAAATGGGCCAGCAAATGATCGTAATATCCGTCCTGGTTGAGAATGATAACAGGACGGATATGGATACCCAGGTATTTCCAGGTGATAATCTCCAGAGTCTCCTCCAGGGTGCCAATCCCGCCCGGCAGGGTGACGAACACGTCCGAAAGCTCGAACATCGTCTTTTTACGTTCATGCATATCCCTGGTGACGATCAGCCTTGTCAACCCTGTGTGGACGACTTCCTTTATTTTCAGGTTTTCCGGAATCACGCCCGTCACCTTTCCGCCTGCCCCAAGGGCGGCGTCGGCCAACTCTCCCATCATACCGATCGAGGCTCCGCCGTATATAATCCGCTTTCCATCAGCGGCCAACCTGGCCCCAACGCGCCGGGCCAGGCTCCTCATTTTCTCCGGCGTTCCCCTGCTCGAAGCGCAATAAACGCATACCGACCTGATGTCCATCTGATCGATTATAGTCATTCCCGACCGGTGGGGCATATTTTTTTGCAAACTAAACCTTATTACTTGCCGGGTTTTGTATTAAACTTCTATCCCTGTATATTTAATTAAACAGGGTTATTGTGACGGAAACATTCAAACAAGCGCTGGAAAAACGCCTGCTGGTATGTGACGGCGCTTTCGGCGCCATGCTCTATTCCAAGGGTGTGACAATCAACCGGTGCTACGAAGAGCTGAACCTGACCCAGCCCGACCTGGTGCGCGAACTCCACCGGGACTATATAAAAGCCGGCGCCGACATTATCGAGGCCAATACTTTCGGCGCCAACAGGTTCAAGCTCCGCCATTTCGGCCTGGAAGACAAGGTAAAACAGATCAACAGCACCGGGCTGGCGCTGGCGCTGGAGGAGGCGCGGGGTTCCGCGTTTGTCGCCGGGTCGATCGGCCCGCTGGGGTTGAGTGTGGAGCCATACGGTAAAATCACCATCTCCGAGGCGAGCGACGCTTTTCGCGAGCATGGCGCAGAGCTTGTGGAAAACGGGGCGGACCTGATTATATTCGAAACATTCCATGATCTTAACGAGCTCAAGGCCGCCATAAAAGCCATCAGGTCGTTGTCGTCGGACATTCCCATAGTCGCCCAAATGGCGTTTGAAACCGACGGTAAAACCGTGCATGGCGCCACACCTTTCCAGGTGGTCAATGCGTTGGAGCGTCTGAATATAGACGCGGTCGGGGCGAACTGTTCCGTTGGTCCCGCCGACATGCTCGACGTGGTAAAAGCCATGGCCTCGTCGACGCGCCTTCCCGTGTTCGCCCAGCCGAACGCCGGCATGCCCAGGGTTGTGGACGACCGGCTGATATATCTAACCACACCCGAATACCTGCTGACGTATGGCAAACGGTTTATCCGCGCCGGGGCGCGGGTTGTGGGGGGGTGTTGCGGAACCACCCCTGCGCATACGGCCGCGCTGAAGGGGGCCGTGATGGCGTTGTCCCCTTCCAGGGTCGAGGTGAGCGAGACACCTCAAACAAAAGGCCGGGAGGAGATAAAGGAAACCCCACGAAAAGATAAAACCCCGATGTCCAAAAAATTGTGCGAGGGGAAATGGGTCCAGTCGGTGGAGCTTCTGCCCCCGAAAGGCCCGGACGCCACCCGTGTGCTGGGGCACGCGAAAAAGCTCAAGGAAGCCGGGATAGACTGCCTGAACATACCGGACGGTCCCCGGGCGATGGCGCGGATGAGCCCCATGTCGCTGGCGCTCCTGTTCAAAAACGAAATTGGTGTGGAGCCTATATTGCACTATACCTGCCGCGACAGGAACCTGTTGGGAATGCAATCGGACATCCTTGGAGCCCACGCTGTTGGTATTAAAAACATCCTTGCAATCACGGGCGACCCGCCGAAACTCGGCAATTATCCCAACGCGACCGCGGTATACGACGTGGACGCCATTGGGCTGGTCAAAATGATCCGCAACCTTAACCGTGGGCTGGACATTGTCGGCAATGCGATCAACGGCCAGACGGCGATCCATATTGGTGTGGGAGTAAACCCGGGAGCCTCCAATATAGAGGAAGAGATCAGAAGGTTTGAATTGAAGGTGGAATCCGGGGCGGAGTTTTGCATGACCCAGCCCATTTTCGAGACAGAGAAGCTTTTCAGTTTTCTGGACAAGATCGAGCGATTCCGCATCCCGGTGCTGGTGGGTATTCTTCCGCTGGCCTCGCTTCGGTCCGCCGAGTTTCTGCACAACGAAGTCCCCGGAATGCAGGTACCGAAGAAAATTCGTGAAAGCCTGAAACGCGCCGGGGATGATGCTTTGGAAACGGGTGTGATGATAGCCCGGGAGGCGTTGGAAGAGGCCAGGGGGCGTGTGCAGGGTGTGTATGTGATGGCGCCGGTGGGAGGCGCCGACACGGCGCTTAGGCTGCTTGGGGGATAATTGTGACCATTCCGTTTTTTTTGCGAAATCGATGTTTTTCTCTTTGTTTGAGCGGCGAAGTGGGAGGCGCCGACACGGCGCTTAGGCTGCTTGGGGGATAATTGTGACCATTCCGTTTTTTTTTGCGAAATCGACGTTTTTCTCTTTGTTTGAGCGGCGAATGTGTTATAGTTACTGGGCGAATGTCGGTTCGCCTGAATCTATCAGTTCCGGACGCTTGGCAGGGGGACAGCTCGCGTCGCCTGTGGTAATCAATAATTATTATTTCCCGATGCGTGCTCGAGTTGAGAAAATCGTCCCTCTGCGCATTTTAAGAACGCTGTAAGACCAGAAGTAACCATAACTTTCTTGATCTCTATACATTTTGTGCGCTTAACACATGGCTAAACCAGAACAAGTCTCCGGAGTGCTGGACATCACCGACAAAGGTTTCGGTTTTTTGCGATCCATTGATAATGGCTACGCCATAAACCCGAAAGACCCGTACGTGGGGCAGAACGTGATCCGCAAATACTCTTTAAAGCCGGGTATGTTCATTAACGGCGTCGGGTCCAAGAAAAGCTCGAACCAGGCCAACCTCGCGCTGGACAGGATCAACACGGTCGACGGGGGCCCCCTCGCGTCTGTGTCGAAACGGATACCGTTCCACAAGCTCACAGTCATCGACCCAACGGATAAACTGGTTCTGGAAACCGGAGCCAAGCCTCTCACCACCCGTGTGCTGGACCTTTTTACACCGATTGGCAAAGGTCAGCGGGCGCTTATGGTATCACCGCCGAAAGCCGGCAAAACCGTGTTCATAGAAGATATCGCCCACGGGGTGAAAAAAAACAATCCCGAAGCGATTGTAATAGTGTTCCTGGTGGATGAAAGGCCGGAGGAAGTCACACAGTTCAAGCGCAGTGTGGGTGGCGAAGTGGTGGCGACCAGTTTCGACGCTCCTCTCAACGAGCAGATCCGCCTGTCGGAGCTTCTTTTGGAACGGGTCATGCGCCTGGTGGAAGTCGGCAAGGACGTTGTGCTGATCGTCGATTCCCTCACTCGTATGGGCAGGGCCTTTAACAAGGCCACCGACACACGAGGCAAAACCCTGTCCGGAGGCGTTGGCGCGAACGCGCTGCAATTTCCCAGAAAGTTTTTCGGCGCGGCCCGCAACATAGAAAACGGAGGTAGCCTTACAATAGTGGCCACCTGCCTTGTGGACACCGGTAGCAGGATGGACGAAGTGATTTTCCAGGAGTTCAAGGGCACCGGCAACACGGAGGTGGTGCTGGACAGGAGCCTGGCGGAAAGCCGGGTGTTTCCCGCTGTCAACCTTGGTCTTTCCGGCACAAGAAAAGAAGAAAAGCTCCAGAGCGGCGAAGACCTGAATAAAATATGGACGTTGATGCGTGTGCTTTCGAGGGACAAAGGGTTTGAAAAGTACAAAGCGATGCTCAAGAAAATGAGCCAGACCAAATCCAACTACGAATTTCTCGACACCATACCTGCGACAAGGTAACCGTTCCCCCTTTTTTCTGTTTTGGCAGGAGCCGACACGATGACGTTGGCCGATGAATTGGCCGGAAAGCTTTCCGCCGCCCTATCGAAAACAACCCACGCGGAAAATTTGCGCCGTCATTTCACCGAATCGGGGTTTGACATCTGGCTGGTTGGAGGCGCCACGAGAAACGTGTCGCTGGGCAGACGGCTTGCCGATGTCGATCTTGTGGTCAACGGTGACCCGGTTCCCGCGGCCAGTGGTTTTGCCAGGGATAACGGGCTGAGTTACGTCACCCTGGACGAAAAGCGGAGGATCGCCCGCATTGTCCTGAAGCCACCAGACCCGGTCATGTTCGATATCTCCCGAATGAACGGGGAGTCGATAGAAGCCGACCTTTCGCGGCGTGACTTTACCATAAACGCGATCGCGGCGAAATGGAACAGTGACCGCATCGAGATCACCGACCCCCTGGGCGGGCTGGCGGACCTGGATTCCGGCGTGTTGCGTCCGGCCTCTCCGAGCGCGTTTGCGGACGATCCGGTCAGGATAGTCCGGGCCTATCGTTTCGCCTGCGTCTGTAAAATGAAAATGGAAAAAGGGCTTCGGAACCTGATGCGCCGGTCGCTTGGCAGGCTTCCGCCTATGCCCCAGGAAAGAGTTTCAAGGGAGATTTTCCATATTCTCAACGAACCCGATTGTCACACGGCGATAGCTGATATGGCGCAGGACAATGCGCTGGAAACCGTTTTCCCGGAGATGGGCCCCATGCGAGGTGTTTTACAGAACAGGTGGCATCACCTGGATGTGTTCGACCATACACTGGCGACTTTGGCGCGGCTGGACGATATCGCCATGAACCCTCCGCAATGGGCTGGCGGCTACCTGCGCGAGAGGGTCTCTTACGACGCCAACAGGCTGGCTGTGACCAGGCTGGCGGCGCTTTACCATGACGCCGGCAAGCCACACTGCGCCGGGGTTTCCGCCCGGGGCGAAGTCTGTTTCATCGGGCACGAAAACACAAGCGCGAAGCTGGCCTTAACAGCCGCCAGGCGGTTGCGGGTTCCACGGGAAATAGCCAGGGGATGGAGAGTGCTCGTGAAAAATCACCTGCGCCCGTTAAACGCGGCGGCTGGGCAGGGATTGTCGCGCAGGGGGATGTACCGGTTCTGCAGGGACCTGGGACAATGGGACATCGCGGCGCTGGTCCACGCCATGGCCGATTCCGGGGCCACCTGCGGCCCTGCCGTCACGATGGATATCCGGTCAAATGAAAAAAGGCTGATTAAAAATATAATCGAGTTTAAAAATTCGATGAAAGTCTCCGCCCAACATGCCAGACCACCGGTTGACGGGAACGATCTGATGCGCGAGCTTGGTGTGGAACCGGGACCTGTCGTGGGAATGATACTGGAGAAGCTGGCGGAGGCCGCGGCCACGGAAAATATAAGGGACAGGAACGACGCTTTCAGGCTCGCCAGCGACATCCTGAAAAACCTGGAGCGACCATACAAACCGGAGATGAACCGCGGCGAATATCCCGGATAACACGATCAGATATGCGCGACATCCTCGGCGGATCGTTTCTTGACGTGTGTGGCGGCGGCCACCTTTATCTTGCTGGACAGAATCCTGCGGACCGTATCCAACCCCTGGTACAGCTTCAGCTCCTCCTTGTCCACCACGTCCACGGCGCCTATTTCATTCGCCCGGAGCCTCATTTTGCTCCCTTTCTGAGCGACGGAGCTGACTATGATCACAGGCTTGGGAAAATGGATCATCAGTTTTTTCAGAAACGAGACACCATCGAGCTTGGGCATGATAATGTCCAGCGTTATCACATCCGGGTTGAGCTCTAATATTTTCGACCGGGCGTCGTACGCGTCCTCGGCCTGGCCGACAACATGGATTTCATCATCCGTCGAAAGGGCTTTTTGAATGATGCCACGAACGGTGTAGGAATCGTCCACGATTAGCACCTGGATTTTGCGGCCCGCCAGGTCTTTTTTCTTCGCCTCAAGCTGTAATGTAAGCTCCGATTTCTGTATCATCCGAACTTCCACTTCGCCCGTATGGTTATCGAAGAAAATCTTCATGCCAGAGTCGCCCCCGGTCCTGTTTCTCTTTATGGCGATCCCGTGAGATTTGAGCAACTCCAGGGCTATGGCTATGTTTCGCTGGCCTATCTCGAACCCCGTGTTCAGGTGCCCGACAACGGCGCCTCCTCCATAAACGCTCGCCTCCAGGTTTCTTTTGTTCGGGTCAACCTTGAGCATGGAGGAGATGAGCTTGTTGGTGGAATAATCACCGTATTTACCCACCATGCTCTGGTTCCCGCCCGTGGGGAGCATAAAATGGTTCATGCCGCCGAATTTCCCGCTTTTGTTATAAAGACACACCGCGACACACGACCCGAGCAGGGTCGATATGATGGCAGGTTGTTTGGTCAAGGCGATTTCACCCGGAAGAACAAACAGCTTCTTTTTTTCCATTGTCTATATTTCCCGTATTTATGATAAACAGATTTCAGCGATATGTTTATTGTATCCCAAGGACGAATCGCTCCGCTCCGGGCCGAATAACGGTTTTTGTATCATTGTCCCAGAAACTGCTTGAGTATCCCTTCCACGCTCAATATCAGCGCCATCCTTGTTCCGTCCAGTATCGACACCCCCTCGAATGCACTGGGCTCTTTTGTCTGGACGGTAAGTTGCTTGTATACTATCTGGCGCTGGCCCATCATCTCGTCCACCACGAGACAGACCGTCATGCCACGCGATTCGATCAATACGCATATCGCATCCCATATATTTTCGTACCTCGGTTTCGTCTTGAAAAGAGCGTGAAGCCGGACGACCGGGTATATCTTGCCCCATCTCTGGACGACCTCGCCCTTGCCTTCCACGGTGCTTACATCCTCGCGTTTGGCCCTGAAAGACTCTCGCACGCTCTCTGCGGGAATCAGAAACATGCTCGACCCCACCGCCAGAGTCAACCCCAGCTTGATCCTGGTTGTGTACGCCAGCGGCGTTACTATCTTCACCCGCAACCCTTCGCCGGGGGAGTTGTCCAACAGCAGTGTCCCACCCATTTCATGAACACCCGCCGACAGCACGTCCATCCCCACTCCCCTGCCGGAGGTTTCGGTGATCGATTGCGCGGTGGAAAAGCCCGGTTTTAGTATCAGGTTCAACGCTTCACTATCAGACATCTTCGCGGCCGCGTCTTGCGACACAAACCCCTTGTCTACGGCCACCTGGCGGATTTTGGCGGTATCCACACCACTTCCGTTGTCAGATATTTCTATTATCAGGTTCGCCTTGTCCGAACTGACATCGATGCAGATGCGCCCCTCCTCCTCTTTACCCGCCGCGGCGCGCTCTTTTGGTGTTTCTATTCCATGATCGGCGCTGTTTCTCACCAGATGCACAAGGATGGTTTCAATTTTTTCCAGCAGGCTTTTGTCAATCTCCGTGTCGCCACCTCTACACTCGAGCCGGATATTTTTCTTCCTTTCCCTGGCGATATTTCGCACCAGCCTGGGCAACTTGGCCAATGCCCTTTCCACGGGGGTTTTCCTGATGACGTACAGGCTTTTCTGGAGCTGGTTCGAAAGTTCACGAAACGACTGGTTGGTGTTCTTGAAATTAAGGGCGATCCCATTGAGCTCGTTATCTTCAGGCCTGCGCTGGATATAGTTGAACAGCTCGCTTAGCGTAATCAGCTCTCCCACATAGTCGATAAAAACATCCAGAAGCGATTCCTCCACCCGGACAAAACCCACCCTCCGCTCTCCCCTCCTTTGCTGGTACCCCTTGCCATCTTGCGGCTCGGCGGCCGAGGGGGCTTTTGTCCGCTCCGGTTTTTGTTGTGTAAGTCCCTTGGCGTATTCATCCAGAACGGCGGATATGGAGCCGGCGAGCATCTCGTCGATCCCGATGGCGTCCTGGTAAAACATTTCGAAATCTTCCTTCAGAGTGTTAAGCTCGCCCAAGGGCCCGGTCACTTCCGCCTTGACGTGTTTTTCTATGAGCGCATCAAGAGCCTTGGTGAAAGTCGCATACGCGGTTTCGTCCTGGGAGCTGTTTTCCATGGCGTTGTTTATCAGAGCGCGCAAATCCAGATATTCCCGGGTAACGTCGATGTCGCCATACATCCATTTTGTTCCATCTTCCATGGATGTTTTTCTTTTGTCTTTCAACAAAAACGGGGCGTTTTTGGATATAATCTCGAACATTTCAGACACCGGACTATCTTCATATTGTCCATCATCGTAACTGGAGAAAAACACCAGCAGGCTCTTCCTCAAATTTTCAAGCTGGTTTTCCTCTGAGCCCTCTCCCAGGCTGGCGTCTATCTGCGACAAATAGGCCGCTTCATCTTCGGTAAGAGTTACATCAACTCCCTTGTTGGCGTTCAGACGGTTGAAGATATTTTTCAGGTAATCCGCGCCTTCAAGAATGAATTTCACTATCTCCCTGTCGATCTCTATTTCCTTGCTGCGGATAAGGTCAAGATAGTTTTCGAGTGTATGACAAAATGTCTGCACGTTTGTGAAATTGAAAAACGAGCTGTTTCCCTTCAGGGAATGGACAGCGCGGAAAATGCCGTGGATATGGCTTTCATCGGTCAAATCGGCGTCGAGCCCCTGGGAATGCTCCTCTATCTCCTGGAGCATCTCATCGGCCTCTTCCAAAAACGACTGGAAAAGACTCTCCTCTATTTCCCCGCTACTCTGGTCTGTCATAAGCACAAAGTCTCACAAACACCAGCAGTAAGATTGCGCATTATATATTTTGCGACCAATGATGTATAATCATGTCCAGGCGTATTTTGATTATTTTAACACATATGTTTCAACAATTTTGAAATAATTACTTGTATTTCCTTGATTTTAACCCGATTTTCCTCTAGAGCGCCATGGACAACAAACAGGTAATCACACTGGAAACATCTCTTGGGTTCGCCGCTGTCGGGTTCATCGATGGTGTTATCGCCAGATTGTGGTTGCCGGAGTATGACAGGCAAAGCCTTGAAAGCAGGGTACGCCTATGGTCTCCCCGCGCCATCCGGGTAAAAAACCGCGATGTGGAAAACAGGGTCAGAGATTATTTCAACAGGAAACAAGTAACGTTCGCCGACCGTGTGGACCTAAGTTGCGCAAACGATTTTGCAAAGAGGGTATACACAACACTGCGAAAAATTAAAAGAGGCCAGACCATAACCTACAGCGCCGTCGCCGCTCTTGCAGGAAGCCCCGGAGCCGCCCGGGCGGTGGGCTATGTCATGGGCCGCAACCCGATACCCCTGATAATACCGTGTCATCGCGTAGTCCGATCGGACGGGTCTTTGGGAGGGTTCACCACCGCCGGCGGTGTCGCTCTGAAAAAGAAAATGCTGGAGCTTGAATCGGGCGGTTAAGGCCCGAACAGTCCGGTTTCGCCTGTCCGGAAGGTCATGGCGCGGGACGGGTGGATTCAAACGCCTCCCATACCATCGGCCAGCCTTTCTTCGCAATCCGGGCCATTATCACGGCATAGTCCCTGATCTCTTTTTGCGCGTCCGGAGCCAGCCGCAACGAAAAATAGTGAAGCAGGTTACGCATGTCGATGCTCCAAACGATCTGGGTATACGCCGAAACCGGCAACACTACCCTGGCCTGCTCCCTGGCCACGCCAAGCTCCATCAGCTGGCCATACACGCTGTACGCATGATGGTTGAGCCCCTCAATCAGCGTCCTGGCCCTGCTGGAAACATCGTCGGGAAGCGTATCGCCGCTCATCTGCTTGTTGGTGGAGTGCTGTGACCGTACGTCATCCTGGCCTGGAACATAAAACAGGTCGGGGCATTCGGTATATCTGAAAGACCACTCGTTGAGCGACGCCGTGCGGTGCCGCACATGCTGGCGCATGACGAAAATGGGGAGCCGGATGCGAAACGTAAGCTGGATCATCTCGAACGGGGATGTGTGCCGATCCCGCCACAGCCTCAGTATGAGCCTCCTGTCCGCTTCCTCGGACTTGCCATTGTCCCGCTGGTACGATGTCCTGGCGGCCCTGGCTACGGTGTTGTCCGACCCAAGGTAATCGACAAGCTCCACCTCGCCGGCTTCATGCACCTTGTATACCTTGTTAAGCTCCTCCTCGGCGCCAGGGCTTATCGGACGGCTCGTCTCAGACATTGTCATAATCCCCCATTTTTCCTGATATCAGGCCAACACTTCCCGCCAGATCAGCGTATTCGGCTTGAGCGTTCCCTGCCTATAACGATTATCACGGTTGTCAATCCGGCGTTTGGGCGTACTTTGCGGCGGCGCGTATTCTCTTTACGCATTTCGATTTGCCCAACGCCGCCATGACATCGAACAAACCGGGGCTGACAGTCCCGCCGGTAAGAGCCACCCGCACCGGCTGAGCCAGGTTTTTAAGCTTCATATCCTTTTCATCAACCATGCCCCGGAAGTTTTCCTCGATATTGCTCTGAACAGAAAAATCAATATTCTCAAGCCGCTCCGCCAACTCCAATAAAACCGGCGCAATCTCGCGCGTCAAGAATTTTTTCGCCGCTTTCGGGTCAAACTCGATCGTGTCGGCGAAGAAATATTCCATGCTGTCGGCAATCTCCACGACAGTTCTGGACCTTGGCCTCAACAGAGGCGACAATTTTTCAATTTCTCCAGGTGGGGCGTCGACACCCCTGGCGCTTAATATACCACCAACCAGCGGGGTAAGGACGCTGGCCGGAACAATCTTCATATGCTCGGAGTTGATCCAGATCAACTTGTCCTCGTCGAACCTGGCGGCTGATTTTGTTATCGCGTCAAGATCGAAAAGGCGCTTTAGCTCGTCGAGGGTGAAAACCTCCCTGTCGCCGTGGCTCCATCCGAGCCGCACAAGATAGTTTACAAGCGCGTCGGGTAGCACCCCCCTGTCCCGATACTCCATGACAGACAGCGCCCCGTGCCGTTTGGACAGGCGTTTGCCATCCTTGCCCAGGATCATCGACACATGCGCGAACTTCGGCAGGCTGTACCCCAACGCATTATATATCACGGCCTGCCTCGGCGTGTTGGCCAGGTGGTCGTCACCCCGGATCACGTGGCTGATTCCCATCTGGGCGTCGTCCACCACCACGCAGAAATTATAGGTCGGCGTACTGTCCGATCGAAGGATTATGATATCGTCCAGCTCGTCGTTTTTGAAGCTGACATAACCCCTCAACAGATCCTCGACTTTCGTCTCGCCATCTTTTGGGGTGGCGAACCGGACGACAAACGGCTTCCCGCAATCGGCGGCGATATCCTTGCCCCGGCACGCGCCGTCGTATTTCGGCTTTTTGCCCGACTTCATCATCGCGTCACGTTTTGTGTCCAGATCCTCTTTGGAGCATACGCAACGGTACGCCTTGCCCTCGTCCAGAAGACGGTCCACATGGCTTATATAAATGTCCCGCCGGTCTGTCTGGCGAAACGGACCTTCGTCAAAATCGAGGTTCATCCATTCCATCGACTCCATAATCTGGCTGATGGAATCATCAGTGGAACGTTCCCGGTCGGTGTCTTCAATGCGCAAGATGAACTTGCCGCCATGACGCCGGGCGAACAGCCAGTTGAATATGGCCGTGCGCGCCCCTCCTATATGCAGATATCCTGTCGGGCTCGGCGCGAAACGGGTTCTTATTTCATTAGTATCGGTCATATTTCATTAATCATCCGAGCAGTAATAAATCCTTCAGCAGTCATCCAGAACCGGTCTTTCGCCCTGAGCCTAGCTCAAATCCCGCTTCAGCCCCAGTTCCCTGAGCTGTTTGGCGTCCACTCCCGACGGGGCGTCGGTCAGCACGCAGACGGCTTTCTGGGTTTTGGGAAACGCGATGACCTCCCTGATCGATTCGGCTCCCGTTAATATCGCAACCAGCCGGTCCAGCCCGAAAGCGATGCCCCCGTGGGGCGGAGCTCCATATTCCAGCGCTTCGAGCAAAAACCCGAACTTTTCCATCGCCTCGTCCGGGCCGATTGAAAGGGCCTTGAACATGGCGCTCTGGGTCTGCCTGTCATGGATACGGATCGAGCCCCCCCCGATCTCCATGCCGTTCAACACCAGGTCGTACGCCCTCGCCCGCATCTTCAGCGGTTCGGTTTCGAACAGGCCCTTGTCCTCCTCGACCGGCGCGGTAAAGGGGTGATGCAGGGCGACATGGCGTTTGGCTTCCTCGTCATATTCAAACAGCGGAAAGTCGACAATCCACACGAAGTTGTATTCCGACCCATCGAAAAGGTTCAACCGCTTGGCAAGGCTGAGCCGCAACGCGCCCAGCACCTCGAAACCTATCCGCTCCTTGTCCGCCACGAACACCATCAGGTCGCCCGGTTTCGCCCCGGTGGCCTGTTTGAACCCGTCTATGGTTTCCGGTTTGAAAAACTTCGTTATGGGGCTGACAAATCCTTCATCGGTCACTTTTATCCACGCCAGCCCCTTGGCGCCAAAACCTATGGCTTCACCGGTGAGGTCGTCGAGCTCTTTACGTGAATAGGCCGCGCATCCGGGGGCGGCCATGGCGCGCACCGCTCCTCCTTTTTTTATCGCGTCTTTAAACACCTTGAAATCGGACTGGCCAGCAAGCTCCGAAACGTCGGCAAGCTCCATCCCGAACCGGGTGTCGGGCCTGTCGACCCCGTATCTTCGCATCGATTCCGCGAAGGTCATCACGGTAAACGGAGTATTGATTTTCATCCCTTTTACCTTGTCGAAGATATCGGCGATCATCCCTTCGCATATGGAGCGCACATTGTTCTCGTCCACAAACGACATCTCTATGTCAATCTGTGTGAACTCCGGTTGCCTGTCCGACCGCAAATCCTCGTCGCGAAAACATCGCACCACCTGGTAATAGCGATCCATCCCCGCCACCATAAGCAATTGCTTGAAAAGCTGGGGGGATTGGGGCAACGCGAAGAAACTGCCGGGGTTGGTCCTGCTGGGCACCAGGTAATCCCTCGCCCCTTCATGGGTGGACTTGGTGAGCATGGGTGTTTCCACCTCCACGAAACCATGTTCGTCCAGATAATTTCGCACCACAGAAGACACTTTGTGCCGTGTTTCGAGACGTTTCATCAGCGGACCGCGGCGTATTTCCAGGTAGCGGTGTTTCAGTTTCATCGCCTCGCCCGGTGTGTCGTCCTCGTCTATGACGAACGGAGGCGTTTTCGAGGCGCTCGCTATTTCCGCTTCATCGGCGTATATCTCCACTTCGCCGGTGGCCAGCTTTTGGTTTACCGTTCCCTCCGGCCGCGCGGAAACCTTCCCCCGTATCTTAAGGACGAACTCCGCCCGAACCTTGTGCGCCAGCTCATGCGCGGATTCGTCAATCTGGGGGTTTAAGGCCACCTGGGTCACCCCGTACCGGTCACGAAGATCAACAAAAACCAGCCCTCCGTGATCGCGACGTTTATGTACCCATCCGACCAGTGTAACGGTCTGACCTATATGCGACGAGCGAAGCTCTCCGCAGGTGTGTGTGCGCATCGATGTGGCAAAATCGGACATGGTCTCCTCTTTGTATCGAAAAAGGTGGGTATTATAGTCGAAGTAGGTTTCGAATGAAATGATAACCGAATCGGAGAGGGACCGGAGAATTGAATAATTCCACAGGATCGTCCCTGACCAGGCGCCCGGAACTGGTTGCGGTGTTCACCCTGGCGGCCGGGATAGTGGCTGGTCGCCAGTTCGCAGAACCGGCCTTGTCCGCAAACCCGCTAATCGGGCTGGTTGTTATTGCGATCGCCGTTACAGCGCTTGTCAGCTCCGAGCGGCGGTTCAGGCTTGTCCTGGCGACATTGTTCATCCTTGGCGCCGGGTTGATAACACGTCACGATCACGCTGTTCCCCCTGACAACCATGTGTCGCTGGTTGTTACGGGCGAACCGGTGGATATAACCGGACAGATAATCAGCCTTAATTCCGTCCGGATCAGAAGCGACCGGTACCTTGTCTCCATACATACGGTGGACGGCGAACCTGTGCGGGGAACCGGCGGGATGTACGTTTCGCGCCCGTCTCTCCCGGAACGCGCCTTGCCTGGCGACATGTTGCGCCTTGAAAAGGTCACACTCCGGAAAATACGAGGGTTTCACAATATCGGCGGATGGAGCTACGAAAATTTCATGAGAGACAGGGGTGTAGACGTTCTCATAAAAATTTCCAGATCATCCAAACTGACCGTCACAGGATCACGCTGGACGTGGCGGCGCCCATTTGAAAAGATGAAAAACGACGCGCGAAAATTGATCACGGCGGACAAACCCGATGTCCGGGCGGCGCTGGAAGCCATGCTCACCGGTGACCAGGGACATGTCACACCGGAGTTGCGGGACACGTTCGCCAAGGCGGGGACGTCGCACCTGCTGGCCGTATCCGGGTTGCATGTAGGGTTCGTGGCGGCCGCGAGCTATTTCGTGTTGCGTGTCCTGATGTTCATCATCATCTACCCGATCGGTTACAGGTGGGCCTCGTTCGGCCTCCCGATGCGGTTGGCGGCGGGCGGGGCGCTGGTGGTTGTGATCGGTTTTACCCTTTTTACCGGGCCGCGTCTGCCGGCGTTAAGGGCCGGGATCATGATAGGGGTCTACCTGGTTGCGGTAATCTTTGGAAGGGGGCGGGATTTTTACGGAGCTTTCTCACTGGCGATGGCCATAATTTTACTGACCATGCCATGGTCACTTTTTACGGCCGGTTTCAATCTATCGTTTTCCGCTGTTTTCTTCATCACCGTGTTCTTGGAAAAATGGTGGAAGCCGATGGGCGGGCCGGAGGCGGAACTGGACCGTCTGGCCCCTTCCTGGTGGAGACGGGTCCTGTCCAGATATCCGGTGACAGGGTCGTACGCGGCCGTATCCCTGTTCGCCATGATAGGATCCGCCCCGATAGCCGCGCTTTATTTCAACACGGTTCCGTTGTACTCTGTGGTTGTAAACTCGTTCCTGGTTCCCATTACTTCTGTAACCGTACCCATCGGCCTGCTGGGCTTGGCCTTGCACAGTGGAACGTTTATCGCCATCGCCGCGTCCCTGGCCAACGTCATCGTCACCGTTTCCCGTTCCGCCGCCGCGCTTCCTTTTTCGTTTGTACACGTCGCCAGCGTCACCCCGATGTTCATGGTCTCCTATTACGCCGCGATAGCCATCTTGCTGATCATGCCAAGAGGGCCGGTTCGAAGGGGGTGTTTTATCGGCGTATCGGCGGCGGCCCTTATATCTCTGGCCATACCGTCGGCCCTCTCGACGCTCGACAAAACCCTCACAGTACGGTTCCTGGACGTGGGACAGGGTGACTGCACCCTGGCGATATGGCCGAAGGGGGGAGCCCTGGCGATCGACGGGGGGAACAGGTATCCGAACTTCGACGTGGGGCGCTCTGTGATAGCTCCGGTGTTGTGGAGCTCTGGCCGGCTGCGGTTCAACGCGATTTTCGTCACCCACGGCGACGCGGACCACATTGGCGGAATACCGGGACTCGCCGACAAGGCTCCTGCGGATTTAATCGCCGATCACGGTCTGCCATCAAGGCATCCGTTGTTCGCCTCGCTACGGTCCCGGGCGCAGACGGCGGGTGTATATCGAAAACTCAAAGCAGGCGACCGGTTGACTTTCCCCGGCGGGCTTGTGGTGGATGTTCTAAATCCGCCGCCAGGCCCGCTTCCATACGCAGACAAGGTGAACAACCGCTCTCTTGCGCTGAAGCTTACATATGGCGCGATCAAAATCCTGACGGTGGGTGATATTGGCAGGGAGACGGAACGGTGGCTTGTCGAATCGGGCGCGGATTTGCAGGCTGATATTTTGAAAGTGGCTCATCACGGATCCAACAGCTCTTCATCGGAAGGGTTTCTCCGGGCGGTTGGGGCACGATACGCGGTTATAAGCGTAGGATACAACAACCATCACGGCCACCCGCATCCAAAAACCCTGGAGCGGCTCAGAAACGCGGGGATGACAATCTATAGAACCGACCGGAATGGCGAAGTGATGGTCAGCACCGATGGCGTTAATATCGAAATCAAAACCTACGAGTCCACAGCGGGGAAATAGACAGGTTGATCGCTCGAACACCTGCGCAAAACGGCGCATGGCTCTCACACGGCGCCGACGGCGGGGTCGTGTTTCAGTCTATTCCTCCAGAACAGCGATGTATGGCAGGCATCTGTACTTGTTCCCAGCGTCGAGCCCGTACCCCACGACAAAAACATCGTCTATGGTAAAACCTGTGTAATCGGGACTGATATTCTCGACCCTCCTGGACGGCTTGTCCAGCAGAGCGCAGGTTATAACGTCCATTGCGCCTTTGGCGTATATGTGGTTGCGCACTTCCGCAAGGGTCCGGCCTGTGTCCACGATATCATCTACAAGCAGTACCGTTCTGGATTTCAAATCGATACGGACATCCTGCTCTATATCCACCTTGCCTGAAGAGCCGGTTGCGTCTTTGTAGCTGGAAACTATCATGAAATCGACAAGGGGACATAACCCGTGCCGGCTGAGACTTCGCATCATGTCCGACAAAAAAACGACGCTCCCGTTTAGCAACCCAACCATAATTGTTGATGAACCATCCAGACGAGACGCGATCAAAGCGGCCATATGGTCCACTTTTACCGCTATATCCCCCTGTGATATCAATAACTTACCTACGCCCACGGTCAAATTCCCGATTCGTCAATATTTTGGTACTGAATTTGAAACGATATGGAATTGTACAAGAAATTGACGGTTATCACCATAGGGAGCATTTGGGAAACCGGTTTCGCGGCTAAAACAGATACAGATATAGAAGCTTCCTATAGCTATCGCACGATTGCAGGTGGTCGTGCGATAGCCGTGGTGATATGCGAAAGATTTGAAGCATTGTGGTATAACGACAAGTAAAACAAGCATACAGGAGGAGTAAAGATGGTAACCGAGCTTGCTGAAGCTCCCGGGACTGAAACGGTTTGCGCGCCCGATTTTTCGATTTTCGTAGGTAAAAGTCCTGCGTTGCAATCGGTGCTTGACACCATCTCCAACCTGTTGGATAACGACTCGACAGTCCTGGTTTTAGGCGAGAGCGGCACCGGCAAGGAACTGATCGCAAGAGCCATACATTACAATTCAAACCGAAACCAATACCCCCTGGTGACCGTCAACTGCGGCGCGATACCCGAGGAATTGCTGGAATCGGAGCTGTTCGGTCATGAAAAGGGAGCGTTTACAGGCGCCATCCGCACCCGAATCGGCAAGTTCGAGCTGGCCGACAAGGGGACAATATTCCTTGACGAGATCGGAGACATGAGCCCCACGCTTCAGATAAAGCTGTTGCGGGTGCTCCAGGAGCATGAATTCGATCGAGTGGGCGGAAACAGGACCATGAAAGTATCTGTCCGCATCATAGCGGCGACAAACCAGAACCTGGAAAAAGCCATAGAGGAAGGCAGGTTCCGTGAAGACCTCTATTACCGGCTCAACGTCATCCCGATAGAAGTCCCAGCGCTGCGTTTCCGGGGCGATGATATCTCCCTGCTGGTGACGCATTTCATAAAAAACTTCAACGCGTTGAAAAACAGAAACATCTCCGGGATGAGCCAGGAGGCGATCAACCTGCTTCGGGCGTATACATGGCCAGGCAACATACGCGAACTCGAACACATGATCGAACGGCTTGTCGTGCTCAAGGCGAGCGGTGTCATAGAAAAGCAGGATCTGCCGCCTAAACTTCAAAATCTCGAATTACCACCGGACGACCAGCTATCCAAAGACATGCTTCTCGTTGGCGATCCGGATGAATTGGCAGAAGAGCGTCTGTCCGCCCCGGCGATCAAAATCGCGCAACCTCCAAACGGGTCACCCGACAATGTCGGCGCCCGGAGCAACATCATTGAAAACCATCCGGGGCGGACGGACGCTGATTTTCAGATTGAAGACTCGCCCACACTTCCGGAAGAAGGGATAAACCTCAAAGAAGCGGTAGACCGTTATGAAACCGCCCTGATCCTCGCCGCGCTCGACAGATGCGGCTGGGTGAAAAACAAGGCGGCCAACCTGCTGGGGCTTAACCGCACCACCCTGGTGGAAAAACTGAAAAAGAAAAAGCTGGTCAGAACAGAGGGATAAAGCCGGGCTCGCTGACAAAATCTTTTGTGCCGCCAACCAACGCCCCGCAGGTGTCGCGAATCTCGCTTCTTTGCACATACCGAGCTTTTTGCGCGGCCCTCCCTAACCTTCATTATGGAATCCGCCGATACCTCAAATGACAGCCCCAAGCCCGACCAGCCCTGTTATGGTTGCGGGCGGAGGGACACTTTTGCATGGCGGCCGGCAGGTTATGAAGGCTATTGAATGATTTACAACATGGTCTGGCCGACTTTATAATAAGGTTTTCTTGAAACGCAACTTATAACAGAAAATATCAGGACCTTTTCATGGGCGATCATATCGAAACCATAGCGCTTGTCGCGGATAAGTTCATGGTGGATATGAAAATAGAGGAGCAGCTCAAAAAGGAGGGATTTAACGCCGTCATGGTCAAAAAAGCGCCTGATCTTATAAAGGCGCTGGTAAAGCTGAGCCCCGCGATCATAATCATCGACCTGGATCACCAAAACCAGGACAATCCCCTCGCCGTAATTTCCGCCATAAAAAAAGAAGCCCAACTCAAGGAATCCGAGGTGTTCATATATACCGAAGGAATCGATGTCAGAACTGAAGTGGCCCTGAGAAAGCTAAAGGTGCAATCCTATTTCACCAAATCGAAAAACACGGAACTATTGATAAATGGAGTGCGGAACCATTTTTCATGGGACGAAATGACGCAGGAGTATAACCCGTGGGAAGACGAGGAGGAAAACGATGACGATTACATCTATGATTTGAGAGAAGAAGAGCAAATCATAGAAAAACAGCTGGTAAAACGTCCCCGCCATCGCCCGCCGGACCGGCCGTCCCGGCCAGCGGCGACTGATGGAGCCCCCACCGCGACCCCGGCACAGCAACGTCGTCCCGCGCCTCCACCGCAAGAGGCCGCGCCTCCACCGCAAGAGGCCGCGCCTCCAGCGCGGGAAGAACCAGCCCCGGCGGCCAAGACGCCATCCGATATCGAGGAATCATCCATAAATCTTCCGGGAATGCTCCCTGAAGATCAAAAGGAAAGCGACACCAACGAGTTCATGGAAATGCTGACCGATTTTCAAAATGGCATCAGCAAAAAGCTCGACGATGTGGAAAAAGCGCCTGGACACGGACAGGCCGCCGAGGTTGAGAACCAGATAATACAAGACGGTCCGTTCAAGGCCGAAAACCTTACATCGGAAGGGGAAGCGCTATTGACCCAGCCGGAAAATTTCACCAACACCGACGAGTTCCAGGACCTTTTGAACGAGTTTCACGCCGGGTTGGACAACAAACTTGCAAACATGGAAAAAGGTCATGAATCTCACTACAACCTGGGCATCTCGTATTTTGAAATGGGGCTGTTCGAGCAGGCCCTGGAGCAGTTCGAAAAATGCGTTGGAACCCAGGAATACAAGCTGAGAAGCATGAACATGATAGGCGCCATTCACAGAAAGCTAGGCGCCTATGATAAAGCCGTGGAGTCTTTTAAGGCATGCCACATGAACGCGCCTGATGAATATTCCAAGCTCAGCTTCCGTTATGAAATCGCGGACACTTTTATGACCCAGGGGAAAATGCGCGACGCTTACAAAATGTTCGCCACAGTCTACAAGGTGGACAAGGGGTTTAAGGACACCAGAGCCAAGTTGATAAAAATCAAATCGGCTCTTGAAGCGAACAACCAACCCTGATGGTAGTCTTCAATTACGCCAATCGTGAATTGACGGCGAAAATCGTCTATTACGGCCCGGGGCTGTGCGGGAAAACCACGAACCTTGAATTCATCCACCAGAAAATCTCCCCCGGCAAAAGAGGCCAGCTTCTAAGCCTGGCCACCGAAACCGACAGGACCCTGTTTTTCGACCTGCTACCGGTGGATCTGGGTACCATATCGGGGTTCCACGTCCGGCTACAGCTTTTTACCGTGCCCGGCCAGACGTATTATAACTCCACACGCAAACTGGTGTTGCGCGGCGCTGACGGTGTCGTATTTGTGGCCGACAGCAGGCGAGATCTGCTTGACGCCAATATCGAAAGCCTTCATAACCTTTTTGAAAACCTGAAGGAAAACAACATCGATCCCGACTCCCTGGCGTTGGTGTTGCAATATAACAAACAGGATCTAAAACCGCTTATACCGGTGGAGGAATTGAACAAAGCCCTTAACCCCAAAGGAGCGCCATGGACAAAAGCCGTGGCGCTACGGGGTGTAGGCGTCATAGAAACTTTCAAGCTCATCTCCAAGGATGTGATCACACTGCTGAAAAACAAAGTCGGCGCGGTCCAGGTCCCGCCGGGTCCAGCCACGCCTCCGCAAAAGGCGCCACCGGCGGATATCGATGGCCAGCAGATAAAAATCAAATCGGAAAAAACCCATATTCCGAAAGGCTCCAGGGCTACCAGGGAACAGATCCGCAAAGAAACCAGCCTTTCGGAACATGGGATAAAGTCACCGGCCCAAACAATCGAAACATGGCTAAGCTTGATGGAGGAGGGTAAAATAGACATGAGCGCAAAAGAAACACTGCCCCTGATCAACCATATAAAGAAAAACCTCGTGGGCATCATAGAAAGCAACAAGAAAACAAACGTCCAGCATGAAGACCTGTTCCGCCTTCTCGACAAGCTGGCGATGACGCTGAAAAAAGAGCCTGGTAACAAGTAATAATATCCATCCGGAACTCGGCCGGGGCTCGCCGCTGTCAACAATTTGACACAAGCGCCCATACCCGTCGCCCTGACCTGAGATATAACTCCATTAATATTAAATTGTTAACTCGATCGCACGTCTTTCCGGAGTCGCGGCGCAAAACCGGCCACTCCGGCACGGGACTTGCTCACTTTACAGTCAGGAACAGTTGACTTTGGACAGGTAAGTGAGAATAGACAGCTTGGCGTTTAAAACGGTCTCCGCGCTTGTTGCGGTGGGGTTTTTCACTTTTGGCTTTCAGTTTGCCATAGGAGCCCCCGCCCGCATCATCGATTTGAGCCTGAGCGAGCAGGAGGATCACAGCACACTCTCGATCACGACAGACATCACCCCCGACTTGGCTATGTCTTTCGACACGAAGACATCCACCCTGACCGCCAGGCTTGTTTCAGTGACAGGGGAGAACATACTGGACGATCTCAAATACTCTGACAAGCTCATAAAATCGGTTTCGGCCGTAAAGGAAGAAAAAACCGGTGACGTGCTGATAAAGATAGCGTTCCACAAGCCAAACATCACCTTTAACCGCGCAAGCCTCCCCGGCGAGCCCGGGATCACGCTAAACTTCCGCTCGACAGAAAAACCATTGAGAATAACCGGCGTCACCCCGGAAAAACTGATGGCCGCCATTGCCCGGCCTGCCGGGGAAAAACCTTCCAAAGAAAAAACCGTCGAACCCACCGCCCCGAAAACCGAACAACCCGCCGGCGAAACTATGGAAAAAAAGCCGGCCTCCATCGAGCCCGTAGCGGCAAAAGCGCCGGTGAAAAAGCCGGTCCGGTCAGAGCGGGAACTAGCCGAGTTGGCCGAACTGGACAAGGAATACAAGAAAATCGAGAACAATTCAGGCCGTGAACAGTATATCGAGTTGATGAAAAAGATACAGAAAGGAGAATTCGCAGAAGCCGTCGACGACGCCAACAGGTTCATGAAATATTTTCCGCTGTCGATTTACAGGGAACGGGTGTTGTACAGCAAGGCCGAAGCGCTGTACCGGATCGCAAAAAAGGACATGACCACGTTCAACACCGCCATCACAGCCGCAAACGAGGCTATCGCCTCGGCCCCGGACTCGTACCTGGCGCAACCGGCGCTGATGCACAAGGCGAGCCTGCTGGCCGACCAGGAGCTTTACACCGAAGCGCTGGCGGAATACGGCGGATTGCTTCGCCTCGCCCCGAAAGGGAAATATATTGTCACAGCCATGCTTTCCAGGGCGCAGATTTATATGAAGCAGGAGAAATTTCAGAAAGCGTACAACGAACTGGAAAAAATCCTGATCCTTTTTCCGGCGCACAGGAAAGTGCGCGACGCAAAATATCTCATAGCAGAATCGCATTATCACAGGGGAAACTATAAGATCGCGGGAACCATATTTAACGAAGCCCTGAAACAATGGCCGACATACCCTAAAACCCACCCGGCCACATATATCAGAATCGCAGAAACGAACTATCGCCTGGGCAAAAAAAAACAGGCCATTGAAGATTGGTATTCGATCGTCAACCTCTTTCCCAAATCGTTTGAAGCGAGAAAATCGATGCTGTGGATCGGGGACACTCTTGTGGACATGAACAAGAAGCTCGACGCGGCCAAGATATTCGAGCGAACCGCGCGGCGTTATCCCAAGAACGACGAAGCTGTCATGGCCAGTATGAGACTGGCCACCTTGGGAGCCGAAAACCCGAAACTGTTGAAGCACAGCGAGATTTTCGATTACCACGCTTTTGAGCGTCCTTTTGAAACTTTCAATGAAATAATAAAGCGTTATCCCGACAAGCAGATAGGCCAGGACGCCCTCGTGCGCAAGGGCAAGGCGTTTTCCGACATCAAAAGATCCCTCTCGGCCATAATGGCGTTCAAAGAGCTCCTGAGGACATATCCGGGCTATCGCATGTCCGAAGAGGTGTTCGGGCTCGTAAGGAGCAACTTCCTGGAAATGATCAACACATATTACGAACAGGACGGCTTTTTTATCGTGCTGATGACATATTACAACAACTTCGACCCCTTTCTGCGTGGAATAGAAAATCCCGAAATCCTGGTAAAAATAGCCGACAGCTACTCGCATATGACACTGTACGACAGGGCCATAGAGTATTTCAGGCTCGCCAACAAGTTTGATCCGGACAAAAAACTGCTACCCAAAACGGCTTTCAACATCGCCATGATAACGCTGAAAAAGAAAAACTACGAAGAAGCGAAATCCATGTTGCGCCTTTACCTGAGGCAGTTCCCCCGATCCTCATACACCACGTCGGCCCGTCACCTGCTCGGTGACGCCTTTTATAAAACAGGTGAAGCGACGCAGGCCGTCACGGAATGGCGCATGGCCGTGGAAACAAACCCGGGACATCCCCGCACCTCGCGATCCCTGTACAATATGGGGCTGGTATACAAGGGCAAAAAGCAATACGCAATGGCCATAGACTCCTTTAACCGCGCCATAGACACTTTCTCGCCGACCGTGAATACCGGAGAAGACCCGATCCACATTAAAAACAGCGTATATCTCGTCGCCGAAACCTATTATCTGGACCGAGACTTTCCCAACGCCATCCGGGAGGCCAACGCGGCGAAACGAAGATATAATGACGATAAACGCAATATCTGGATGGATTACCTGATATCATCCAGCCTGGAGCGGATCAACAAAGATGAGCAAGCCATAGCCAGGTTGAAAGACATGTCTGAACAGGACAAGGACCTTGCGGTGGCCAAAGTGGCCATGGCCAAGCTCAAAGCCTTCGAATGGAGAAGGAAAAACGAGAGTCTTTTCGTAGACTAGCCGTATTCCGGAATGAACAACAGGGCAAAAGAACTCGAAAAGCTCCGGGAGGCTTTTGACGCGCTCAACCTTTCGACAGGCAAGCTAAAATCCGCCTACGACGAGCTAAAGTCCGAAGCGGCCCGGGTCAACAGGGACCTGGAGGAGAACCGGGGATTTCTGAGCGATATCCTGGACAACCTCAACTGCGCCGTGGTGGTCACGGGCCTGGACGGTGCGGTACGCCTGTCCAACCCTGAAGCCCGCAGGCTCGGGGTGGACACCGGGCGAATGATCAAGGCGCTTCATAACAAGATGGTCAGCATCGCCGACAGGACCGAAATCCTCCAGCCGAAAATCGAGTGTGACACGGAAAACGGCGTCAAGCTCGCTGTCTCCGTTTCATGCCTGCACGCCAAAAAAAAGGGAAACGCGGGATTTATCTTCGTCATCGAAGACCAGACCGAGCTCGGCCGCCTGCGTAAACAAACCCAGAGAGCCGACAGGCTGGCGGCGATAGGGAAAATGGCGGCGGACATGGCCCACGAGGTGCGAAACCCGCTGGGGGGGATGGAAATCTTCGCTTCCCTGCTCGGGCGGGAGCTCGAGGGGGATGACGAGAAACTAAGGCTGTTAAATCACGTCACGACAGGCATCCATTCGATAAACAACGTAATCTCCAACTTCCTCCTGTTTACAACCGACCCCAAACCTGTTAGAAAAGAGTTTGATCTTCGCAAGCTCGTCCTGAACGTAATTGAATTCACCGGGCACGTGTTCGAACAAAACAATATATTAGCCAAAACGGACATCCAGGAGTATCCGATGCCCGTCACAGCGGATGAAAACCTGATCCGGCAGGTGTTGTTGAACATGATACAAAACGCCATCAACGCAATGCCGGATGGGGGAGAGTTTACAATCACCGCAAAAGACATAAAATCGGACGGACGGGTGGAGATCACCTGCTCTGACACGGGGCCCGGAGTGCCGGAAAACATCAGGGAAAAAATATTCGACCCGTTTTTCACCACGAAAGAGACTGGAGCGGGACTGGGGCTCAGCATAGTGAGCCAGGTGCTCCAGGCGCATGGGGGTTACGCGGATATTCTGGAAACGGGCGCAGGCGGGACAAAATTCATCCTGGCTATTCCATACAGTTAGAGCGGACAAATGGAGCCTAAAAACATCCTGGTCGTCGACGACGAAGAAGAGATGCGTATAGCGCTGAAAGAAGCGCTCCACCGCGCCGGATACCAGGTCACCCTGGCAGGCGATGGCGAGGAGGGATACCGCCTGTTCAACCAGAACCCGGCGGAGTTGGTTATCGCCGATATGAGGATGCCGAAAATGAGCGGGCTGGAGCTGTTACAACAGGTGCGGGAAAAATCGGGCTCGGTCCCGTTCGTCATCATCACCGCATACGGCTCCGTGGATGACGCCGTAGAGGCGATGAAAGTAGGAGCCACGGATTACCTTCTCAAACCCTTCTCCGCGGACACGCTCGACGATCTCCTGCGAAGAGTGTTCGAAAACGGAGCCGGAGCCGCCCCTTCCATCCCCGCCCCTCCACGACCCGGCAAAGAACGCGCCGGAGACACGTCGAGGCACATCATCACCTCCAACGAAAAAATGAAACATACGCTGGATATCGCCCTGCGGGTGGCCCAGAGCAAATCCACGGTGCTCATACATGGAGAATCCGGCACGGGCAAGGAACTGGTGGCCAGGTTTATCCATGCCAATTCGGACCGGAGCGATAAACCGTTTATCGCCGTCAACTGCGCGGCGCTACCGGAGACACTGCTCGAATCGGAGCTTTTCGGTCATGAAAAGGGATCGTTCACCGGCGCTGTAGTCAGAAAATACGGCAAATTCGAGCTGGCCAACCATGGCGTCATACTACTCGACGAAATCACGGAAATGGACCCGGCCCTGCAGGCGAAGCTCCTGCGGGTGCTCCAGGAAAACGAGATCGACCGGGTCGGGGGAAGAGAGCCCATACCGCTCGACATCAGGGTTATTGCCACCACCAACCGCGACCTATCCAAGGCCGTAGAGGAAGGGAAGTTCCGGGACGACCTCTATTTCCGCCTGAACGTAATCCCGTTGCACCTGCCCCCCCTGCGCGAGCGGGAGGGAGACCTGGAGGTTCTGATTGCGTATTTCATCAAGAAGTTCAATTCCATGATGGGAAAAGCGATAAAAGGAATTACACCGGAAGCCGAGAAAACATTGAAATCCAACGAGTGGAAAGGGAACATCCGGGAGCTGGAAAACGTCATGGAAAGAGCCGTGCTCCTCGCCCGGGAGGAAAACATAACAAACGACGACCTGATGCTTGTCCCCCAGGCCGCAAGCCTGGCCCGTAACGACGCTCACGCGGACATAACGGAGCCGGGGCGCACCGTTTCGGAGATGGAAAGACGCCTTATTGAACGGACATTACAATCCACGCAAGGCAACAGGACCAGGGCGGCCCATATGCTGGGCGTGTCCATAAGAACCCTCAGAAACAAGCTCAACGAATACAAATCAAGCCACCCGGAAAGCGTGGGACAGGGGAATTGACAACGTTTCCCGGAGACGGATCCCCCACTTGCCGCACCCCAGATGACCAGCATAGAGCTATATAACTATCCCCTGCCCGATTCGCTTGTCGCGCAACGCCCAGCCGCGCATCGGGACGAAAGCAGGCTGATGACACTCGACCGCGGATCAGGGAAAATAATCCATTCGGGGTTCGGATCGTTTCCCACTTTTCTGCGCGATGGCGACACCCTGGTTATCAACGTAACAAAAGTCTTCCCGGCCCGGCTTAAGGCTGTGCGTTGTTCCGGCGGGAGGCTGGAGGTGTTGCTTGTCCGCCCCCGTGATGATAACCAATGGGACGTTATGATCCGCAACATGGCCAAACTCAGGCGGGGGGAAACCATCAACATCGCAGGGCTCGAAGCGGAGTTTACAAAAAGGCTCGATGACGGACTGGGACGGGTACGGTTCCGCCCCGGCGCCGATGTCATCCGGGCCGCGCAAGATCATGGGGTCGTGCCCCTGCCGCCATACATCAAAAGACCCGGCGGCAAAACGGACGATGACGACCGTGTTCGCTATCAAACGGTGTTCGCAAAACAGACCGGCTCGTGCGCGGCGCCTACGGCGGGTTTGCATTTCACGGAAAAAATATTGGAAACCATCTCGGCCATGGGTGTGAACATGGCCGAAATCGTCCTGCATGTCGGACCTGGCACGTTTCGCCCCGTAAAGTCGGCTAACGTGGAAGATCACGTAATGGACGCCGAACATTTCGAGGTTACGGATCATGCGGCGCAAATCATCAACTCCGCAAAACAGGATAGACGGCGGGTCATCGCGGTGGGGAGCACCGTTGTGCGGACGCTGGAGAGCGTATCGGACGAGGATGGCCAAATCAAAGCCGGCGCCGGCGCCACGTCTTTGTATATAACCCCGGGCTACAGGTTCAGGGTGGTCGACGCGATGCTGACGAATTTCCACCTCCCAAAATCCACATTGCTGATCCTCGTATCCGCTTTCGCTGGCAGGGAGCTGGCGCTTGACGCGTACCACGAAGCCGTCCGTGAAAAATACAGGTTCTTCAGCTATGGCGACGCAATGTTCATAACAGGCTGAACCGTCACGCCATCATCGCAACTCCGGACACAAGCCACACAAACGCGCGTGATTCACACGAGTGTAATAACCGTCACTTCCGGCGGGCAATTGAACCGTATGGGCGCCAAGAGATAGCTTATGCCCCCGGTTATATAGGTTTGCCTGGCGCCGTCACGGACAAGCCCGGCGCGATATTTCTGGCCGAACCTGGAAGGGACAATCGGCTGGCCGATAAACGGGAGCACCACCTGGCCGCCGTGGGTGTGGCCGGAAATGATCAGGTCGATTTTCATATACGGCGCCACCTCGTCGTTTATGTCGGGATTGTGGCTTAACACTATTTTCACCGAATCAGTCTCCAAACCCTTGCAGGCCTTGGACAAGGAACTCGAATCCTGCCAATAATCGTCCACACCCAAAACATGAATACTCTCCCCTGCCCTGCTCACCATTTTGTTGCCGTTACGAAGCCAAACAACGCCAAACGCACGGGTATACGCCTCCATGATTGTCGAAACCGCCGCAGGTCCGCTCCAGAAATCGTGATTGCCCAAAACCCCGAACACCCCCTCCGGAGCCGATAAACCCGCCATGGCATCTATCGACTGTGTCATGTATCCTGCGTTGAACTCCCCGATTGAGCCTCGCAGAAATTTCGTCTGGCCGGTCACAAAATCGCCCGTAAGCGCGATCATGTCCGGTTTTTGGCTCATGGCGAGCCTGGCCGATTGTCGAAACAGCCCGTTGTTGGCGATCATCGACGCATGAAAATCGCTCAACACCGCGATTTTAAAACCCTTAAACGGTTTCGGCAGATTTTGAATTTTCACATCCACCTTTTCCAGAACCACCTGATTGGCGGTGGTGTTGTAGACCCCTTTGCCAACCCCCGCGGCGACAAACCCGCGCAGTCCGTATTTTAAAAGTTGTCTTCTGGTGGGTAATTCGGCCATGGTAATGATAATATCAATTCGCGACCAATCTGTGTTAGCCAAATGGGCCGTTTCGGTTATAATGTCGCTTCATCAAAGCGAACAACCAATGTCATATAATATAAAGCTCGACGTATTCGAAGGCCCTCTGGACCTTTTGCTCCACCTGATAAAGGAGAGCGAGGTCGAAATATACGACATCCCCATTGCGCTCATCACCGAGCAGTACCTGGAATATCTGGAGGTGCTAAAAGCGCTAAACCTGGAAATAGCCGGGGATTACCTTGTCATGGCGTCGACCCTGACATATATAAAGTCCAAAACCCTCCTGCCAAAACACGAGCAGGAAGATGAAGAGCTCGAAGACGGTATCGACCCGAGGGAAGAGCTGGTGGCCAGGCTTGTGGAATACAAAAAGTTCAAGGAAGCGGCCATACGGTTCAAGGCCAGGGAGGAAGAGCAATCCCGCGTATTCTCGCGTGAAGCGACCGATGAGGACCTGCCCGACGAAGCCGATCTACTTCTGGAAGTGAACATGCTGGAGCTGTTAAAAGCTTTCAAGCGCGTTCTGAGCAATTACACCGGCGAGAAAGAGCTGAGCGTTACCCTAGAGGAGATATCGGTAACCGACAAACTTAACGAGATCATGGCCCGTATGGAGTCTATCGACCATATTACGTTTGACGCTCTTTTCGGTATGGTAAAAACCCGCATGGAGGTTATCGCCACGTTCCTGGCGCTACTGGAGCTTATTCGGTTAAAGCTGGTCAGAGTCAACCAGTCCAGGGCTGGAGGGGAGATACTTATCTACAAAACGATGGAAAACGGCGACGCGAACCTGGACAACCCGGATCAACCTGAATCCGGCCAGCAGACGCAGGACGACAAAAGCATGGAGACCGAGAATGGATCGTGAGGAAGCCAAGGGTATAGTTGAAAATATCCTGTTCATAGCAGACGCGCCCATCGCCGCAGACAGGTTCGTGGCGCTTTTCAACGGAGAATTCACACGCGAGGAGACGAACGCGCTGATTGAAGAAGTGCAAAAGGATTACGAAAACCGAAGCCTCCAGGTCGTCGAGGTGGCCGAAGGATGGCGGCTACAGACCAGGCCTGAATACGCCCAGTGGATAACCGGCTTTTACAAGATGGAAAAAGGACAAAAACTGTCCAGGGCGTCTCTGGAGGTCTTGGCTATCATCGCGTACCGCCAACCTATCACAAGGGCGGAGATAGACCAGATTCGGGGGGTCGACTCCGGAGGTGTGCTACGCGGGCTGGTGGAAAAAAACCTGGTAAAAACCATGGGGCGGCGCAAGGCGCCTGGCCGGCCGATGATGTATGGCACAACAAGCCGATTCATGGAGCATTTCGGGCTGGCCCGGCTGACAGATCTGCCGACACTCGATGATCTGGATATGGAGGCGGGTGAATCTTTCCCGGAACTGGTCCGGCAGGAATCCATCGCTTTTGAAGAAAACGAAGAGACGCCGGATGATGAAACGGACGGCGACGCGGATCGAGACATCGATACGGATCGAGACGTCGATACGGATCGGGATGAACATGAAACCAACCACGACGACGGGGGATAAACCTCTGTTGAAAACGCCACGGAAAACCACGGCCGATTCCACGGCGAAAACGCGCCTCCACAAAATATTGGCCAGAGCCGGCGTATTCTCCCTGCGTGGAGCGGAGCAGGTGATCGCGGAAGGCAGAGTCACCGTCAACGGCGAGGTGGTGACCGCCAAGGGAGCGTCCGCCGACCCTTCCATCGACAGGATCGAGGTCGACGGCAGAAAAATAGAACCAAAAGTGGCGCCTGTTTACCTTGTAATGTATAAACCCAGGGGGGTTGTCACCACCCGTTCCGACGAGCGGGGAAGAAAAACGGTGATGGACCTTCTGCCCAGGAACTACCAAAACGTATACCCTGTAGGAAGGCTCGACATCATGTCCGAAGGCCTGTTGCTCATCACAAACGACGGGGTGTTCTGCCAGGCCATCCTGGCGCCGAAAAACAAGATCAAGCGAGTCTACAAGGTGAAAGTGCGCAACATCCCCACGCCCAAGACCTTGTCCAAAATGGTTTCAGGCATCACCGTCGACCGGGAAAAACTTCAGGCCGAGGAAGTGACGGTCACAGAATCCACAAGGGCCAACGCATGGCTCCGTTTCGTCCTGACCGAGGGCAAGAAACGGCATATCCGCAGGATGTGCCAAACCCTGGGACATCCCGTATTGAAAATAAAACGTGTCTCCATCGGACCGATAAAACTCGGAGCCATGAAACCTGGCGAGATCCGGCGCCTGCCCGTGGAGATGGTGAACAAAATCATCAAAACAGCGGGAGCCGGAAAGAAAAACTGATGGCAGGGCTTTGTGTCTGCGCAAAAGCTCCCACCCGCATAGACCTGGCCGGTGGCACGCTGGATATCTGGCCGCTCAACCTCATGTTCGCAAGACCTGCGACAACGGTCAACATGGCCATATCGATCATGACCCACGCCTCGGTCACTGTCCGGAAAGACCGCTCCGTTATTCTTGTGTCAGAAGACCAGGGGGCGCATGTGAGGTTTTCATCCATCGAAAAAATCAGCCACAACCATCGTCTCGGCCTGTTGAGCCGGGCGGCGCAACGGTTTGTACCCCCCGGCGTTGGTGTGAAGATAATCACCCGTTCCGAAGCTCCCGCCGGGGCAGGACTGGCCGGGTCGTCGGCGCTCAATATCGCGCTGTGCGGAGCGTTATCGCAAGTCTCGGCAGAGAACCTGTCCAGACGGAAAATCATCGACACGGCAAAAGACATAGAAGCCGCACTCCTGGGCGTTCCCACCGGACTGCAGGACTATGCGGCCGCTGTCTTCGGATCGCTCCGATCGTACCAGTTCTCGCCGGGGGCTATGAAGCAGACAAACCTGCGCCGCGCGTCGGGTCCGTTGGCAAGGCGCGTCCTGCTGTTCTATTCCGGCAAATCACGCTCCTCGGGCATCAACAACTGGGAGATGTTCAAGCAGGTCATCGAAAAAAACCGCAAAACCATGCGGCTTTTCGAAGAAATAGCCGAATGCGCCCAACGGGCCACGGATGCGTTGGCCAGGCTCGACATGCCCGCATTCGACCGCGCCGTGAGGGACGAATGGAAAGCCCGCGCCAGGCTTTTCCCGGAAATATCGACCACCAGAATAGACAACGCCATAAAGAAAGGCAAATCCGCAGGGGCAAGCGCGGCCAGAATATGCGGAGCAGGTGGCGGCGGATGTTTCACGCTGGTGGCCGAACCGGACAGGTACGACGCCGTCATATCCGCCGTGGAACAGGCGGGGTGCCGGAGGCTCCCTTTTTCCCTTTCAAAAACCGGTCTTGAAACCTACAATACACAGTAACCGTCCACAACAGACACTGCAACAGCCGGAGGAGTGTCCATGAACCAGCCAATCGTGCGCAAGGGCCCCATTGAGCTTGTCCAGGGTGATATCACGCAAATGCAGACCGGCGCCATCGTCAACCCATCCAACACGTCGCTGATACTCGGCGCGGGCGTTTCAGGCGCTATTCGATCCAGGGGCGGAGACGCTATCCAGGCGGAGATGAGCAGGCTGGGCGGATGCAAGGTGGGAGGAGCCGTGGCCACCGGCGCTGGAAACCTCAAGGCGCGGTACGTCATCCACGCCGTGGGACCGAGAATGGGCGAAGACGGCGAAGACGACAAACTCGAGAGCGCCACGACAGAATCACTTAAACGGGCGGAAGAGCTGGGGATTGAATCGATAGCTTTCCCCGCGATATCCACCGGCATATTCGGATTTCCAATAGACAGGTGCGCCCGGATCATGCTCGGGGCGGTATAAGATCATTTTGGCTCCGGCAGGGCGAAGAGCCTCGCCAGGGTGGTATTCTGCCTCTGGGACGACGATTCGTTCAACGTGTTCGCCAAAACCCTGGACGAGATGTGACCACCACAATGGCGGCACAAAACGCCAATAAATATCTAATCTAAAGGGAAATATTATGGCTGGAACGTTTACCCATTGGATGGTAGTAGAAGATGCACTCGCCAAGTTGCCCTCCGATGCAAAAGGACTTAAGCTTGATTTGTTGCCAAAAAAGCGTCCCCATGTTCTGCTTGGAGCAGTATCGCCGGACTTGCCGTATCTTACTGATCCCGTAAACGACAGTTTACTCAAAACTCACAGTTGGGCCGATCGGATGCATTACCAAAACACCGGCTCTTTTATTCGCCATGGAATGGAGAACCTGCTGTTCCGCAAAGGTGATGAGTTTAATACCTGTTACGCTTGGTTGTTTGGTTACGCCTCTCACGTTATCACGGACGCAGTAATCCACCCGGTGGTTAACGCCAGCAGGCCCATACCGTTTCAACGCCACGGCACACCGTAAATGCGAGATGACGCAGGACACGTTGATATTTGACTGGCGATGGAAAAAGGATATTACGAATACCAAATACCATAATGTCCTTTTAGACGCTTCGGACAGGCCAAACAAAAAATCTCTCACTAATGCGCGTCGCATTAAAAAAGCCGTGAAATCATTTTGGACAGAAACACTGAAGGAGACCTATCCGGCCGCCAAGGACAAGTTTAACGACATAAAACCGGATGTCTGGTTCAAGGAATATGTTGAGAGGCTGGGTATGGCTACAAAACCAGCGCCTGTGTTCCGCCATATTATGGGAAAAGCGAATATTGCGTATGTAAGCGCCAATGATCTAGCTACAAAGGAGTATGCGCAAAAAAACGCTACTTTGACAACGTATCGATCCCGGGCGGTGGCAGTGACGGTTTCATTTCAGTATTCCGCAAAACCGTCGCTCTAGTGGGTCAGGTGTGGAAACGTATGGCGGAAGATATCGAGCGCAAAGATTTTTTGCAAACGGGCGTGTATATAAAAAATTGGGACCTCGACCAGGGGTTGGATATGGACATCCATGATTTGTGGCGTAACCGGGCTAACCATTAAAATCCAATGAGATTGCCTTTAAAAAAGGACAAGAAAGGCATACGGCGCTGGGGACCGTGTCTTGCACCTTGACATCATGCCTTATGGTATGATGTTTATAACTGGTCAGGTTATCCCCCCTGCCCCATCTTTGCCTGTTCCGTGAACAAGGTGGCGTAACTTTCCAGCGTGATATCCTGCGGTCTGGTCATCGGATCCACATCGACCGACCGGCAGGACGACACAAACGCGGCCTCGTCCGCCCAGAGTCTTCGTATGTTGTTTCTGATAGTTTTCCTGCGATGCGTGAACGCGGCGCGGACGAAACCAAAAAACCTGTCCTTGTCCGCCACTTCAACCGGTGGCGTTTTCAAAGGCTCCAGCCTTATGACAGCCGACTCCACCTTCGGAGGGGGTTTGAAAGCAGACGACGGCACACCGAACAACAGCTCCGACCGGCAATGATACGCGCAGTAAATCGATAGCGTCCCATAGGCGGAATCACCCGGTTTGGCCGCAAGTCTTCTGGCCACCTCCGCCTGGGTCATGAAAATCATCGACTCGATGCGATCAACGCTCTCGATAAACTTTTTCACCAGCGCGACGGATACGGAATATGGCAGGTTGCTCACCACGTGGTACGGAGGCTCGATAGAGCCCAGATCAAATTGTAAAGCGTTACCATGTTGAATCGAAAAATTTGGCTCATCCCCCAATTCGCCGGAAAGCCTCCTGAAAAGCCCCCGGTCCATCTCCACCGCGTACACACGGGCTCCAGTGGCCAACAGCGCCCGTGTGAGCGCCCCCTCGCCCGGCCCCACCTCCAGCACGCGGTGGTTCTGGCGAAGATTCGCCGCGCTGACTATCTTTTCCGCCACCACAGGGTCGGCCAGGAAGTGCTGGCCCAGTTTCCTGCGTTTGCCCGCCCCTTTTATCACTTCGCGTATTTTCCCTGGAGGATGGATAACGCCGTCATGATAGCGTGGGCCATAGGCTTGCCATCCGCCAGGCCTCTGCCGGCAATGTCAAAAGCGGTCCCATGGTCCACCGACACCCGGAGAAACGGCAACCCCAGGGTTATGTTTACCGTCCGGCCAAAGCCCAGCGCCTTGACCGCGACAAGCCCCTGGTCGTGATACATGGCGATCGCCACATCATATGTTTTCCTCCTGGCAGGGGTAAACACCGAATCGGCCGGATACGGACCACGTACGTTCACCCCGGCTTTTTTCGCCGCGTTAATGGCAGGTGTGATTATGCGCCTCTCCTCATCCCCGAAAACGCCTCCGTCCGAGGCGTGCGGGTTCAGCCCGCACACGATGATTTCAGGTGAATCAAACCCCAGGCCCGCAAGCGATTTGTCCACAAGTTTTATCAGCCTTGCCAGCCCGGACCTGGTGAGCCGCGCCGGCACGTCCCTTATGGCGACGTGTGTGGTGGCCACAACCACCTTGAGCGTATCCGAAGCCAGCAACATGGCCACGGGCGCCCCGCCGCAAAGCCCGGAGAGAAACTCCGTATGCCCGGCGATATGGTATCCGGCGAGGTTAGCCGACTCCTTGTTGATAGGAGCGGTCACAAGTGCGCCATATTCACCCCGGAGCGTGGCGCGAGCCGCTGTTTCCACCGATTTCATGGCCGCCACGCCGTAACGGCGATTTACCCTGCCAAACCCCGCCCTGTTGAACTTGAAGGAGCACACCCGCATAACCCTCAACCCGTCCAACGCGCCACGCTCTTCTCCTTTTTCAATGATTTTCACCGATGTCCCGACAAGTTTGTCGAGCATGACGAAATAATCAGGATCACCGAACACAGTCAGGCTCCGCCGCGCATAACCAGGCAGAAGGCCGTACGCCTTGAGGATTGTCTCGGGCCCGACACCGGAGGGATCGCCCATGGAAACGGCTATTTGAATTTTTCTCCCGGTGCGTGAGGATTTTCTGTTCATCTGGCCTGGTGAAAGTGACGTATAATTTTCCTGTTGATAGATTTATAGATACTGTATTAGATTTATAAAGCTTTCGCCGTCTTTTTCTGGTAGAAATATCCGGCTCCTATATGGATCACTTTAAATGGATGACACAAAGTTGGCCGACCCTAGTCAAATTAATCCAAACGCCAGGTACTCCGTAAACTACAAGGATATCGTATCACGTTACGGCGCCGACCTTGCCGCCGTGGAAAAAGCCATCGGAGATCATTTTCAATCCGACGTGGCGCTGATCCCGGATGTCAGCTCATACCTTATAAGCGGCGGGGGAAAACGAATCCGCCCACTGCTGGTCATAGCCTCGGCCAGACTGTGCGGGTATACCACGGGCACAAGGCATATCGACTATTCGGTGGTGGTTGAATATATCCACGCCGCGACCCTGTTGCACGACGACGTGGTGGACGAGGCCGATCTGCGCAGGGGATCGGAATCGCCGAACATGAAATACGGGAACCAGGCTTCTGTGCTGGTGGGCGACTTTCTGTTCGCCAAGTCGTTTCAGATAATGAGCGAAGGTGACGACATGCGTATTGTCCGGTCCGTCTCCAGCGCGACCAGGAACCTGGCGGAAGGAGAGGTGTTGCAACTTGTCAACACCTGCAACCTGGAGACTTCCGAGGATACGTACATGGACACGATCTTCCGCAAAACAGGCGCATTAATCGTGTCGTGCATGGAAATCGGAGCGATACTGGGAGGCGCACCCCCGGAAAAGGAAAAGACGCTGTCCGAATATGGAAAAAAAATCGGCATCGCGTTTCAGCTTATGGACGACGCGCTGGACTATACCGCAGACGAGGCGCGATGGGGTAAACCGGTGGGGGCGGACCTGGAGGAGGGCAAGGTGACACTGCCCCTGATCCGGGCGTGGAAACTGGCCAACGACCATGAACGGCGGATAATCCGTGACGCTTTCGAACACGACGACGGGGCCGATGAATATATCGGCCAGGTGCGGGAAATCATGGAGCGGTACGAGGCGTTGTCGTATACGGTGGATTTGGCCACCAGATACGCCGGTGAGGCCAAGGAAAAACTCTCCGGGTTTTCCCCTTCACCACATCTGGACGCCCTCGCGGGTATCGCCGATTACATTGTAAACAGGGACGTTTAGAATCCGGATCCAGCCCTGGCGCCTGCCCTGCCCCATACGCTTTTCAACCATTATCCGCCCCGTTCGCCCCGATCAGAAAACCCTTGACACTACAAGGGTCTGTTGCTAGCATCTGCGCTTTGGTGTATCGATCTTTTTGCATGAGCCGATGTTTGCCATGATCAGTTGGGGGGCTTTTAAAACAAGCGCTTTATATGCCTCCAGATGATGATCCCAAAGGCCGGTTCGACTCGTACAAAAAGCTTTACATACTTGGGACGACAGGCGTACAGCTGGTAGTATCCATCCTTATAGGTTTCGGGATAGGGTTGACGCTGGACCGTTGGCTGGGTTCCGCCCCGTGGTTTATGCTCCTGTTCATCATTTTCGGCGTCGCCGCCGGGTTTTTAAACATCTACAGGGTGGCCACGAAGGATGACACGGAATGATGGCCGTACATTTTACAACTTGCGCCGGACATACATATGGCCGGCGCCGCTCGGAATAGTTTATTAAGTTAAGTATCGACAAATATGGCGAACCTGAACGAGGCAGACCGGGTAGAAGCCGCGGGACGCGGCCTGGTGAGATTATCCGTATGGATATATCTCCTGTCAGTGGCCCTGTCGGCTCCCCTGCTCGATTTTTACGCCACCTTTTCCGTGGCGCTGGGTGGAGCGATAGCCCTTTTCAACCTGGCGTTTCTGGAGCGTTTTCTGTCCATGATACTCTCCGACACTGCCAATCCCGGCGCCGCCAGGGTAATGGCTTCGTTTTCGTTCTACGCCAGGTTTGGCCTTATAGCCGCCGGGCTCTCGTTTTTCATGATAGCGGGCTGGGTGAACGCGCCGGCTTTGCTTGCGGGGTTGTCTGTCGGTGTAATCGCCATATTCTTCCGATTCATAACTGTCATCCGCCTTCTGAGGAAAGAGTCGTATGAAAGAGCCTATTAATTACATAGTCATTCCCGGTCTTGAACATTATCCGCATGTCACTTATACGTGGGTGATTATGATAGGATTCGCGTTGCTGGCGCTTATACTGCGCGGTGGGTTCAGCCTGGTTCCGTCCGGTGTGCAAAACGTCCTGGAGATGATTGTTTTCGAGCTGGCCTCGTTTGTCGACTCCATCCTGGGCAAGGACGGGCGCAGGTTCTTCCCGTTGATCGGCGCGCTGGCGTTTTTCATCATGTGCGCAAACCTCATCGGCCTGATCCCGGGTTGCGTTTCACCCACCGCGAACGTGAACACCAACATAGGCCTGGCGGTCACCGTGTTTCTCGTATACCAGTTCGTGGGCGTGTCAAGGCACGGGATCGGTTATATAAAGCATTTTCTGGGTCCGGTCTGGTGGATGATACCCCTGATGCTGCCCATAGAGATCATATCGCATCTGGCAAGGCCGCTGACACTGGCGGTCCGGCTGTTCGGCAACATAAAAGGGGAGGACCTGGTGATCCTGGTGCTGGGTTTCCTGATCCCGGTGTTCCTGCCGATGCCCATGATAGCTTTCGCGGTATTTACCAGCGTTTTGCAGACGCTTGTTTTTATATTGTTGTCCCTGGTATATATTGCAGGCGCGCTTGAGGAGGCGCACTAGGCCGGATAACAGGTTAACGACGATCCGTTCATCGTCAAGCACTAGAAAAAAGGAGATATAAAGGTGAGTAAGAAACATCGGATCGCTGCTTTGTTTATTTTCATGGCGGTCATGGTTATCGCCCCGATGGCTTTCGCCTCTGAAGGGGGAGGCGCTGGTGACGAGGGGCGCTATGCGGGCTTCTTCAGCTACATCGCGCTTGGATGCGTGGTCGGGCTGGGCCTGGCCGCCGGCGGCGGCGGAATCGGCATGGGTAACGCGGTGAGCGGCGCCGTCAACGCCATGGCGCGCAATCCCGGCTTTTACGGCAAGATTTTCACAAACATGCTGATCGGCCTGGCGCTTATCGAGTCGCTGGTCATCTACACGCTGGTTGTCGTGCTACTTCTGCTGTACGCAAACCCGCTCCTTTAGGGAAATTGCCGCAAAAAACAACGTTCGGTTTACGGGTCGCCGCCGGATAATTCCGGCGCGCCCCTAACCCATGTTGCCGGTATCGCTGGTGATGGCGATACTGCGGGAATCTGCCGTATAAATGGTTGTTGTCAACCCTTACCGCAGAGTGAGTTTCTTGTATTTGCTCCGCCGGTTTTCCTGTTTGCCGCCCAGTTCTTCTTTTCGCTTTGTTTCGTATTCGGCGAAATTGCCCTCGAACCATCTGACCCTCCCCTCCCCTTCGAACACCAGCAGGTGGGTGCATATCCTGTCCAGGAAAAACCGGTCATGACTGATAACCATTACGCACCCGGCGAATTGCAAAATGGCGTCTTCCAGGTTACGCAGAGTGGCCACATCCAGGTCGTTGGTCGGCTCATCGAGCAGAATCACGTTTCCGCCCCTTCGCAACAGCTTCGCCAGATGAACCCGGTTGCGCTCGCCTCCTGAAAGATCGGCCACTTTTTTCTGCTGGGCGGATGCCTTGAAGTTGAAACTGGCCACGTACGCCCTGGAGTTGACGGTCTGTCCAGCCATTTCGATAAAGTCGGTTCCGCCGGTTATCTGTTCGAACACCGTGCTGTCACCATCCAGCTCGTCCCGGCTCTGGTCCACATGGGACAGCACGACGCTGGACCCCAGGTTCAGGGAGCCCGATGTGGCGGCTTGCTCGCCGGTGATAATACGGAACAGCGTGGTCTTGCCCACACCGTTAGGCCCTATCAGCCCGACTATCGCCCCTCGCGGCACTATAAAATCCAGATCCCTGAAAAGCTCCCGGTCGCCGAAGGATTTGGACAACCCTACAGCCTCGATAACACTGGCCCCCAACGGCGGCCCCGGGGTTATCTGGATATCCAGCGAATTTTTCTCGCTCCGGGACTGGCTTGAGACAAGGTCCTCGTATTGCTGGATACGCGCTTTGCTTTTTCCTCTTCTTGCGCCCGGGTTGGAGCGTATCCATTCCAGCTCCGACTGAATATGCCTGGCGAGATTGGCGGACTGTTTTTCCGACATGGCCAGCCTGTTGGCCTTCTGGTCGAGCCATGCGGAGTAATTGCCTTCGAACGGAATCCCCCTAGCGTTGACCAACTCAAGTATCCATTTTGTGATGTTGTCCAGAAAATATCTGTCGTGGGTCACGACGATCACGTTACCCGGGTATTCGCGCAGAGCCCCTTCAAGCCACTCGACAGTCTCCGCGTCCAGGTGATTCGTCGGTTCATCCAGCAGTATTATGTCCGGCTTTTGCAGTAACAACCTGCAAATAGCCACGCGCCTTCTCTCGCCGCCGGATAGCCTGGACACATCCATATCGTCAGGCGGCAGCACAAGCGCGTCCATGGCCACTTCGACCTGCCGGTCCAGCTCCCATCCGTCTACGGCGTCGATCTGGTCTTGCAGACGCCCCATTTTTTCCAACGCCTTTTCCATCTCCTCGTCCGACATCGGGGCGGACATGGCCTCGCTCAGGGATTCGTATTCTGTGATCAGCTTTTTTATGTTAGCAAACGCCTCTTCCACGTTTTCCCGGACGTTTTTGCCATGATCGAGCGTGGGCTCCTGTGGCAAATATCCGATTGTGATCCCTTTAAGCGGCTCTGCTAACCCTTCAAACTCGTCATCCTCTCCCGCCATGATCCTGAGGAGTGTGGATTTGCCGGACCCGTTTTCGCCCACCACTCCGATCTTGGCGCCGTGGTAGAAGCACAGGTTTATGTTTTCCAGAACGCTCTTGCCGGAATATGCCTTGTTAAGCCCGCTTATCGTGTATATGTATTCCCCTGCCATCAGTCCCCTTCCTTAATATCTATATACCGAATCTCGACCCTAGAATTGGATCAGTTTATACCATTTTGTGTTGCCGTAATTTCTTATCATGATAAACTCTTAACCAGCAGGGGACAGCTCGTTTATTTACCCCTGCTGGTTTTGGTTTGCAGGTACTTTATAATTCGGCACACCTGTACTGTCTTTAATTAAACCTGGTATCAAAAAGTGATTATTAATAGAGCTTGAAATGACACAAATACCCACTCCTCCGAGATCAAGCACCCAGCATCTCAACAGGGCCGAAGTCGCCAACATTGTAAAAGATTTCATGGAATCCGTTGAACAGGTAATCAAAACCACCGGCAGAACCGACGTGTCCCCCCGTACAAAGGCCGCCACATTGACCGAACACGCGCACATCCGGGGAGACGCCGCCGGGTCGCTTTCGTTCCAGGGGGACTACAACGGACAGTTTATCATCTCGTTTTCCAAAAAAGCCATCTGTGAAATTACAACAAACATGTTGTTTGCCGAAAAACCTTACGAAAACCACAGGCACGAAGATGTCGAAGGGGCTATAGGGGAGCTCACGAATCAGATCAGCGGGCAGGGAAGAATGAAAATACACGACCGTATAGGCTGGAAAGCCGTAAACGGAATCCCCAGCGTCATAATCGGGGAAAACATAAGCTGGGCGCTGTACACTACCGGAACGCTTGTGGTGCACATCCCGTATACAACCCCTAACGCCAACGAAATGTATGTGGAAGTGGCCATTTCCGGCCATCCTGCCATCGGTGAGATGAAAATCTAGATAATGATGTAGAGGCGTGATTTTTTACAGGATTTTTTCAAGTTTTGTATTTGTCGCGTATCACAATTCTGATAATATATTTCTGCATGTTTAATAATATTTTCAAGAGTATACCCAGCCATGAACAGGATGACCAAAACTCAGAAAAAGGAAAAATTTAAAACATTCAAGGGCAGGTTGCAGTTCCTTGTGGGCGAAGAAAAGCCTTATTCGTGGTGCCAGAAAATAGGGATAGAAAAGGGCCTTTTCCAGTATTACTGGCAAAAGGGTAAAATCCCGAAACACGAAAACCTTATCAAGATAAGCAACTTTTCAGGATGCTCTCCTCATTGGCTCATGACCGGGACCGGGGAACCGTTCCCGGACAGGATCGAGGATGTCAACCAGACCATCAACAAGCTGATCGGGGAAGTGGATGTTCAGATAGACAAGCTTGAAAAGCTTTATAAAAAGTTTAAAATACTGCGTAACGACCTGAAAGCTTCCAAAAGAGAACCAAGAAAACGGAAAAAATAAAGCGTCCCGCCGGCCAGGTTCGCCCAGCGGCTTTTACACCCCCAGGCGCCGGAACCGTTTAAAAGGGGCAGGCAACGTTAGGGGCAGATAACGTTTTCGCAAGTTCCCGGAAGTATTTCTGGAACATGTCCCGCCCCCGTCAGGGTTATGGAATTATCCATCCAGGTCCGTGGCTATTGTTTATATGTTCAACAACCCCAGCGCCACCCTCGATGTCATCGAATAATACTTGTGCGCGTCTGATGGTTTTATCACGCAATCATCCGCCATGGTGTCCGGCGAAAGGATATAATCCATTTTTTCAGGTGTCGCGGTTGTGATTATGAAAAAGACATGGTCGTTAACCGTGTCTTCCTTTACCGCTTTGGAAAGCTCGACACCGTTCATATCGTCCAGCTCCAGGTCGGATATGATTATGTGCGGCCTGTAGCTTTTGACAAGCTCCAGCGTACCTTTGGCAGTATCGGTGGATTTGACTGTAAACCCGATAGCGCCCAGCTCTTCCTCGGCGAGGTTACGCTGGTAAAGCGTGTGGGACACTATCAGGACCCTGACGCTGGACGGCTTGAAATGCTTTTCGGTAAGCAGAAAATTTACCAGTCTTTCGAACCGGTCCATTAATATTTGTGACCGGGCAACCCGGTTTTCGGCCTGCTCGATGCGTTTACGCAGTTTCTCGTTAACCTTTTTCAGCTCAGCGTTACACACCATGCTGTCCAGATCCCATTTCGACCGTTTGATGGCCTGTTTGACCAGACGCCAACAGCGGTTTTCGTTAATAGGCTCTCTTAACACGCCAAACGCGCCCTCGTTGAAAAGAAGGGTCAGAATAGAGCTGGAGAGGTCTTGTTCCGTGACAAAAACGCACTGAACAAACGGGCTGTTTTGCCTGATCGACTGCATCGCCTTGACAGACGCCAGGTCGCCCTCGTTGAACCTGGAGATGATCACCGCAGGGTATTCATCAAAAGTTCTCTCGTAAAACTCCGGATCGACCAGTTCCGTGTCAACCCGTTCGTACTTCTCACCGTTTTTGTCGAGAACAGACATGATGTCACCCAGGTTGGCCTGGTCCGGTCCGGCTATGATTACATCCGACATGTCAAACCACCCTTTCAGACTGTTTTTAAGACCTCGAATTCAGTCACGTCATAATACTTCACGAGGACATCTTCGATATATCCGTTCAGCTTGTCGACGTCGAGGTTGGATGAGAACATGATTTTAAGCTGGTTGTCGATATCCTGGTTTTCTATCTCCTCGACCATGGGGACGGCTCCGAAAATGTACCCTATCTGAGAGATTCTCTTCAGTATCAGCAACGCGACCAGAAACGGGTGCTGGTATTTCGGCTCGAATGTTAAAAACACCTGGTACACGTTATAGCCGGAATGCCGGTGCGCCAGCAAATTAAACTGCTCAAGCGAACTCAGATGAAACGTGCGCTGGTGGATATCGACCACAGCTCCTTTTTTCTCCTCCTTGGGTTTCTGGTACTTCTCGATGTTTTTCAGTTGCTCTGCGTCGATTCTTGGCGCTTTGCCGTTGGCCAAATCCCGTTGGGCCGCTTTGATCACATCGGTCGAATCGAGGAGGATGTCTATGATCTCGGAATTGATCTCCAGAGACCCGGACCTGCCCCGGTCGAGAATGGCTTCCACTTCATGGATAAAAGCGCCCAGCTCGGTAAGCCCCACCATCATAAGGTTGCCCTTTATGGAATGGAAATCCCGGAAAATCGTGTTTATCAGGTCGATGTCGTCAGGAACCTGTTCGAGATTGAGTATTTTTTCACCCGCGCTGTTTACCATGTCTTCCAGTTCGACCAGGAACTCATCCCTATGGCTGATTTCCGCGCCGATATCGGAGCTGAGCGTCACGGATCCATCAGAAGAAAACCTCCCCCCCGCGCCGACACCCTCCTCCGGCTCCGCGCCAGCTTCCACGGAGGCGAGGTCCCCGTCAGAAGTTTTTTCACCGGCCCGGGTTGTCTCATCCCCGGCCACTCCGGCGATAACAGAACTCGCCGACGTCCCGGAGCTATCGTCCATGTGCCTGCCGGTCCCCCTGGACCGGTTGACCAGTTCCATGACATCGACGATAAGACCCATCTTGTTCCCGCTCATCATGGTCACGCCTGATATCCCCTGTACCTCGAACATGGCCGCCAGTGGCGTGTAAACCAGCTTTTCAGGAGTTAACAGCTCGCTTACGCTAAGGGCTATGCGTCCTGTTTTGCTCTCCACTATCACCACCGTCAGCGTATCCCGTTCTTCCAGGGGAGAATCGTCCAGCAGTTCGTTCAGGTCGAACAGGGTAATGATAGAGCCCAGGTATGTGATGCTTTTGCCCTGGCCGAACGCCACATGCACCTGGTCTGACGCTATTCTCACAGTGGACACCACGTTGAGTATCGGGATGGCGAACAGGTTCGATCCGGCTCGCACAGTCAGGCAGTCGAGAATATTCACTGCCGTAACCTGGGGAATAATGAAAGTAAACGTCGTTCCCTTGCCAAGCTCGGTCTCGATGTTTACCTCCCCGCCCAGTTCTTCTATGTTCATCTTCACCACGTCCATCCCGACGCCCCTGCCGGATATCTTGCTGGCGGTGGACTTTGTGGAGAGGCCGGGATGAAAAATCAGTTTCAGCTTTTCATCCTCGCTGAGCCCGTCGGCCTCCGCCTGGGTGATTATTCCCCGCTCTATCGCGGCCGAAACGACAGAATCGGTGTTGATCCCGCGTCCGTCGTCCTTGATCTCGACAAATATGTTGTTCTCCCGCTGGTAGGCTTTCAGGCGAAGGGTGGCCACCGGTGATTTGCCGGCCCTCTGCCTTTCCAGCGGATCTTCGATTCCATGATCCATGGCGTTTCTTATCTGGTGGTTCAACGGGTCATACAACTTTTCGGATATTGTCTTGTCCACCAGCGTATCCTCGCCAACCAATTCAAGCTCGACTTGCTTTTCGGCTTCTTTTGCCATGTCCCGCACCGGTCGCCTGAACCTCTGGAACGTCCCGCGCATCTCCACCATGCGGATATCCATCACCAGGCTGTGCATGTCGGACGATATGCGGTTGCTCGACTCCTCGGCGATTTTTATCATATCCATCGAAAGTTTGTCGATGGGCAACCGCCTGTCATAATTCTCCTGGATTCTGCGGTTGGTGGTGGCGATGCTGTTGGAGGTGATAATCACCTCGCCTACCAGGCCCAGCAGACGGTCAAGATGTTCTATCTTGACCATCATCCGGTCGATTGTGCGCGGCTCGTTACCTGCCATCGATCAACCTCATGATAACCTTCTCAAGAAGCCTGATCTCTATCGGTTTGGCGACATAATCGTCGGCGCCGTTATGAATCGCCTTTAATATGTATGAGGCGTCCGCGTGGGTCGATAAGACAACGATAGGCACATTGACCAACGATGCGTCGCTCTTGGCCTCCTGACAAAGCTCCAACCCGTCCATGACCGGCATAACAATGTCCGTGAATATCATGTCGAGTTGATTTTCCCGCGCCAGTTCCAGACCCTCCATGCCGTTTTCCGCTTCTATCACGGTAAAACCAAAACCTTGAAGGTGCTCTTTGAGAATAACCCTCATGCTCTGGTAGTCATCCACAACAAGAACGGTTTTGCCTTTAACGTCCAGCGTCATAGGGCCGCCGTCACTCTGGCCGCAAGGCGATTTTCAGGGTGAGAGAAGCGTCTGACAATCCGGCGATTTATCATCAGTTTCGTGCGGTAGTTTATATGTATTTTGGTTATTATATCGCTATTGGCGCAAGGGTGAAAAGCTATTTAATGATTGGTGGAACGCCCTCTGCTTCGCTTATGGGGTATCCGCGTTCCGCCATTTCCAGACGCCGCCCTGGCATTCCTTATAGCCACCGCTATGTAATCGCTCAACGCCTCGACCTTGCTCAAGTCGCCTGGTGAAAATCCTTCCAATTTGTTTACAACCTGTACGGCGCCGATCATGGCGGCGTTTGCCTGAACCGGTGCGATCAGCGTTGATCGAACCGGGAAATCAAAAAACCCCGCACCCTCCCGGAGACTCCCGTCCTGGTTGTTTCTCTCGTCGTATTCCACGTTATTGCTTATAACCGCCTCGCAATTTGCAAGCGCCCATCCCACAAGACCCTGCCCGTAACGTATGCTCACGCCCCCGACAAACCGCCCTTCCCCGGTGACGGATCCGGCGACCAAGGGGACTATATCGTCCTCTTCACCTTCCACGATGTAGACTATCCCCGCTTTTGCTCCCGTAAGGTCGCAGAGCGCTTCAGTCGATTTCTCGGCTATTTTACCCCATTCCAGACATGACACGATCTTAAGACCGTACCCGACGACCATATCCAGCTCCGACTCGCGCGCGCGAAGCTCTTCGTTCAATCCGCGAAGCTGGTATATTTCCGCGGCTCTCCTGGTAAGCAGGGTGTCCACCGCTTCGGCCAGGTCACCAACAGCGTCGGATCTGGGGGTTTCCAGACGCAAATCTATATCTCCGTCAGCGGCCTGGTATATCTTGTCGATAAGACGCCGAAACAGGCCTGTATAACTGCGACGGACAATGTATACGATGATAACACCGGTTATGATGATTATCATCGCCTCGGAATAGTCCAGAGGAAATTCTACTTTCATTCAACCTCGGCTCCACGGTAAAACCAGATCATCGCACGAGTTAAGCTTCGAGACAATAGCTCTATTACCGGCGCCAGTGCTATGGACCATAATAGAGTATTTAACAGGTGACGGAGACGCTCGCTGAAGAGTGGGAAATCGACGTGCCGTTTGCAGGATTCTCCGACGGGTAGCTGGGTTTCGATCAGAGTGAGGGTCAGCGACCGTAAATCAAAAGCAGGACACCGCCCATGACAATGGCGCGGCGAAACAGAACATGAGAACCAAGGGCAGAGTAAATGTCCAGAGCGCAAGCCTCATAAAGTCCACCCCAATTGAACTTCCCCCGAATTGACGGACAGATTGTTTAGTATGTAATCTGTTTTTTTCAAGGAGGGAGAAGATGAGTAAGAAACGACGTAAATACAGTGATGAGTTCAAGATTGAGGCGGTGAAGCTTGTGACGGAGCAGGGTTTGTCGATCGCGGATGCGGCGCGAGACCTTGGTTTCAACAGGGCGGTTCTGGGCCGATGGAAACGGACGTATGAGCAGGGTCTTCTTGGCGATACGGTAAAACGCCGTGAGGCTGATGAGCTTCGCCGACTCCAGAAGGAGAACAAGCGGTTACGTATGGAGCGCGATATTCTAAAAAAGGCCACGGCGTACTTCGCGAAGGGGTCGCTGTGAAGTACGCGTGGATGGAGGGTCAAAGCGGCCTGTATCCTGTCGGCGCCATGTGCCGTTTGTTTATGGTGTCAAGGAGCGGTTATTACGATTGGCGTGGCCGTCCGGAGAGCCGCCGGTCGCGTGAGAATCGCGAGCTGGCCGGAAAGATACGTGAGCTTCGAGAGGACAACAAGCGCTTGCGCGTTTACGGGAGTCCCCGTATG
>JAJRZK010000028.1 GCA_024275315.1 Nitrospirota bacterium
CAGGTCGTTGAAAAACCGACGTTACAAGTGGTTTTCTTCGTGTTTCCGCGATATTTCCCTGTTTCCCGGCCCTTTACCGGCACTTGCCATCCAGCCATGGCGGGCTTAACGCCTCTTCTATTCCTCGTTCTCACATCACCATCCGGCTTATCCGCATAAGGTTATACGCCGCCGCCGTCATCAGACCCTGTTCGCCGAATCGCGCTAACCCCCGGAACCGCGTCTTACGAAACCCTCCAACCGTCTTCATCCAGCCAAATATCTCCTCCACCCGCTTGCGTATCCGCTGGCTGATCCGATAACCAACGCTACGCGTCGTCCGCCCGTCCAGACCGGGTGTCTTCCGGCGCTCCACCATCGCCAGGTGCGGCTTGATCTTGCGCTCGCGCAAATCACGAACGAACTCTCCGGCGTGATATCCCTTGTCGCCACCCAGCGTCCTGGGCGCAACCCCCTTGCGCTTTCTCTTCTTCCTTAACCGGTCCACCATCACAAGAGCCGCGTCACGCTCCACCTTCGTCCCGGCCAGCGTCGATTCAACATCCACCACAAAACCGTTGCGATTCTCCATCAACGCGTGGAATCCGTAACAAAGCTTCGCCTCCTTCCCCTTCCCCTTGCGCATCAGCCGGGAGTCGGGATCCGTGCGGCTGGCGTGGGTTTTGTTGCCCCGCTTCTCGCCACGGAAGTCAACCGAAGGATTGGAAGGGTCGTCATCGGAAGGGGGCGTGTCTTCATCCTTCGGACGAAAGCTCTTCATCGAAGCCCACGCATCGATCAGCGTACCGTCCACCGTGAAATGCTCGTCCGACAAAAGATCGGCATCCCGCGCCGCCTCCACAACGCCGTCGAAAAACCGGCGTGTCGCCTCGTGCTCCAATAGCCGGTCGCGGTTCTTGGAAAACACGCTGTGATCGAACGAACGCTCGTCAAGACTCATGTCCAGAAACCAGCGGAACAGGATGTTGTAATCCAGCGTCTCGCAGAACAGACGGTCCGAGCGCACCGAGTAAAGCGCCATCAGGATCATGCTCTTGAGCAGACGCTCCGGAGGAATCGACGGCCGGCCCGTGTGGCTGTACATCTTGTCGAAGGTCTTCGACATCCCCTTGAGAATATCGTCCGCGAACGCCTTGACCGGCCTTAATGGATGATCCGCTGGAACCCTTTTCTCCGGTGAAACGTAGCTGAACATGAAATCCTGTTTGTCATCCTCGCCCCTCATAACCTGCCTCCCATCGGATGTGTATGCGTTATGAAAGGTTAGATGACTCATATCTTAAAACGGCGCCCAAAAAAGAGTTTTTCAACGACCTGCTAATCCACCATCTCCACCAGAAACCGCTCCTGATGTTGCGTATAGTCTGTCTTGACAATCACCCTGATATCCAGTTCCCGCTCAAGATGGTCCAGGTGCGACGATTCGTCTTCGAACATCAGGTCCGCCACACCCGGAGCGACCGTGCACACTATCTCCCGTTTATCACCCAGTTCCCTGGCCATGCGCATGATTTCCCGATAAACCTCGTACAGCACTGTCGTGTTCGATTTGATGCTTCCCCTGCCTTCGCAATAGGGGCATGTGGTTGTCTGTATTCTCGATAACGATTCGCGGGACCTTTTCCTGGTCATTTCCACCAGCCCCAGCTCTGAAATTTTCAGAATGTTGGTGCGGGATCTGTCGCTTTTGAGGGCTTGCTCCAGCGCAAAGTAGACCTTGTCCTTGCTTTCCTGACGCTCCATGTCAATAAAATCAATTATTATCAGCCCACCTATGTTTCGCAGACGAAGCTGATAGACTATCTCCTGCACCGCTTCAAGGTTGGTTTTGAGAATTGTCTCTTCCTGGTCACGTTTTCCGACGAACTTGCCTGTGTTTACGTCTATCGCGGTCAACGCCTCTGTCTGGTCAATAATTATGTAGCCCCCGGACTTTAGCCACACTTTACGTCCCAGCGCCCGCTCTATCTCGATCTCCAGTCCGTATTTGTCGAAAATTGGCTCCTTCTGGTCGTACAGCTCGATCCTGTCTGCGATTTCCGGAAGATACGACTTGCAAAAGGCCACCGCGTTTTGATATTCCTCCACATCGTCGATTATCACGTTTGTAACATCTCCGGTAAAAAGGTCGCGCATCGATCTGTGGATCAGGTTAAGGTCCTGATATACGACACTGGGCGCCGGCGCCGATTCGTAATAATTTTTTATCGAGGTCCAAAGCTTGTCCAGAAACGCTATATCCTGTGACAGATCCTGCGATTCCTTGCCTTCGGCGGCCGTCCTGACAATATAGCCCGAACCATTTTTTCTCAATTCCACCAGCATATCCCGAAGCCGCTTTTTCTCCGCATCGTCGGCTATTCTGCGGGATACGCCAACCTGGTTGACGGTCGGCATATACACCAGATACCTGCCAGGAAGCGTGATATAGCTGGTAATGCGTGGACCTTTGGTGCCCATGGGGTCCTTGGACACCTGCACCATGATCTGCTGGCCTTCCTGGAGCATATCTTCTATATGACCATGCCCCTGAAGATGGGACTGGTCATGCTCCATCTGGTTTTCCATGGGTGAATCCGACTCCTCACCGGAATCCAGATAATTCGCCATCTGGTTCGGGTCATTGGCGGAGTCTATATCTGACACATACAAAAAACCGGCCTTTTTAAGCCCGATATCCACGAAGGCGACCTGCATACCCGGCAGTACCTTGCTCACGGTCCCTTTGTAGATGTTCCCGACAATTCCCTGCTCGGATTTGCGCTCGATAAAAAGCTCCGTAATCAGGCGGTTTTCCAGAAGAGCCACCCGGGTTTCCCGCGATGTGACGTTACAAATTACTAACGATGGCATGTGTTTTTTTACTTAACCCTGTTTTTCAGAATCGGCGTTATAATTTTGATCTTAGCATATCAGTAAAACGGATTTGATATGTTATCCTCCATGACTGGGTATTATATACATTGAAAGGTTCGGTTGATGGTGTACAGGGGGTCGTTCAGGGTCAACACAATGGGCTTTGCGGATATTAAAAACGTAACAGCGGAAGTGGCCGGAATCGTATCCGATTCTCGATTGTCAGGCGGAGTGGCGACTGTTTTCGTGGCGGGGTCCACCGCCGGGTTGACCACAATAGAGTATGAACCTGGAGCGGTGTCTGACCTGAAAGCCGCCATAGAGCGAATAGCCCCTGAAGAAATCCACTATAACCATGACGCCAGGTGGGGTGACGGCAACGGGTTTTCCCATGTACGGGCGGCGTTGATTGGCCCGTCGCTCTCGGTTCCGTTCCAAGATTCGAACCTGTCGCTGGGGACCTGGCAGCAGATAGTGTTGTGCGACTTCGATAACAAAGGTAGAACCAGAAACGTGACTGTACAGGTCATGGGAGTGTAAACCACCTGCCGTTGAACCGGCGGAGTCTGTCTGAAACACGGAAAATCCCCGGAACAACCGGGATATTCAAAGTCGTAGCCGCCCCAGGCCAACCTTCGGCGCCCCGGGCAATATCTTCCCGGGCGCTTCCATGTTTTCCTTCTTTGGGCGCCTGTTTTGGCGTAACACCGTCATTTTTTTGAACTTTCAGATTGGCATCGTCCTTGCTACACCTATTTGCCGTAATTAAATTTTGACGAAAGGTTGGTAATGTACAGAGGAATGTATGTGGCCGGAACAGGCGCATTCCAGGCTCAGAAACGGCTGGATACCATCGCCAACAACCTGGCCAACATGAACACGCCGGGGTTTAAATCCGACCAGCTTGTGTTTGAAAGCTATCTGAACAAGCATGTCTCCGGCGCGCCGAAAGTCTCCACACCGCAAAAACCGATGCCCGGGTATATGCGCCAAAGCGAATATGTGGTTACTTCGCAACAGTACACCGACTTTACACAAGGCCCCATCCGCACCACTGGCAACCCGCTGGACGTAGCCCTTAATGGCGACGGTTTTCTTGCCGTTGCGACAAACAACGGAGAGCGCTACACAAGGAACGGCTCCTTGCAGGTTGGTCCCAACGGGGAGCTGGTAACAGGTGAGGGGCATGTTGTTTTGGACGATACAGACAGCCCGATATATGTAAATGACGGGGCCATAACTATAGATGATACCGGAAACATATGGGTGGGCGACCCGTCGCTTGGATCGGACACAGAGTCCAGCGCGTACTATGACGGAGCGTTCGGCGTCCATGTAGGGCGGCTTAAGATAGTCGACTTTCCCAGACCGTATAAGCTGGAAAAGGAAGGCAACGGGCTTCTCCGGGCCTATGATCCCGGCGAGATTTACACTCCAACAAACGTAGAGGTGATCCAGAAACACCTGGAAAGCTCTAATGTCAATATGATCAATCAGGTAACCGATATGATCGAGATTCAGAGAATGACCGAAACATACCAGAAAGCTATCAGGGAAAGCGACAGCATGACATCCAGGCTACTTCAGCAGGTAGGCAGACCAGCTTAACCCCTGGTTGGACAACAAAATATGACAGGAGAAAAAATATGATTCGTTCCCTCCATACAGGAGCCACAGGAATGGTGGCCCAACAGATGAACGTCGACGTCATAGCCAACAACCTGGCCAACGTCAACACCGCCGGCTACAAGAAAAGCAGAGCCGACTTTCAGGATTTGCTGTACCAGACCATTAAGGCGCCCGGAACGATTTCACCATCGGGGAACCAGATACCCACAGGCATCCAGGTCGGGCTTGGTGTCAAGCCGTCATCCGTATCGAAAATGTTCAGCCAGGGCGATATCCGAAACACCCAAAACGAGCTCGACCTCGCCATCGATGGAAAGGGACTGTTTCAGATCGAAAAACCGGACGGAACAATAGGATATACAAGAGCAGGCAATTTCCAGCTCGACAGCAACGGGCAAATAGTGACCGTGGACGGTTACCCGCTCTATCCTGTCATGACCATCCCCGATGACGCGACATTGATATCGGTCGATTCCGAAGGCAAGGTCATGGTCCAGCAACCTGGCAACACCGCCATGACCGATATCGGACAGATCGAACTGGCCAACTTCGTCAACCCGGCCGGTCTGATCAGCGTGGGTAAAAACCTGTATGACGAATCCGAGGCGTCCGGTCCCGCCATCACCGGGCTTGCCGGAACCAATGAAATGGGCTCGATCCTTCAGGGATTTCTGGAAATTTCGAACGTATCGGTGGTTGAGGAGCTGACACAGATGATCATGGCGCAACGCGGATACGAGGTCAACTCCAAATCGGTGCAGACCTCCGACCAGATGCTCCAGACAGCCACACAACTCAAGCGATAACAGGATTGACAACGGCGAGGTGATTGTTATGAAACAGGCGATTTGGTTTTCACTGGTGTTTGCCGCGCTGATACTGGCCACTCCCGCATACGCTACGGGGCATGGCAAAGCATCGGCGTCGTCCGGCTTTGACCGGGCGAAATTCAACACGTGGATATCCGAGGCGGTCAAGGAGCGGATCATGGAGGAATTATCCGGCCGGGGCAAGACCGTGGACTCTATAAGCGTAAAAGTGCCGTCAATGTACACGCCGCCAAAAGACTATGACTCGTTCAATGTAACCCTTCCCCGGCTCGCTCCCAGGGGATATAAGATTTTTTCTCTCGTCACGTTCACAAAAAACGGGCGTGTAATTTCGAAGGTCAACATAATCGCCAAGGTTAGCGTTGTCACCGATGTGGTAACGGCTTCAAGGAACATCGGCAGGGGTACGATAATAACCGAAAAAGATATCAAGGTAATCCGTGGAACATCGCAGCCGTTCAACGAAAACATCATCTCGGATCCGGCGGACGCCATCGGGAGCAAGTTGGAGCGCAGTGTAAAACAGGGAGCCGGACTGAAGGCGAACATACTGTCCAGGCCAAAAATGATCAACGCCGGCGACACGGTCTCCGTAATCGCCGAAACCAAAGCGATAAGAATCACCACGATAGGGGAGGCCAAGCAGGATGGCAACAGGGGTGACTGGATAAAGGTCACAAACATTGACTCGAAAAAAACTATCAACGCCCGTGTTATCGGCCCTGGCGAAGTTATGGTGGATTTTTAAGGACAACATAATGAACTGCTTCAAATTCATACATGGCGGCCTGGCGGCCGTCCTGGTCGCTACAATTTTCATATTCGGCGCTTGCGCCTCCGCTCCTGAAAGGCCAAAAGTGGAAGTCGAACCCGAAAAGCCGAAGTATAACAATGGCTCGCTATGGCCGGGAACGAGCAAAAAGAACATGTTTTTCGCCGACAACAAGGCCAACCGGATCGGAGACATCGTGACCGTGCATGTTGTTGAAAAAACCACGGCGATAAACAAGGCCAGCACGGTGGATGATCATTCGGTCAAAAACTCCCTCACCCTGGACACCGGTGGAACATCCCCAACGGAAATGGCGTTAAACGGAGGATCCACGTTCAGCGGCAAGGGGTCTACAGGCAGATCGGACCAGTTCTCCGCCACGGTAAGCTGCGTGGTGAAGGAAGTTCTGGAAAACGGCAATATGATCATCGAGGGGCAACGCAGGATGCAGATCAACAACGAGGAGCAATATATCCTGGTCCGGGGTATGATCCGCCCGGATGATATAACCTACAACAACGACATCCTTTCTTCCCAAATGGCCAACGCGGACATTCTGTATACAGGCGAGGGGGGAATCGACAGCGGCAGGAAACCAAACTGGATGGGCAGGGTGTTGCAAAACTTGTGGCCGTTCTGACGATGCGTCCATTTACCAGGCCAGGCTCAACAGCGGACTTTTCAAACAAACAATCTGAAACAGATTTATTTACCAGGCTTAGTGGCAAAAACAATGGCACTCGCGGTTCAGGGAGACAAATATGCTGACAATTAAACTGATCCGGCTTGCTGTCAAAATGGCAATACCGGTAATTGCACTGCTCATGTGGCTCGCCGGCTCGGCTTCGGCGACCAGGCTCAAGGACATTTCCTCCGTGCAAGGTGTGCGGGACAACCAGCTTATCGGATACGGCCTGGTGGTTGGCTTGCAGAATTCCGGCGACAAGTCATACAAGAGCCCGTTTACAATTCAGACCCTCCTGGCGATGCTGGAAAAGCTGGGCACGACAGTCGACGTCCGACAGATAGTCGATTCGCGTTTTGGAGTGTCTGATGTGCGAAAACTCCGGGATGTGAGGGTGGAAAACGTGGCGGCTGTCATGGTGACAGCGGACCTGCCCGCGTTCGCCAGGCAGGGGAGCAGGATAGATGTAGTAGTATCCTCGCTGGGTGACGCAAGAAGCCTGCAGGGGGGCACATTGTTGCTGACACCTCTTAAAGCCGCCAACGGGGAAGTTTACGCGGTGGCGCAAGGCACCGTCTCCGTCGGGGGGGGGTACGCCGGCCGGTCAAGGAGACTCCGTTACGCGAAAAATCACCCTACAGTGGCAAGGTTGTCAAACGGCGCCATAGTGGAGAACGAGGTGGGGTTTGACTTCTCCAAACTCAACCAGCTCAACTTTGACCTGTTTCAACCAGATTTTACAACATCCCAACGAGTCGTGACGGCCATAAATGAATTCCTGGGACAGAGTGTCGCCAAAGCGATTGATTCCGGAACCATACAAGTTACAATCCCTGAAAGCTATAAGGACAAAAAAGTGGAGTTCGCGGCGGCGATCGAGTCTATTGAGGTAAATCCCGATGTGACCGCCAGGGTGGTCCTTGACGAGCGAACAGGAACTATCGTGGTCGGCGAACAGGTCCGAATCGATCGTGTCGCCATATCACACGGCAACCTTACAATTAAAATAAGCGGCAAGACCACTGTCAGCCAGCCACTGCCACTATCGGCGGGCCAGACTGTCGTCGTACCCAGTTCACTGCTTAACGTCGAGGAAGTAGGCGGCAAATCTGACCACCTGATGATCCTTGAGCCTGGTGTCAATATAGGGGAAATGGTAAAAGCGCTTAACGCCATGGGTGTTAAGCCAAGGGATTTAATCGCTATTTTTCAGACGCTTAAAGCCGCAGGGGCGCTCAATGCGAAGCTTGAGATCATTTAGCTTTGCAACCGTCAGATTATTGGCGCCAAACATGCAACAACTAAATAGCAATAACCGGAACTAGGAAAAAAATGTCAATCAGCAATATCAACAATCTGACACCAGACAAGGGCAGGCAGTATCTGTTGCAAAACCTGGGTTTTGGAGGGGAGCCTGTTTCATCGCTGACAGGGGACAAGGGAAAAACAGAGCGTGAGAAGCTGGAAATTCTTTCCCGCGAATTCGAATCTATCTTCTTAAACCAGATGATAAAAACCATGCGTAAGACCATAGACAAAAGCAACCTTATAGACGGTGGATCCGCAGAGCGGATTTACACCGATCTGCTTGATGAAACACTGTCAAGAAATATGGCGTTTTCCCAGAAGGACGGATTGGCGTCCCAGCTTGTCGATCAGTTGTCAGGACAGTTGGAAGACGGGGAGAAACAGAATAATGAAAAGGACGAGGAATAAGGACATTTGTCCCATTTCACCCTACAGTGAAAACGGGCAAAATCCGATACTGAATTAAAAAGCGGAAATCATGACAAGGCCAGGGAGAAACAAATCATGAGCTTATCCAAGCATATCAACGATCTCACGGATATTCTCTCGCGCAACATCGACCTTTATGAAGAAATGGCCGGGGAGCTTATCGAGGAGCAAAACGCCCTGAAAGCTCACTCGTTCACAGCGATTAACGCCAGCCTCAAGCGGAAAGAGTCGATCACGCTGAAAATCAGGACCCTGGAGGAGACCAGGCTCAGGGTAACAGAGAAAATCCTTAAACATACAAAACTCGATCCAAAAGAACTCACACTTGTAAAGCTCCAGGAATATGCCTCCACCCCGCTCAAAGACCGTCTCGCTAAAATCCGCATAAACCTTAAACGAGTCATTGAAAAAACCAACGAGCTTAATTATTTCAACCACGGTTTGATAGAAAAGCTGATAAAGATCAACTACGACTCCGCCATTCGTCTCCAGAGCCTCATAGAGGCGGACGATACATACGAAAAAGGCGGCAAATCCCCCACCAGCCTGAAGACTGGCCGGGTTGTCAGCCAAACCATGTAAGGAACAAGACAATGCCCAACATCTATGGCGCGATGAACACTGCCAAGATGGCCCTGATCACCCATCAGCTATCACTGGAGGTGACCGGACAAAACATATCGAACGTAAACAACCCGAACTTCACCCGTCAGGAGGTTCAGCTAGAGGCGGCCTTCCCCATCAAGCCGGGCGGGTCTCCCGGCCTTATCGGCACCGGTGTCCGGGCCACTTCCGTAATCCGCCACTACGACAATTTCCTGGAAGGGCAAAGGCTGCTTAACAAATCCACAACCGGATACTGGGACTCCCGCCAGGACCTTCTCAACCGGCTCGAGGTGGTCTACAACGAATCGAGCGAATATGGCATGAACCATCTGCTAAATAACTTTTTCAAGAGTTTCCAGAGTTTATCTTTCAACCCCAGAGGACTTACGGAAAGAACGGACACGTTATCCCAGGGCAGAAACATGTCTACCATGCTCAACAAGATAAGTGGCGATATCACAAATCTCAAGATCGACCTGGATACCAAAATAAAATCATCCCTCAGCGAAATAAATCGCATAACCGGCGAAATAGCGAAAATGAACCAATCCATCCACGAGGCGGAAACATTTAATGTCCACGCGAACGACTTCCGGGACAAACGCGAATCGCTAATTCGCGATCTTTCTGAATATGTGGAGATAAACGTAATCGAAGACAGCAACAACCAGTCGACAGTGACACTGAAAAACGGTCGGACACTGGTCATAGGGCAGACCGCCTTCCAGCTCTCCTCCCAGGGCCGCTCCGATGACGCCACCGCAAGCGACATATTCTGGACCGATGCGGATTCCAACACCGTCAACGTAACCAGCGAGTTTGCCAACGGGAAAATGGGCGCCTGGATCGAAATGCGCGACACCAATTTCACGGGCTACAAGGACCAGCTCGATATCCTGGCTGGCACGATAATCCGCGACGTCAACAACGTCCACTCCCAGGGATACGGCCTGGATGGGAGCACCGGGCGGAATTTTTTCAGCCCCATGAGAGTGGGAACATCCGTTGGGAGAAACAACACCGGAACCGCAACCTTCGCCGCCAACGCCATTGTCGATCCACAGCTTGTGAGCCTCCACAAGTACGAGATCACGGTTCAGGGGGCGGGAACAATAGACATAAAGGACCTAACCACAGGAACCACCACCACGGGGCAACCCTACGCGGCCGGAACCGATATCGCGTTTTTCCTCAACAAGGGAATCCAGGTCCAGCTAACAGCCGGTGCGGCGGTGGGTGACACATTCAGAGTCCACGCGGGTGAAAACGCCGCAGGTGAAATCGCCGTGGATTCTGCCATGCTACTGGACACCAGCCGGGTGGCGGCTGGGCTTACCACCGACCAGGGCGACGGTTCCAACGCTTTGGCGCTGGCCCAGCTCCAGGACAGCCTCAATATGAACAAGCCGACACCAGCGGGATCCGGAACAGCGACCTTCTCCGAATATTACAATTCCATAGTTGGCCAGGTCGGTGTGGCGGGCAAAACGGCCAACTCCATGTTCAACCAACAAGAAGCCGTGAATTTCGAGCTGGAAAACCGCCATGAACAGATCGCCGGCGTATCGCTGGATGAGGAGATGGTAAACATGATAAAATTCCAGCATGCTTATCAGGCCAGCGCCAGGATGGTCAGCGTGATCGACCAGTTGTTGCAAACGTTAATCGGACTTGGCAGGTAGACAGGGGACAAGGCTATGTTTAGAATCAGCAACCGCATGATGTACAACAACACCCTGATAAACGCCTTCAGGAACAACCAGGGGCTATTGGCCGCCCAGGAGCAGATTTCATCAGGCAAGAGGATCAACCGGCCCAGCGACGACCCGACCGGAATAATGGAAGTTCTCCAGTTCCGCACAGACATAGGCAAATCCGACCAATACCTGGGTGTAATGGAAAACGGCGAATCGTTCCTCAACTCCGCCGATTCCGTACTCGGGGCGGTCCATAACGGGCTTAAAACCGCCAAGGAAAAGGCCCTGGCCGAAGCCGGAGGGCTGGCCAACTCCGAAACAAGAAGCACCACGGCCATCGTGATAGATAACATGATCAGTCAAATGACCCAGCTCGGCAATACAAGAGTCGGTGGAAGATATCTGTTCTCCGGGCAGAAATCGGAGTTACCCGCAATCGACGCCAACGGAGGCTATGGCGGTTCCGGCAAGAACCTGCAGGCGGAGATATCACAGGGGGTGACGATCCCGATATCTGTCAGGGCTTCGGAGTTTTTAACCGCCGACATGAATCCGGCCCTGTCGAACAGCACGCTTCTTTCCAGCCTCAACGGTGGATCCGGGTTGCCGGGCGACGGTGTTCCAGCCGGCCGGTTCACGATCACGGACAGGGTCGGCGGCACGGCCACCATAGACACGTCCGCCATGACCACTGTAGGAGAGGTGATAACCGCCATAAACGCGGCGGCGGGAATAAACGTGACAGCTTCCCTGTCGGCCGACGGAACTTCGATGACACTGACCGACAACAACACTGCGCCATCCAACCCACCCACCCAGGCCTTTGCCGTCACCGAGGTAGGTGGCGGAACCACAGCGGCCGCGCTGGGGATAGTCGGCGCAAGAAACACCAGCGCCTTCACGGGAACCGATATAGACCCGGCCATAACAGACAGCACCCTCATCGCCGACCTGTATGGAGGAAACGGGATGACGCTCAACGATATCTCCGTGCTTAACGGAGGCGCGTCGGCCACAGTCACCTTTACAGGCGCCATAACTGTCGGGCAGGTAAGGGCAACCATAAACACGGCGGGCGCGTCCATGGGATTGTCCGCCAATATAGACGCCGCGGGCCGAAAGCTGGAGCTGGCGTCGGCGTCGTCGGCGACCGTGTCGTACGCCCTTGATATCGTAACCGGCTCTACCGCGGAGCTTCTCGGCATCGGAGGGGGAAGAAACATCATCCCTGTGCTCAAAATGTTCTCGGCCGCCTTGAAAGCCAACGACGCCGAGGGTATACTAGGGGCGGTCGCGCTACTGGAAACAAACATGCAAACCACAAGCTCCGTCAGGGGTGCGGTAGGATCACGGGTAAACCAGATTATCGTGACACGAAACGCAGAGGAACAATCGAAATTCGACAACACAAGAATCAAATCGTTTGTCGAGGACGCCGACTACCTTGAAGCGGCGAGCGAGCTTGCCATGTTGCAGACCGCGTACCAGGCGACATTGAAATCGGCCGCTTCCATAATTCAGCCGAGCCTGTTGGATTTCGTCAGGTAATATAGTTAAAGCCAGGCGCTACAACCGCAAAGCCACGGAGGGTTTTATATGCTGGTTCTCACTCGCAAGCCGGGCGAGTCTGTCACGATCGGCGATAATATTAAGATTACTATCATAGAAATCAAGGGGCGCCAGGTTCGCCTGGGAATAGAAGCCCCCCGTGACATGACAATACACCGTGAAGAGGTCTATTCCAGAATTCACGAGGAAAACCAGAGAGCGGCCTTGCGCAAAGCTATCAACATAGAAAAACTGGCGAAATTGTTCCCAGGCAAGATCTCGGGAGACAAATAACAATGAAAATCGTGTCTGGCAGATTGGGCGAAATCGAGATCGACGCGGCGAAAATCATCACATTTCCCGATGGTATAATCGGGTTCCCGGAGTATCTCCGCTACATCGAGCTTGAGTTTATGGAAAACTCCCCGCTTCGTCTTCTTCAGGCGGTGGACGCTCCGGATTTGGGTTTTATCCTAATAGACCCCGTGCTGTTCCATCCAGGCTACACCGCCGCGGTAACCCAGGATGATATTAAGAGCCTTAACGCGGACAGCCCGGAACAGTTACTGGTCTGCGCCATAGTCACAATTCCGGACGATCCATATGAGATGACCGCCAACCTGCAAGGTCCTCTGGTCATAAATCCCGTCTCCGGCCTGGCCAAGCAGATTATCAACCACGACCAGGCCTATACGACCAAACACAAAATCATAGCCAACAAACCCGCCCCTTCCGCTAAATAGGCGGGGGCGTCCCCGGCCTACCCCTCCGTCCGGCCCGTGAACACTCGCAGTAAATGTTCATGCCGCTGTATAATAGTGTAAATCCTTTTTTTGTCATCCGGAGAAGTTTCGGGCCATATGTCGTGATTCTGATCCGGGTCGGATGTGACATCGAAATACCTGGGACCTTCCAGATTGGAAAACACAAACCTTTTCGACCCGGTAAATATCCCGAAACCCTCGTGGTCCATTTTTTTTACCTGGTTCGTGTTTACCGCGATCACTACCCTGTCATCCTCGATTCGCCGCAGTAATGACTTTCCTTCGAGACGGGATGATATCCGGATGTTTTGTTTCGATTGGTTAAGCCCCAGCAGATCTATTATGGTCGGAACCAGGTCGATGTTGGCGGTCAGCTTGCCGGTGTTGGCCGCCAGGATATTTACCAGCCGGGCGTTGTCCTTGATCCATCCGGGGGGGAAACGTATCAACATCGGGGTTTCTATGCTTTCGTCATAAAACGAATATAACCGCGGCAAATGATCGGAGCTTTTGGGGCTGTGTGAATGGTCCGAAACGAAGATGAAGACGGTATTGTCCAGTTGGCCCCTGTCCCTGACATTTTCATAGATACGCTTAAAAACGCTGTCCAGTATAAACAAACCGTTGTCATAGCGTGAGCCCAGCTTTGGCTGGGCGTCGAGCGACGCGCTGGTCTGCTGATAGGGGGAATGCAGGGCGTTGGAGTTGAAAATCGCCAGCACCGGCTTGTCCCTGGGGACTTTCTCCATATCTCTTTTGAAAAACTCCACGGCCGCCAGATCGTCCACTCCCATATCGTTTATCACGGGCGTATCCATATCCTGCGCCGTATGATGATAATCGGGCCCGGGTACCAGGAAGAACTTGTCCAGATCGTTCCATGTATACCTTTGCGAGCTTACTAGAATGGTCGAATAACCAGCCGCCTTCGCCCAGTCCCAGACCAGGGGAGCCTTGTGCAGGGTTTCGTTGTCCCTGTAAGTGGCGACACCGGTAAGCATCGAGGGCACGCTGATATCGGTGGCGGTGGAATTGGAAAATGCGTTCTGAAAAATGAAAAAGGAATCTTTCTCTGAACCGATCCACCAGTCGAGAAAGGGGGTGGCTCCGCTTTTCCTCCCATAGAAGGACAATCCCGTTTTCGCCCATGACTCGTTTATGACCAGGATAATATTCAACAGATCATCAATCCGAACAGGGTCAACAGCCATCCTGGAAAACGAGGTGCGCAACCTTTGCCTACCCTTTACTTTATAATCAAAAGCAAGCTTCACGCTCAGCGTGAATGATGTATCCATCGTCATCATGTATTTTGCGTTGGCGTAACGTATATTGTGAATTCCGGCGATCATCAGCGCTACCACGGCCAGGGCAGTCACCACTTTTTTAGCCGTCTGAAACCGCGACACCGGTGAAATGTCGTCATGGCGCCGATGTGGCCCGCTCATGGACGTTGTCCAAAGCCTGTAGAAAAAAGCAAAGGGGATGACCATCCCGATGGCGTATGGGCTCAAGAAGTAGGTCGATACGTAATCCAGCAAGTACCTAGGATCAGAGATGACAAACAATAACATGTCTGCCGTGATAAACTCCCTGAATTCGCGGTATAACAGCAATGTAGACACCATTAGCAGTGTCTGGAAGGAGCTGATAATCAACGCCAATGGACAAATAGCCAACGGATGGCAAAAAACGCGCACAATCCGTATGCAATACCAGAAACACAGGCTTAGGATAACACTGAAAACGTATGTGAATAGATCAAAGCTCAATATGGGCGCCAAGCTGGAATAACAAGCAAGGCTCAGGAGAAAGTTGGCCAGAAAGGTAACCACCCAGGGCTGAGCCAGCCGCTGTCCCATAAAATAATACTCCCGGGCTGAATCGATTTTTAACTTGTCAAATCTATAATATAGTAAGTTATATCTCTAAATAGCTTACAGGCGCATTCAGATCAACCGGTAAAGCAATATGGCACAAACAAGGATAAAACAGGAGAACTTTTATGAGCGTTTCGGCCGACAAATCGATTGATTGCAAGGGGCTTTCGTGCCCTGAGCCCGTACTCAAGACTAAAATCGCTATTAACGGCATGGAATCAGGACAAGTCTTGGAGATGCTGTCCACCGATCCCGGTTCTGCCAATGATATCGCCGCATGGGCCAATCGCACCGGTAACGAGCTTATTGAAACGAGTGAAAATGACGGAGTCTGGCAGTTTTTCATACGGAAATCGTAATCAGTCGTCTTGTACAGACGCTCCAAAACAAAACAGGGGTAGATAAATGTCGGATCAAAAACCTAAAAAAATCGCGATAATAGCATTACACGGGTCGTTGGACCTTGCGTATCCACCCCTTATCCTCGCATCTACGGCCGTGGCGATGGATATGGAAGCCGCTATATTTTTCACCTTTTATGGGCTCGATATCATAAACAAGAACAAAAACAAGTCCCTTGGGGTGGCCCCTCTGGCCAACCCCGCCGCGCCCATGCCTGTTCCCAATATTGTAGGCGCGATGCCTGGAATGACCATGATGGCCACTGCCATGATGAAAAGCTGGATGAACAAAGCCAACGTAGCGCCCATCTCAAAATTGCTGGACATGTGTTTTGAAAATGGCGTAAAGATGATCGGGTGCCAGATGACCATGGATGTCATGGGAGTCAAAAAAGAAGACCTGATGGATGGGGTGGAAATCGGAGGAGCCGCCACTTTTCTGGATTTCGCGGTGGATTCGGACATTTCTCTGTCTTTTTAACACCCATAACATTTTACACGCACGCGAGGCCTGGGCTGGGGTGGCGGTACATACTGCGGCTGGGCCTCCGCGGCACATTTTCCCGCCCGGACATAATAGCCCTCGCGCCTGGTTGAATAATCACTCGCCGTCCGTAAACATATTCGTATGAGAAGACTTTGATACGCCTTGGCTCGGATCAGTTTGATAAAATGAAATCATGATACGTTTCGCGGTTTTACTGACAATCGCCACACTCCTTGCCAGCCCGCAAACCGCCTGGTGCAAAACCGTATACGCCAAGTTGAGCAAAACCAGCATATTATCCGAACCCAAATCCTCCGCCAGCCTGATCACCTATGTAAAAAAGGGAGAGCCGTTGGCCGTTATCAGGACTGAGGGTCGATATTACCAAGTGCGAACCGGGAAAGGCAAAACCGGGTTTGTCCTGCGAATCGATGTAACAAATATCGCCAGCGGCCCTGAAAATTCCGGCGGCGGCGAAAACGATTTGGACAAGCTCGTCGATACCATAGGCTCCGGCAATAGAACCGTATCTATGACAGAGGCCCGCGCCAGCCATTCCATTCGTGGCATGAGGAAAAAAGACACCGGGGAAACAGTTCGGCTAACCGAATCCCAGGCTGAAGGAGCCGTTCGTGGTATGGAGCGGTTTTCCGTAGATGACGCAGAGCTCGAAAAGTTCCAAAAAGAGGGCAAGGTGGGCGATTATGCGAAATAAGACGGTGTTAATGGTGTTATCGGCCATCTTGCTGTCCGGCGGCGCCATGGCCATGCAAAAAGACGATGTCAAGGGGAGTTTAGACGCCACTGCGTCAGGAGTCAGGTCCATGAAGGCCACGCGCCCGCTGACTATTGGTGAAGAGCAAGCTCTCGGACATGAAATCGCCAGGGAAGTGTTCCTGAAATATGGTCCCAGGGTCAGGGACCATGAGCTTAACATGTACATAAACCTGGTAGGAAAAACCGTCGCCGCAAAATCAGACCGGCCGGATATGAATTATCATTTCGCGATCCTGAAAAACCAGGCCGCAAACGCGTTCGCAACTCCCGGGGGTTATATTTTCGTTACCACAGGATTGATCGATAGGCTAAATTCCGAAGCGCAGTTTGCCGCTTTGCTGGGGCATGAAATCGCCCATGTGGCCAAAATGCATATAGTAGGCACAATCTTGCGATCCAGCATGATCGTGAATACAACCACGCCTCTGGACCAGGACACGGAGCAGCTTCGAAAATGGGCCGGCATTGCTTCTGACATCCTTTTTAAAAGCGGGCTCGATAAAAACCTGGAATACGAAGCTGACATGGCCGCTGTTTCATACGCGACATCGGCGGGATATAACGCAGACGGCTTGCTTGAATTTCTCATCACCTTACAAGCCAGTGACGGGAAAAATGAATCTGTTTTTTCCCGGACCCACCCCTCCTTGTCCGACAGGATGGCAAGGCTTAAAAAAATGGAATCTCCCCGGGAAAAGCCGGGACGCAATCTTGTGGACCGATTCGCCAGATGGGTTGATAAAACGGAGTGATCCGGCGATGGTCCGCCCAGCCAGCGGAACCATTCGCCGGTTTGTATCACCCCTTCTCGATAGTCAGCAGATACTGTCCATCCACCGGTTTGGTGGATAATATCTTGTGCCCATCGTTGAGCAAGCTCTTCGGGACGTTACGTATTGGCGACCCGTCATCCACCAACGCCTCTATAACATCCCCCGACGGAAGATTCTCGAGCGCAAGTTTTATCTTGACGTAGTTGAACGGACAGGCGACACCGCTTAAATCCATTCGCTCAACCTCGCTGGTTTCATGTTTTTCTTCTTCCACGTTTGTCTTTGCGTTTATCCTGCTGTACGCCGCAAGACAGGCGTCTATGAATTTCTCCGCCAAGGCCAGCCGCTCCGAGGCCACCCCGGCTTCCGGATTTTTCACGTTTCCAAGCCCCTCAAGGACCACCTGGTAGGTTTCCGGGACAAACCCGCGCGAAATAATACGGCTGAAAAACTCTTTGGATGTTTCCTCGTCCGAAGATGGGTCCACACCATATGTCACCAGTAACGCCCTGGCGCCGGCAATGGCGGCGTTGTGTGAAAACAACATTATGGCCGCGGCGTCGCTCTCCTGCCTGGCCGCCGCGATGTCACGCCGAGCCTGGGTGAAATATCCATCGATAATATCCAGCGCCGAACCTGCGCACTCCCCGGGACCGATACCTTCCAGGCTGAACTCTTTGTCCGAATCGAAGTCCAGATACGAGTCCCTATCCTTTTCACGCTCCCCGAGGGTAGAGAAATATTCCAGCTTGGCCTCGAACCTTCCCGCTCCCAGCCTTTTGATGGTCTCCTGGGCGGACTCACCATGTTTTTTTTCCTCACGGATAAAATTGATCACGCTCTCCAGGGCTTCGGGAACTCTTTTCGCCGGAATCCTGCTCAAAGCGGTGGCAAACCCGGGGTTGTCTCCCCTTACCGATCCACCTATATAAACCTGGTAATGGGGAACAAGCGTATCGTTGATCTTCCGGGCCGAACCCTGAAACCCTATGTCGGCCGTATGATGGTTTCCGCACGAGTTGGGGCATCCGCTTATACTCACGCTCAGCTTAAGCCCGCCATTGTCTCCGGAGACGATTTTCTCCAGCCGTGACGCCAGCGCTTTGGAGTTTGTAATACCCTCGTTACATGTGGAGGCGCCGTTGCAGGAGGTGACATAAGACGCTGGCTCATCAGGTAGAGCTTCCAGACCAAGGGTGTTCACCCTCGATCTATAACCCTGTTCATCGGAGGTGCCGAAACCGGACAACAGCAAATCCGCGTTTTTGGTCGCCCGCAATGAAACATCAGGATTGTCTTCAAGTATATTTGCAAACGAGCGCAACTGGTCCGAGGTCAGGTCTCCGGTGGGAACCTTTATGATGATCATGCCACCCGCGTGATTGCCCTGGACTGGAACAAGCTTTGCCAAGTCAATATCCAGCGGCTCCAGATCGTCAAGCGAGGCAAGCTCCCGCCTGTACAGTTCTCTGAACTTTTCCAGACCGATCTTTTCTATCAGGAACTTAAGACGCGCCCTGCTCCTGTTGACCCTTGTTCCGCGCCTGTTGAACACCTTTAATATCGCCAGGACCGTGGCGTGCACACGGGCCACGGGCACAAAGCTATCCAGGGCTTTTCCAAGGCGGGGCATGGCCCCCTGTCCGCCGCCGACATAGACTTTGAATCCTGGCGCGCCATTCCCAGTGTCCGCCACAAAGGCTATATCGTCCGTCAAACCGCCTCCGCACCTTGAGCCATGGCCGCAGAAGGTTATTTTCATCTTCCTCGGCAACCCCTTGGCCAACTCGTGCCCCAGAAAATACGAGGATACGCGTGCGGCCAGCGGACGTACGTTCAGTATATTCGCCCCCTCGCCTCCAAAATGGTCACACACGATAATGTTGCGTATCGTGTTGCCTCCGGCCCCAAGGGTTGTAACACCTCCGGCGTTAAGCAGTTCCAGCAACTCCGCCGCCAGATCGTGCTTTACGAAGTAAAACTGGACATCCTGACGTGTTGTCAGGTGGACGGAGCCCGTGGAATATTTTTCAGCTCCATCCGCCAGGGTCCGCAAAGTCCGCGCATTGAACTCCCCTGCGGGAAATTTCGTGCGAACCATATAATATTCGCTCTGGCGCTGGGTGTATAACCCAAGACCCAGCCTTGCCGCCTTGAACTTATCACCGTCTCCGTGACCGGATTTCAAATCTTCACCGAGGCTTTTGAACTCTTCAATGGCCATGGCCTTCGGATCGTCAGCTAATATCGCGCTTTGTTCCATCACTTTATTCTCCGAGTAGGGGCGTCTGCAATGCGGCCGCCCCTCTTTATTCAATTACCGGTCTTCGATATCCTCTTTATGAATTTCCGAAGACGCCACCTGTTCCGGATGAATCTTCTCCTCATCGATACTGTCGACATCCACATTGGTATAGGCCTTTAACGGCTGGGTGTGGATGCCGCACTCTCCTCCACATTTCGACGTGTTCAGCCATCGCCCCGCCCTCTCGTTGTCACCTGTGGAGATTGTGGTGCATGGCGCGCACCCAAGCGAGCGAAAGCCCCGGGCGTACAGAGGATTGACTTTCACCTGGTAAAGCGCCAAGTATTGCCATATCTCCCTCTCGTTGAACAGCAGAACAGGATTTAACTTGATAAGACCATGGTCGCGCTGTTCGATCTCCTTGAAATCTGTCCTGGTGCGCCCTTCGGTGCATCGCAATCCCGTGATCCAGCATTCAACTTCCATTTCCTCCACAGCGCGCCGCACCGGTTCGACCTTCAGTATCTGGCAACATTTATCCGGGTCGGTTTTGTAAAGTTCGCCCACTTCCCTGTCTGATTTATAAATTTTCAGATTGGGGCTCTCGGCCACCAGCTCGTTCATGAATTTCACAGTCTCAGGCGGTTTATAGGCGGTAGTCACGATAAACCCCCTGACGTCCGGGTTTACTTTCTTGGCCAAATCCCACACCACCAGCGAATCCTTGCCGATGCTGTTGGCCACCACCGCATTGTCACCAAACCTTTCGAACGACCAGGCTAAAAGCTCTTTTGCACGTTCAACCTTTTCCCCAAAGTGCAGAGAATCCACCAACTCTTTGATATCGGTTTCTTCTTTTTCGAGCACTACGTTCATTTGCCACCACTCCTTATACCAGTTAATCGATAATTCCGATAGAAACGATATGAATAATGTAAATATTATCTCCTTCCCCTGTTTTGTCAACAACTATTTGGCGAAATAGAGTAAATGCTTTATTTTTCAATAATATAAAATGTATAGACTACTGGCTGGACAATTGATATAATAGTATCCCAATAGGAATAAAGTATATTTAAATGAAGTTTTCCGCAAAGTTTGAATACGCTCTTGTAGCGCTGCTCTACCTGAAATGTGAACCTGACGAAATGCCCGTCTCGGGCAGGACCCTGTCTGAAAAGCTCAATCTGCCATACCGGTTTTTAGAGCAAATCCTTTCCGACCTTAAAAAAGGCGGAATTATCCGAAGCGTCAGAGGAAAGCAGGGGGGCTACAAGCTCAGCGTGGAGCCGGAGCACATTTCTATCTACGATGTATACCAGGTTACCGAAGGCAAGTTCGAGCCATGGGACTGCACCCATGGAGAATCCGCCGACGGATGCGGACAAAGCCACAACCTGTGCGTGATAAACCAGTTCTACACCGACTTTAAGACAACCTTCATCGACCTGTTGAAAAGCTATACACTCGACAGGCTTTGCAATTCCGCCAAGAACCTGAAAAATCTTTCAGCGAAAGTGGTCTGAAATCAGTAACTGCACGTTCAGGGTATCTTAGAGCAGTTTTCTTTTCTCCACTTTTTCCGACTCATATTTACCTTTTTTTTCCTCATATCCATCCCTGCCCATCATCGCATAGGCGTATTGCTTCCCAAACTCCACCCCGGGCTGGTCAAACGCGTCCACCCGGTACAACTCGCCGGCGAAAGCGGTGGAGACCTCCAGCATGTACAAAAGCTGGCCAATGGTGTGCGCATTGACCTGCGGAATTTTTATCGTCATGTTCGGACGATTGTTAACAGACAGGGCATACTCGGTTCCTTCTTTTTCTATCGCCATCAACGCGTTAAGGCTGGATCCGCCCAAGTATGATATGCCGGGTATATCGGGAAAAACTTCCGGAATGGCTATTTTCGTGTCGTGCTCCTCCACCTCCAAAAAGCAGACCAGCTTGTCGAACGGGCCGGCCACATACAACTGCACCTGTGAATGCTGATCGGTGGCCCCCAGCGCTTTGATGGGGGTCTGCCCCGCGTGGATACGTCTCCCGTCGAAATCCTGCGCCTTGCCCAGCGACTCCGCCCAAAGTTGCCGGAACCAGTCCGCGACATCTTTCAGCCGATATGAGTATGGCATCATCACCGTCATCGTCTTGCCCCTGGACGTATCCAGCAGATAATGGATGGCGGCGAAAAGATACGCAGGGTTTTCCTTGAGCAAAGCCGACCTGCAACGCAGATCCATCCGGGCCGCGCCTTCGAGCAACCCCAGTATATCCAGGCCAGCCGCCGCGACAGGAAACAGGCACACGGGAGTTAGCGCCGTGAACCTGCCCCCCACCCCATCGGGTACCGTGAAGGTTTTCAATTTGTACCGGTCGGCGATTTGGCGCAGTATTCCCTGTTTTGCGTCTGTGGTAAAGATGAAATGCTTTTTCCATTTACTCCCCAGCTTTTTTTTCAGAAGCTCGAAAACTATCATGAACTGGCTCATAGTTTCCGCTGTCGATCCGCTTTTCGACACAACGTTGAACAGGGTGTCCTCAAGCTTCAGCGTGGACAACAAGGCTCCAAACTCGTCCGGGTCGATGTTGTCGGCCACATAAACTTTTACACCGTTTCGCTTTTTTGCCGGGATGGAATTACGCAGTGGACGCCCCAGCGCGGTAAGCAGAGCCGTAGTCCCCAGCGCAGACCCCCCGATCCCCAGCACCACGAGGTTTTTAAAGCTCCCGTTCACCCTTTTCGCCACACGGATCAGCTCTTTGGCCTCCTTGACCTTGTATGGAAGATCATAGAAGGGTCTGACCCCGGATTTGCGCTGCTTTACAAGCTGTTTATGAATTGCATTCGCCCGCCGTGAAAGGGCCGCGATATTCTCGTCTTCCAACCCGTTGTTTTCACCGACAACTTCGGAAAAAATATTCGTATAGTCCAGCCTGATATCTTTCATCATGTTTGTCACCTCGGGTTTGGTCCGCCTGCCATATAATGGCTATAAATATTATTACGCCGCTTCACCGCTGTAGATTTTCCGTCCTCCCACCCAGCCCATGGCGGCATGTCCGCGATGTTCTATTATAGCCAACAAGGGATCGGTGTGACGCGATAAACAGACTTTAACCGCGACCGCGTCGAACACAGCCCCTTTTTTAAGTGTGCCCAACCCCCCGGGCATACCCAACGCCATCGCTCCGCCTTGTGTGGCCAGTTGAAAAACCCCCGTGGAGCCAAGCTCCGGAAAGGCCCGCAACGCCTCTCTCATTTCCAAGCGCATGTCCAGGTCCGTGTTGGAGGCCAGCGAATCTGTGCCCAACCCCACGGGCACACCGAGTTTTATCAGTTTCAACAGTGGATGTGATACTTTTCGTCCGAACCAGCGGTTGGAATTGGGGCAGAAAACCACCTTGGATTTTCTTCTGACAATCTGGGCCAGGTCACCCCGGGAGGGATGGTTCATATGAATCAGCAGGGCTCCATCCAGAACGCCCGTTCTGGCGGCCAGGTTCACAGGTGTAAGACGTGGAAAGCCCCCCTTGTTAATACCCAGAGACTTCAAAAGATCACAAAATGGACCTGTGCCCTTTTGCGCAAACTGTGTCTCATCGGCGGTTTCGCAAATGTGTATAGCCAGTTTTTTACCCGTTTTCCCGGCGTAAACCGCAGATTTTCTCATAAGCTCAGGTGATACGGAATAGACGGCGTGAGGAGAAACAGCGTGGGTAACCTTGTCGTTCGACTCGGCTTTGCTTAACCGACCGGCCAGATCCGCCATCCGACTGTCGGCCAAGGAAGGGTCGTAGCCGAGTATTTCATGAAACAGGACCGCGCGAAGCCCGGAGCGGATCAGCGCCGGGGCTACATGCCCGCAGGTGGTCACATCTCCAACCGTGGTGGTTCCGGCCTGAAGCATTCTTGCAATTCCGCTTTCAATGCCGGATTTCACCTGGTTTACCGATGCTTTGCCTCGCATGTCCACCAGGGTTTTGATCCATTGGGTAAAGTCTGACCCAGGTTTTATCCGCCCCTTTGCATACCCCAGGTCGAGGTGGCAATGAGCGTTTACAAAGCCCGGGTGAACCGTGTGATCCGGGATATTTATGATTTTTTTGGCTTTTATATCGCCAAGTCTATTTGACGGCCCCACATCAACCACAACCCCGTTATTGACAACGATTGAGCCGTTGTCCACGATGGAGACCGAATCGATTACAATATGGCCGGCTGTGATCTTTAGATCATTGGAACGCATTACGTCACGGGTCGATCCATGTGTACCACTGGTCGTTGATGTCGCCCCGTTTTTTATAACGCGACATCGCATCCTTACAGTCGCACTCCCGCCCATGACCCGCTATGGCGTCAAGGGCTCCGATTATGATTCCCGGCATTTTATCCATCGCCTCGTCCACTCTCTTTTTCTCTTCGGGATCAAGCATCCCCTCGAAAAGCACCCCATGCTGAAAAACCCTGGGGACAATCCCCTCCGCAAAATTTGTAAGATAGCAAATCGGGGCATAGCACATCTCCAGCTCTCTTGCCAGAAAAGCTTCCGGGGCAAGAGTCATCCCCACCAGGTCCGCTCCATAGGAATGGTAGAGCCTGATCTCCGCCGGTGTTTCGAGCCGGGGTCCCTCGGTGCAACAATAAACAGCCTTATCGGCAAAACGCAACCCGGCGGTTTGCATCGAATAGATCAGCGAATGTCGAAGCTCCACACAAAACGGATGTTTCATCCTGATAAACCCCAGTCCCCCCTTTTCAAAAAATGTCGAGGGACGGTTTCTGGTCTGGTCGATAATATCGTGAGGAACAACAAAACCGCCGACTTCATATTCCGGGTTTATAATCCCCGGTCCCGACCAGGAGATGATACGCTCGACCCCCAGTTGCTTAAGCGCCCATATGTTCGCCCTGTAGTTCACAAACGGGGCGGACACATGATATCCATCAGCGCCGTGGCGAGGCAGGAACAAAAACCTCAACCCGTCCACATTATATTTACGTATGTCGGAGACACTCCCGAAAGGAGTTTTTTGCGATGGGACTGTTTTGTGTGATCCAAAGCTTTTGACCGATAAAAGAGCGTGCGCCCCGCTTCCTCCTATTACAGCAAGTTGTGTCATGTATTATTCACCAGTCCTTGCCGGTCGGGGGCGCCTGTCGAAGAGCCTTGGCGCGCATTTTTTCCTTCAGTTTTTTCTCGTCACGCTCTATGGCGTTGAATATTCTCAAAGCTTGCTCTGGTGTTATCTCTTTACCCGTGTTCTTGCTTTTGTTGTTCTGATTGTCTGTCCGTTCAGCTTTATCCTTCTTTTCATCCTCTTTACCCGCTTTCAGCTTTTCATCGCGCTGTTTTTTACTATTTTTCTTGTTGTCCATATTTTCATTTTTGGAGGTCTCCTTCTCACCCTTCTTTTTTTCCTGGCTTTGCGACTGATCCTTTTCTTCTTTTTGTTTCTTGTCTTTCTGGTCAGGCTTGTGTCGCTGTTCCTGTTTCCGCTTTTCGATATCCTTGAGCCGGGCCAGGGCAAGCTCAAGGTTGTGCCTGGCGGCGTTGTTTGCCCGATCCTTCTTCAATAGCGACTTGTATTGCTCGACAGATGCGGTTAACAGCTTCTCCGCTTCTTCCGTTTTTTGCGCTTTCAGGGCGCCAGAACCCTCCTCCAGCAATGAAGCTCCACGGTTGAAAGCGGCGGACAACCGCAGTGATTTATCCACCCCTTCCCCCTTCAGGCTCCTGGAGTAAGCGTCGGCTGCGTCTCCAAAACGGCCCAGTTTGTAATATGCGTTCCCCAGGTTGTAATCGATGGATTTGTTCTCCGGCTCCCGCTCCTGCGCCTTGAGATACTCCGTCAGCGCATCCTCGTACCGCCCCTGTTTGTAGTTGTCGTTCCCCCGTTTGTTGGCGAAATACGCGGGGTCACCAAACCCTGCCACACCACCGGCCAGAACCAGAATTACGACCAGCCTAGACGCTCGTCTCATTTTCCACCATTTCCTTTATCATCCCTTCGCGAAGGCCATAGTCGGACACGATTAAAAAATCATTGCCGGACCGTTTCAAAGATTCCTGCACTATGGCTATACCCGGGATTATCAGGTCCTCACGACCTTTGTCAAGCGCCGGTATGAAGCTTCTCTCTTTCAGGGTCATCATGGAAAGCTTGGCGCGCATCACCTCGACCGCTTCGGCCCGAAGCTTGTGGCTGTTTATCTTCGCCGGGGAATACTCAACCAGGTTCAGATCGATAGCCGCCAGGGATGTCACCGTCCCGGCGGTGCCAACAAGCGTCTCGCCTCCCCGGGCGCCGATAATCTTAAACGCATTGTCCACACTCTGTTCGATCTCGCCACGCATGCGGTTGTATTCTTCCTCGACCACCGGGCTCCTGGACAAATAAGTTTCCGCCAAACGCACCACCCCCAGATCCGTGCTGTGCGCTCCGGCCAACGCTCCATCACGACACAGCACATATTCTGTGCTACCACCACCGATATCGAACAGGACAAAATCATCCGCCCCGTCTCCTGTCACCAGGCGCGCTCCTCTAAGCGACAGCCTGGCCTCCTTCTCGCCGGATATCACGCGGATTTCATGCCCCGTGGCGGCACGGACCATTTCATTTAATGTGTCGGTATTGGACGCTTCCCGTCCCGCGCTGGTGATGAAGATGGAAAGCCTGAATGGGGCGAATCGCTCCGCCTCGCGCAACAGGCTGACTATCCCCTCGGTCGTTCGTTTCATCGCCGCGTCGGATAGTTTTCCGTCTTTATGCAGGTCCTGCCCCAACCGGGTGATGACCTGGCCGGAATAAACAGGTACGGAACGCTCGCCATCATATTCCACGACCACCAGTCGGACAGTGTTTGTTCCCAGGTCCATTGCGGCGATTCTGCTCATTGCGTTTTTACCTTACATCCACATATGCTATCGGGAAATTATAGCAAATTCGCTTGCAAACGGGAGATGCGCCGATTTTCATTGTATAGTACTGTTTTATGGAACATCGATAGAATGGAGTGGCGAATAAATGGTGACGCTTGACGACCTTGTGGCTTTCGCCGACGGCTTCCTGGATGTGGAATCAATCAATGATTATTGCCCCAAGGGGTTGCAGGTGGAGGGCAGGCGGGAAATTTACCGTATCGTCACCGGCGTTTCCGCGTGTATGGAGCTTTTTGTCGAAGCCGAGGCCAGGGGAGCCGACGCCATCCTTGTCCATCATGGCATGTTTTGGGATTCCGACCCGAAAGTGGTCAAGGGGAGCTTGAAAGATCGTCTCAAGTTCCTGCTGGAGAGGGACATCTCCCTTATCGCTTACCACCTGCCGCTGGACCGCCACCCGGAAGTGGGGAACAATATCGAAATAATAAAACGACTCGGCCTTGTAGACGAAAAACCTTTCGGTGGATACAGGGGCAAAACCATCAGTTACATGGCCGATGTTCCGGTTGTTACACCCGTGGGCGATTTTATTAAATCAGTCCGCGATCTTATAAACCCGGATCTGCGCCATTACCCGTTCGGGCCGGACAAAATCCAGACCGTCGCCGTCTGTTCTGGTGGCGCCCCGGAACTGGTGAGAGAAGCGATAGCGCAAAAGGCGGACCTTTTCCTGACTGGTGAAGAAAGTGAATGGGTATACCATTTGTCAAAAGAGGAGGGGTTGCACTATGTCGCCGCAGGTCATCACGCCACCGAACGATTTGGCCCGATAGCGCTTGGCGAGAGAATCGAGCGCGAGTTCGACGTGGATGTTGTTTTCGTCGATATACCCAACCCGATCTAGCGGAACACGTTTTGCCGCAGTAAAGCCGCCGCCGATTACTGACATGGGGCAGGCCAATGATGTCAATATGCAAGATTAGCCCTTCCCCCGAATCCCAATTGCTACGCACCTTTATTCTAATTTCAGATCAAGCATCATTTCCTGGAATTGGCCTGAATAGAGAGATCAAGTTGCTTTGGAGAACTGGCTTCGCCTGAGAAAATCCCTGAACGATATCGTTTAGCTCCGACAGTCTGATGAATATTTCAGGGTCAACAAAACGCTTTATATTTTCCTTCATTATCAGAAGGTCATAATTATCAGATTCAGATATGTCTATTGCTAAATATGGAGTTGCCTCATGTATAAAGGTATTTCGGTGGTCATCTAAAAAAGTAAACCAATTAGAATTTCCCCCCGCTTCTTCAAGTATTGCCTTTATTGACAATCCGGCGTTTTTCTCAGGAAGATTTTTTTCTGCATGTTCGTAAAGGCGCTCAAACAGCTTCATCATCAATTCACAGAGAGAATTAAGCTCGAAAAGAAAAGAATCAATATCAGCAATAAGCTTGTATTTCAAATTATTAATACAATTATATTTTGAATTACTCGGATCAGGAAAAGCATATCCATTTTTGTCTATTATAAAAATATGCTTTGGCTGATGTTTTTTCGTAAACTTGAATAATCTCTTTGTTTCTTTATTGATTCGATCAATAACATGCGGAAGGATATTCAGCCTGATTGATATCCATAATCCCAACTGACAGATGTCATCTGATAAGTTGTCAATGTCACCTGACCTAGTGGCATCGTTGACAGCTGACCAGATTGGGAGAATCCACGGATCTCCCCCAAGTTCGTTCAAATGAATCCATTTTTCAACCATAGTTAATAAATTTCGGTTCTATCATTTATTTTGTGTATATAGTTCGTGCATGAAAATACTAACATAACCTACCACTACTGTTGAAATATCACATACGCTCCAATCCCGCAAAAAAAGGGTCAAATTCTCAGATTTGACATTTAACATATAGCGGAACCGGCCTTGATATGGGTGGTTATAGGAAAAATCAATAGTCACAACTTTTCCGGATCAGCCATAAATACATAACAAAACCGGGCTACCTGATGTCCGGATTTGCAAGGGTTCCTTTTATGCGGACGGTGAAACCGCCGTTTCTCGCGTTCGGAAAAAAAAGAAGCAACGGTCCCAGCCTCTCTTTGAGGGAACCTGAAACCCTGACAGACAGCTTGAGATCCAGGTTTGTATATTCTGGCGACGAGCCGACATGGATGTTTCCCGACAATGCGATATGGCTTTCCGGCCCGTCGAGGACAAACTTTTTTACATCCAGTCTCGACGCGTCATAATCCACTTCCATCGAGCCGGTGTTAAGAATGATATCGGGCAGGCTTAGCAGGGCTGTTTTTTTCACAACCAGCCTCCCATCCTCCAAAGCGGCCTGTATACTCCCTGTTCCCATCAGAGGATTGTCCGGTTTTGATGAAAAAGAACCGGCGCCGCTTATGCGGCCGGAAACCATTCCCCACGGGACAAGGCTCCACCACCCCCCCTTGCCGGGGTCTAGTTTGTCGAATGAAAATTCAACGTCTGTTTTCCCGCCATCACCCACATCTTGATCAACACGAGCCATGGCCACGCCGCCGAGCCCGATGGCCTCGTATGTGACGCTTTGTTTCCCCGACAAAGCCGCCATTATCGCGGGAGTTATTTTTACCCGTTCCAGCGACAGTAACTCCCCGGGAGCTCCCGCCGGTTTGCCGGCAATTTTTACATCCTCCAATACCAGCGCCGGCGGAAACGATAGCGCCGACCGCGAAACGTCAACTTCAACAGGAAGACTGGAAACCTGGTGTTGCACCAGACGCTCAATGGCCTCGTTCGAAAACCGGACAAACATGAACACGACAAGCGACATAACGAAAAATATCGTATAACCGATCGTCATGAACAACACGGGTCTCGACTGCGCAATCGAAATAACCGGCTTTAATGGTCCACCACGTTTCTCCGGTTCGGGGGTGTGTGGAACACCGGAGGGTGAAGCCTGGGTCATGAAGATACCTCGTATCCGGTTATGGTCATAGACACGCTCAACATCTCCGGGTTTTCGTATTCTGTTTTTATAGAGATTCTTTTTATTCGCATATAGTTTTTCGAGTTTCTGACAGATTTCAAAAAGGCCAGTAACCTGGGCAGTGTAACCTTGTCCAGTTTCAGATCCACGGGGGATTCCTGATAACCCTCTATGACAACCGGGGACTGGGGAATCATCGAAACCACGTTATCCCTGACGCCGGCTTTAAAAGCCAGGCTCTCTATGGCGGCCAAAGGCGAAAATCCGGGCGGCTGTGATTTCAGTTTTGCGTCCAGACGGTCAAATCTTTTTCGCGCATCCAGATATTTTTCCGCAAGAGCGGAAACTTCCATAAGCTCGTCTTTCTGGGCGGCGATCTTGCGCTCCATCAAGTCCCGCTTTTCCACAAGCGGCTTGTACACCCCCAGCCAACCAAACACCAGCGCGACGAACACGACGCCGGAGGCGACCATGATTCTTTCCCGCTGGTTCAAATTTTTTAACATGATATACCTGCCCTGGAGGCGACGACAAAAAAGAGAGACAAGCTGTTAATCATGACTTTGTATCAACCTCCAGCCTGAAATTTATCCTTTTCCCCGACAGGTCGGCTTTTGCGTTGCTCACGTTCACCTTTCCCGTCCATCCAAGCTTGGCGATGTTTTGCTTGAATTGATCGACCTGCTCGTATGTGTCGAGCCGCCCGGAGAGCATGAGCCTCCCCGGTTCGAGTATCAGATGATCCACGTCCAACCTGCCCCCTGCCGGAGCGGCCCTGGTAAGGTCCAGAAGGTAGTCCAGAAAAGGATCCGCCTCGCCGAGACCGGCTCCTATAGCCATCGATTTTTCTTTCAGGCGGTTCAACTCGTTTTTCAGTTGCTGTACTTCAGAAACGATATTCCTGACCGATGGCAAAGCTTTTTTGAATTCCGCCCGCGTTTTGTGTTTGAGCGTATCGTACTCCCCGCCAAGTTCAATCCCCCTGTATACCCCGGACAGCGCCACCACCGCCAGCAACAACACCATCAGCGCCGCCGCGGTAAGCGTTTGGACCCTCGACCCCGCGATCCTGGGTTTGCGCTGAAAAGCCCGCACACGAAGGTTTATCACCGGGACATCGGCAAGCTCCGCTCCCATCAGCGCCGCCCCCACCACGCTGGCGAACGCCTCTCTGGGTGGAATATCTCCGAAACCCACACCCCCATCCACGGGAGCGCCGTCATCATGAAGTGGAGCTTTCTCCACCCTGACACCCAGGTTTTCCTCCATGGCGCCCCGTAACAGGGCTGTAGAGGCGCTTCGTACGATCAAGACGGCGTTGGACGCATTTACATCCACCACGGCCGATCCAAAAACGATGAACTGGCGTTTTATCTCCCTGACGATGGAGTCGGATCCGTCGTCCAAACCTACGGAAGAGACATGGAAAAAAACAGGAGCCGTACCTTTCACGAACGTCATCGTCATGCTGTCGGACGCGATATCGATATAAACCTCCACAAAATCATCCAGGTCGCCGCGCAGGGTTCTGGCGATGGCAAGAGGCCCGGGGATCACCATATCCGGGTCCAGACCGCACGAATCGTATACATCGAGAAAGGATCCCATGTCACGGTTCCTGGCCAGGACAGTAAAAATGTTCAGCCCTTCATCGACTTTTTTTATAGGAACATAATCACAGACAAAATCCTCTACATCGAAAGGAACGCTCGCCTCGAGCTCGAAAGGAAGAGCTTCCAATATCTGGCTTCTTTTCTCCAGGGGTATCACCATGTTTCTGGAAGTAAGCTTCTCCCCGGGGAACACAGCCATCACCCGATCCCTCTCCTGGTCAAAACCAAGTTCCGCTAATGCACGCCTCACCATCGCCGGGGTCTTTTCCGGGGAATCGGCCTCAACCGCCCGATGGACCAGCCTGATTATCCTGTGACTGCGCAGACGTTTTTCCAAAACGGCGATTTTGAAGTCCTCCTTGCCGATCTCGATCCCGAATACCTTGAAAGCCATCGCTAAAACACCTTGTAGTAAATTGTTTGCAGTGTCGCCGATTTTCTCTTGTACACAGCCAGCACGGTCTTTGTCGTTTCACCAATCGTAGATGTGGAATCCACGGAGAAATAGTCGCTCCTGGTATCGATGGCGAGGGCAATGTTAGCGTACACCGCATCGACGCCCGGAACTCTTTTTATTTGCTCACGCTTTGTAAACGGGCTCTTTTCGCGCATCCTGATTATCCCCTTAACCATCTCTTCGGTCATCGCGTCGTCCAGGGCCATGAGCGTAAGTGGCGTGGCGGTGTTTATGTTTATTTTTTCTGAAGACCAGACCGTGATATGGGGGCGAAGCTTGGCCATGATTTTCGGGGAAAATCCTTTGACCAGCAGCAGCTCATCGACCGAATCGAACTTTGCGTTTTTCACATGGTAAGGTTTTTTCAGGGACATGTAATACCCATCCTCCGCCCCCTCGCCGCTCACCTCCTGGTTTGCGTCAATCCAATCGACAACCGCGCCGGCCAAACCCGGGTCCAGATCCAGTAGCTTCAGCAGTCGTCTGAAAATCCCGTCCCAACGCTCATCCGGATATCCCTTGCTCGTCGTAAGATGGTTCACGTTTACCTTGCCGGATTCATCTCTTATGGATACGAAGGCGTAATTATCATCGATTGGAACCGGAATGGCCGTTTGCGCCCACTCCTCGGTCAGCGCGTCACGGGAGATATTCGACTTTGCGTCTTCCAGCAATATCAACTTGGCTGTCTCCTGCCCCGACCTGGCGGCGAACAGCGCCTTGGTTTCGTCCCGATACACCGCCGCAAGAGCCGAACGCACCCTGGACTCGCGCAGAAAATCGAGAACAACAACAGTAAGCAACGACACCACCAGCAGCGTGAGGACAAGCGCCATGCCGTTTCGATCGCCAAGTGGTCGCGTTTTCATGAGGCGCTTCCTATGGGAAGTAACGCGGTTTTAGTGATGGTGTTTCCGTGATCGTCCATGAGGGTAAACTCTAGAGACACATACCTTGGAAGCGCTTTGGCCACAGTAAAATCAAAACCGCTCTGCCACTCGTTCCCCACCAGATATTCCAGATCGAACGAGACAAGCCTATGGGTGACGTCCAACGCAAATTTCCTGTCCACATCCGATCCAGGACCGGCTATGTATGGACTTTCGGCGCGCATGAGCGTGTGGAGTTTCGAACCAGGGTTCTTTTTGACATACCATGCTATTTCCGCCTGGTCAGACCCTGCTCCGACGATAACGAATCTTCTGCCGAAACCGGTGAACCTGACGCTGTCGGCCCGGGGTCCGTCGTGGCCGCTATCCTCGCCGATGAAAAACCCGCTGGCGTTGTTAGGCAGCAATGACGCCGACGCCAGGTCGTCCGACATCCTCCTGATGATAAACCTCGCCATGTGCGAAACCTGTGATCCGCTCCTTGCTTCTTCGGCCGCGGATATGACGGAGTTGAACGACCCGAACACGATCGCGGCCACAATGAGCAAAATGGTGACGGAGACCATAAGCTCGAGCAGGGTAAACGCCCCATTGGTCAACTTCGGTGAATGTCTGTACGTGGCTTTCATTTTGTTATGTACGATTTCAGGTTTACGACTTCAGGCTTATCCTTGCCGCCCGCTTCAAACACCCGTATGGTCACTTCAAAGGCTCTATTTACCGGGGTTTCCCTGATTTCCGTCACCCACGTAAACTCGGGATAATCATCTCTTTTTTTTGGTTCCGACACACCCGGATCCGGCAAGGGTTTTATGTGGTACCGCTCCATCTCCTCGCGAGCGAGGGTGACAGCCCCCGTCAGCTCCATCGCGTTGGCGCTTACAATCATGGCCCTGGTTTGAGCGGACAACAGCGCCACAAACGATATGGACAGGATTGAAAGCGCGACCACGATTTCCAGCAGGGTAAACCCCTTTTTTCCCCCCACTCTCACGCCGCCGACTCCACATTTTTCAGGCGGGCGCCGTTGGCGGCGGTTGTTTGCACCTCATGGTGGCCATCCAGGATTTTTACGTCGCCGGTAAGGGGATGAACTACCAAAGTCACTTCGTTATGGTTTTTGTCCACAAGATGTATAACTGAAAAGTCGACAAACCCGGAGGGGAAAAAATGGATGACCGCCCTGTTTTTCGTCACCTGGCTGTCAGGCGCCACACGCACACTCGCAACTTTTATCTGGTCTGGCAACGTCGTCTCCCCGGCGAAAGGCAGGGATGTTTTTTCAAACTCGTTATCGGTGTTTAACAGCGACACGTAATACATCCTGTCATCGAGGTCTATGGTCAACCGGTATACGATCTGCGATGTCGCGGCGTGGTCGTACAAATACGATATGGCGCCCGCCATCCTCCGCGCCGCCGATTTCAGGCGCCACGCGGCAAGGTCCGGCAGACGGGGTATGACCATCGCAGACATGATCCCGATTATCACGATGACCACCGCCAGCTCTATGAGTGTGAACCCGAACGAGTTTGTCGCCCTGCCACGCCACAAAGCGCCCGGTGATGCGAAAAATGATCCCCGTCTCTCCATCGGCCCGGTTTGGATGTTCACGCTCATTCGATTTCCCAGCTGTTAACGTCCGCGTATTTGCCTTCTCCGCCGGGTTCGCCGTCGGATCCGTATGACATGAGGTCATAGTCCCCGCTGGAGCCTGGCGAGAGGTACACATACTCGTTTCCCCACGGGTCTTTCGGTACCTTGGCCAGATAGCCTTTTTCGCGCCATTTGCGTGGGATATCGCCTGTCGTCGGCTTTTTGACCAGCGCCGCCAGTCCCTGCTCCGTGGATGGATAGCTCCCGTTATCTATCTTGTACATGCTAAGGGCGGTCTCTATGGACTTTATGTCCACCTGCGCCTTGACCCTCCTGGCCTCCTCCGGGCGGCCCATGATCCTGGGAACGATGATGGTGGCCAGTATGCCCAGTATGACCACGACCACCAGAACTTCTATCAGCGTAAAACCGGCCTTTTTATCATTAAAACGGTTTATCACCTTTCAACTCCTTAATATCTCCCGACTTGTTTTTTAAATGCCGCTATAAAAGCCTGCTTAGTAAAAAAATGGCGCCGTCCGCATGCGCCGCATTATCACCTCATCACCTGGCTCAGATCGAATATCGGCAACAGTATGGATATCACTATAAAACCCACAACCGACCACATGACCAGGATCAGTACCGGCTCTATAAGCGATGTCATGGCCGTAACGGCTGTTTCCACCTCAAAATCGTACGCCTCGGCTATTTTATCGAGCATCTCCTCCAGCGCGCCCGACCGCTCTCCGGCGGATATCATCTGGACGACGATAGGCGGGAACAGGCCAGATTCGCGTAAAGGATCGGCGATGGTCTGCCCTTCTGTCACCCTTATCACCGCGCCCTTTACCACCTGGGCCAACGCCGCGTTATCCACCGCTTTTTCCGTTATTTTAAGAGCCTCGATAAGCTCTACGCCGCCTGCCAACAGCACCCCGAGGGCGCTTGCGAATCTTGCTATCGCCGCGGCGCGATATATTTTGCCAAACACGGGAAGACGGAGCCTGATCTTGTCTACATTCAACCGCCCGGTTTCGGTATTCATATATTTTCGAACAGCCAGCGACAACACGAAAAATCCGCCCGTCAAACCGCCCCACCAGGAGCTGATAAAATCCGATATAGCAAGAAGCGCCAGGGTGGGCAAGGGCAACACCTGGTTCATATCCTCGAAGATCGCCTGGGTTTTTGGCACTACGTATCCGAGCAGAAAAAAAAGAACCCCGCATCCCACAAAGGTCATTATCACCGGATATATCATCGCCGCCGCTATTTTCGACCGGCGCCGAAGCCTGTTCTCGTTGAACTGGGCCAGTCTGCCCAGTGTGCTCTCGAGCGCACCGGAGCTCTCGCCCGCCCGAACGAGGTTTACATACATAGAATCGAAATATGAGGGGTGAGCCGCCAGTGAATCGGCCAGTGAGGAGCCATAGCTCACCTGTTCACGAATATCGGTGATAACCTTCCTGAACCGAAGATTTTCCGCCTGATCCATAAGCGCATCAAGCGATTCGATCAATGTCAACCCGGCCGCCTGAAGCGTGGCGAGCTGGCGCGTGAACCCGGCGATATCCTTAACGGTTATTCTGTTAAATATTGTAGATAATGGAGATCTCCGGAGCTCTCTGGCTCCTGTTTCAAGATTTACGCTGGTGGCGAGAATCCCCTGCCTTCGAAGCTTGACCCTGGCGGCTTTCGGGCTGTCGGCGTCCACGATGCCGGAGGCTCTTTTTCCTTTCCCGCTGAAACCCTTGAATTCGTAAACTGGCATGGTCGTCCTGTTGTCACTCTACACTATGTCCGAAGTCACCCTTACCACCTCTTCGAGCGATGTGGTCCCATCCATCACCGCCATGGCTCCGTATTCACGCATTCCCACAAAGCCCAACCTTTCAGCTTCACGCTTGATTTGTGGTGAATCAGCTTTCGAGGTAATCAGCGAGCGTATATCGTCGTCTATCGCCAGCACCTCGTAAATGCCGGTCCGGCCGATATATCCCGTGTTCCTGCAATTCCGGCATCCCACAGGTTTATAACATTGCTCCACTTCGGCAAGCGACCCCGACGCCATTCCCAGCTTGGCAAAGCTTTCGGCTGAGGGTGTATAAGGCCTCTTGCATGACGGGCACAGCACACGCACCAGCCTCTGAGCCACAACACCCAACAGCGACGAGGAGATCAGGAAAGGCTCCACCCCCATGTCCACAAGCCGGGACACCGCGCCCGCGGCGTCGTTGGTGTGGATAGTGGAAAACACCAGGTGGCCGGTAAGGGAAGCCTGCACCGCTATTTCCGCCGTCTCAAGGTCCCTGATCTCGCCCACCATGATAACGTCGGGGTCCTGGCGTAATATGGATCGCAATCCACTGGCGAATGTCAGACCCACTTTTACGTTGACAGGAATCTGGCCAACACCGGGGAGTTGATATTCTATGGGATCTTCCACTGTTATGATGTTCTTGTCCGGCGTGTTTATCCTGGTAAGGGCGGCGTAGAGTGATGTCGTTTTCCCCGATCCTGTCGGGCCGGATACCAGTATTATGCCGTGGGGCGACTGGATAAGGCGTGTCAACTTGTGGAGGGCGGGTCCTTTCAGGCCTATTCCGTCAAGGTTCAAAAGCATGGCGGTCTTGTCCAGAAGCCTCATCACGACCCTCTCTCCGTGGGCCGTGGGTACTACGCTGATCCTGATGTCCACCTCTTTGCCGGCGATCAATATCGAAAGTCTGCCGTCCTGGGGAAGGCGCTTTTCCGCGATATCAAGCCCGGCCATTATTTTCACCCGTGATATGATAAGGGACTGGAGCCGTTTGGGGGGTTGGACAACGTTTATCAACACACCGTCTATCCTGAACCGCACCGCCAGGTAACGCTCGTATGGCTCTATATGGATGTCCGACGCTTTTTCTTTTACCGCCTGTACCAGAACAGAGTTTACAAGCCTGATCACCGGAGCCTCGGCGGAGGTCTCCAACAGGTCTTCGGGCAGGCCGGACAGCAATGAATCGATATCGTCCTGCTCTGCAATATCGTCTATGATCTCGGTGGCCGAATCGGCCGACAGATCGTACACACGGTTTATCGCTTCGATCATCACATCGTCATCGGCCACAACGACGCTTACCGGCATGGAGTACAGCACCCGCAAGTCATCCAGGGGTCCGCTGTTCAACGGACGGGCGGTGGCGACCACGAGCCTTCCGTTGTCGACCTTCAGCGGCAACGTCAGGTTTGATTTTGTAAATTGCAACGACGCTCTTTGCACCAGCTCGTGGTCGACCGATTCCGGGTCGATCCAGTCGAGCCACTCAAAGCCCATATCCTCCGCCAGCTTTTTCAGGTCCGCCGGGGCTTTGTTGCCAGGAGGCGAACCTGATCCATTCAAGTGTTTATCGGTTTCGGCGGCCATGCGCTAAAAATCTTCTTCCTGATCAAAAGTGTCGTTTTCACCCCAGGTTGGCTTTTCCTTTTGTTCATAACTCTCCTTTTTCCCGGCCTTTTTTGTAACTGCCGAACCGAACTCTGACATCGAAGAAGAAGGGTTCATCCTCAGGATTTTGTTCTGCCGGTCGGTAATCTCTTTAATGTCGACGTCACTGTTTATTATGTGCGGAGTCAGGAACACCAGTAGGTTGGTTTTTTGTTTCTGTTTGGATACAGACTTGAAAAGCCACCCCAGCAGGGGCAGGTCTCCCAGGAAAGGCACCTTGTTTTCCACCTCGTTTAAATCGTCGCGGATAAGGCCACCGATCACGATATTCTGGGCGTCGCGGACGACGACGGAGGTTTTGATCGATCTTGTAAACGTTATCAGGTCCTTGGCCTTGTCCAACTGCGTGTTCGATATGGACGAGATCTCCTGGTATACGTCGAGCTTTACGATATCCGACTCCGATATCTGCGGGGTTATCCGAAGGGTTATGCCTATGTTTTTGCGCTCCACGGTGGTGATCGTGTTGCCACCGCTGGTTTGGGATTCACCGGAGATAAACGGAACGTTCTGGGCGACCACTATCTCCGCCTCCTTGTTGTCGGTGGTGAGGATGTTCGGCGTAGACAGTATGTTTATACCCGACTCGGATTGCAGGGCGTGCACCAGCGCGCCCAGGTTTAGAAACTCGACACCACCAAAGTTTATGATCCCGTCAACGACCCCGATGGTGAGCCCCTGAGGCGCGTTAAGCGGACTTTCGGCGACCGCGTTTATGTTTCCGAAGTTGGTGCCTCCGATACCCTGCGCCCCGCTGTTGGTAAAATCCGACGTGGTGCGCCATTCAACGCCGAACTCACGGGTTTTGTCGCTGGTTATTTCCATTATCAGCGCCTCGACAAAAACCTGCTTTTTGCGCTTGTCGAGTTTTTGTATCACGTCGTACAAGGTGGCGTAGTCCTCCTTGGATGCGGTGATAACCAGCGCATTGCTCGACTTGTCCGGCGTGACGATCACCCGGCTTTCGAGCTTGACTCCTTTAACTGGCCCCCCTCTTTTGGGTCCCCGTTTGGGGCGTGTTTTTGTGATATTGTTCAAAACCTTGGCAAGCTCCTCGGCGTCGGCGTTTTTCAGGTAGTAGACGTTGATTTTCCCCTGGCCGGGCATGGCAGGAACGTCAAGTTGTGATATCAGCCCACGCAACCGGTCTGTCAGGGTCTTGTTGGCGACTATGATTATGGCGTTGATCCGTTCATCCGGGATGACCTGCGCCCTGACGCTCCAGCCTGCGCCAGGAGCCGCGGGCGACCTGGAGCCTGGAGGAGGAGCGGGAACACGCCGACCGGCGGGCTGTGCGCCCTGGGATTTTTCCCCGTAAATCTTCGTGAGCCGGTCCGCCATCTCCTTGGCGCCGGCGTGCTCTAGCCGCACGACGGTTACTATCTCTTCCTGACCCGGCACGTCCAGCTTTGCGATGATGGACATGACCTTTCCCATGTTCGAAGCGTAATCAACCAATATCAGGGTGTTTGTTCCTTTAAACGACGTAATGTAGCTCGATATGGGAATCAGGGGCCTTAACGTGTTTACCAGTTCGTCTGCCTTTACATAGTGCAGCTGTATCAGGCGGGTCATGATCTTGTCTCCAGGCTGGCTGGGGCCAGACTCGAACGCCCCACGCTGTCTGGCTTCCGTGGCGGGTATGATTTTGGTCACGTCGCCCGCCTTTATCATCGAATAACCATACACCTCCAATGTCGACTCGAACACCTTAATCGCTTCTTCTTTGGTGACTTCCCTGGGTGAAATGATGGTCACTTTGCCTTTGACTTTTTCGTCGATGATGATGTTGCGCCCGGTGAGCTCGGCCATGAATTTTATGAACACCTTGATGTCGGCTTCGTTAAAATCAATAATTACTTTATCACCCTTGATCTTGGAAGCCGAAGCGCTGTTTGGCTTGGGCCCGGACTGGCCAGCTACAGTTGAAGGCGTGGCGCAAATAACGGCCAGCGATAAAACACAGGGCAATGCAGCCGATATGGTGAACTTTATGCCATTGTTTTCGATCATTGAACTGTAAACCTCAAAGTGATTTTCTTTGATCCTCTCAACATATCCACGGAAAACGATGTCTCGTTGCGCAGAGCCTGGAAAAGCTCCAGGGCCTTTTCGGCGGAGTTAATCTCCACATCATTGATTTTATTTACAATATCCTTGTTTCTCAGCCCTATTCTATCGAAAATAGAGCCTTTTTTTATGGCAAACAGCTTGAAACCGCGGGTCAGACCGTCTTTGTCTATGTTCGGCACCGCGCGCACCTGGGTGATGAGCCTGTTCATGTTTTTTAATTGCGATTCAACGTAGCGTTTTGACAAAGCGTAATCCGACTCGGACAGTTTTGTGATCGGACCGGATGGAAAGCCGGCGGCAAACGACGCACGTTTTAAGTTTTTATCGACACCGCTATGGGAAAAATCCACCATCAACATTTCCCGTCGGCCGTCATGTAAAAGGATAACGCTGTTGCGCTTTACGGCGATTATTTTCGCCCCCGCGACAAACTCGTTGAGCCTGTACAATTGTTGCCTGCCGGAATCTTTTTCTTCAATCACGGCGATTTTCAATTGTCCTGAGGAATCGAACGCTGTGCCGATGAGCCTCAGGTCCAGGGACGTTATGGGAGCGGACCCCGTCGGCTCTTTGCCTGGCGCTGATGGCGCGGTGGTGATATCCCGGGCCGCCTGGGACGAGTTGAATATGTTCGATTTGATTATTTCCGAATAGTCTGGTGTATAACGGCCGCCAGGGCGCTCAGGCTCAAACTGCGCCCTTGGTGTGATGGATCCTGTTGTATCTTTGATGTAGCCGGCCATTATCGAATCCGCCAGGCCGGCGGCAACCCAGCTAATCAAAAGCACCAGCGCCAGGTGAATAGCCATCCATGCGCTTTTTGGAATTCTGAGTTTATATATCATATCCGGTCGCAAATAGTTATTTAGTATTTGATCGGACAAGGTGACGGGATCCGAGAAATAAAATGAAAAAAAAATTAAACTGCGCAGGCTGTTGAATTATCAGCGTAAACCAGCGGCGCTTCCCGGGAGATTTTGCGGGATTGGTTATCTCACCCCGGGAATGAGTTTTGAGAAATTAAATTTCATGGCCTCCTCGGCTTCTTCCAGGGTGTCTTTGGCCACTTTTCTGGCTTTTATGGAGCCTTCTTTCAGTATGTCATACACTTCCTGGTTTCTGCCGCTCCAATACGCCCTCCGGTCAAGAATAGGACCGATTTTATGGAGCACGTTTTTCGCCAACATCGTTTTGCAATCCACACACCCTCTCGACGCCGACCTGCATTCCTTTTCCGTCTCCAGGTTCTGTTCCGGCGAAGAAAAAATCTTGTGAAAATTGAACGCCACGCACTTTTCCGGATCGCCAGGGTCTGTTTTGCGCACTCGGGCCGGGTCTGTTACGATTTTTTTGATTTTACGAGTCATCTCCTCTCTCGTGTCCGAAAGGTAAATGGCGTTGCTGTATGATTTGCTCATTTTTCTTCCATCCAGGCCGGGGAGCTTGGGAACTTCACTCATTTTCCCCTGCGGCTCCACGAAAACCCGTGCGCCGTATATATCATGGAATCTTCGCACGATCTCCCTGGCAAGCTCCAAATGAGGGAGCTGATCAATCCCCACCGGCACATAGTCGGCTTTGTAGATGACTATATCCGCCGCCTGGAGAACAGGATAACCCAGAAATCCATATGTGTGCAGATCCTTGTTTGCGACCTGCTCCAGCTTCTCTTTATAGCTTGGAACCCGCTCCAGCCATGGGATGGGAGTAATCATGGAAAACAGGAGATGCAACACGGCGTGCTCCGGAATCAGCGACTGGACAAACAACACGCTCTTTTCAGGATCGAGACCCGCGCTGAGCCAGTTTACACCCAGGTCGAGCAGGTTGCCGGACAGCTCTTCGGTCTGTTCATAATTGCTCGCCAGGGCGTGCCAGTCGGCGGCGAAGTAATAACAATCATATTCGTCCTGCATGCCGACCCAGATGTTCAGCGCCCCCAGGAGATTACCCAGATGCAGGCGGCCTGTTGTCTGCATCCCGGACAGCACACGTTTTTTTACCATTTACTATGTATCCCTACGGTTATAAGCGACCAACTAGAGGAGCAAGTTTAAAATCCCGTTGATCAGCGGGTGGATGGTCCAGTTTATAATGTTTAAAGGATTGTAAAACAAGATAAAAATCAAGATAGCCAAACCGTATGGCTCTATCGCCGAATACGACCTGGCTTGGGCGTCCGGCAGAAGGCCTGACACGATGCGTCCCCCGTCCGCCGGTGGAATGGGGATAAGGTTTATGATGGCCAGGACGATGTTGATTACGACCGAAAAATACAGCACATACACTACGGGCACAAAAAATCCACCCGCAAAACCTATCGTGCGTTGCTGGAGATTCATGAGCGCTATAACATACGACTCGGGATTGATCCATGCGACCAGTTTCAGCGACAGGGCGGAGAATATCGCCAGAACGATATTGGAAAAAGGGCCGGCGGAGGCGACCCATATCATGTCTTTTTTCGGATCACGTAATTGGCCGAAATTCACCGGCACCGGCTTTGCAAAGGCGAAAAGAAAACCGGACAGCATATAAAAAACCAATGGCATGACTATTGTGCCGAACCAGTGGACATGGGCTATGGGGTTCAGCGTCAGTCGTCCCATGACTTTAGCCGTGTTATCGCCTTTGAGCCAGGCCACATACCCATGGGACACTTCGTGGAACACGACGGCGAAAATTATCGGCGGCGCCATCAGCAAGATGGTTTGGATCATACTTCCCATTGAGCTTTCCATAGATCCCAATTTAACATAACTTTTTCTGGATTAAACATGATACTCCAATACGCTCCGCTGAATGAAGCCTGTCACCTTGATACGGAATTGAAAAAACAATATAATCGGACTTGGGAAAAATTCGGCTACTTCATTGAAACTTGATCCGCCGGCCCGGGGTTGCGCAACACGGCTGGCGCTATTATTGTCGTGTAAATAAGTACTTCTATCTATATCATGCTCCGGTTCATTACTGGCAAATTAAATAAAAAAGAAACGATGAGCACAAGCCAGAAAAACAATTTTTCCATGGTCTTCGGGATTCTGTCCCTGGCCTGTGAGCAAAAGACGCCGGTCATCCTCAGTGTGGATGAAGCCCAGTCTAAGTATCGTTCCATGTTTATTGATGTTTACCGGGATGGATTGTTGTATGTCGACACAATTTTTGCAAAAAATAAAAAAACAAACCCGCTGGTTCCCGGCCAAAGTGTCATCAAGGCATATTTCGATGTCAACGCCATCAGGCAAAGTTTTGAAACTGTTTTTCTGGGTATAGTGGATTACCAAGGGTATGAGACCATGAAGCTAAGGATACCTTCAAGCATACGTGTGGAGCAACGAAGGGAATATTTCAGGGTCGAGCCGACAATAAATAACCCAGTCCAGATATATTTCAGAGACAAGATTATTTCGGATCCGGGCAAATCAAAAAATAAATCGAGCATTCTGGACATCAGCGCAGGCGGGGCCAGCTTTTTCCAACACAGGAGCGTTAAACCGACCATAGTCATGCCGATCAGCATAGAGCTTCCCGGTTCCAAGGATTTTATTGAAACCAATTACGAAGTTATCGGGTCGGACGAGCAGAAAATAAGACGACACCCCAAAACCGGGAAAATGATAAAATACAAAATCAGAGGCAGGTTCGTAGAGATAAGCGAAAAGTCCATTCAGATAATCAGCCGCTATGTCACCACCAGGCAGCGTGAAATTCAAAAGTTTTTCAAATAACCGATAAGCCGGTCCCCTTCTCCCTCCCCCGTTTTTATGGCGATTTTCAATTGCCGCTCCATCTTAGCGCATGGATATGACCAGGCCCAACAGGTACAGGTCATGTTTTCTTCTAAAGTGATTCCAGGCCGGTTTCGATAAGAAGAAAAAGCGTAAAACCGGCTCGTAGTCAGCGAGCATAAACGATTTCGGCTGTTAATTGACAGGATGGACAGAAAATGTTTACTTTTCTAGAGAAAAATTCCTGGCGGATAAAAAAGGTGTTGAACACAGGTAAAACAAGGGACACATCGTATATCTGGAGCAGGGGTGTAATCTCCGTAGCGGCGGAGAAACGAAGAGAAGCCCTGGTCTCGTTCCCGCATAGTGGTGCAAGGTACCGGTCACTTATACTGGGGATGGCCGATGACGCAGATCAATTTTATATCGACGCCTTGTACCCTGGCCAAATAAACGCCCGCATGGTTCCTGGTGAAACGATCCTGTCGTTCGACATGGATGTAAACAACATCGGATACTCTTTCAACTCGATGTTCCATGGATTAGAAAAATATGATGGATTCGATTCATTGAGGTTCGACATCCCCCGAAGCATGAAGGAGAAGCAGAGGAGGGATAACTACCGGGTCGAACCGGATCCTGAAAATCCGGCGTTTGTACATCTGCGCGATATCGAAACTTCTGTAGCGCTGAACATCAGCGGTGGCGGGGTCTGCTTCAAGCTTGGCCGACCCATAGAGCCGGGCTCGGAGATTTCAATAGGGCTTCGGCTCCCGAACTACGATGATATTATCCCGACCGGCCTCAAGGTGACCCACTCCTCACAGAACCTCAACCTACATCCAAAAACAAACGCATTCATAATAAGCGGTCGGTTTATGGATATCACGGCCAGATACGCCCAGGTGATCTACTATTACATCGCCAGCCGCCAGCGAGAGATCATAAGCGTTTTCAATTGAAGCCGCCGATCCTATCGCAACGGTCCGAAACATGATTTCAGTCTGCGATACCGGCTGATTTTCAGCTTTTTCCTGTGCCGCCACGCTTTCGTAAGGGAGTGTATATCGTAAAATAGCGCCCAAAACCAGGCTGAGCATGCCCAACAATCCACAAGCTCCCCAGCCTGTCCCATCCGTTAATTGACTTGACGGAAAAAAAAGACTGCTATAGTTTGTACGCTAAATTAGCCAAGGGAGAGGAGAATTGTTGATGGAAACGTATTACAGCCCGATGGATCTTCCCAAGTTTGAAGAAATAGGCAAAGACGCTCCGGAGCTCGCCAAAAAATTTTTTGAATATTATGGCCAGGTTTTCGCTGAAGGCGACCTGACCGAAAGAGAAAAAGCTCTTATCGCCCTGGCTGTGGCGCACGCCATACAGTGCCCGTATTGCATAGACGCATACACCCAGGCGTGTCTTGAAAAAGGCTCCAACCTGTCGGAAATGACAGAAGCCATACACGTTACAACCGCAATTCGGGGTGGCGCTTCGCTTGTCCACGGATTGCAAATGCGCAAAGTGGCGGAAAAACTTTCGATGTAACCACGACACAATGACTTCTTCTGTCACGACAGACGTCGGCACCGGGCCTGGAACCCCTGACGGACCGCCATCATTCGGGGAGATCCTTGTGGAAAGGGGAATACCCCTGCGTCGCGACAAAACCACAACTTTACAAATAAACACAGGGCTGTTGTGCAACCAGGAATGCAGGCATTGCCACCAAAGCGCCGGCCCCGGGCGGCGCGAGGTGATGAGTGTCGAAACCATGGCGCAGGTTGTCGAGTTTGCGGGAAAATGTCAATTTGAAACGGCGGATATCACGGGCGGAGCCCCGGAGATGAACCCGGGTATAATTGATCTTATCAACAACCTGTCCGGCAAGGTTTCCAGGTTGATGCTCCGTTCAAACCTCACCGCGGCCACTGGCGAAAAATGGGAAAAACTGACGCGGACATTGCGTGAAAACAACGTGATTATTGTCGCCTCGTTGCCATCGCTTAACAAAAACCAGACCGACTCGCAACGGGGCAGAAATGTTTTTGATAAAAGTATCAGAACATTAAAAAGCCTTAACGAACTCGGGTACGGAACGGAGGGTTCCGGGCTTGAGCTCAACCTGGTGTCAAACCCGACCGGCGCATTTCTCGGATCGCCCCAGGGCATGGTGGAGAAAAGATATCGCGAGACTTTAAAACATCGTTACAATATCTCGTTCAACAACCTTTTCGCTTTTTCAAATGTTCCTTTGGGCAGATTCAGGAACTGGCTGATCACATCCGGCAACTATGACGATTACATTCAAAAGCTAGCGGACAGCTTCAACCCATACTCGGTCGAGGGGTTGATGTGCCGGTCCATGGTCTCGGTTTCATGGGATGGTCACCTTTTTGACTGTGATTTCAACCTGGCGATCGAACTGCCCATGGGACGCAAGAAAACTCACGTATCGGAAATGGACGGCCCGCCAGAGCAAGGGGCGCAAATAGCCCTTTCGGACCACTGCTACTCATGCACCGCCGGCGCGGGGTTTAGCTGTGGCGGGGCTATTACTTCCTAGTTTTCGCCGACGCTCCACATCAGGTAAAGTATATTTTCACCGCCGACAGTACAAACTCCACCCCCATGGAAATAAGAATCAGGCCCATGATCCTCACCATAATCCTGAGCCCCGTCTCCCCCAGCAACGCGGCTATGGTTTCGCTTTGTTTTAGAGCCTGGTAGGTTATCCCCAGTACAGCCCCGATCGCCAGCAGAAGCGAAAAAAACTCCACACCGGAAGAAGCCCTGTTTGCAAAAACTACAACCGATGTTATGGCCGCAGGGCCTGCAAGCATGGGGATCGCCATTGGAATTATTGCAATATCGTCCTTGAATTCGGCCTCCTCCCGTTCCGGCCCGGAACCTTTCGACGACGGTGACTTCCCTTCCAGCATCTTAAAGGCCAGATGGATGAGAATCAAACCCCCGGCCACCATAAGCGCCTGAACCGAAATTCCGAAAATCGAAAAAATCATCTCGCCGGCCAAAGCGAAAAAAAGCAGAATGATCATGGACGATCTCACCGCCCGCATCGCCTGCGCCTGCCTGCGACCGGCGGAGTCGCCCTGCGTTAACGCAAGAAAAATCGCCGCCGCGCCAAACGGGTCGAGCACGGAAAACAAGGTTACAAATGAATTTAGAAAAAATATTAGTGAATCCGCCATGGGATCTTGTGTATAAGTTAGATTGACCAGTTATGCAAACATTATTGATGTTATCAAAAAGGAAAATAAAATGGCACAGCTTTGTGTAAACGTAGACCATGTCGCAACCGTGCGCCAGGCGCGTATGATCTCATCGCCGGACCCGCTGGAAGCGGCGCTGATCGCCGAGACCGCAGGATGCGCTGGTATCACGGTTCACCTGCGTGAAGACAGGCGCCATATTCAGGATCATGACGTAAAACGTATCCGCAAATCGATAAAAACCAAGCTCAACCTGGAAATGGCCACAGCGAAAGATATCGTGGAGTTCGCCATAAAAACCAGACCCGACCAGGTCAGCTTTGTGCCGGAACGGCGCATGGAAGTCACCACCGAAGGTGGGCTGGATGTAACGATCAGGCAAAAAAGGCTCAGGGGCATCATTGAGCGATTTGCCCGCAAGGGGATAATCGTCTCGCTTTTCATCGACCCCGACCCCGACCAGGTGCGTGCGGCGGTGGATGTGGGCGCCGACGCAGTGGAGTTTAACACCGGACAATACAGCCTGGCCCGAACCAGACGGAAGCTGGCTTCTGAATTACATAAAATAGATAAAGCCGCCTCCCTTTCGGCCACCCTTGATCTTGCCACCCACGCCGGCCACGGACTCAACGTTGAAAATGTGCGCCCCGTGGCGTCTATTGAAGTTATAGACGAACTGAACATAGGCCACAGCATAGTGGGGCGAGCCCTGATAGTGGGATTTCATGCGGCAGTGACAGAAATGATCATGGCGATAGGCAAAGCGTAGCAGGTCTCGCTTTAAACCGTGTCATAAAATCAGCCGGATCAAATGTGGTACAATTAGTTTTGTTTTTTCTCAGTGTAGCGTCGTAAACATGGATCAGAACATGCTTGAATCCCTTCTCAAAGCAGCCGGTGACAAAAACGCGAATGTACGCAAAGCCGCGGCCATTTTACTGGGCGATATGGACAACTCCCACGCAAAAGTCGCCCTGGTAAAAATGCTCAAAGACAAAGTATGGCAAGTTAAGGAGACCGCCATATATTCCGTGGGAAAAGCCGGTATTACTGAAGCGGCGAGCGGGATGCTGAAAATTATCGGCGCTGAAAATGAAAGCGCCGCCAGAAAAGCGATTCTTCAGTGGGCCGTGGCTAAAGGTGAAGAGCAGGACCAGGGCAAACCCAAAGGTGGCGGATTAATGGCCGCGGACAACAAAAAAACGGCGGGAGACCCTTGGCAAGTCAAAAAAGCCGTTGCGTTGACCTTGTGCAAAATCAGACCAGACCTGGCGGTGCACCCGCTACTGGCCATGCTGAACACGGAAAACCCCACCGTCCGTGTGGCCGCCATGGTGGGGCTGGCCAACATCCAGGCTTCGGAGGCTGTGGAACCCTTGTTGGGCTGTTTATCAGACAGAGACATGAACATTCGCAAGGCGGCCGCGACAAGCCTGGGCCGTTTGAGAGCGCAGGAAGCCACATCGGGCATTTTGAAACTTCTTGATGACAGCAAAGCGGCTGTGCGTGTGGAGGCGGTCATCGCCCTTAACCATATCAAGCCCTCAGAAGCGGTGGAAGCGCTTTCAAAAGCGGTCACTACAGACAGCAGTTATGAAGTGCGCAAAACCGCCGCGACAGCCCTGGGAAACCAGCGAAACGAGGAAGCGGCGGCGCCTCTGATAGAAGCGCTCAAAGATGACAACTGGATGGTCAGAAAAGCCGCCATAGACGCGTTGACCAACCTTAAAGCCACAGAGGCTATGGACAACATAGCCGTTTTCCTCGGCGACGAGCAGGAAGACGTCCGCGCATCAGCCGCCGCCAGTTTGATAATGCTGAGCAAACTGGCTGAACGGAAAAGTTGATGCTGTTAAAATACCGTAATGTAAAAGGACCATTTATGACGCGGTGACACTGCAAGCCGGTACGCCACGCAGGAGACCACCGCCGATAATTTGGTTTGCTGGATTAACAACGTAACACCCGGACAAGAATAAATCTCCGGTCCATATTCAAGTCCATATATGCTAACAGACTCTCATAAAAACCTGCGTGTACTCGTGGCGGACGACGCCAACAACATGCGCCGCACAATAAAAAGCATGTTGCGCAGAATCGGATTTTCCGACATCGTCGACGCCAGGGACGGCGAGGGCGCGTGGCATCATTTGAACTCATCCAAAATAGGGTTTATCATATGCGACTGGCACATGCCCAAACTGCCTGGGCTGGAGCTTTTGCGCCGGGTTCGGGACAATCCCCTACTTCGGGATATCCCGTTTCTGATGGTAACGGCCGAGGTGTCAGAGACAAGGATCGTTCAAGCGGCGGAGACGGATGTTGATGGCTACCTGTTAAAACCGTTCATCGCAAGGGTCCTGGAGGAAAAAATCGGCCAAATCATGCATGTGAAGGAAAATCCATCGCCTTTTGAAACGCATATGAAAGCCGGACTGACAATGATGGAAAATGGAATGAGCGAGCTGGCCTTTGAGGAGTTTAGCAAGGCTCTGGAAATCAAGCCCGATTCGGCCAGGGCGCGGCAGTCTATCGGTGAAGTGTTCATGCGATCGGGTGACATGGAAAAAGCGGAACAATGGCTCATGGAAGCGGTTCGCTCGAATCCCCAGTATGTCCGTGCGCACGAAAGCCTGGGCGAGCTTTATACAAAAGAAAAAAAGGATGAAAAAGCCATAAACTGCTATGAGCAGGCTTCCGCGATCAGCCCCCATAACGCAGAGCGTCAGCTTGCCCTGGGCAAACTTTACATAAGCACAAACTCCGTGGAAAAGGCGGACAAGGCTTTTGCGAGAGCTTTGGAAAACGAGCGGCTGGACGCCGACCTGCACACCCAGATCGGGGAAATATATCTGACTGCCGGCAACCCTTCAAAAGCGGCGGCGGCTTTTAAAAGTTCGCTCGGCATATTTGAAAACGTTCATGTCTACAACAGGCTGGGGATCGCTCTTCGAAAGAAAAAGCGTTTTAAAGAAGCTGTGAATGAATATCGCAAAGCCCTCAAAATCGACCCTGCCGACGAGGTGCTGTATTACAACATCGGCCGGGCCTATTTTGAGATGAAGGATTTTGACAAGGCTGTTTCATCGCTGAAAAAAGCTCTTGATCTCGACCCCGATTTTTCCGAATGTCATGAATTGCTCGCCAATGCGCAAGAAAAACTAGACAAGAAACTTTCCGGAACCTGACCCTGTGGCAAAAAAAAAGAGACGAACAGAACTCGACATCGACATGACCATGCCTCCGGCAGAGGAGGCCAGGCCACCCGAACCTGAACCGGCGCAGGAAGAGCCGGTAAAAGAAATCGCGCCGCCTGAGGAAAAGCCGCAAGCCAAGATCAACAAGATCAAGCTCTCCATGATCATAAGCGGAGCCCTGGGGCTGGTTTCATTGCTCGGAGCGCTGACATTGGGAGCGTGGGTATATTTCAAAGCGGCTCCTGAAAAGCCCGCTCCCCCGCCAAAAGTGGAAAAAAAACGCGCTGTTCCCCTGGTCCCGAAGGTGAGAGCTGTCATTCCGCCTTTGTACGAGTTCAGCTCGTTTCTTGTCTCTGTGGGAAAAAAGAACCATCAATCTCTGGTAAAAATCACCTTCGCCGCAGAATTGAGCGAGGACAATGTCAGTGATGAAATAGCGCGGAACCTGGTGCTGATAAGGGAGAACATATTCACTCTTTTAAAATCCAAACCCCTGGAAGAATTCAGAGACGAGAAAAAAAAGCGCCATCTGGCTGTCGAAGTGGCGATAATTCTTAACGAGTCAATTCAGTCCGGCGCAGTGGTTAAGGTATATATCACGGAGTTGGTAATACAGTAGCGGCCAGGAGAAAGCAGACGTAGATGTACGCATACGTTATACGACGCCTTGTCATGGTAGGGCCGATGTTGATCGGCATCACATTGATCTCGTTTTTCATCATCCACCTGGCGCCGGGTGATCCGACAGAGCTGGTTACAAATTTAAACCCAAACGCTTCACCAGAGTCGTTGCGCAAGCTTCGGGATCTGTATCATCTCGACGAGCCGATAATCGTGCAGTACCTGTTGTGGCTCAAGAAGGTAGCCGTCATGGATTTTGGCCATTCGTTTTCCATGGACGCAAGACCGGTTATCGACAAAATAGCGGAGCGGATTCCAATCACACTGCTGATCAATATCCTTTCGCTCATGGTCATATTTTTCCTCGCCATACCTATAGGCGTGCTTTCGGCCACCCGCCAGCATTCACTTTTCGACAAGGCCGCCTCCCTGTTCGTGTTTCTGGGGTTTTCCATACCCTCATTCTGGCTGGCACTGCTACTCATGATCGGTCTCGGGGTCAAGCTCGATTGGTTCCCCATCTCCGGCATGGTCTCGTTCAACCACGACCAGCTTAGCGCCTGGGGCAAGTTCTTGGACTATGCGCACCACCTGACCCTTCCGGTCCTCCTGTCGGGGCTGACGGGACTTGCCGGGCTTTCCCGCTTTTCAAGACAAAACATGCTGGAGGTTATCCGCCAGGACTATGTGGTCACAGCCAGGGCAAAGGGGCTGTCCGAGGCTGTTGTTATATACAAACACTGTCTGAAAAACGCCATGTTGCCCATTGTGACCATCCTGGCTCTTTCCCTGCCCGGACTTATCGGCGGCTCTGTGATTTTCGAGACAATCTACTCCATCCCCGGCATGGGCCAGCTTTTCTACCAGTCTGTCATGTCGCGTGATTACCCTGTGATCATGGGTATCCTTGTCATAGGGGCGTTTCTTACACTGCTGGCCAACCTGCTGGCGGATGTGGCTTATGGTTTTATCGACCCGAGGATAAGCTATGGGCGACGATAACCCCCGGACATTCAGCCGGATTTTTATAGAGAGGTTCCGCAGGGACAAGCTTGCAATCGTCGGCGCGGTGATCGTGGCCCTGCTTTTCATAGTGGCCGTTTTCGCGCCGGTTATCGCACCGCACGATCCATCGCTGATAAACACGAAAAACCTGCTCGAGCCGCCCACTTTCAATCACCCGTGCGGCACCGACGACCTGGGAAGGGACGTGTTTTCCCGCATGATTTTCGGCGCTAGAATATCTCTTACGGTAGGGTTCGTAGCGATAGGGATAGCGACTATCATAGGGCTGGTAATCGGCGCTGTAGCCGGCTATTTCGGCGGATGGGTGGATGACGCCCTGATGAGGTTTGTGGACCTGATGCTGACTATCCCCACGTTTTTCCTTATCCTCGCTGTAATAGCGTTTTTGGAACCGAACATCTACAACATAATGGTGGTAATCGGGCTCACCGGCTGGATGAGCGTGGCCAGGCTTGTCCGTGCCGAGTTTCTGGCCTTGAAGGAGCGTGATTTTGTCATGGCCGCAAAAGCCATCGGAGCCTCTGACGGGGCGATAATCTTCCGCCACATACTCCCAAACGCCATGTCTCCCGTGCTGGTTTCCGCAACTTTGGGCATAGCGGGGGCCATACTGACAGAATCCGCTCTTTCATTCCTGGGTATCGGCGTCCAGCCACCCACGCCGAGCTGGGGCAACATCCTGACTCTGGGCAAAGACAATATCGAGTTCGCGTGGTGGCTGTCGGTCTTTCCCGGTTTGGCGATTCTCGTTACCGTGATGGGATACAACCTGCTCGGAGAGGGAATCCGAGACGCGCTGGACCCGCGCCTGAACAACACCTTGTAACACGCTGGCCCGAAGCGACAATCACTCGCTTGTCACAGGCCCGCACCGGCATTTTCCCACACATCGCCAATCAGCGATCTGTGGGAAAGATTTTCTCATCCGCGTGGTATACGGGCCCTATCGGGACAGACGCGGCATATACTTGGCCCAGCTTTCGATGTGGCTTCTAGGGGCGTTATCAGGAGTGGTCGAGGCATAAGCGAGAAACTTTGGCCTGACCGGGCGTTTGACAAGCCTCAAGCCAGATTCCGCCAGGGTCCTGCTCCCTTTTTTCAGGTTGCATTTTCTGCAAGCTGTCACCACATTTTCCCAGGTGGACACGCCGTTTAGAGACCTGGGAATTACATGATCAATGGTAAGCTCCGCTTTGGAAACACCGCAGTACTGGCATGTATAATTATCCCGTTTTAAAACGTTTTTTTTGGAAAACGAAATATAAGATTTGAACGGCGGGCTGATATACCTATTGAGCCTGACAACAGTCGGCAACCTGTATGATTTTGTGGTTGTTCTTATATAAAAACCGTCGGATTCCACAATCTCGGCTTTTCCAAGCATGGATAAGACCAGCGCACGCCGCGCGCTCGTGAACTGCATAGGCTCATAAGTGCTGTTCAAAACCAGCGCCCTCAAGTGATCCATCCGAGATTTTCCCAACTCGAGTTTCGGCCATTTTATGGGTTGCGCGGCTATAAGTCAAACAATCCGGAAGCAAGATGGCAGGTGAATGGTATGGCGAAGTTGCAAGTTTAAATCCTTATTCATCCAGGCGCGTATTTCCGCAACAGGCTTGCCATCTTATCGCTGAACGAAGCCCTGGAAAATCGCAACGCGTTTTCCCTGATGGTTTCCGGATTAAATTTGTCCTGGTTATTTTCAAACCGGTCGATGGCCTGGCCAAGACCATACACGGTCTGCTTGTCGAAAAAGACTCCGGTCGGGGCCATCGTAAACTCGTCCCGCAACGGGACAACCGTCTCGAGCGATCCGCCCTTACCGTAAGCGATCACCGGGGCGCCGCACGCCATCGCCTCGACCGGTATGATCCCGAAATCCTCCACCCCGGGATAAATCAGCGCCCGCGCGCTATTGTAAAGCTGGCGAAGCCGCTGAGGGCTGACGGAGCTTTCGAAACTTGTTTTGGGACCGGCCATAGCTTTTAGCCTGGCTTCATCCTCACCAGAGCCCACGACGGTCAAAGGCGTGTTCCGCTGGTTAAACGTTTCGATGGCCAGGTCCACCCTCTTGTATGGCGCGAACGCGGAGACCACAAGATATGTGTCGCGGTTTGAACCGGGTTCGATATCAAAAAACTCCGTATCCACCGGAGGATAAACCACATCCGAGCCCACCCTGTATATCCTCTTGATTCTCTCCGCCACGTTGCGCGAATTGGCGATAAACCTATCCACCCTGGACACCGTCCGCCGGTCCCACTTTCTCAGATGGGGCATGATTTTTTCTATCGCAAAAAGCGTGGGGGCGGAAAACCTGGACCGGTTAAAATAATCATCATACAAATCCCAAGCGTATCGCATCGGGGTATGGCAATAGCAAATATGAGTGGCGGTATCCGTAAGAGCCCCCTTGGCCACACAATGGCTGGAGGATATCACAAGGTCATAACCCCTGATATCCAGAGACTCTATCGCCAGCGGCATGATCGGAAGGTACCAGCGGTATCGGCGCTCCACGTCAGGCAAAGAGCCCAGGAAGGAGGTGTGTATCTTCCGGTTCTCGATAACATCACTTACAGAACCCGGAATATGCAAAAGAGTATAAATATCCGCTTCCGGAAAAATATCGCAAAGCGCTTCCAGCACGTTTTCCCCCCCGCGCATCCCCGTGAGCCAGTCATGAACCAGGGCCACTTTCATCCGGCGACGGCCTCGTAACACTCAAGCGTCATACGCGCTGTTTTTTTCCAGGAGAACAATGCGGCCCGCCGTTTCCCCTTTTCCACCATTTCGGCCCTGAACCTCTGGTCATTACGGATTTTCATCATGGCCGAAACCATCGCGTCCGTATCATCCGGATCGACAAGAAGCGCGGCGTCGCTTGTCACCTCCGGTATAGACGACCTGTCAGAGGCCACAACCGGCGTATGGCACGCCATAGCCTCCAGCGGCGGCAATCCAAACCCTTCGTGATATGACGGAAACAGCAACGCCTCAGCCCCCGCGTAAAGGGCCGCCATAGCGGGTTTTTCCACATTGTCCACAAACACCACCCTGTCCATATGATCACGAAACCGCTTTTTATGTTTTTCCCGCACCCTGCCAACAACAACAAACCGGGAGTCCAAAGGCAGGCCGACCAGCGCCTTGGCGACAGCGTACAGGTTTTTATGCGGCCGGTCGCTCCCTACGAACAGGAAATACCCGCGCTTGATGTTCAATCTCCCCAGTTCCTTTTCAATGGTGGCGTCGTCCGGCCTTGTAAAGTCGGAACCGCCACCGTTTGGAATTACCCTGATTTTGGAAGGTGGCGTCCCGAACTTTTCCACCAGACGCTCTTTTGTGTATTCAGAAACCGTCAGAACATGCTCCGCCCGTGACACGCTCGAGCCTATCATCCAGTAGGCGTACGCCTTGGAGATCAATCCCACGGAGGAGTCAAGAAGATGGATAATATCGTGAACCGTGACAATGGATTGCCGCTTGATAAACCTTGGTAGCGTGTAGTGAGGCGAATGAAAAAGATCTATCTTGTATAATTCGGCTTTCGCGGCTAAAGACCAGTGCTCCGACAAGGAGTATTTTCCCGATATCTCCATAACTTTTGTAAAGTTTCCCCCCGGAAAATCGTATTTGTCCATATCCTCCGGGGCCATAAACAAAAAGTATTCGTTGCGTTTATCTATTTTGCCAAGGTTTTCCAACAGGTTTTCGATATATCGCCCGATTCCGGTATCCGAGATTTTACGGGCGTCGATTCCTATTTTCATTTTGTGTGGTCCGTAAAAGAAGATGGCGCCACTTTATGTAACTATGGCGGCAAAGTCAATCATCTCAAGCTCGCTCCGGGGTGGCCGGAGAATTTATTCAACATCCAGCCCGTAACCGAATATAATGACTCTCGAGATATAACACCATGCTCGGGCAGAGATGAATAGGGCTGTCAAACACCCACACATGATTAATCGCTTGGATTGTTGAATGAACGACAAGAAAGTCTTATCGATCGCATGTTATGTTCACGAAAAGTTTGAGCAATCCAGGATGTGGATACACGATCATCTGCCCCGGCAATCCAACCTGAAGGAGAGGAGTGTATATCGCTTTTTCGGCTCCACCCTGCTGAGACACGACCTGTGGAGCTTTAAATCAGAGCCGCTCGCTCGCGGTTTGGCGCTCGGGTTGTTTGTCGCGTTTACGCCGACCCTTGGTTTTCAAATGCTGATAGTGTGCGGATTGATATTGTTGTTTCCCGGCAACCTGCCGGTGGCGCTGGCGGCGTGCTGGACAACGAATATATTCACCGCACCACCAATATATATGCTGGAATTGAAATTCGGCAGGTGGCTTATAGAGCTGGTTGGAGCGGGAGCTTATCGCACAATGGAGAACAACCCCGCGATATCACATATGTATGATATCGCAGGGGCGATGTGGCTCGGGTCCCTGGTCACCGGCATCATCGCGGGGATGTGCGGTTACCTGGTCATGCACGGACTCGTCGGGGTTGAAAGAAAGTTGCGTATGATGAAAATATTACAGCATCGTAGCATGAGGTTTACCATGACACGCGCAGACAGCGCCGCAACCCCGAAACTCGATGACGCGGCCGACCGGACCGGCGGACAGTTCGGGGACGTCAACCACCGGCCTGAGCCTGAGACGGCGGCCAATGTCGAAGACGCCGAACCTTGACGACCTGGCCAGGATATTGTATCGAGGCGCTATACTTGCGGGCACAGATGTGGATTTACAATTGCAAGATCATGCTATCGAGGAACTATAATAGCAAACCATTTGACAACCTTTAAGAACCAGGAGAAAGGCGAATGCCGGAAAAAAACACTAGCACGTTGGAATTTGTCAGGCTTTTTTCCCGTGCTATCAAGGACATTGTGCTCCGCACGACAAAAAAAAATATCCGTATCTCCAAGACTGCGATGCGGGTTGACGGGGTGCAGGTGACAGGAGATATCGGAGCTTTCGTGGCGTTCAGCGGCGACTACAACGGAATAATGATACTCAACTTTGAAGGAGACGCCGCCTTAGACATTGTCAGCGACTCCCTGCGCAATATGGGACTGCCGGAGGAGGACATTCCGAAACATGTCGGCTCGGACGAGGTGCGGCAGAATATAGGCGAGATGGCCAACCAATGCGTGGGAAAAGGCCGATCCCTCGTCCAGGAAAAATTCGACCTGTCCGCCAAGGCGAACATTCCGGCCGTGGTCCCGATCACGGTTCCGATCGCGCTTTCCATGGTGTCCAAGGAGCCGAAAAACTTCGAATGTGTGCGGGTATCTTTCACAACCGAGAAACGGCATAAATTCTACATGGAACTTGCGCTGGAACCGTTTGTGGAGATGCATATTGATGAGTGAAACACCCGCCCCGCCTCCGTCACGCTCCCTGACAGGTTGGCGCGGTGGAATCAGCGCCGCCCGCATGACCCGTGGCGGGAGCCTTGATGGCCACGTGCGATACAAATTTGGTGTTTATGAATTCAGTGTCTGACATGGTTTTTGCGGAACCTGTTTGCGGATCCGTATCGTCCCGCTGGGACTCAACTGCACTTGAGCGATTATATATGCCAGAAAAAATACGTTTGACGACATTGGCCACATCGGGCGGTTGAGGCGCTAAATTGGGTCCGGAGGACCTGACCGCGGCCTTGACAGAACTGTTCGATCACGCTGACGCTGACCATGTTTTGGGGTTTGGTTCCGGCGCAGACATTGGTTTGTTCAAATTTAGTGACGACCTGGCTATTGTTCAAACTCTTGATTTTTTGACCCCTATAGTGGACGACCCCTACGAATTCGGGCGTATTGCAGCGGCTAACGCACTTTCCGATATCTACACCGCCGCCGCCCGGCCCGTGACTGCGCTTAATATTCTGGCCTTTCCATGTGAGCTGGGAACGGACGTGGCGGCCCGGATCCTCAAAGGCGGAGCCGATACCGTGGCCGAAGCGGGAGCGGTCATCCTAGGTGGTCATACCGTGAACGATGTCGAGCCTAAGTATGGGCTGGCGGCGACAGGCGTTGTTGATCCGGCGAGGTTGATTACCAATGAGGGCGCAAAACCGGGCGATGCGCTGGTTCTGACAAAAAAAATCGGCACAGGCATCCTTAACAGCGCCATCAAGCTTTCCAACGGGGTTCTGGAATATTACCGTGGCGCTCCGCCGGACATACCAGGCTCCGTCTTTGGCGAGGCGACAGCGAGCATGATGCGGCTGAACAAATCGGCGTCCGAGGCGATGGTGAATTTCGGGGCGACAGTCTGTACTGATGTAACCGGCTTTGGCCTGCTGGGTCACGCTCGCACACTTGCGCAAAACTCCGGCGTGGCGATTAGCGTTGAATACTCAAAGATCCCTGTTTACGACGGTGTGGAGGCTTTCGCCGGACCAGGCACAAAAGGGGGAGGAGAAAGAAACTATGACTGGGTAAAAAGCGTTCTGAACGTGTCACCGGCGGTCGGTATGGATCAGCTGATGACCCTGTGCGATCCGCAGACATCAGGCGGGTTGCTGATTTGCGTTCCCGAAAAAATGTCTGACAAACTGGTAAAGCGACTGGTAGATAGCGGCGATGAAGCCTCGGCGATCATCGGTATTGTCGAGAATGGGCGCTCTGGGTCGATCAGGATATTGCCATGATCGTAAGCTAGAGCCGGGCGAGGGCCTCTTTTTCCGATGGGTATACATCCACCAGCTTGTCCAGCTCCGCCGCTTTTACAGCTTTTGACACCGAACCTTTCAGGCCGCATAGCGCAAATAAATGCTGTTTTATCACCGCTTTTCTGTAATACACAAGAATAAAACCGATTCCGGCGCTGTCCATTCTGGTTACCGCGGCCAGGTTAATCAGCAATTTCGACTTTTCAGAATCGTTCAACACACCGTCAAGACCGCTGGCAAGCCCATCGAGCTCGGCGGATATCATTTCGCCCTTCAACTTTATTACAAGCGTTCCACCAGACACCTTTGTTTTGTATTCCACCATCACCTGACTTTTTTGGTGTTTCTGAAAAAAGCGACACAAACCATCGCAAGCTCCCGCTATTGCGGGACCATATAATCAAGCCTATACCTGACATAGTTATTCGCCGATTTTTTCAGCCAGCCAATTTCATCCTCCGTAAGGTTCCGCTTGACTTTCCCCGGTGATCCCATCACCAGGGCGCCAGAGCAAACACGGGTTCCTTCCGTCACCAGCGTTCCGGCGGCGATGATGACATTTGGTTCCAAATGGGCTCCATCCATGACAATCGCGCCCATGCCTATCAAGGCAGGCCCCTCGATCCGGCATCCATGCAGAGTCACGTTATGCCCCACGGTAATATCATCACCCAGCACGAGGGGGTGGGTTTTGGCGGTGACATGAAGAACCGACCCGTCCTGTATGTTGGTGCGCGCCCCGATCCGGATGTAATTGACATCGCCGCGCACCGTGGCGTTGAACCAGACTCCGGATTCCGCCCCTATGTGTACGTCTCCGATTATCTGGGAGCTTGCTTCTATGAAGGCGGAACCGTCTATGGTCGGTGATATGCCTTTCCAGGTCTTTATCATAATTAATCGTTACAACCAGAACAGGATAATTTATTTTTCATATTGAGTTTATCAGCTTTTCCCATATATTTTTCGCATACATACAGACATTCTCCGGTAATTAAGGACAGGGCGCCAACCTTTTGATAAACATATGGATACAAGATAACAAAAGTCTAATGATATTTTCGTCAAAATCCGATAGTAAGACAAGGGCAATATGAAATTGTTCTTTTTGTAACGAAAAGATATGAGACAGACAAGATGAGTGATATCGGTGGTGTAAGGTCGGAAATAGTCGCCCGCCTGAAGAGGGAAATCCAGGAAAAGACTTACCGTGTGAAGTCGACCGAGATCGCCGACAAAATCACCCAAAAAATGCGGGAAAACGAAAAATTTATCGCCCCGTTCAAGAAAAACAAGTGGACAGCCTAGGTATCGCGGGCAACTGGCCAGTCTTGTTATATTCCTTCAAACGTAACCCCTGATCTTGGTTTGAGCGGGACCTCTGTCAACGTCACCGGCAAAGTGTCGCTGAAAATGGGTTTTGTCCCGATAACCCGTTTACGCAAGGTTTTCTCGTCGTGGATTCCCCGGTGGCGAAGCCTGCTTGCAAGGTCTATCAACAATTCGGCGGTGGTCATCGCGTCTGAAAGCCCCTCGTGGGGCCTGTTGTTGTTTATCTCCAGGGCGCTTGTGAGCGATTCGAGCCTGTATGAATTCAACCCCGGATACGCGACCCGCCCCAGCCTCACAGTGCATACATATGGTTGCGCGTTGCCGACACGGCATTCGGGGATTCGCTCCTGCTCCGCGACCAGCATTCCTATGTCAAACGGCGCGTTATGCGCCACAAAAACCGAGCCGAACGTGAACCCAAGCAACTTTGGCAACACCGACTCAAACCCCGGAGCGCCAAACGCCATCGAGTCTGTGACACCGTGAACATGGGAGTTTGTTATAGGAACGCACGGGTCGACAATGGTTTCGAAAGTGTCTGTTATGACCCTGTTTTCCACCCTGACAGCGCCTATTTCGCATATGCGTGACCGACGGCCCAGGCCTGTCGTCTCCACATCTACGATCGTAAACGCCCCGGAGAAAAAAGTGTCAATAAAGGTTGGCAAATCCGCTACTTAACTATGGGGCTGGTCCCAGTCGAATTCGAACCGCTTCGATTCGAACCACACGGAGGGCTCCTGCGGGTCGGGATTGCTTTTTCTCAGCTCGGTCACCAGCAATTCCTCCGGCACCCTGGCCATTTGCAGATAGAGATCCGCGTACTCGCCCCGGGTTTCCATGTATGTCTCGATCAGGTTGACCGCCTCTTCTCTCGATGAAGCGTTTAAAAACATGGTGGAATAGAACCCGTGCGGTTTCGCGCCTTTTCCCTGCCCGGGCTTAAACCCCCGTATCTCCACTTTCCAGCAGGTTATGCCCAGCGGGGCGCCATCCTCATCGATATTTTCATCATCTTCCTCGTCCAGAAACAGTTCAAACCGATCCGCAAGGTCCTCAAACGCTGTCAGATAGTCATCGCCGCAATCGTCGGAAAGGGGCAATGGCTCGTGATAATGGGGTTCGTCCCAGAAAAATTTCAAATCAAGGACAAACTCGATCCCCAACCGTTCCAGGAGGTTTTCCATCAAATCGGGGTCATGATGGTAAACATGAATTGTTTTGTGCTCGTCTAAGAACACCTCCGCGGCGTGACCTTCGGAAAATACGCCGATTCCGAAAAACCCATCATCCAAAACCACATCCTCCCAGTCCTCGATCCAATCTATAATCGAATCTATTTTCACGGGTTTTTCGCTGATATAGGTGTCATGCTCGCGATAGTAGTCGTCCGTATGGATTTGGGTGACAATCAGGGCCTTTTCCTTGAAAAGCCGCATGATCGAGGACAAGGTGGCCAGTATCCTCTCGTGAGACACCGAGATTTGATAATAGAAATACTCGCCTTCTTTCATATACTTGGAGTCATACCCCTCTTGTTGCTGAAACGATTTTTCAGGGTATGATCCTGCGGGAAAAGTAAACCCTTTCCACTCAAGCCTTCTGGTCACGGCCCTTTTTGCCGGCGCGGCGTTGCGCATTCTCTCTTTCCTGTTCATATGTCTATTATCAAAGTATTGCCCGGTTATTACAAGGACGAAAACCCCCCTTACGATTTGTTCAAAAGGAGTGTATCATCGTCTAGTTGCACTTGGGCCCGAAGACAAGTACATGGTGTTTGCCAGATCCGGCCGAAGCCTTGCCGGACGACCGCTTTTTGCCCCTGCGTGGCGCAACCGGGGCGCAGGCGGGAGGCGAGCGCAAAATTAAGGATAAATGAATGAAGTTTCATTACAAACATACAGCCACCGCCTGGCTGGGTGTGTCGGTGATTTCCATCATGTTCATGGGAATCTACGCTTTCCTGGTGGCGTTAAGCAGAGCGCCGGGATTCAACCTGCTGTTCTCAGACCAAAACTTTTTCAAAACAGCCCTGGTAACCCACGTTGTACTCTCTGTTGTGATCTGGTTCCTGGCGTTCATTCTGTTCGTCATGTATTACGTCACTTCTGACAAACCGGTGGGAACCATAGATTATATACCTCCGATGGGAGCGGCTACAGGTATAGCTTTGATAGTGATAACACCTTTTACAGGCCCCGCGTTTCCGATGCTGAACAACTATGTGCCGGTTCTTCAACGTGGTTTGTATTTTACGGGTCTGGGGCTGTTTTTAGGTTTTACGCTCGCAGGCGCGGTGGTAAGAGCTAAGGCTCTGGCCGAATCGATGCGGGCCGGATCGCGATACCCCGCAATTGTAACAGCGTCTCTTGCAGGCGCGGGGGTATCGCTGGCTTTTGGTGTCGCGTGTTTTGTCATTTCGTTAATCAAGCTGTACCCGTTAACGGATGCGAAGAGCGCGCCTATGTTTTACGAGTCGCTCTTCTGGGGAGGCGGACATGTGTTGCAGTTCGCCAACACGATGGGGCTTATGGCGGTATGGGGCCTGTTGGCCGGCCGTATAGCTTATGACAAAAAGATCGTATCGGACAAAATCGCATACATAGTCCTGGGGATTATGACCGCGTTTGTGCTGTTTGCTCCGGTGGAATATTTCATAGAGCCTATTTCCACGATGGAGAACAGGTGGTTTTTTCTCAACCTGAAACGATGGGGAACAGCCTTGGGGCCGATTGTCCTGGGGGTGATGATCCTTGTCGGGATTCGAGGGATAAATATCGACATGGTGGCCAGGCGCGGGCTTTATCTCTCCATTACCCTGTTTTACCTTGGTGGGCTCATCGCGCTTACGATACACGGCTCCGACACCCGGGTGCCCGCTCATTATCATGGCGTTATAGGCGCGGTGACATTGTGTTTCATGGCGTTGGCCATCATCACGGCGACAGACAACGGATGGCTCGACGTGGGAGAAAAGTGGCAAAAAGCGCAGTTGACTCTATACGGGGCCGGACAAACGCTTTTTGTGACGGGACTATTTATCGGTGGCATGGGAGGGCTTCCCCGCAAAACTTTTGGGGCCGCCCAAAAACTCGACAGCGCCATAAAATACACAGGCATGAGCGTTATGGGAATTGGCGGTTTGCTGGCTGTGTCCGGGGGCGTTATATTTGTTGTGTTTATGCTCAGGGCGCTTTGGGGAGGCAGGGGCAAATGAGGCTGATCGTTGCGCCTATCCTGGCCTCGCTGATAATGTCGCCTGTCACAGCTCTATCAAAAACATCCCCCCCAAAAGCTTTTACAAAGTGCGCCAAGTGCCACGGGGCCGTGGGACATGGCGGTACCAGGACAGCGCCGGACCTCGCCACAACCAAAATGACGTTCAAACAATTCAAAACCCAGGTGCGGCATGGGTCCGGATGGAAAGGGCGTCCCCCGAAAAATCCCAGGTACAGATGGAAAAAAATGCCGGCGCAAATCGGCGTTGACGACACCGATCTGGAAAAAATATACAGCTTCATAAAATCCAGATAAACCGGACGCCATCGATTGGCTTAAATTGTGCGCCCAGGATTAATATGTGTTTAATTTGAGCGCGGATTTCAGATAAAATCACGTTTGTGGGCGGATAGCCCCCTTTTACAGCAACGCATCAGGCGATTACTAAAATGATGGAAGTTTCGGAGTTTCTCAAGATCAAGATAGTGGGCGTCAGCCTGTATCAGGCCGGTTTGAGCTTCCTGATTCTCTTTTTAACACTCACGTTAAGAAGAACCATCGTCAGGGGTCTTGTTCATTTCCTTGAAGGCTACACCAAGCAAACCAAAAGCAAATGGGACAATGAATTGGTAAAAGCTGTCCGGCCTCCACTGGATATTCTGATCCTGGCGTATGGAGTCTGGCTCGCTATCAGGGTACTGCCGCAACCGGTGGAGCCTGTCAACCTTAAAGCCATAGTAAACGTGAGCGGGCAGATACTGGTTCTCATCCTACTGGCGTGGATGGTGATGCGGCTGGTGAATGTCCTGGACAATCTGGTGAGAGAAAAAGCCGCAGACCCGGAGCATTGGCTGGATATCAGCCTGGCGCCTTTGATCACCGCGTCGGCGAGAATCCTGGTGATAATAATCTCTGTTATCGTCATCGCACAGAATTTGGGATACTCGGTAAGCGGGCTGGTGGCCTCCCTTGGGCTCGGCGGCGCCGCTCTGGCTCTGGCTTCTAAAGACACACTGTCGAACCTGTTCGGGTCTTTCATGATCATAGTAGACAAACCCTTCAAGGTGGGCGACTGGATCAAAGGGCCGAACTTCGAAGGTGTTATAGAAGAGATCGGCTTCAGATCCACCAGGATCAGGACTTTCGGCAAAACCATAGAAAGCATCCCGAACAACATAATCGCGAACGTGATAGTAGAGAACATGGACAGGCGCAAGGACGATGGTCTGAACGTGCGCAGGATAAAGATGACCATAGGGGTGACATACGCCACCTCGGCGGACAAGATGGAAAAGGCTGTCGAGGACATCAGGGAAATACTCCGAACGGACGAAGGCGTGGACCACCGGATGACCACGCTGGTTTATTTTACGGATTTCGGCGCTTCATCTCTTGATATATTCATATACTTTTTCTCCAACAGCGCCGATTGGGATTATTATCTTAACGTGCGCCAAACCATAAACCTCAAGATCATGCGCAAACTGGAGGAATCCGGGTTGGAAATTGCCTTCCCGAGCAGGTCTGTCTATATAGAAACCATGCCCCAGGCCCCGGCGGAAAACAATCAGCAAACAAAGGATACACTGGCGTCATAAAACCTGCGGACGTCCTTGAACGCCGTGTGTTTTTCCATGTCAAACTCTACTCCCACGAGGCAGACGCCGGATTCTTTTTTTACGTTTTTTACAACACAGGGCAAGTCTTCCGCTTTTACTCCCGCCGGCAGTTCGATGGAAACCAAAACCATCGCCCCGACTTCGGGTGTTAAACCCTGATTCAAGGATACCAGAGCCCCTTCTCCAGACAGGTTTCTCATCGCCGCATCGAAAAATTCCCCCGAGCCTGGAGCCCTGATCCTGATCGGTACAAATGTTTTTATCCTTTCGCTGCGACGAAGATTGAAACTTTCGATCTTTCTTGGAAACTCCACCGTCAATATAGAGTAGGGAGACACATACGTGGCGTTAACTTTCGTGCGGAACCCGTATACTATCCCGCCATGAACATATCGTATGGACAGCGGTTGTTGTTTGGCCAGGGATATTCGTTTGCCGTTGTGTTTGGGTATGTCCAGGAAAATCCATCTTGAAGGCGCAATACCACGAAAACAGGTGTTGTATTTCCTGCCTTCAATCTGGGCCTGCGCCACCTCTCCGACGGCTATTTTCATCTCCAGATCCCTGGCGCCCGACTGAAACTCTTCCATGTTCACAAAAGCCCGCTTCTGGTGGAGATCATGTCCATAAAACTTTCTAACGCACGCTTGTTGGTGTCGGAAAGAAAAATGTATTTCAACGTCAGGTCGAAGCCGGATCCGGCATTGACGACGCTTGTCACCGAAGCCTGCACGTTATCGATGGTCCCCCCGGTGATGAGCGTAAAAGTCAGAAAAAGCTTCTCGCCCACTGTCGCTTCAAAGGGGGATACGATCCGCACACCAGCAAGGCTTACATAACGCACAACTCCGCGCAAATCCTCCAGTTCATGGTCGCCGGGAGTTCGTAATATTTCAACTGGCATGGAGGTGGGGTACCAGGTGTCGTCACCGTCCTGCTCTACGCTGTCGGGATATTTCAGGACCGCCACTTTCTGATCGTAGAGAAATTGCGCGAGGGATGTTATGAATCCAAATGTTTTGCCTCTCCTGGCGAGTCTTGCGACTATTTCGACCCCCACATGGAGCCCGGTGGAGCTGGCGTTTTCGTATTCCAGGTCTATAAGGATATAACGCCCCGGTTTCCAGCCGCAGATTCGGCTCTCGATACTTTTGTTGGCGCAATCGAGTTTTATTGTCTGTCCAATTCTGAACATTTCCGCATATCCGGTTATTTAGCCATTTTACAACAGAAATCATCGCAGCGCCTGCCGCGCTGGTGATTCCCTTCTGTATAAGCCATTGGGTCTTTTCACATATTTCGCGCTTGCCAGGATAAAACCACCGGGTATATGGTATCATTATCGCCTTTCTGTCGGGGCGTAGCGCAGCCTGGTAGCGCATCTGCTTTGGGAGCAGAGGGTCGGAGGTTCAAATCCTCTCGCCCCGACCACTGCTACGCGCAGGGCGGTTATTTTGGTGTAAAGATGAATTGCCGCTATTGCTAAAACACTATCGTCAACACGTTCAACACTGTAGCGCACAGATCACGCGTGGTTGGCGCTTAGCCACTCCCATTCCTGCCATACCCCGATGGCGTGGCAAAGACCGTAAACCAAGCTTGTAACCGAACTCCAAACCCAAAAGGCGTTCAAGCTTTCGGGCCATCCAATCCACAGAGGGATGAGCAGTAATCCCCGAGCCAGGTAAATAGAGGAAATAATAATCAGCGCCGGCTTGAGCAATGGAAACCTTGGCAGGAGCCTGGCGGCCGAAAAGGCGCAACATGCCCACAAAAATAGAACTGTGGCGATAGCCAGCGTCACCAGCGGAGGAATCCATGAATCCTGTCCCGCCATGACAGCCATCTCTTCACCTGCTCCAAAAAAGCGATACCAGTCGGCTCCACCAAAAATAATGCCGATGTGCAGCAATGCGGCGAGCATACTGAGCGCTCCGGCCATAAGTAAAAATATATTGTGCTTTTGTCGGGAGGCTCCAGCCATGTGGTTTCTCCGCTGATATCATTTCAGACGATCAGTGAAAACCTTGTCGAGGCGCCTTTCGGCTGTCCGGGGCGGTTCTCGTTTTGGTGATTAAACCGGAAGCTCTGCGTCTGCAAACACAGAAAAACCAGCCTTCTCCTGCTCCAGGAGATTCTACCATGTTGCGGTCGCCTGAATTCGAGTAAATTCGCCTATGGTCCGTATTTGACAATCAATCGTTTATTGGATAGAGTTAAAATGGAGTGTGGTATCAGGTATATGTGACTCCTGTTTGATGTGTTTTGTAAACGTCACTGATGATAAAAAAGCGCTTGATCATCGTGTCGGGGTTGCATTAAATGGAAAACAGTGGCCGCATGAAATGCTACGGCATTTTTTCAGCGCGAATAGTATAAGGAAGAATCAGTGGCTAAAGTCGCGCTGATTTGCATGTATGACAACAGGGCGCTTGGTCTGTCTTTAGTCGCCAACTGCCTGCGCGCCGCGGGGCATTCTGTGACGATGATCCACTTCAAGTTGCCGATCATCGACAACTCCCACGACTCTTATCTTCCCAACCCGACACATTACGAGACAATCAACACTTCCGATCCCTTTTATTCTATTCGTCATTACTTTTACGACGCCAAGCCCTGGGTGGCTGGCGATCTGCAGGCCTTGTCGGAACTCCTTAACTCACTGAACCCCAGCGTTGTCGGGCTTTCGACCCGGAGCGCCCTGGACGAAAAAATAGATTCGTTTCTGACATGCGTTCGCAACGCGGTTCCCGAAGCCACTATCGTGGCTGGCGGTTTCGGCCCGACATTCAGCCATGATGTTTACCTCGAATATGTTGATTATGTTTGTGTGGGCGAAGGCGAAGAAGTGATGCTGGATATTGTAAACGCCGTCGAGCGGAACGCTTCCCCTGATGACATCGCCGGCCTGATGTACCTTCGCGGCGGAAAAGTGATAAGAAACGAATTGCCACGCCATCCCAGGGAAAGCCATTTCTTTAACTACGCCACCACTTCAATCGAGCACTTCGTGATCGAGGACCAGAAGTGCGTCCCTGCCGATCCTCTGTTGCAGAACATTCAATTGGAGCATTACGGCAGCAACCAGTATTTTACGATGCTTGGCAAGGGATGCCTGTTCGATTGTTCATACTGTTGCGCCGGAAAACAGACCAGTCTTTATAAGGGAGATGACTCGTTTTCCAAGCGACGGCTTCGACAAATGGGCAGCGTGCTGGAGGAGCTGGAGTTTGTCAAGAATTATGGGATGAGTTATATCACCTTTTTGGATTCGTTTCTGTCGGCGCCTGCCGAGTATTTACTTACTTTTTTCCGGGAATACAAAAAACGAGTGGGACTGCCGTTTTTCGCTCAGCTTTTCCCACCACAGGTGTTGAAACGTCCGGAAATAGTTTCAGCGGCGGTTGACGCGGGTATGGACTTTATCGTGGTCGGTTTGCAATCGGGAAGCGATCGGATAAATAAAATCATTTTCAACCGGCCTCTCCCGAATAGAATCAATATCGAGTTTTCCGAGATGCTTCAGAACTACCCATCGCTGAAAGTGCAGTACCATCTTATTACGCACAATCCGTTCGTTGATGAAGAGGCCTTTCATGAGAGCTTGGACACAATTAGACAGTTGCAACGCAACAATTCCCATTTAATCCTGGGACGCTTGGAGCCTTTCGCCGGGACCGAGATCGGCGAGCGCATCAAGAGGGCCTCACCATCTGAATTGGTGGCGAATCGGGAGGTGATGGACAAACGAACGTTATACTACCTTTTACGCTTTCTGCAGGATGACGCCGACTTTTTGCCATTGTTGAAACGCTTTGACGATATGACTTTCGAGTCGTTGCGTGAGATAGCTCGTGACTGTTGGCCAATCAACAAGGACGAATGCGGTTTTGCCGCCGTCGAATTGGGTAACGTGGGTTTGGATCTGTACGAGGTCAAGCGCAACGTGTTTGACGAGCCTTTCTCCGAAGCTATCGACACTTGGCAGAGAAATCCCAACCAGCGGTCGATGACGCTTCTGAATCAGCTTTATAACAAGAACATGGCGGCGCTCGACGAGCAACCGCCCGCGGAGCAACCAAGTGTTGATTTAAGCCAGCCTTTTCTGGGTTATGGTTGGGGTAACGTTCATAAAAACGATTTGGGGCAGTCCTGGAGATGGCTGGCGCCCGGGGCTGGCAACACCCTGTTTCTGACAGCTCCAAAGCACGGGCCCATGCTTGTCAAAGCCCATATTCACACTGCTACCGATGATTCTATCTTCAAGATACGGGTTTGGCTTGATGGAGATGTCCCCCAGGATCAACGTATCGTCGAGGAAAATGGCTGTTTTTATCACGCATTCCCCCTGGATCCGGCTAATCTTAAAAATCGCAAGCTGATCGAGCTTCGGTACGGAATTGATGATCCAAAGTGGGATGACGCCCCCCGGACGGTCGGGATGACAAAAATCGAGGTTGTGCAAACGTAAGTTTTTTGTATCCCGTAATCCCGGGAATTCTCTATAAATACCGTGAAAGAATTTTTATGTACGTTCCTGATATGCTTGACTTCCTGTCATCGCTCTGGGAGCGTGGCGTAGCGGATCCACCTAATCGCATTTTCGAAATTGGAGCGCAGGACGTTTTCATAAACGGGTTTTTGAAAAGCGCCACCAGGTTCGTCAACGCTTTCCAAAGAGAATCGTCAGTTCCAGGAGAGTTGCCAAATCCATTAACGGCTCGTCAATTATATTCCTGGGCCGGGTGTGTTTACTCTTGTGGAGATGTTATCGCCGACGAAAACCGGCAATACTACCGCCGTCTGCTCGATCTCAACTATGATTCTATCCCGGCGTTCGATAAAGGGCGTTACGATTTTGTCACCAATTTAGGCGTTTCACAGCACCTGATGAATCAGGAGAATGTGTTTCGGGCCGCCCACGACCTTGCGGAGCCTGAAGGGGTTATTTTGCATTATGTGCCCTCTATCGGTATGTACGATGATTTGTATTATTACTATCAGCCAGCTCTGTTTCATGCGATCGCAGGGGAAAACGCATATGAATTTCTGGGGCTGTGGGCCGTGGTCTCTGGCAATCATCTGGTTCCAAGAAGCATATTCCAATGGAACCCCGGCATGATCGAGGCTCTTCGGGGCTCCCGTTCTGAAAACGAGTATTTCATCTGGATCGCCATGTTCAGGAAAAAGACCGATTCACCTTTTAAAGTTCCCCGATCCACCGCAAGCAGTGCGCCAGCTCACCGCTTTGGCGATTTTCATACGCATTTTTCCGTTATCACAGGGTTGGATATAACCAAACAAACCGTGCTGGAAATAGGATGTGATTCGGAGTTTGAACGGCCTGTTACAGCCTCGTGGACGCAAATCAACGCGTCAAACTTTGCGGGAGGCGCCTCCCCTGGAGACGATGATCGGAGGTATGATCTTGTCCTGAACGTCGCGGCGTCACAGAATGCGCTCGACCAGATATCCTTTTTCACGCAAATGCATGACAAAACCCGTGTTGGTGGATGGATGTTCCACCTTGTCCCGTTTTATGGATACTCCAATCATGATTGGCTGGCTTACGACCTTTCTTTTTTTCATGAGTTGAGCGAGCGGAACAGCTATGAGCAAGTGAGCTGTTGGTATATATCAGAGGGAGGATGGATACCCCTGGATCAAAATATGCGTAACTACCTCGCCCTTCGCTTGTCTGAGGATATGGGCTTTCATTGGTGCGTCGTCGCGTTTCGCAAAACGCTGGATCTGCCATTTTGTGTGCCGTTCCAGGGATGTTATATCACCTATCGGGACCACCGCCTTGATTATCGATACAAAATAGCCCGCCCCAACTGTCTTCATTCCGACAGGATGATGACACATGTGCCACTAAGCGATATACGCAAGCGTGAACGCGCCAGGAAAGGAAACGTTGTTTGAGCCACGGGGATAATCAAGAATAAAACACCCCGCGTTACCTGGATCGCCCGCCAGTTATACATGATTGTTAGCCAGATTAAACTCCAAGCTTTTCCGGGCGCCACTGCCAGCGTGTACCGGCCGGATTAAGATTTGATGTGCGATAACCCAACTGCAAGTTGCCCAACTGAAAGTCCGCCGTCATTTACAGGAAGCTGGTTTGGAAGAAAGACCGTGAAACCTTTTTTTTCCAGATTTGGCAGAAGCCTGTTTAGCAGGAAAATGTTCTGAAAAGTCCCACCGCCCAGACACACATTGGAAATCCCGCTTTCTTTTTTTATGCCTTGGCAACATTCGGCAAGCGCGGTTGCAATTGTGTTGTGGAAAATCGCCGCCCCCTCTTTCCCGGCAGAGTTACATCCTGCATAAGTGACCAGCATGGTAATCAAACCCCGGAAATCTATCGAGCCGTCACTTTCTATTGAATAGGGGGCCTCTTTTTTTACGGAAGGTTCCGCGCAAGCTTCCAGAAGGATGGGCGACTGTCCATCGTAGTTGTTGAAGTGGTTTACAAGCATAATTGACGATACAGCGTCAAAAAGCCTGCCGGCGCTTGTGGCGACGGGACAGTTGGTGTCCGACTCCAACATCATTATCACGTTTCTTATATTTTCCTCGCCAACCTCAGCGACGAACCCGGGGTGGATGTCGAAGAGGTTTTCATCGTAATACCGATACAAAAGCGCCGCCGCTATGCGCCACGGCTCCCTGACCGCTTTGTCGCCCCCGGGAAGCGTTAATGCAGGAAAGTGGAACTTTCTGTCGTACTCCCTCAGGTTGCATACAAAAACCTCGCCTCCCCAAATCGTCCCGTCGTCGCCGTAACCTGTTCCGTCGAGCGCCAGCCCGATAACGTCTTTTTCCAGCCTGTTTTCCAGCATTACAGACGCGATATGCGCGTGATGGTGTTGCACCTCCGTCATCGGCAAACCGAGCGAGCGGCCATAGCTGGAGCTAAAATAGCCGGGGTGTTTGTCCACCACAACTACTTCCGGTTCTATGTCGAATATGTTTTTGAAGTGTTCTATCGACCGCTTGAAAGAATCAAAAGCCTCGGCATATTCAAGATCACCTATGTGCGGTCCCGGAAAAAGAGTATTCCCCTTTGCAAGACAGAAAACAGATTTCAGGTCTCCCCCGCAGGCAAGGGCTGGAGGGGATTTTCTTTCAATAAAAACAGGAGCCGGAACCCAGCCCCTGGAACGCCTTAAAAGCAACCCTCTTTCGCCGAAGACACGCACGACCGAATCGTCGCATCTCCATACAATCGGACGGTTATGGACTAAGAAGTAGTCGGCTATACCACCCAGTCTGTCAAGGAGCATAGAATCGTCGAAAACTATTGGCTCGTCTGTCACATTCCCGCTGGTCATCACAAGAGCCACTGGCGCGTCGTCGCTGAAGAGCATGTGATGTATCGGCGTGTATGGAAGGAAAACGCCGTATTCGTTAAGAGACGGCGCAACCGATTCCGCCAAAACCTTTTTATCGTTTTTTTTGAGGAGAAGCACAGGTTTTTCGCGCGAGCTCAAAAGTATTTCCTCTATTTCCGAAACCTCGGCGTATTGGCGTATCGATTCCAAGTCTGGAGACATTACGGCAAAGGGTTTGTCCTTTCTTAATTTCCGCTCCCGCATATTTGTCACAGCCTCTTCGTTGGTGGCGTCGCACACAAGATGGTAACCGCCTATGCCTTTTATGGCGGCTATCTTTCCATCCGATATATGCTTCATAATGTCGGCGATTGGATCGCCGCTTTCCACTTTATTCCCTTTGGAGTCCAACAGCTTTACCGACGGGCCGCATACCGGGCATGCGTTTGGCTGTGCGTGGAACCGCCTGTTGTGCGGGCTTTCATATTCGTTCCGGCATTTTGCGCACATCCTGAAAATATTCATCGATGTCTTTGACCTGTCGTAAGGTGTCCCTTTTATAATCGAATATCTTGGGCCGCAATCGGTGCAGTTTATGAACGGGTATCTGTAACGGCGATCGGTTTCGCCGGAAAGTTCGTTTGCGCAGTTATCGCAGACATCGTTATCGGGAGATATCAGGGCGATGTCGTCGCCTTTATCTACGCTATGGAGGATTTTAAATTTTTTATCGCCGGTAGTTTTAATCTTTTCGATTTTAATGTCGGCTATGCGCGAAAGAGGAGGAGCTTGGTTTGCAAGTGACATCAGGAATTTATCGCAACGCTCCTTGCTTCCTTCTATCTCTATGGTCACTCCCAATTTGTTATTAAGAATGTTTCCGGAAATGTTCATCCGCTCTGCAAGGTTGTAAACAAAAGGTCGAAAACCAACACCCTGCACTATGCCGCGCACATCTACCCTGATGCGGACGGTCGACATTTTCCCTAACCCGTTTTTAAAAGATTTTTAAGCCATCCGCACCACTCGTCCATCCCGTCGCCATTCGTCGCTGATGTTTTAAAAATCGTTAAATTCGGATTGACGCTGCGCGCTTCGCGTTCATACTCCGTCACATCTATCCCTAACACCTGCGCCAGATCCGTTTTGTTTATTACAAGCTGTTCGCAGGTCCTGAACATACCGGGATATTTTTTCGGCTTATCCACGCCTTCTGTAAGCGCACCCAGCATGACGCGATGACCCTCGCCCAGGTCGAACCCTGCGGGGCATACGAGGTTGCCGAGGTTTTCTATTATTAAGAGGTCAAGCCCGGCGGGCGCGCGCTCGAACGCCTTTTCCACCATGGACGCTTCTAAGTGGCACCTTCCGCCGGTATTTATCTGCAC
>JAJRZK010000029.1 GCA_024275315.1 Nitrospirota bacterium
CGGTGATGTTAAGACCTGTGGAGTCGATAGCCGTCAGGTCGACCGCCGTGTTGAGGCTGATCCGGTCGTTGGTGGTGGCCTGCATGCCGATCTGGATCGTCACCGACTGCGCGTTGATGTTCTGCAACACGTTGGCGCTGCTGGAGAGCGAGCCGTCTATCAGTTTCTGGCCGTTAAACTCCGCCACAGACGAGATTCGGTCTATTTCGTCCCTGAGCGCGTTAAACTCACGGTTGATCGTGGCGCGTTCAGTGGATCCGACGGTGCCGGTGGCGGCCTGGGCGGCCAACTCTCTCATCCTGACCAGGATAGAGGACTGTTCCGCCAGGGCGCCTTCCGCGGTGTTTATCATCGCGATGCCGTCGTTGGCGTTCCTGAGGGCCTGGTTCAGCGACCTGATGTCCGACCTCAAACCTTCGGAGATGGCCAGGCCAGCCGCGTCGTCGGCGCCCCTGTTTATGCGAAGACCTGAAGACAGACGCTCCAGTGAAAGGCCGAGAGCGTTGCTGTTGTTGCCCAGGTGCCTCTGCGCCGTAACTGAGAAAAGGTTGTTGTAAACTCGTAATGCCATGATTAAGTCTCCTCCTTGATTGTTTCGTGCTTCCTTGCCTACCGCCGGATATCCATGTCCAGCTTCATGCAGGCATTATCAAATTAACCTGTAAATTCAACACCGCGGTTCCGGACTCTCCCAAGTTCGCATTCCGCCTAATCACCCTTTCGGAAAGAATCAGGATTTCTTGAGTGGTAGCAGGGAAGTTTTTGCGCATATATGGGCAAATTTTTCCTTTTCGCAGAAATTGCGCCGCCAGTCTAAAGTTATCCCCACCGCAAACCGATAAGAGGGCAGGAAGGTATAACCTGATTGAAAAAACCGATTACGTGGGTTAATCTGTACGCATATATAGATACGGGAGCTTGTGATGATTGAGGGTATGGGAGCGGCGCTGTCGGGCCTGAAAGCCTATGTCAACCAGACCCGCACGACCGCCAACAACCTGGCGAACCTGAACACCACGGGGTTCAAGGGCGCAAGAACGGTTCAATCGTCCATGCGGGGGAACCTCGGCGTGACAACCACCTCCGTCCAGCCGCTCCAGACCCAGGGCGGCATAGCCTACACCGGCCAGGGGTTCGACATGGCCATCGCCGGTGATGGATTTTTCCGGGTTACAACGCCCGGTAGAACTACGGGGTATACCAGGGCCGGGTCCTTCAAGCTGGACAACCAGGGCCGGCTGGCCGACTCCAGCGGCGCCACACTCAGCCCGGAGATACAAATCCCCGGCGGAGCCACCGATGTCACCGTCGGTCGCGACGGGTCCGTGTCCGCCATGGTCGGCGGCCAGCGTCAACAGATCGGGCAGGTGGAGCTGGTAAAGTTCAATAACCCCGGGGGGCTCAGACCGGGAGGGTCAAACATATACTATGAAACAGCCGAATCGGGTCAACCGGTTTCCGGAACCCCCGGCGCAGGCGGTTTCGGTGAAATAATCCCCTCCTCGCTGGAGCTTTCCAACGTGGACATAGCAGAACAGATGGTGGGCCTGATCCAGGCCAGAAACGGGTTCGCCGCCCAGGTGAAAACCATCCAGACGGCGGACGAAATGCTCGGAGCGACGCTCGACATCAGGACGTAGAGCCTTTCGCGGCTATCGGGACCGGCCCTGCTTTCCACAATTTACTGATAAACAAAGATATATTAACATCCGCCATAAAGTACCTTGGTTATACATCCGATTTCCTTTACAATAGGGAAACTTTATAATCAGGAGCGCGAAATTGTCCGAGGGGAAAAAGTCCATTCTCGTCGTTGATGATGATGAAGCTCACCTCATCTGGTCAACCGAGATACTGGAGCAAAGCGGCTACGAGATAGACGTTGCGCATTCGGCCGAAAAGGGGCTGGCCATGTTGGCGGAAAACTCCTACGACCTGATTATCTCAGACCTGGTTATGCCGGGCATGTCGGGTATGGATTTTGTCCGGAAAGTGGCGGAGTTCAGAAAAGACCAGAAAGCGATCATCATGACCGGCCATGGGGACGTGGACACGTTCATAGAGTCCGTTCATGGCCTTGGAGCTTTGGAATACATCGTAAAACCGGTGGAATCGAGCGTTTTTATCACGATGGTCGACAAGCTCACATCCACACCCATCAGCGCCGACAGCGGGCAAGCGTCCACCTATTAGCCCCGCGCCTGACGCCGGTCCGCCTCCTCTACTTCGCGGGCCATATCTTCCCTATGTCCCGCCAGCTTCGCCCTGACGCCCGCATCGGTTATCGCGAGGATCCGGAGACATAGCAAAGCCGCATTTTTCCCACCGGCTTTTCCAATGGAAACCGTGGCCACGGGCACGCCCCCGGGCATGTTCACGGTGGAATAAAGCGCATCTATTCCTTTAAGAGGGCCGCTGTCGATCGGTATACCTATCACCGGCAGAAGCGTTTCAGAGGCCACCACGCCCGCCAGGTGGGCCGACATGCCCGCTCCGGCGATAATCACCCTGGTCCCCCGCTTCTCCGCCGAGGCGACCAGATCCCGAACCTTGGCTGGCGTCCGGTGGGCCGAAGCGATCCGAATCTCGTACGAGACATCGAACTTGTCGAAAATCTTTTTTATCTCCTCACCGACCGCCATGTCGGATCCACTGCCAAACAGGACCAGCACATCCATGGTTTTATTTTCCCTCCTCCGGTATTATCTTGCCGGGATTTAATATGTTGTTCGGGTCGAACGCCGATTTTATCCTTTTTATCAGATCAACGCCCTTTTTTCCTATTTCCTTTTCTATATACGCTGATTTGCCGGTCCCTATTCCATGCTCTCCGGACAGCGTGCCGCCCAGATCGAGACAGATCCGGAACACTTCGTCGACCGCTTTTCTGGCGACCTCGTATTCCGCAGGATCGTTCTTGTCCGTCATCACGTTGACGTGCATGTTCCCGTCACCTGCGTGGCCGAAGTTGACGATCGGCGTCCCCAACCTGGAAGATAGCTCTGAAAGCCTGGCCACAAGATCAGGTATTCTGGATCGCGGAACCGTTATATCCTCGTTCAATTTCGATGGCCTGATCTTCATAACCGCCTGGGAGAGAGACCTTCGCACTTTCCACAGCGTATCCGCCTCCTCCTCGTCACCGGCGACCCTGACCTCCACGACGTTCATTTTGTCAAGAATGCCCATGATGATATTCATCTCCGACTCCGCCGATTGAGACGAACCGTCCGTCTCTATCAGCAACAACGCCCCCGCCTCTTCCGGCAGACCGGCGTGGATCAGCTTTTCCACCGCCAAGACCGACTCTTTGTCCATGAACTCCAGAGTTCTTGGTATGACCTTGTCTCCGATGATCTTCGACACCGCCTCGGCGGCTCCTTTTGCGTCCCCGAAAACCGCCAGCGCCGTTCTGACGGATTCGGGCAGTGGAAGAAGCCTTACCCTTATTTTCGTTATGATCCCAAGCGTACCCTCGGATCCTACCATGAGCCGGGTAATATCGTATCCCACAACGCTTTTGACCGTTTGGGCTCCGGTCCGGATTATCTCCCCGGTCGGCAGGACAACCTCCAGCCCCAGCACATAATCTTTCGTAACACCATACTTGACCGCCCTGGGTCCGCCGGACCCCATGGCCACGTTTCCCCCGAGGGTGGACATGTTCAAAGAAGCCGGGTCCGGGGGATAAAAAAGCCCCAGTTTTTCGACTTCTTTTTGAAACGCCCCCGTAACCAGCCCTGGCTCCACCAACGCCGTCAGGTTCTCCTCATCTATTTCGAGTATCCGTCTCATACGGGTCATTACCAGCGCTACCCCGTGATGAGCCGGTATCGAAGCCCCCACGAACCCCGTTCCCGCGCCACGGGCCGTTACGGGGAACCTGTGTTCGTTGGCCAGTTTGAGGGTTCGGCTGATCTGGTTCGCCGAACGGGGATAGGCCACCAGCTCCGGCGCCGTTTCCGCCCCGGTGGCGTCATATGAATATGCCAGCAGGTCCTCCGCCGCGTCGGAGACATCGTCCGCCGGATAAATGTCTTTTACAAGTTTTTTTACATCAGGGGCGATCATGAGTTTTATTTAAACCCACAGACTTGTAAAGTTCAAGCAATTGCCGTGTCCAGAAGCCGTGCCACGACTGCTCTTATCCAGCCCCAGGACAGAGCTCCGCCCAAAACAGTACCCATCGCCATGCCGAAAAAGAGCCCATCCAGGCCAAACACGAGATGGCCGATATAAGCCAGGGGGAGCAGAAGGATAAACATCCTCGACAAATTCAACACCGCCGCGGGGCCGGGCCTGCCAAGCGCGTTGAAACTGATTACGGACAGGTGAAACACGCCCGCCATCGGAATGGCGATAAACCCGAGGCGCATGTAAAGCGCCGCACTGTCGCAGATGGGCTCCGAATCGGAGAACGCCATGGCGATATAGGGCGCCAGCACAGCGATTATCGTATACGCCGCCCCTCCCCAAAGCAGGGCCGCCTTGTGACAGAAGGATATGCCATCCCGGATTCTCACATGTAGCCGGGCTCCCATGTTCTGCCCCACAAAAGGCATCAGCGCGGCGCTCATCGACATCACCGGCATGAACGCGAAAGCCTCGACACGCGTTCCCACGCCAAACCCGGCCACAGCGGCCTGTCCATAACCGGACACCATGGCGGTTACGGCGCCTATCGCTATTGGTTGCAGAATGTTCACCCCCACAGCCGGTCCGCCGACTTTCAGGATTTCACTTATCGACCCTGCAAAATCGCCGAACGAAAGCTTTCTGATCATGCCCATTTTGACATGCAGGATGTATATGGACACAACCAGTGTCGCCGCTCTGGATATAATGGTCGCCCATGCCGCTCCAGCCATGCCCAGCGCGGGGATCGGGCCTATCCCGAAGATGAGGACCGGGTCCAGGATGATGTTCATCCCCGCCGCAAAGCTCATCGTGATCATCGAGGATTTCGTGTCCCCCGTGGCTCGTAAAACGGCGTTTCCCAGCATGGGGGCTATAAAAAACAGAGAGCCAGAATACCATACGATCATATACTCGTATATGATCGGTAATATTTCCTCGTCGGCCCCCATGGTCCCGAAAACAGTGTCGAACGTCACCACGCCAAGGGGCGCCACCACCATCGCCAGTAAAAAGCCGAGTATGGCCACCGACGTGGCCAGGCCGGATGTGCCCTGGTTGTCCCTGGCGCCAACCCTGCGCGCCACCGCCGAGCCCGCGCCCATCCCCAGCCCCATTACTATGCCGCCCAGAAACATCACAACAGGAAAAGTGTAGCTGATGGCGGCGAGCTGTTTTCCCCCGAGCATGCCGATGAAATATGTGTCGGTAAGGTTGAAAATCACGATCGAAGCAGTCGCCACGAGCATCGGGACCGTCATCCGGACCAGCGTTGGGCTGATTTCGCCTTCGGTCAGTTTCGGTCTGGATTTTGGCATATCTGGAAGATAAAGAGGCTTAATGGATGCGAAGGGGGGTGGATGTCGTGTTTTGCGGAAATCATATAAGCTCGGATAACGCCGATTAGAGACCGAACCCGGAGCGGCGGCGCATCTTTAACGAAAATATTTTCCAAAGAGACCACCTGCCCCTGCCCGGCAGTCTGAATATATAATCGTCCTTGATCCTCGTCACACTGCGCAAGGTGGCGCAATCCCTTGCGTAAGGCGGCGTAGACACGCCCCAGTACATGGCGGCGTAGCCAGCTCTCTGCGCCATCCTTACGGCGGTTTTTCCGCCTATTCCGAAAGGAAAACACAGATGCTTCACGCTGTGCCCCGGTAGTCTTCGCTCCAGAATCCGTTTCGACTCGGCCATCATCTCCAGGATGGACTCGTCCCGCTCCGCGTCCGTCTCCCGCCGAAAATCCGATCCGGCGACGGCGGTTTCATGCTCGGCCACCAGTTTGGCTCTCCATGATTTATCCCTGAAAAAATCGTCCCCCCCGTGGTCGGCGACAAACTGTCCCATACGGTCCCGCACCGAAGCCGGCTCGAACACGCGGAGCCGGTCCGACAGGCGCGAATCCATCTCGTAAAACGGGGTCCCCACGGGGAAATTTTTGTCAAACTCGTCCCCACCGTCGTTGTTCATGACCGGCAGGTTTATCCTGGACCAGACCCTGGCCATGGCGGGTGTGTAAAAACACTCCAGCCTGTCGGAGACGAACATCACCCAGTGCCGCAGGCTGTGGGACTGGATATCTATCACGTCGCGCATGGCCGCAAGCTCCGGCCAGGTGCACAGCGTGTCGTCGTCCGCGCCATCGCTGAACGGGCCGCGTGGCGCATCGGCGTCGTTCGTGTCGCCCGGCAGGACGAACGCGACAGCTTTCATGCCATATTTTTTCAACACCGGATAGGCCACCTTCCACAGCGACGCCAGCCCGTCGTCGAATGTAAGCATCACCACCCGGTCTCTGGTGTCCTTGCCGGCCAGTTCAAGGTACTCGTCGCCGGTGACCGTTTCGTATCCGTTTGTTTTGAGATAATCGAGCTTTTTTTCAAACGTCTCCCGCTCCACGTCGTGGAACGAAAAGACAGGAACCCCGATCGGCCCGGCGCCGGTCGTGTTGTCGGTTACGAATTTCGGATAGCGGTTGAACCGGTAGTTGCCCCATTCCGCCTTCAGTTCCACCAGGTGGTTGCCCGGCTCATAGAAATTCATCCGTCTTTCCTCAGCAGGGTCAGCCTGTAGACCGGCTGGACGTCGTCATCGAGGAGGGTGAACACCGGGTTGTCGATAAACATCTTGTGTATGGTTTTGGCGCCGAACTTTTTCAGCTCGAGGCCCGACGTATCGTCCGCCAGCGCCCTGGTGTGCACAAGCACCAGGTACCCACCCGGCTTTGTCCAGCCCACCACACGCTCGACCACACCGGGGAGCTGTTCCGGTTCGAAATAAAACAGCACCTCAGAGCATATTACAACGTCGAAAGCCTGTTCCAGCGGTTCGTTGAAAATGTCCATCCGCCTTATTTCCACGTTATCCATTCCGGCCGTGTTTTTCCTGGCGCGGGACAGGGCCATGTCCGAGATGTCCACGGCGAGTATCCTGTCCGCCTTGTGCGGATACATTTTCGTCAGGTGCCCCTCACCACACCCGATCTCCAGGATGGTTCCATGTTTTTCCTTTACGTCCAGCGCCTTGACTATTTTCCCGTATTTCTCCAGTTCGTAGTCAACGCTGGTGACATCGTACGGGTCTTTGTTTTTATACCGCCAGTTGAAATAGAGCCGTACAAACAACCTGTTTTCCGTAAGAAACTTCTTTATAAAACGAATGTTCGCGATCCTGTGCGCGATCCTGGCGAAAAACATCATAAACCTCTTTAGTTAGAGCAACGGCCTGACCATCCGCCAATAGCCATCCAGCAACTTCTCGAACAAGGATTTTAACAGCATCATGGTCTTGCCGCCCATCCTGTGGGGAAACATGTATATCTCGCCCGACGTCAGCATATCCCCGTCACCGCTTTTTTTTATGGCCATGAACTTTTTTCTTTTTTCCATTATCCGCCCGAAACCGCCCAACACCAGCCCCGCGCCTCTAAACCACTCTCCCGCCGAGCCTTTAATCAGCAAAAACCCGAACTGGCCCAGCTCGAAAAAAAGCAGAGCCGGACTTATGAGAATAATCGTCTTGAGCGAATACGCTTTAAGGATAAGGTCCCAACGGCTACGCAACTGGAATCTCAGTTTTTTCGGGTCGCGAACCGATCTTTCTATATGAAATATCCGCGCCCTGGGCGCCTGGATCACCTTGCGCCCGGAAGCTGTCATCCGCAACGAATACTCACCTTCCGTGTAGCCGTGATTAAAATCCTCGTCAAACCCCCCCAACGCGTCGTTGGCCGATTTTCTTATCATCATCATGCCGCCGGACCCCACCACCATCGCCCTGGGCTCCCAATCCAGGTCAGGGGGAATCTTGCGGTACCGCATGAGGATGATCGCAAAACATACGTAATGCAAATCCGCCCCGTTGGAATATATCTGTTCCTTGTCCTCGGAATCGCAGACCATGGGCGTGACTATGCCAACATCGTCATCGGCTGTCATGATCTCCATGAGTATCCGCAGGGTGGCCGGGGCCAGCTCTATGTCGTTGTCGGTGATGAACACAAAATCCCTGGTAACCTCCGCCATGGCCCGGTTGCGCCCGGCGTTAAGCCCCATATTGCGCGGCTGGGTGACCACCCGCACCTCCGGGAACTCTTCCCTGACAAAATCGGCGCTCCCGTCGGTGGAGCAGTCGTCTACCACGACAACTTCCATATCCGGATAATCGCTGTTGAAGATGGAGTCGAGCGTCCTTTTTATGATCTTCCGCCCGTTATAATTGATCACACCTATGGATATCGGGGGTCTCTTTTTTATCTCACCTTCTCGTGTCACTGCACAACCTCACACAGAAAACGGCCCTTTACGCCCATCGGTCAAGCCACGCCTGGAACATCAGGATATTCCAAAGCCTCGACCGCCAGTTCAACTTGCCGGAAACATGTTCCTCCCAAGCCCTGCGCACAGGGGCGGGATCAAGGTACCCCTCCTCGCGCAGGCGCTTGCTATCGAGCAACGATTCCGCCCAGTCCCGAAGCGGCCCTCTCAGCCACACATCCAGAGGTATGGAAAACCCCCGTTTGGGCCGTTCCACCATCTGTTCCGGAACATATTTGCACAGCATTTTGCGCAACACCAGCTTACCCCTGCCATTTTTCAACCTCAGGTGTTTGGGCAGGGTGGCGGCAAACTCCACGATCCTGTAATCGATTACGGGACAGCGTATCTCCAGGCTGACACCCATGCTGGCCCGGTCGACTTTCGTAAGGATATCGTCGGCCAGGTATCCTGCCAGGTCAATATACATCAGCCGCCTCGTAAAATCCTGGTCGTCCAGCCATTGGGACCTGTCCGTAATAACCGTGCGCGGCTCTGCAGACCCCGGCGCCAGCGACTCCGGATCATCCCATTGGGAGACCAGTTGACGGTAAATATCCTCCGGCGTGGCAGAATCGAGTATTTTGGCCAGTTTGTGGATTTTATCCCCCGCGTTGGGCTGGTTCAGGTCGGCTGGGATAACAGGCTTTATCAACCCGAACAGCCTCGACCATTTATCGGCCGGGACAGCCATCATCAACCTCGCCACGGCGCCACGGACAGCGCCCGGGAACCGGCGCAGATTGCCATACAGCCAATCGCCGCGGGTATGACGATGATACCCTGTGAAAAGCTCGTCGCCCCCGTCCCCCGACAGGGCCACGGTGACAGACTCCCTGGCCAGCTGTGACACCAAAAACGTGGGAATCTGTGACGAATCGGCGAACGGCTCGTCATAAAGCTCCGGCAGTCCGGGGATGACATCCAGCGCCATCTCCGGCGATACGTACAGCTCGGTGTGGTCGGTTCCCAAATGGCCCGCCACGGCCCTGGCGTGAACCGCTTCATCGAAATCGTCTTCATTAAACCCTATCGTAAATGTTCTGACCGCCCGATCGCTTATCGCCTGCATGATCGCCACCACCGACGACGAGTCTATACCGCCGGATAATAACGCCCCCAGCGGAACGTCGGATATCATGCGTATTCCCACCGCGTCCCGAAACAGCGTATCGAGCCGGTCCGCCGCTTCGTCCAGGGACCCTGAAAACCGGTTTGACGCGCCAGACTCGAAACATTCCCTGGCGGACCAGTACCTTTCGGGGCAAACCGGCTCGTTGTCGGCGAAGGGAGAGAACCGGGGCCGGTTCCCCAGTTGCCCATGATCGAGCGTCAGTATCGTGCCCGGGAGCAGTTTGTGCACACCTTTGTAGATGCTGTGGGGGGAAAGTATGTAGCTGTAGCGCATCAGCAATGAAAGCGCGTCCCTGTCCACCTCGGCGGAAAAACCGGGATGAGCCTTTATCGATTTCAACTCCGAGCCGAACATGAACACACCATTAATCCAGCCGTAATAGAGCGGCTTTTTGCCCGACCTGTCCCGAGCCAGCGACAGCTTCCTTTCCTTCCGGTCCCACAACGCGAACGCGAACATGCCGTTAAAGCTTTTCACGGCCTTTTTCACTCCCCACCTCTCGAAAGCCTCGAGCATGACCTCCGTATCGGAATGGCCCGCCCAATCGACCGGTCCCGGGTCGTTTTCGATTGTTTCGCGCAGTCGCTGAAAATTGTACACCTCTCCGTTGTAGGCGATCACATATCGTCCACTGCCAGAGACCATCGGCTGGTGTCCATGCTCTGAAAGGTCGATTATGGAAAGACGCGTATGTCCCAGCGCCACGCCGGCCTTTTCGTCCACCCACACGCCGCTGTCGTCCGGGCCGCGATGACGCAGGGTTTGCCCCATGCGGGAGATGACAGCCTCCATGGCAAGGTTGGTTTCGTTGTTTTGTATGTTTATATATCCGGTGAAACCGCACATCTTTCGTATATCGATAAAATCAACAGTAGCGGAAAACCCGCCCGGTTAAAATCCGGGCCGTATGAAGCATCCGAAACCTGAACCATGCGCCCGCCAGTGTTGTTGGGGATGACGCTGGCGCGACGGACATGCGCTCAGCTTTTCCTGTAAATCCATGTGAACGGATAGACGCCCGAAACCCTGGTAAGCCACAAATCGCCTTCCCATTTTTCCCCCCAGAGGACGCCGGTATCCACCGACCCCACGCTCATGTCCATGTCCCACCTGGCGGCGCAATCGGCGCTGTCCACTATCATTGTGTATTAGCTGGCTTCGTGCATGGGCGCCGTCCAGTCTATACCGATGGTAACCTGGGCGCGGCAACCCGGATAGGTCATGGTAACGCCCGACTGGGACACGTCGAGGCTCGACCCGGTCGATTCCATGTTGGTGGATTCTATTCTCAACAGTTTCCACGACCCGGCCAGCCAGTCCGGCACGGTCCTGTCGTCCGCGCCCGGGCCGCAGGATGACGACAACAAAACCAGCGATAACATCAAAAGGGAGGTTTTCGCCGTTAAGCTCATGGGAAACCGCCGGGATTTACCGGTAGCATTGGCTGGACGAAGACGCCATGTGCAGGCTCATGACGGCGTCTATATCCGCGCCGGAGGTCGCGTGACAACTGCCCGACACGGAAGCCATGTCGGTAATCTTGAAATATCTGGCGTAACCTACGCCCGCCGCGCCGAGGTCGAAATCACAATAGTCGCCACACCATTGCACACCCATGGAATACCAGGGCCCTATCTCCGAAAACCCGGCGGCGACTTCCACCGGTTCCGTCGACACATACTCGAACACCCGTATATCGTCCCCCGACCCGTCCAGAACAGTCTTGCCCATCTCCACCACGATCGATCCGCCGCTGTCTATCGACATAAACCCCCATCCCGGCGAACTGTTGGAAACATAGCCTCCCGCGTTGGGCGCTCCCAGCACCTGGCTGGAATCGGTCCGTATCAGCGCATCACAGCTTCGGGCCACGGTCCACCCGGACACGTGCTCCACATAGCGGGACCCCCCAACCTGGCAAACGTCTTTAACGGTAAAAACAAACGGGTCGCTCCACTGCTGGGTGTATATACCGGAGTTAACCCGCGCCCTCCAATAATACACCCTGTCCTGCAACAGGCTCTGCGCGCCGCTCTCTGCAGACCCGGCGGTGAACGATCCGGAGTCGGGATACCATCCTGTCCAGTTGTCGTCCGTCGACTGGGAGACGCCGTTTTCCGCCGCGACAAGGGCTGTCATCTCTGGATTTGTCGCTATCTCAAAATCATAGGAGATATCCACGTCGCCGTGCGTGTAGTAGTTTACCACCGCAAGGCTGGGCGATTGTGCGGTGTTGATATCCACATATCCGCCGTTTCGAGGACTCATGGCGCGCATCCCGTCACCGGTGGGCACACGAAACACGAGTGTTCCGGAGTCTTTCACGTCACCATTGGCGTAGGTGGCTTTAAAAGACCAGTAGTATGGCCGGTTGGCGGCCAGCGAGACACCGCAAACCCAATGGACGGAGCCTCCCTGCGCGGTCAGACCGACGCCCTGGTCGATCGCCGTATTTGCGCCGCTGTCGTCAAACAGGGTTATGTCGTATACTGCCGTATCCGCGCCCTGGTTCGTGTCTGTGAGGATAAAATCGACAAAACCGGGACCTGACACGAAAGATTCTCCGGCTGGAGAGATAATTACGCCCAGCACCTGTGAAATAACGTCCGTCCCGCCGCCGGCCCCGCCGGAACCGCCAGGAGAACACGATACGAATAAACCCAGCGCAACAACCACCGCCGCAAACCGTACCACATCTTTCATGAACGCGGACATAAACATACCCATCTAAGGTAATAATAATATTTTTGCGGTTTACCTACCATAAATTACAAACCAGGAAAGTATATCACTGTACCGTGATTTTTTCCAAGTGATGAGCTTTCAACACAATGAAAAGACACACCACACAAGCTAGATATATGGCCTTGTGCGCGCCGCCCGGACGAGGATAATAGCGCATGGCGAATCAACCCCTTCCGCCCTGAAAGTGATCCGCGTCACACAGCGCGTAAGGGGAATAGAGGTTATCGTGAGATATCGTTTACCTTACAAATGGCTTGGTTCTTCGCCTGGCCCGTCCGGTTTTTTTTGTTGCGGGAAGCCAAACAGCCAGTATACGACGCCGCCCAGCATCACATAGACGATGTCCAGCGCGAATCCACATATGGACAGGCTGATCGCCTCGCTTGCGCTCAGGCCGATGTGGGTGAAAAGCAGGACATACCCCCCCTCACGCACACCTATCCCGGAAATGGAAACGGGAATGACTGTCATCGTGGTTATGATCGGAACGAACACGCACAAGGCGACAGGATCCACCGACAGCCCCAGCGCAAGCGCGATCACGTATACATACACGATCCTGTCCACCTGGATAAACAGCGCCCCCGACAGCGCCACGGCCATTGCCCTGCCATGCCGCACGTAATACCAGAAAGAGCCGTACGCCCCGTCGAGCTTCGTGTACAAGGCGCTTCTGCCGAACCGTTCCGACAACCACTTGATTCCGTTCAGCGCCTTCCTGGCGAACAGCAACCCGACGGCGCCTGCGATCAACCCCCCTATGAGGGCGAGGGATATCGCCTCCACCACTGGCGTGTCCGGCAACCTGTTTCCAAACAGCAACGCGGCCGCCAGGGCGATGAGGAACAGGATCACATAACCTGAAACCCTGAAAACGAACAACGACGACAGGGCTTCCGCGCCGTTGTCCATATATTTTGACAAACCCAGCACCTTCACAAAATCCGACCCGGTGGACGAGGGAAAAACTATCCCGATAAAGTTGGAAACGAAAATGATGTGAAGCATCGTAACAAGCGGCGCCTTGAAACCTTTCGCCGAAAGCATCTCCCTCCACGCCGTGGCCACGGCCACCTGCTCGAAAAATATCATGACCATCCCGAGCAGAAGCCACGCCGGCTCGGCCCGGCTGGCTATTTCGCCGAAAGAACGCAGATCAACATGCTTCAGCAGAACAACCAGGATCACTATGGAAATCGTCCATCGCGCCCATCCGGGTATCCCTCCACCCGCCGTTTTTTTGGTTGTCATAATCCCGTAAACCTTGCTCCAATTCCGGTGTCAGATTAAATTATCTGGCATATACTTATAAGGAAAGAAACCATAACACGCTTTATCCTTCGCAGGATATGGCAAAATGGTTTTTGGCGACATCCAATAACCGGTAAACCTAAAAAAACGCTGTTTCGCATGGACAAAGCTTCTCTTGAACAAGCCACCTTGCAGATCGGAAAAGAAATATTCCAAAACCTCGAGGAGGAGGAACCAAGGTTTTGGGAGTCACGCTGGTGGGAACAAAAGACCATCGAGTGGCTGACCTCGGACAAGGAGATAAAAAACCGGGTCCTCCAGTTCATAGACGTTTTCCCTTCTTTGCGGACAAGCAGGAGCATCGCCCGTCATCTCGGCGAATACCTGCCCGACTCCATTCTGAGGTCGCCAAGAGAACTGCGCATAGGCAAGTACGCCGTGGAATCGGCCCTGATGACACCGGGAGCCGCGGCGGCGGCGGCCCGGTTCGCGGTAACGAGGATAGCCAAACAGTTCATCGCGGGAGCCACGCCGGAGCAGACGGCGTTGACGCTTAACACTATTCTGAACACGGGTATGAGCTATACCCTCGACCTGCTGGGTGAGGCGACCCTGTCCGAGAAAGAATCGGATGTGTACACGGATAAATATGTAAGTCTCATAAAGTTTTTAGCCGCGGGAAGAACCCAGGGCGACCCGGAAGTAAACGTATCGGTGAAACTTTCGTCGCTGACGCCGAGGTTCAACGCGATAGCGCCCGAAGAGGCGTCCAAGGAGGCCAGGGCCCGCCTTGGAAAAATCATGAGAGCGGCTGTTGAAACAGGATCCAGAGTAAATATCGACATGGAGCAGTTCGCGCTACGGGATCTGACGCTTTGCGTTGTCCGGGATATCCTGTGTGAAAAGGAGTTTGAGGATTTTCGCGGGGCCGGTGTCGTGGCGCAGGCGTACCTGAAAGACGCCGAAGAATCGCTGGAGAAAACCCTCCAGTGGGCGCGGGACCACAACCTTACGATACGGCTGGTAAAAGGGGCCTACTGGGACCACGAGGTTATAACATCGCGCCAGCGAAACTGGGAGCCTCCCGTGCTTTTGCAAAAGGCGGAGACAGACGCGGCGTTCGAACGCATGACCGTTACGCTGATGAAAGAATCGGATTCAATAATCGTCGGTGTGGCGTCGCACAACATCCGGTCTATAGCCAAAGCCATAGCCACCGCACGAGCTCTCGACGTTCCAGCCGACAGGTTCGAGATACAAATGCTGTACGGAATGGCCGACCCCGTGAAGAACGCGCTGGTGAACATGGGAATACCTGTGCGCGTATACGCCCCTTTCGGAGAGACGATCCCGGGGATGGCGTACCTGGTTCGGCGTATCCTGGAAAACTCGTCGAACGAATCTTTTCTGAAGCGAAGTTTCGTCGAGCATCAACCCGAAGACAAGCTGATGGAGGACCCTGCCTCGCTGGTTGAACCGCAAAAAAGCGTCGCCGAACTGGACAAGGGGAAAAGTGGCGCCAGGTTCGTTAACGAGCCGGAAATAAAGTTTCACGACCAGGTGACCAGAGACACGCTCAACATGGCCATAGAGCTGGTCAAACGCAAGCTTGGGGAGCGGTACGCCTGTGTTGTAAACGGCCGAAGAATCCTGACCGACGCGTGCTTTAATTCCGTGGACCCATCCGGCCCCGACAGGATAGTGGGCATCGTGTCAAAAGCCGGACCTCCCCTCGCCGACGAGGCGATGCGAAGCGCCGCCAGGGCTTTTGAGTCGTGGTCCGGAGTCTCGCCGGACAAGCGTTGCGAGTTGCTTTTGCAAGCGGCCTCGATCGTGCGTGAGCGCAAGCTCGAGCTTGCGGCCTGGGAGATGGTCGAAACAGGCAAAACAAGACAGGAAGCCGTGGCGGACGTGAACGAGACGATCGACCATATGGAGTTTTACGCCCGCGCGGGAAGGACGCTGGCCCGGGAGCGCCTGACAGAACGGAACCTGTTTGGCGAAACCAACACCATGGCCTACCGCCCCAGGGGCGCCGGTGTGGTCATATCCCCATGGAATTTTCCGTTGGCCATTCTTGCCGGGATGACCTGCTCCGCCCTGGCGGGCGGCAACACGGTAACTATAAAGCCTGCCTCCAACGCGGCCGTCACGGCGGCGTTGTTCTGCGACATCGTAGACGAAGCGGGATTGCCCGAGGGCGTGGTGAACTTTCTGCCGGGACCGGGTGATGCGCTGGGTCCCGCCCTCATAGATCATCCGGCGACATCTTTCGCTCTTTTCACGGGATCGTGGGAGGTGGGGTCGTCCATAATGGAGCGGGCCGGCAAAACCTCCCGAACCAGGGACGGATTCATAAAAGTGATAGCGGAGATGGGAGGCAAGAACGCCATTATCGTGGATGAATCGGCTGACCTGGACCAGGCGGTCAGCGGCGTGATCGCGTCCGCTTTCGGGTTCGGCGGCCAAAAATGCTCCGCCTGTTCGCGGGTAATCGTTATCAGGAGCGTATACGACCAGTTCGCCAGGCGGCTTGTCGACGCGGCCGCAGGGCTGGTGGTCGGGCCTGCGCTGGAAGCTTCGACGCAGATGGGCCCGCTTATCGACGAAACCGCCATGCGCAAGACTGAAAGCTATATCGCCCTGGGCGCCGAGGAGGGAACCGCGCTACTTATCAGAGAACCTCCTGACAGCAACGGCTACTTCGTCGGCCCTGCGATTTTCGGGGATGTGGACCCGGACGGAAAACTGGCCATGGAGGAAATTTTCGGCCCTGTCCTGTCTCTATTCAGGGTGGATACCATCGACCAGGCCATTAACCTCGCCAACAACTCGAGCTACGCCCTGACAGGTGGAATATATTCACGCACGCCATCGAGTATCGCCAAGGTAAAAGATGGAATGGAAGCGGGGAATTTATATATAAACAGAACCATAACCGGCGCGCTGGTGGGCCGCCAACCTTTCGGTGGTTTCAAAAAGTCCGGCACGGGATCGGCCAAAGCCGGATCGGTGGACGTGGTGCGGGAGCTTATGGTTCCACGATGCGTTTCCGAAAACAACGTGCGGCACGGGTTCTCTCCGGACCTGGACTCCTGAACGGGAAAGTCTGCGCGGTTTTACCACTCTTTGTTGCGAAGTTCGTATCTCAAATTCGCCGGAAACCTGTTTTCGTTTTTCATCATGACCGGATATATCCTTTCCTTGCAGAAATCGACAGAAGATTGTCTCGGAAACTTCAGAACAGACAGATAGTCGTTGAAAAACGTGGTGGAAAAGGCTGTTTGGCCGGCGCCCATGATATGCTTGCAACATATTCTCGATATATACAGCACAGCCAGATCCTCCAGGCGCTCCGTATCTATCTTTTGTGGTGGAGAAAACTCCGGATAGTTCTGACACTCTATCACGTCGCATATATGATCCGGCAGGCTCCAGCTCTTCAACAGTTCCGAACCTATTTCCGAATGATCTACGGTATCCAGCAGGCCATCGATTTTCGGGTTTCTCAATTTCAGCAGTAAAATCACGCTTTTGCCAAGATCGTGCAGTAACCCGATGGTGGAGTTTACGCCCGCTCTGTCCCTGTTGGACAACAAGGAGACCTCATTTGCGATCATGGACACCATGAGAGAATGAGTCTGCAGGGCCATAAACGGCTCTGACCGGGGCATGGTGCTTTTCAGGCCGTTGCTGACTACCATCTGGTATACCCCGTTGAACCCCAGCAGAACCACCGCCCTGTTCAGGTCCGAAACTTTCTGGACAAATCCGAAATAGGGTGAATTAACCGTCTTTAAAACCATCGCCGCAAGGGAGGGGTCGGCCTTGATCGATTCGGTAACCTCCTGCGGTGTAGTGTTTTCGTCCATGAGCCTGGTTACCAGTTTCGACGCGTAGACCGGCAGTTTGGGAATCTTCGGGATCAGGTCCCTTATGAGGCTCGTGCTCTGGACAATTCCTTTTTTGCTGAAATTGTAGCGCATGTATTTGTATAGCCGCTCTTTTTCGTCATGAATATCCACGCTTTTGAGAATCAGGTCTTCAAGCCTGTTGGCCGCCAGCGAGGCTATGTTTTTATATATGGCAAGCTGAGTTTTCACGGGGAGCGTTTCAAACGAAGCCTCGGTGATCTCCATCACTGTTGACGGTTCGGCGGTTACGGCGTCGGCCACCCGGGGGACGCCCCGGACAAAGGCCAGTTCCCCTATCAGGCTTCCTTTCATGTGACAATCTATCTCTTTCCGGAAATCTCCGAAATCCTTTACGATTGTCACCCCGCCTTCGAGAATAATAAAAAAGGATCTGGAACTGTCACCCTGCCTGATGAGAACCACATCGGGCCCGTACTTTTTGATTTTGGCGGCGCTATATACCTGGGACAGCTCCTTGTCTGTCAGGTTGTGAAAAGCCGCAGGACGAAAAAGCTTCCCCTGCTGACCCTGGACGGGTTGTTTATCCCTGGCGTTGAATATTCCCATAGACCAGCATTTCCCCCTCGCAGGTTATAAGCAACCGACCGCTTGAAGCGCGCTATTCGCACAGTAACGATTTTTTACACCCGGACCGCCGTTTGTCCCACCGGAAACGGATCATGAAAGCTTCACATGAATTATGCTTTTTATTATACTTGAGATTAAGTCACTTGTCATGATTTGATCCCTCCACTGCAAATAAACGTAGCTTTTTGCGCCCACACGCAATCAGGCAACTCCATGCCCCCGAAGCCCATCCAGCTTGAACATATCGCACACCACGGGGTTGCGAACGTCTCCCATGTGTGGCGGCTGTGGACGGAAGTGCTAATATTCCGGCAGGCCGCCGAGGCCCACCTGCACCTGAGCATATTGCACACCGCAGGGTTGCGAACGTCTCCCATGTGTGGCGACTGTGGACGGAGTGTTAATATTCCGGCAGGCCGCCGAGGCCAGGAACTGGTATATTTTATTTATCCGCCAATCGATCAGGAGCCGTAAATGAAAATTGTAATAGCAGGAGCGGGAGGAGTGGGAGCCTATTACGGCGCCACCCTTACACGAGCCGGACACGACACCTTCTTTATCGCCAGAGGCGAACACCTGGCCGCATGCCGGAAAAGCGGACTGCAAGTTAAAAGCATCAATGGCGATTTTGACGTGACCCCCAGATTCGGAGAAAACTCGGACCAGTTCGGCAAAGCGGACCTTGTCATTGTCTGCTTCAAGTCATACGACACCACGACCACCTTCGACCTGTACAGAAAAAGTGTCGGACCGGACACCATGATAATATCCCTGCAAAACGGCATAGACAACGAACCAACCCTCGCCGAAGAGTTTGGGCCGGACAACATAATGGGCGGCATCGCGTTTATCGGATCGCGGGTGGAGCGGCCCGGCATGGTTTTGCACACGGCCTTCGGTCATATAACCATCGGCCAATGGCCCAAAGGAAAATCAGAACGGGCGAACACGTTGGGGGAAGTTTTCAACTCGGCCGGTGTAAAATGCCGTGTATCTGCGGATATAAAACGCGACCTTTACAAGAAAATGATATGGAACGTGGGTTTTAACGCATTATGCGCCATACTCGACTGTCCCGCCAAAGAAACCGTGGATTCTGACCACACCAGATGGATCGTCCGCAACGCGATGACAGAGTGGGTGAGCGTCGCCCGGGAAAACGGTGTGGACCTGGAGAATGATCTTGTGGACCAGAACATCAACGTAACGTTGAAAGGAGGAGAAGTGATACCCTCAATGTTGCACGACAAACGGAGGGGACGCAAAATGGAGATAGAAACGTTTAACGGCAAGGTGGTAGAGCTTGGAAAGTCGCTGAAAGTGGACACACCGGTTAACCGCACGCTGACCAGCCTGATCAGATTCCACAACAAACGTATCGAGCGACGCGACCAGTGACCCACGAATCATGAACAGAGAAAACCACCCCGCCAAAAACAATGTCAAAACAAAAGACCTGCCCCCCTTTCCCTCCCCGCTTAAAACCGGATTGTTCAGCCTGACCGCCATAGTTGCAGGCATTGTTATTGTGGAGGTTCTGCTTCGCGCTGTGTTGTTCAACTATCCATACGTTGGAAAGGCTATATTCCTTACACAGCTTGACCTTCCCGAAGTTCATTCACTGCATCCCGGCTCTGCCGGCGGTGTAGCCGGGTCGTTAGGCGACCTTATGGCAAACGCCGATTATTACGACATAAACATACCCAACAGACCATACAGGGTTGTATCCAACAATGTCGGTATCCGGCGCAAAACGGACGTTTCTCCAGAAAAACCGGATGATACTTTCCGGATATACTGCCTCGGAGACTCCTATACCTTCGGCCCGTTCGTAGCCAACGAGGACACGTATCCTTCGATCCTGGAAAAGCTCCTGGCAAAACGGCGTCCCGACATGAAATTCGAGGTTTTAAACGGTGGTATACCGGGATATTTCATGCGGCAGGAAGCCGACCTTTTCATCAGCAAAGGTTTCAGGAGCGACCCTGATCTCGTTATCCTCCAGGTGCTTGACAACGATGTCCAGGGATATATGCTGGGGCAATATCAGTACCCCAGACCAGAAAACGCGTCCGATGGTATCGTAGGCGGATTGAAAAATATTTTCAGAGCGGGGTCCGAGCGGTTCGCCATTTTCAAGCTGGCCAGAGAAGCGCTTTTGCGGTGGGTCGCGTGGCGGGGCGGCGTACAGATTCGACCGCGGAGCAACCAGCCGGAAAACCAGGCAGGCGATGAGGGAAACGTTATCAACCCAGACCAGAAAAGAGACCAGAGCGCGCTGTCCCTATGGACCGACCGGAACAAGCTGGACATGCTCAAAAATCTGCAAAAACTGAATGAGAATGATTTTGACAAACTGGTGAATTTCATTAATGAAAGGGGAATAGCGTTAATGGTGGTATATTTCCCCACCCAAAGAGCGCTTGAATGGAGCCGTGGCGGAATTGACCGGGCGGTTGAATATTACATCACCCAGACAAAAAAGCGGAAACTGGAATTTCTCGACCTCACTCCATATTTCACACGGGTCGAAAACACCCACCCGCTCTATCTATGGCCCTGGAACGGCCACTTGAGCCTGCTTGGCAATCATGCCGCCGCCAAGGCCATGATCGGCGCGGTGGAGGGCCATATCAGAAAACAATGACCCGGTCCCTGGTCATCAATCTCTCAGGCAGCCACTCCGCTGTTGTCGTTGATGCAATTTGCGCAATGGTGTCCCGCCGGCCTGCCGCACATGAGGCAAGAAGCGTCATCCGGCTGAAATTTCAATAATCCGCCACAATGATCGCACTTGTTTCTGGTCTGGTCGGCTCGGTGCTCCGAAGCGCTATTTTTTTTCGGTCTTCTGCTACGATTCGTTACTTTTTTGGTTTTGCGAGTCATAATCATTCTCCATATATCTCACCTGTAAGATGTAATTATCAGGCAAAGGATTCAATGAATTCAATTGACCGTAAGATGCAACGGGGGCTAATATGAACTCTGGTACCAAACGTTAATTACCTGCCTGGAGAAGTTGAAATGGCTGAGTTAACCATCTATTCCGCCAGTTGGTGTCCTGACTGTCGCGCCGCCAAGCGTGTTCTGGATGATCGGGGCTTGGAATACAACCTTGTGGACATTGATGAAAATCCTGAATCAGTGGAGCATATAATCGCCGCGATGGGCAAGCGGGTTGTCCCTACTCTGGAGTACAAGGGATCCTATATCGACGGCAACCATTTCGACCAGGAAAAGTTCGAAAAAGAGCTGACTGAACTGCTGTCAAAATAGCGCCCACGATAGACGGCGAAGGCTCACCGGAAAACCCGTGCCAGCCGATCCTGGACCAGCATGGTCCCCGGCCTCGCCAAGCTCCATTGGCTAATGGGCGCCAAGGCGCCGCCGCCATCATGAGCGCGTCTAGTCGACCCCGTCCGGCTTAATAATTCCCGCCATCAGGTTCCTGTTTTCTTTCAGGGAATATAGAGTGTCCGGCCTTACAAGATTTTTCTGGACAGTGTTGTTGATAATGGGAATCTTGAACTTTTCAGGGAAAATGAAGACCGGCGTCCCGACTTCCATAAATTCGCCCAACTCTTTTATATTAAGATCATTAACCTCCACGCATCCCTCTGTATTGTCTGTTTTGGTCCCCAGTCCGGAGCCGTGAATCCAGATGCCGTGGCCTGTTTTGCCCTGTTTGATATCCACCTTGTTCGGGTAGTTGAGCACGAACGCCATTGGCCCGTATTTATCGGGCAACCGTGGAGGCCGCGAAACTTTGGTTACATGATACACCCCCTCCGGTGTCTTGTTATCCCCGCTGACCTGCTTGTCACCGGGGACAGACCCCAGCGAAGCGGGATACTTGCTGACAATTCTGTAGTTGTCCCTGTTCTCCTCCAAAACAAAGACCTCCTTGCGATATTTATCCACCACCAGCGTATACAGGGCGCGGCTGTTTGGAACAGGCAGTGTAAACGAAGGCTTGGGTAGCGTGGAAAAATCAATAGACGCCGTCACTTCCGGCTCGGACGATTTTTCCTCCTTAGCCTCGTTTTCAGAAGCAGGCTCCGGGATGGTTTCATCAGGCCTCACATCCGGGAGTTCAGGCGTGACCCCTGGTCCGGGGACCACTACAGGCTCCGGCTCGATAATTGACGCGGTGACAACCGGAGCGGGAGGTATATGCGCCAGAGTAGCGCCTGTGAAAGTGTAGCTTATGACCATGAAAGTCAACTCCATTGCGGCGCTCGAGTATACGGCGACTTTTTCAACAGGGATACCCTGCCTGATCCTGAACGCCCTGTCTACAGCCAGGTTGGCCGATCGCACAGATAAAGCAACCCTCGCCTCCATCGTCTTGCGCTGGAGAAACGTCCTGATGTCCTTGGCGCTTCCTATCAATCTGTGCGTCTCCATTCCTCAGAATCTATTTTCCAACCCGATCCCGTTTTTACCATATGAAGCGTTTTGATCCCCGTATCCTTGTAGCGCTCCGAACTGTACTTCTGTACGAATTCTACCATCGCTTCGTTTTCACCCATAGAGATTTTCAGGTCTTCCATCTTCACACTGATGTGCCCCGTCTGGCTAAACCGGTTTTTCCTAGCGGCGGCCCAGCCATCCCGCCCCTTGCCGTTGTTGTCGAACGACTCCGAATAATAGCCCGTATATTTCTCGAAATCCCGATCCTGCCAAGCGTTTCTCCACGCCTCCAGGGCTTCAAACACGCCATCCTCGCTATCAATCCCCTCCGTTTGGGCGACCTGTTCTCCACCCCCGGTTCCGGTTTGGGAAGAGGCGCCGTCACCGGCCGCCTCCTCGCTCAACGCCGGCGACCATAACGCCAAACGGCTTTTCAATTCATCGTTTTCCTCTGTCAGCTCCTCGATTCTCGACAACGCCCTGTTCAACCTGGCCACCAGTATCTGCGGATCCTTATCCTCGTCGATCCCGTCGATTCTTACGGTCAGTTTGGCGGCGTCCATTATAAAATCATGCCTGAATCCGCGCTTCATATGGATCTCCACGCGAAGTGTGTCGGCTCTTTCAAAATAGATCACGTTTATCAGCCCAATCAGGTCGTCATCGTCCGGAATGATGCGGGAAGACTGAAGCGCGCTTCTCATTTTTGGAATTTCGATCGCCAGCCTGGACGGTTTTTCCAGCTTGTAGGAGATATATCTGAAAGGAACGCTCCCCGCCAGCTTTACTGCTCTGGCCCCATTTTCCTGGCCGATGGTTATTTCATCCAGCGTCGCAGGCTGGCGCTCCGCTTTTTCGCTGTCAAGGGCCACATCCCGGGCCTTGCCGGGTGTCTGCCAGGGGAAAGACGCGCATCCCCCCATTGCGCAAAACACCGCGGCGAACATGACGAGTCTCAAGCTATTGATCATTTTGTGTTCCGGCACGGTTATGGGGGACCGCATGACAAAACTCCCCCTTGCTTATTTTTACCAACAAGCCGGAGCCCCGTCAATATCAAGAATTATTATCTCCGGGGTGGAACCGGGCGGGTTGTCCATCTTTCGACCGGCCCACTCTTCCCTTTTTCGTCTTCATCCCCCCAAAATAATCCGATATTTCCGCTATCAGATCGTCAAGCCCGGCCCTGTTGACGGCGCTGACCGCGATGGCGTCATGGCGCGCTGTTTCGTTGGCCACGATTCCGGGGTCGGCCAGGTCGATCTTGTTGAACACGATTTTTCTCGGAATCTTCTCCAGCCCCAGGCCAACCAGCGTTCTCTCCACGGTGGCAAGTTTGGCGGCGAATTCGCCGGAGGATATATCCACCAGGTGCAAAAGATAATCGGCGTCGTTCAACTCTTCGAGTGTGGACCTGAAAGCCTCCATCAGGCCCTCGGGCAAATCCCTTATAAACCCCACCGTGTCGGAAATCACCATCTCCAGGTTTCTGGGAAACCGTATCCTTCTGGACGCCGGGTCCAGCGTGGCGAAAAGCTTGTCCTCGACAAGGACATCGCTGTTTGTAAGAGCGTTCAGCAAGGTTGATTTGCCTGCGTTCGTGTAGCCTACAATCGCCACCTGGGGCACGCCGGACTGGTTGCGAAGGCTCCTGCGCTGTTTTCGGCCCCGGCTCAGCCGCTCCAGCCTTTCACGGATCACCTGTATCCTCTCTTTTATCCTGCGGCGGCTGACTTCCATGGAGGTTTCTCCGGGTCCCCTTACGCCTATACCGCCCCTTATTCGCGACATGGCGTCATCCTTGGATCCGATCCTTGGAAGAAGGTACCTGAGCCTGGCCAGCTCAACCCTGAGCTTGCCATCTTTGGAAAAGGCCCTTCTCGCGAAAATTCGCAGGATAAGCTGTGTCCGGTCCATAACCGCCATTTCCGTCAACCCGCCTATCCACCGGGACTGGGCCGGGGAAAGCTCCTGGTCGAACAGTAACGTGTCAATGTTCGACGACATGCAGTATATGATCAAATCTTTCATTCTGTCGGAACCGACAAGGCTTGAGGGGTGGGTTTTCCCCCTGTATATCATTCTGTCGATACACGCGATCCGCTCTGTCCTGGCCAGCTCGGCCAGTTCGGCCAGCCTTTCGGCCGCTTCTTTCCTGGATAGCGTGGATATATGAACCAATATCGCACGGCGCCCCTCGCTCTGGCTATCGCGCGGGTCCTGCCGGGCAAGCTCGGATTCCAGCCCCTGAATGAAATCCCTGAACGGAAGCTCCAGCTTTGAGAAGGGAACAGGATCGAGTTTCGTCCAGGCCGGGTCCGCGTCCTTGCCGGGATTGATATGGGCCACGTGGATCGACTCGGCTTTCCCCCGAAGCCCGACACCTATGGCCGCCACCAGGTCGAGCCGGAGCATGGCCAGGTCCGTCAGGTCGTCACGAGAAAGCGGCTCGTTTTTCAGGTGGGTGTGAACCAGGCGCAACCCCTTGAGCCTGCCACCTCCCGACCTTGTCCTGCTCAGGTCGGGAATGACTATCTCCCCCGGGGTACCCACTATCACATGCGTTACCTTGCCGCGCTGGTCTATCAAAAGCCCCACCTGGCGGTTTATCTCCCTCGATATGCCGCACAATGTCACCCCGAGATCGTGCCCGATTATTTCGTCGACGTTGACCTTGCGGCGATACAAACGCTCCAGCGCCCTTTTGTGGGACGGTTTCAGCCCGGTTGTAGAGCCTTCTACACTTTTGATTTAAAACGCTCCGTTACTTTTCGGCGGGTTGATGGTCAGAAAGCCTCCAATACCAGGGACAAAATAGATTCCGACGCCCTGGAACCGGCGAACTCTATCGCCGCCAGCCGCTGAGCTTCGGCGACGGTTATGGACGGATCCACCTTGTACTGCCACTTGGTTTCCACCCTTTGTTTCAACAGTTTCCTGTCCGTTACGTTTTCCGTGTGGCTGATCATGAACACCATTTCAATGGAATAATCGGTCACGTTATTATTGGCGTCATATGTCAGCGGTCTGAAATTGTACGAAAGTATGACACCTTCAAGCCTGGAATCGGCCGCGTCGGTATCGATCACTTTCAACCTTCCGTCGCGGATAAACTCCTCCCTGACTATCCTGGTGATGATCGTTTCCAGGTCCGGCTCTCTTGTCATGTTCTTGAACTGTGGAATCTGCACGCTACGTATGTTCGGGGGAAGTGAGCTTCCCCTGCCCACGAGGGAATATCCGCAAGCGCCAACACCGGTGACAAGAGCTAGAATAGCCGGAACGGCGAGGAAAAACGATTTGGACAACCGGATCATATGGACATGTAACTCATGATTGTCCGGACGAGGCTTCCCTGTCCAACTCGGGCCCGGACCTTTTCTCGTGCGACAGGAACGTGTCCAGGGCGGCTTTCAGAATCTCGCCGCCTCCGGCTATATCGATCGTATCGTCCACCTTGTACACCTGGTACCGGAGAAAATCAGCCGCGTTGAGATTCCGTGTGAGCATGAGAACGACACTGTGCGCGTTCTCGCTTAACACTCCGGCCAGCTTCGAGAGCTGTTCCATCCTGGTTTCGAAAAGGTGGGCATGGTCGGCGTTAATCAGGATGACGCAGGATTCATCCCGGCAAACAAGGTCCACGTCGAGCGATTCGCTGTGCCTGACCCGGACATCATCGTATTGGGCCAGGACATCGCCGACGAACTCGCCAAATTTGTGGTCTCCATAAGTTATAACGCTGATATTGACGGGTCCCACATCAAGCCCCTTGACCGAAGAGTAACAGGTTGACGATTCTGCTTCTTCCTTTATATAACATTATCACCCGCGGAGTGAAGAACTTTTGTCCTGAAAAGGACTTTTGTCCTGATTTAACGTAATCTTTTCGTCTGAAAGCTTTCCCAGATAGGATAAAAAAGCGCATCTGTGGCATCCGCCGGGATTGACGACGCAAAAATCGTTGTAAATCTGCGTCAGTCCCTGCTCTCTGGCCATATTAATAAAACCGGCGGGACGCTTTGCGCCGTGAAACAACCGCTCGATCATGAACCGGAAAACGCTGTTGGGACCAGGTTTTGGAGCCTGGTGATAAACCCGCCCCAGGTATATTTCCTCTTCCCTGTCTCCCCTGCCCCTGGCCCGGGCAAGAAAAAAAGGGATTACGATATTAACCATAAAAAGGCCAACTCTTTCACGCCCGATCAGCTTCCTGGGATTCGCCAGCTTTTTACCCCCGGCTACATAGCGCCACGCCCAGTAATCATCCACAGGTGAAGGGAAAAGCGACGCTGTTTTGCCCTCCCATTTCTTTCTGGCTTTCGCGCCTCCATCCAGGGGAAATGAATGAATCACCCGATCCAGCGTCACCTCCATGTCACCATCCCCATACTCCGCCAAAAAGTGGGCGAGCCCGGCGAGACGGCCCATGGGATAGTTGGCGGGACGGGCGCCCGCAAGGGGCCATTGATCCCGTTTCAGGACAGGGGCAAGACCATGCCGGGCGGACACGGCGCCCCATGCCTGGCGAAGATGGCCGAAATATTCCCTGGATTCGGGCTGAAGGTCGTCATAGCCGGCGCCGGTCTCCGGCAAGAAACCGGCCATGCCCAACAGCACGCCCTGGAGAACCATCGGACGTTTTCTGTGGTCGACGCCCTCCATGACATCCCTTATAAGCTCCAGGGTGACAACCCGTGACAGACGTGTGAACTGCGGCTTGAACACCTGGTACCCTAGAGTTTCAAGCAACCCGCCGTAAAGCGCCTGTTCGCCTCTCGATTCAGCCACGGCCTTGTCGTATCGTCGCGCCTTTATCTGGCATCGGGCGTCACCCGCAGCGTCGAGCAGTTCTCCGGTTCTCGCGTCACCGAGCCGGGCCAGTTCATCGGCGCATTTCCCGGTGACATCATCAAGGCGCGCCTTACCCGGGTTCAACGAAGGCTCCGGACCTGTTTTGTCGACAATGGGAAAGCAGATTTTTTCCAGCTCAATCTCTATGAGAGCCCCGCCGGCCTGTGTGATCCTGGGATTGGCGGCGGAATCGCAATACAGCGCCACGTGAAGCCTTGTCGAATTGTACGCGGGGTCTTTTTGATGCTTATGGCGAACCCAGTCCGAAGAATGGACGTGAATTTCCACATCTCCCTTCTCTACCTCACCACCGTCATACCTGAACAACGCGTTCCTGAAATCAGGTCCGAAACCGCCGTTAATCCATCCGGGAGAGATGATTTCCACGGTTTTTCCCATCACATCCTTGATGGGGTAAGGAGCCCAGGGTTGCTCCAGCCAGATGGAATGAACGACTTTTTCCTTTACTCTCGAAGCTTTCGAAGGCTTGGGCGGGATCACCATGGCTTCTCGCGCCGTGGACAGAATGGTTTCCGTTATTTCAAGGTAGCTACCGGAAAACATGTCGCAAAAACCGCCGCCCTTAATTTACGTGTTTCCGGCACAGGGTCGTCATACGAAACGGTTACGCTAAAAAAACCGAGCCGCGCAGGCCATATTCCCGTCCGGACAAAAGATTTAACCGGAGCCGGATGTTTCCATATGGTCGCACGGCAAAGGGGGGTTTGTCATTGTTTCAACACGAGAAAGTATAAATCACCCGGGTGTTTCATGGCTCCCGCCGAAATTTCAGCGGCGGAGCCGAGACCGAAAAAAAGATCCATCCGCCCGGCGCCTTTTATCGCGCCGCCCTGGTCATGGAAAAAAGCGAACCGTCCGGTTTTTTTCCATCTTGTGATCACCCCGTTTTCCACCACCGGCAAATCCACGGTGAAATAGACAATAGACCCTTTCGGAAACAGCCTCGGATCGAGCGCAACCGACCTGCCCGGCTCCAGCTTCGCGCCGGTAGACCCGAAAGGCCCGTCATCCATCAGCCTGAAAAAAACATAGCTGGGGTTGTGGTCCATGACCTCCTGAACCTGGTCGGGATGTTCCTTAAACCAACTGCGGATCGCAGACAGCGACATTTTTTCGCGGGGTATGGCTCCTTTGTCTATCAACAGTTTTCCTATGGACCGGTACTTGCGCCCGTTGGAGGTGGCGTAATTTACATTGACGGTGGAGCCGTCGCCAAACCTGACCACGCCGGAGCCTTGCACATGCAGGATAAAAAGATCCACCGGATCATCAACCCACACCACCTCCAGCCCCTTGTCCGCGATGGCGCCATCCCGGTCTATCGATCGCCTGTCATAATACGGGACCATCGCCCCGTTACGCACCATGCCGGATATCCGTTTGCCACGCAGGGTTTTGAAAAACAGGCCCAGGTCGACATTTACGAGATCGTCGGGTTTTCTGTATATCGGCCACCGGTGGGAGTTGTCCTTCACCCTGCTCCCGTTCAGCAACGGCTGGTAATAGCCGGTGACAAGAACGTTTCCGCCGCCATCGACTACACCTGTTCCCCTGTAAACGTCAAACTCGCGCAATATCTTTCCGGCGCGGCTGGCGTGGTCCGACTCGTCCCGGAAAATTTCCACCAGCCGTTTGACCGACCTGGCTACACGGTCCGGGGTTACGCTCTTTTCACCATAGCGAATCACTGTTCCGGGATCGATTTTTTGCAGGTACGTTACCGATTCGGCGGCGGCTTTTTCAAGAGATCGCAGGCTCATGTCGTCCTCAAGCCGCCCCTTGAACCGTTTAACCAGCTCCATCGACACGGGTTTGAGAGGCTCTATGGCGGATTCCCTGAAAGGAGCGCAACCGGCGGCGAAAGAGGCCATGACGGCCATTGCAAGCGCCCCTTTGGCGGCGCGCCTAGCGGTCCCTGTCACCACTGGTCACTTGCGGCATGGAAGTATCCTTGTTCTGCAACCGGAAAACGCATTGCTACAGCGATCTTCTAGTAATACCTGACTTCCACATGATCGTCCACAGCCAGGCCGAACACTCCGGCGGCGTCGCCATTGGCGAGGAAAACCTCCAGCGTGTTCCAGCTTCCTATCGTGGCGCAAATGGTGTTCTGGTCCGGCGCCATGCTGTAGTTGGGCAGAATGCTCTTGATCACACCGGCGTGAAGCGCTATTTCGACCCCGTCGGCCTGGATGTTCTTTTCCACCTCTTCTAGCAACGATCGCGTGATGTTTGTCACGGCGTTGCCAAACCCATCGATATAAATTATGGAGCCCTCGATCAGGTTCGCCGCGGAACGAACCTGTTTTGGAAGATCCAGCGTAACAGGAGCTTTCACGGCCGGGCCGAACTCCTCGAGCCTGACGGTACCCCTGGACAGCCACGCCGCCGCCGGCGCGAAAACATCCCGCCCGTGAAACGTGCTGGAGACATCCGGCTCCATAAAATCCCTGTTTACTATTTCATGGATGGCTGTCGGCTCGAAGTTGCGGATTATCTTGGTAAATATCCCATTGTCCGGACCGACAAAATAATGCCCGGCCGCCTCCAGGACAACAGGACTGCGGCTCGATCCCACCCCCGGATCGACGACGCAAAGATGAACCGCTCCCTGGGGGAAATAGCTGAAGGCGGAATATATGACATACGCCGCCTGCCCGACGTTCTGGGGGGTGATCTGGTGCGTGATGTCTACAAACGTGGATTCCCTGTTGATTTTCAGCATGACACCTTTCATCACCCCCACGAATGAATCCTTCGAGCCAAAATCGGTGGTCAGGGTTATCACGGACATAAGCTCACCTCAGACCTTTTCTCCTCCGCTTCCCCGTACAGGCGGCCAACGGACTCTTGAATCATTCTCACCGGGACAATCGTGTTCATCAGCCTGTCCGGCCCATCCAGGAGCACCGGGATATAATTGTCGGCAAACCCTTTCAGCCTGCCGTTCCTGTCATAGCTGCTCTCCACCAGCACATCCAGCGTTTTCCCGACGAACCTGCCGCGCATACGCTCTCCTTTCAGGGCCGACAACTCCTTAAGCGCCGCAGAGCGCTGTTTGGCCACGGGTCTTGCGGGGACGTCCGCCATATGGCTGGAGTCGGCCCCTGGTCTGGGGGAATAGGCGAATACGTGGAGCATCATCAGCGGAGAACGATCCAGAAGGTCGTATGTCCGGCGAAACTCCTCTTCGGTCTCGCCGGGAAAACCGACCATGACATCCGCGCCAAGGCCGATACCAGGGACAAGAGCGGCAAGTTTATCGAGCGTCTCCTCATAGTACCGGGCCGTATATGGCCGTCTCATCCGCTGAAGTATCAGGTCGGACCCGCTTTGAAGCGGAATGTGCAGATGGCGGCACACTCTCGGCTCCGTCGCGATGAGGTCTATCAGCTCGTCGGTTACATCGTTGGGGTTGATGCTCGACAGCCTGATCCTGGCGATATCCGTCGTGTCGACCAGACGCCTGATCAAGCCGGACAGCGTAGAAGCGCCTCTGGAGCCGTACTGGCCGATGTTTATACCCGTCAGCACAACTTCCTTGATCCCCGCGTCAGACATTCGCCTCACCTGCTCGGCCACGCTGGCCGCATCCGCGCTTCGGCTTCTGCCCCTCGCCAGCCTTACCACGCAAAACGAGCATTTCTCGTCACATCCGGACTGGACGTTAAGGTAGGCGTTGGTTCTGCCCTCCATCGATGTTACAGGCCGGACAGCAAGGTCACCCGGCATATCCGCCCCGACGAAAATGTTCGTCTCGTCACCGGAGCCGGACAGGACATCGCCGATATCGAACTTTTCCGCGTTACCCACCACCATGTCCACCCCGTCCACTCTCGCCACATCCCCCGGGCTGGTCTCGGAATAACATCCCGTGACAACCACCCTGGCTTCGGGATGGGTCTGTTTGGCGTTGCGAATGGCGGCGCGCGCCCGGGCGGCGCTTTTGGCGGTGACCGCGCATGTGTTTATCACCACCACATCAACCCGCCCGGAGGCGCTGGTGGCGGTCTCGTATCCAGCCTTGCACAGTTCATACGCCATCTCGGCGCTTTCGAACCTGTTATACCTGCAACCTAAAGTTTCAAACAGAACCTTTTTTTTTCTCATCGGAGTATTATAGGGAACCATACCCCGGTCGTCGAATCCATTTGCACATGTTACTATTTTTTTCATGATACACGGACAAGTTCAGGACATGAAACACCACTCCAGCCTCTGGGGGGGGGTGTTGTGGTTGTCCATCCTCTGCGCGGGCCTGATTTTCAGGGTCGCAATGCCGTGGGGCCATGCGCACCAGGGCGACGCTGTCATCATAGCCAAGATGGCCAGCGATATCGCCACCGGGGTGGAGTTCCCGCTGGTCTACTACGGCCAGAACTATATGGGCTCTATCGAGGCGTGGATAACCGCCCCCCTGTTCGCACTTACCGGGCCTACATGGTGGGGGATAAGTTTCGCTCCGGTTCTTGTGTCCACCCTGGGCGTTATCCCCTTCTACCTGCTGGGCTCCGCCATCCAGGGAGCGCGAACAGGGTATATCGCGGCGTCGCTCTGGGCGATCACTCCATACGTGGCCACCATTTACAACATAACACCAAGAGGATGCTACCCGGAAGTTGTATGCGGGGTGACGTTCTTGTTGTGGTACGCCACGCAAAAATGGAAGGGAGAGAAATTCGGAGCGGCTGGAGCTTTTGCGGCCGGTCTTATATCCGGGCTTTTGTTATGGACCAGCCCCCTGTCGGAGCCGTATGTGGCGACTCTCGCCTTTTTCGTTTTCCTGTCCCTCCGGCGAGGCGCCTGCGGCGTGGAAATCGCCGGCGGGGCGGCAGGGCTGGCGACCGGCCTCGTACCATATGTCATGAGCAAAAGTTTCATCCCGGATCAGGGCGTAACAGCTATCGAACTGTCCGGGTTTGCAAAACATCTCGAGGGGCTCTACTGGGGAGTCCGGGCCACATATATACCCGTTGACGAGATGAACGCACCGTATATTGTCGCCCTGGCCGCAGCGGCTGTCGCTGTCATCGTCGCCATAACGGCGGGACAATTAGTGGTCATGACAATCGGCCGGACGATAGCCATGCGCGACAAGCCGCGTAGTCCCGCACTGCCGGTCGCAGTCTTCACGGTTGTATTTCTGGTCATGTTCCTCGTCAACAGCAAAGCCGCCTTGGCGGAAACCAGATACACACTGCCCCTGCAAACCGTTTTCATAATCGGCGCCGCTTCGGCGGCGGACCGGTTGTGGCGTGTTTTCAGGCCCGCTGGAATAACGCTGGTGGTGTTCATCTTGTGCGCAAATTTTTCGTCGAACTATTTTAACTATTCCGAAGGCGTCAGATACTATCGCGGCAATATGGAATATTTCAGATCGCTTGCGTCGTGGATCGCGGGGGTGGGCGCCCGGTCTGTCGTCTGGAACGATTACAACCTGATGGAACAGGTCACCTACCAGACACTGGTTATGGGAAAACCTGTCAACGGCATGGAATCGGCCGGGGCGCGCCGTCTTCGCACCACGCTCAAAGTCGAAAGCGACCCCGATCCCGCGTTTGTGATACCAGCGGGCGAGCATTACGACAATTTCACCAGTTTCATAAAATCGTGTTGCGGCGGAGTCTTCAAGACAAGAACAAACGGGCGTTTATACCTGGTAAGCGGAATCAGGCCGGACACCAGGCCGGTCGCCTCGATCCCTCCCTCCGCGTGGCGACTCAAAGACGACAAAAAAGCGCTGGGCGACAGGAGGATGTCCACCACGCTGGCCACCGATGATTCGTTCACGGTCGAGCTTGCAAAGCCAAGATCGCTGGCCAGGGTTCGTGTCATATTCGGAAACAGACGTCCAGGCAGTATACGGATCAAGGTTTCCCTCGACGGACGCACGTGGGATTCGGTGTCCGGCTACAATCATCCTTCCTACATCTTCCCCGCTGGTCCCAGGGTATATCTCCGGTCCCGCTGGAACCCGGAGCGCGATTTCGAGGAGTGGAACTTTCCGGAAACCACTGCCCGTTATGTCCGGTTTGAAATCGGGAACCCGTCTTCTGTATACGATATTCACGAGATGTTCCTGTACGAAGCGCGCGATTCACATTACGCCAAGGTGTCCATGGAGCGCATACACGAAGCGGTAACGAAACGCGACACAAGGATTCTCGCCGCGAACCGGTGGATGTGCGCCAACCTGACACTGCGTCCTGACAGACGATACGAAGTGATCCAGCCTTCGTTGAGGTCGATGGACCCGAGGCTGGATGTTTCCCGGTGGAAGATAGCGCCCGGGTTTGCGGCTGTTGTAGACAAGGCGGACGCTCCGGAGCTTGAAAACCGGCTCGAAACGAGTAAAGTGGAATTTTCCACAACCGATCTCGGCGATTACGATCTGTTCGTGTTCGACAGTGACAGCGGCGATGCGTGGTGGACCGGTTTTACACTTATCGGCTATTGACCGGGAGCCACGCAGGTCACAGATCCCTGGTAACCAGGATAACGGAGCTTTTTCTTTTTAGCGGGATCGATCCGCTCCCCGCAACATCTTTTTCATGACCTGGATCGTTGTAGTCGTGCGGCGAATCCAGGGCGGTGTCGACCACTTTAACCCACCTGCGGCGCGGCACACCGGGAAGATTGAACTCCACATCTTCGTCCCCGGCGTTGAACGCCACGTAGATATCCGGGTCGCGCCGATCGTCATGCGCAGGTTCGCCGCCAATCACAAAAGCAAGCTTGTTGGAAGGTGTCCCCCAGTCCGGCTCTCCTGTTGTGTCGCTGTGCCATTCGATGTCGCGCACCGGTGTTCCGGCGATTATTTCTCCTGTAAAATAGGTCCTCCTGCGAAGGGACTTGTGACGGCTCCTGAAAGATATCATCCCGGTTACGAACCGGACCAGGCCGGAGTTTTTTTCGGCCAGCGTCCAATCCACCCAGTTAAGCTCGTTGTCGTGACAATACGAGTTGTTGTTGCCATTTTTCGATCTGCCCATCTCGTCACCTTCGTACAACATAGGCACCCCCTGTGCGACGAACAGCAGGACAATGGCGTTTTTCATCTGCCTAAGACGCACGGAGTTGATTTCAACATTGTCGGTGTCCCCTTCGACCCCGTGGTTGTGGCTGTAGTTGTCATTGGCGCCGTCCCGGTTATCTTCTCCGTTGGCGTGGTTATGCTTTTCGTTATATGAAAAAAGGTCCTTTAAAGTGAAGCCGTCGTGGCATGTTATGAAGTTGACTGAATGATATGGACGCCTGCCGCCGCTTTCATAAAGGTCCGGACTGCCGGATATTCTTCGGGCCAGCTCCGGTGTCTGTGAATCATCCCCGTTAAGAAACTTCCGGGCCGTGTCGCGAAACTTCCCGTTCCACTCCCCCCACCTGCCCCAGGCGGGAAACGTGCCGATCTGGTACAGTCCGCCGGCGTCCCACGCCTCGGCGATCAGTTTGCAGTCGGCCAGGATGGGATCGTGGGCGATGGCTTCCAATAATGGAGGGGATCTTAATGGGTTCCCGTCGGAATCGCGCCCCAGTATCGACGCCAGATCGAACCGGAACCCGTCCACGTGGGTTTCCATGACCCAGTAGCGGAGACAATCCCGGATCATCTGGCGCACCACCGGATGGTTGCAGTTCAACGTATTGCCGCAGGCGGAATAGTTCTGGTATTTGCCGTCCGGACCGAGCATGTAGTATGTTTTGTTGTCCAGCCCCTTGAACGAAAGAGTGGTTCCCGTCTCGTTCCCCTCGGCGGTATGGTTGAAAACCACGTCGAGAATCACTTCGATCCCCATTTCGTGGCAGTTTCGCACGAGCTCCTTGAATTCATCCACCTGCCCCCCCTGGGCCGACGCCGCATAGGAGGATTTTGGAGCGAAAAACGCCACCGTGGAATATCCCCAGTAATTAACGAGCCTCGATCCGTTCGCCGGATTCGCCCATGATATTTCATTTTCGAAAAACTCGTGCACCGGCATCAGCTCTATCGCGTTGACGCCCAGTTTTTTGAGATATGGCAGTTTTTCGACAAGCCCTCTGAAAGTGCCTGGATGCGCCACCGACGAGGTGGGGCTTTTTGTAAAACCCCTGACATGCAGCTCATAGATTACCAGGTCTTCCGTGGGTATCCTGGGATACCTGTCATTTTTCCAGTCGAATTTTTTACTCTCTATTCGGCACCTGTAACCGCTATGGGTTTTTTTTCTGCCGTCATGCTCCACTGTTATAAAGTCGCTCCCCCATACCTCTCCCCCTGCGAGCGATTTTGCGTATGGGTCTATCAGGATGGTAGTCGGGTCGAACCTGTGTCCCTGGGAAGGCGCCCACGGACCATCGACTCTATACCCGTATTCGATATCCCGATAGTCGAAATCGCAAATCATCAGGCGCCATATGTCACCCGTGCGGTTGCTGTCCGGGTCCAGCCTTATTTCCGCCACAGGGTCGGACACGCTCCGCCTGAACAAAACCAGGGTTACCGAAGTCGCGTGTTTTGAAAAAAGGGCGAAATTGACACCCTCGGGCGCCACGGTGGCGCCCATCGGCAGGGGATAACCACTTTTCAACCGCAAGACCCCCAACCCGGCCGTTTCCACTAGTTCATCCATAACGTTGCTTTATAACATGTAGCGCAGGCAAATTGCCAATCCAGCCGGTTGTTGAGTTTGATTTGACGCTAACCTCGCGTTCTGCTAGACTAAGAAAGCACAGTCAGGTGAAAGTGGGGATGTATATTAATTCAGAAAACGGTTTTCAAGTAGGCTCTAAAGTAATTTACCCAAACCATGGGCTCGGAGTAATTGAAAAGATAGAAAACCGTAAAATCTCCGGGACAGCGGCTGCGTTCTATATAATCCGGATACAAAAAAACGGCATGACCATCATGGCGCCCATCAATTCGGCGGTATGCGTGGGAATGAGGCAGATCATATCAAAACGGGATGTCCCCAAAATAATCAAAATCCTGGAAAACGGCGGCGTGGACAGCTACGAGCCGAACTGGAACAAAAGACAGAAAATATACCAGGAAAAAATAAAAACCGGCTCCCTGTTCGAGGTGGCCTCGGTTTACAGGACGCTGTTCCTCCTCAAGGAATCCAAAGGCCTGTCTTTTGTCGAGCAGCAGGTGTTTGAAAACGCCCATCACCTGGTAATAAGCGAGCTTGCCGAAGCCAAGGGTATCGGCCAGGATAAAGCGGTCAAGCTTGTCGATAAAGCTGTGTCAAACTAATCGCCCCTTCTAACAATGCGATTACGCTCATCGCCGGACGTTCATTATCTTTTATAACCCCGATGAGTGACATCGCCCAGTTAAGGACAATCGACGTTTTCTCCGGCCTGACCGACAGGGATATCGAGGACGCCTTCCGCTCATTTGCGCCGGTATACCTGGAAAAGGGAGCCCACCTTTTTTACCGCAACGATAAAAGCACAGGTATTTACCTGGTCGCCAAAGGATCGTTGCAGGTCATCATAGACAACGACGCCCAAAAAGAGATTATCGTCTATACCGTTCCCACGGGGGATGTCATAGGCGAAATGACATTGTTTAACGACGCCGAGAGGACCGCCACGGCGGTGGCTCTGGAGGGGTGCCGTCTGTTCAAGATGAAAAACTCCAGGTTCCTAGAGCTTATGGGCAAATATCCGGTAATCGCCGTCAACCTGGCCAGAATCCTGATCGACCGGCTCCACGCGGCCAACGCGATGATCGAAAGGCTGGGAACGATGGACGGTAGCGAACGGCTCATCCATTTCCTCAAGGCGCTGATCATGAGAGAGGGAACTGACACGGGTGAATGGTATCACCTGCAAAACAAGCCAACATACCTCCAGATGTCCCAGCGGCTGGGTGTGTCCGAGAAAACGATCTACAGAACTTTCCAATCACTCGCGACCTCCGGAGATATCGTTCTAAAGGGAAGATCGCTGTCTGTCAGGCGGTCGCTTTTCGACACCAGGCATATACACCTGTGATTATGCGCCATTACACCGTGACACTGGCGGTGTCCATGCTAGGGAAGATCGATGTCTGTCAGGCGGTCGCTTTTCGACACCAGGCATCTGCACCTGTGATTACGTGCTATTGCACCGTGACACTGGCGGTGTCCATGCTTTTGTTATCATGCTCCGGGGGGCAGGATATGCGCCAGGCGGTCGCCGATAGGGTGGTGAAAAAGGCCCTGGAGATCAGGCTGGGTAAAAACGCCAGGGCGCAAGTTTCCAAAAACAGGATCGTAATTGACAAAGACGGCAGGCGATACATCGTAACCAGCCGGGAAAAGAGCCCTGAAAAATCGGGGCTGGAGGACAAACTGCCGGCAATCCCCGGGGGAAAGGTTGTGAGCGCCATATACGGAATCGGCGAGGAGACTTACGCGCTCAGCGTTGACAGGGGGCTGGAGGAGGTCGAGAAGTTCTACGCCGAAACGCTCCCGGAGGCCGGATTCGCCCGGGTGAGCGTCCTGGAGGGAACCGGCCAGTTCTACGGAAAGTGGACAAACACAAAGTCAGGCGCGGGGCTTTCCGTCTACGCTTTCAGCGACAAAGGAAAATCGAGGGTTTTCCTGGTCAGGCGCCCCACCGCAACCCCGGGTTAGACCGGGTCAAATCCGTGTTCCGCACTCGGAGCAGAACTTGTGGCTCTTTTGGATAGACGCGCCGCATTCATGGCAAAAGATGGTGTTTCTTTTCTTCCTGGACGCGGCCGATGACCCGGAGGAAATTTCCGGAGAGGGCTGTTTTTCATAATTATCGATACGCCCGAGCAGTTCCAGAGCGTCCGATTCGAGCCCGGCTTTCATGGCTTTGTAATCGTCATCATCGATCTTGCCGGTTTTGTAATCAAAATCCAGGTCCTTGATGGCTATATACAAAGACTCCTTCCGATACAGAAGGTCAGTGTAGCCGCTTTCGGTAATGACAGCTCCGGCGTTTGCGACCGTCCTCGCCGCAAACAGGGGATACGCCACGATGAAAAGAACAACCGTCAGCAACATCAGCTCTATAAATGTAATTATCATAACAACTCTGTACCGTCGTAATTTTTCTATTCGAACTCTTCGAGTTCCTTTTTGAGTTTTTCCGCCAGAGCGCCATTGTCCGGCCCGGGCCGCTCCGCTGGTTCATTATTTCGCCCGGCCGGGTGGGCTGTGGCGCCCTGTTTCGCCCACCGAGCGGCCAGCGTAGCCACCGCCACTGCGGCCAGCGCAAGGGCAAAGAAAGGCATTGCGTAACCCACAAGGTTAAACCCCTCCTTCCTGGGAGAAGCGAGCGCGACCTCCCCGCGTTCACTGACAAACGCGGCCACGACCTCATCATACGTCTTGCCGTCCCCAACCATTTCCATGATTTTTTTCCGGGCGGGTATGGCGTAGCCGCAATCGGTATGAGGACAGCTCTTGATGGTGCTGTTGCATCCGCAAAGACACATCAAATCCCGCGAAAGCCTGTCAAACAAGGCGGAGCCACCATCACCCGTCTCAGGTTGGCCAGCCGCTTGCGCGGGGACAAATATCCAGAGCGTCGATAAAACCAGGACGCCGATAATCTTGAATCTCATAACACCACCTGAACACTTCATGGGTTCATCATATCACAGGGAGAGTTGGACAAGGAGCTCACTTCTCGATCCAGGACTCACCAAAATCTATCGTGGCCCAGATAACCGCGCTGGCCAAAGGCAAATAGAAATAATCCGCGCTGTCGGTGTCAAAGCCCAGGAGTGATTCGGCGACCCCCATATAAGGCAGTAACGATGTCACAACCACAGCGGCGACCGACATCATGGCCAGCCGGGCGACAAACGCCGGATCTTTGGTCTTGATCACGGTAGCCGCCGCGCCGAACGAAAGGAACAGGCCCATGCAAAAATAGTCCACCAGGCTGTACGACAACCATATATCGTTATCCAGAAAAAAGTCATTGAACATTCCGGCAAGGTAGAATCCGGCGAACCCCAGGACAGCTCCCGCAACGGCGCCTATCCATCCTCCAGCCGCCCCCGAACGAAAAACGGCGGGGATTCCAAGGATGATCAATCCCGAAAGCCCTGAAGAAACCATCTCGTAGGTCCCGACAGACTCGAATTCCACAAGATCACCGCTGTTTACCAACTGTCCCGTCCATTCCGCGACCAACCCTGATACAATCGCCACACCCAACAGTTTCAGCGGCATCTCGCCGAGCGCGTCTTTCAGCGAAAAGGTGTCGACAGCTATGTCGACGGTTTTATGCGCCGCCGATCTGGCGTTGTTGATCCTGCGTTCCATTTCCCGCTTGTCTGTCTCCAGCTGGTCGAGCTTACGCTCGATCTTGCGCCGATCACTGTCGAGCTTGCGTCTGTCATGATCGACCCGCTTTTTCATCTTCGAAACCTTGTCGCTCTCGTCTAGCCCCAGGTATTTCCCCAGCGCCACCCGCAGGGACTGGGCGGACTGGAACCTGGCGTTAGGTTTTTTTTCTATAAGCTGGAAAATGATATTGGAAAATTCGCGGCTGACCCCTTCCAGCCGAGGGGGAATGGTATTGATATGGTGATTGATGATTTCAGACGCGGTCCGCCCCCTGAAAGGTATGTCCCCCGCCAGCAACTCGTACATCGTAAGACCAAGAGCGTACAAATCACACCTGTTATCCGGCTTTTCGCCTGCGAACACTTCCGGCGCGATATACGCCAGGGTGCCGGCGAGCTGGGGATGGTCGTCCGTGGCTTCAGCCAGGACCCTGGCGATGCCAAAGTCCATCAGCTTCACTTCCTTGTTGACGCTGATCATTATATTGGCGGGTTTTATGTCCCTGTGGATAATGTTCTTCTTGTGGGCGTAATCGAGCGCGGAACAAACCATGTACGCCATCTGGGCCACGGTTTTCTCGTCCAGTTTCCTGTCCGGCCGGCGCTGGGCCATGGTGCTAAGATCCATCCCGTCCACATAATCCATCAGCAGAAAAGCGTAGTCCCCATCCTGTTCGAAATTGATGAGGCGCATGATGCAGCTATGGGTAAGCATCATCGACACCTGGGCTTCCTGTTTGAGTTTCTCGACAGCCCGGCTATCCTGGCTGACATTCCGTTTGAGCAGTTTGATGGCCACCGGCCTGTTCAACTGCAAGTCTTCACCAGCGTAGACAACACCCATCCCCCCTTCGCCAAGCTTGGATTTTATCTTGTATCTCGACGCGAGGGTGGACCCAAGCTCCACCTCCACGTACAGGGATTTCTCCTGTTCGGAGTCAAGACTGGATGATTTGTCCAGGTCGCTGGACAGTATTTCGGTCTTGCGAGGGTCGATCATCGATATAAACTATAACGCTGTAACAAATACACAGAATCCATCCCTTCGAACCTGGCGTGGAAATGCGCTAACGAAGGAAATTCTATTTATATCATTTTCGTTGGCTCCTGGAAAAGACAAATCAACAAAGTCTCCGACGCCGCCTGGTTCCTCCCGCGTGGTGACTTATGCCTGGATATGCGGTTTGTATAGAATGATGTTCACCAACCCGGGCGTCGTTAGGCTATGATATCCTCCTATGAGAGAAAACATTCTGACCCTGGGGATCGAGACATCCTGCGATGAAACCGCCGTGGCGATAGTCGAAGGGAGGCATACCGTCCTTTCTTCTATTGTCTCCTCCCAGACGGCGATCCACGCCAAATATGGAGGTGTGGTCCCGGAGCTTGCGTGCAGAAGCCACCTGGAAACCATACAGCCGATGGTAAGCGAAGCCCTGGCCAAAGCGGGAGTTACGCTCGATGATATCGGGCTGGTGGCTGTCACCAGGGGTCCCGGTCTGGTGGGCGCTGTCCTGGTGGGGCTCAGTTACGCGAAATCACTGGCATGGGGCAGAGACCTTCCTCTGGTGGGTGTAAATCACCTCGAAGGACATATCATGTCCGCTTTCATACACAACCCCGGCCTGGCGACTCCATCGGTTGCGCTACTGGTGTCCGGAGGTCATACGGAGCTTTTCTGGATGGAGCGTTTCGGCGAATTGACAAGGCTTGGTGGAACCAGGGATGACGCGGCAGGAGAAGCTTTCGACAAAGGCGCAAAAATGCTCGGCCTGGGCTATCCCGGCGGACCGGTCATAGAAAAACTGGCCAGCGAAGGAATCGACAAATTCGATATTCCTGTAGGGATGGCACGATCCAATACGCTCGATTTTTCATTTTCAGGCGTCAAGACGGCAGTAAAATACCTGGTGAACAATCTGCGAAAAAGCGAAGGAGAAATCCCGGTCAACGACGTTTGCGCATCTTTCCAGCGATCTGTTATAAAGGCGCTCGAGACAAAAACAGGGATGGCCATCGAGCGATATGGGCCCGCATCGATTATCGTGGCCGGAGGGGTCGCCTGCAACTCGGCGCTGAGAAAATCCATGCATAACCTGGGCGAACGTGAAAGAGTGGATGTTGTAATTCCACCGCCCCGTCTGTGCACCGACAACGCGGCCATGATAGCCGCCGCCGGAGCGAACCTCTACCTGAACAACCCCAAAGACAAAAAGTGGGCCGATTACCTGTCTATGGACGCGGACCCGTCCTGGATGCCGGGGCGCCCCCTGGACGCGCCTGAGCCATGATCGTCAGCTATTTTTTTTCATTCAGCAGAAAATCTATTACGCGGGAAAAGTAATCCACGCTCCTCGCGCCGCGAACCATCACTCCGTTCACAAAAAACGTGGGCGTGCTCTTGACCCCGACCTTTCGTCCCAGGGCGATGTCCTGGTTGATCTGTTTACCATAATCCGGCGATTTGAGACTTGAGGCGAACTTGTCCATGTCCAGGCCGAACGATGAGGCGTACTTGTCAAAAAGCTCGTTGCCACCAGACCTGCCCCATTCACCCTGCCGGGCCATCAGCATATCGTGGTATTCCCAGAATTTTCCCTGCTCCCCAGCCGCCATGGAGGCTTTTGAAGCCCCTATAGCGAGGTTATGTATTCCTGTCAGAGGAAAATGCTTGAACACGAAACGGATTTTCCCCTCGTATTTCTTTTCCAGCGTTTTCAACGTGGGGGCCGAACGGGCGCAGTATGGGCACTGGAAGTCGCTGAATTCCACCAGCGTAATAGGCGCGTTATCCGGACCCTTGGACGGGGAGGATCCTATGGGGACTTCCACCCTGCTCTGCAAAGACTTGGTAAATTGCGCTTTTTCCAGCTCCGCTTTTTTCTTTGTGTAATAGTTCCTGAGAGATTTATCCAGCACTTCAGGGTGGTTAAGAATATATTCCTCGATGATTTTTTCCATCTGGGCCTTGTCCTGCGACCACGCCGGGGGGGCGGTTACGACAAACAGGACAGCGCACGCCGCGATCAGTTTTTTCATTTGCTTATACAACCTGGACGTTCAATTGTTAGTTTACCGTATAACATTATCATGATATCGGGCCGATAATAAATATTGTTTTTCCAGGGATAAACTCAGGATGGCGGAAAGTTATAGCTGTTGGGCCTGTTTATCCCGGTTGGCGTCAACAACGCCGGATAGCCGGGAGATTTATCACACAACTATCCCGATCACACGCTAAAATAGATAAGCGATTTTTTGGCTTGCTTTTCCCATAGCCGTTATTATTATTCAATTAGCGGTATTGTTTGATGACGTAGCTGTTTATGAAGCGTCAGCGCTGTCCGGCCTTGGTAGTAAAACTGATCTGCCGCTATAATGGCTGTCGTGTTCGGGATATTGTAAAGCCAGGCTCCATGCACCATCGGGCGCGACAGGAAAAAGACAGTCACAAAACTAAAAACATGAACCTGTCCGAACCAGGGAGGTTTGAAATATGACAGACAAGAAACCAACAATAACCGAAAGATTTGTCGTGTGGCTGAAATACGCGGTGGCTATCACCATCGTTTTTCTGGTGGTGGGGTTCGCTATGGACATAGCGATCAACGGGTTCACGACGGAAGTGGCTCTTGAACGTCTGCTGGAGGTGGGCCTGACACAATCGATGCTTTTCGCCATGGTGGTCGCGGCTTTCATGACCTGGCCAAAAGGCTGACCCTCGTTTGCCATCGCCGATAACATTGTCCGACCCTGAACAGCAGTCAAACTTATTCGCAATGACAAACAGGTTTCCTTCGTTGCCAGTGATGGCCTTGATCGCATGCCTGGCGTTTGCTACAGCGGCGTATGCCGGGGATATCACCTTTACAGCGAAAGCTTCTCCGGACCATATCAGGCCGGGGGACATGTTCCGGCTGGTCGTCACCATTGAGGGCGATGGAGCCAGGTCCGTCCCGACACCTGAATTGCCGGCGCTTGACGATTTCGAGATCGTGGGCCAATCCACCAGCCAGCAGGTTCGCATGAGCGGGTTTGACGTTGTTGTAAAAAAATCTGTCACCTACCAGGTGGTGGCTTCCAAAGAAGGGACGTTCGAAATACCCGCCATCACGCTTAAACACAACGGAAAAACGTATACAACAAAACCCATCACCATAAGGGTGGACGCGTTAGCTCCCGCTCCAAAAAACCGGAAACCCGCGCAACGGCGGCAAAGATCGCTCTTTCCCGGATTCGGCGGTCTGTTCGACACAAACCCGCCATTTACACACAGCGGAACAATCAACGAAGACGACCTTATCGTAACGATGGAGGTGGACAAGGACAACGTGGTCCCATACGAGCAGGTAACGGCCACTTTTACCTTTTTAAGGGCGGTGGACCTGTGGGAAAGGCCGAACCTGTCAGAACCGAAATTCGAGGGGTTCTGGGTGGAGGATTTGCCTTTCGAAAACGGTGAAAGAGAAAAATACGCCAGCGTGAGAAAAAACGGAAAGCTGTACCGTGTAACCAAAATGCAATATGGCCTGATACCAATCTCCACAGGGGAGTTGACCATAGATCCGGCTTCATTGGTGGTGTCTGTCGGTCCATGGGCGGAAAAGATCCGGTTGCGGACAAAACCTTTGAAAATATCGGTTCGCCCATTTCCGAAAACAGGCAAACCGGACAAGTTTTCCAACATAGTGGGTAAATTCAACATCACCGCCGCCGTGGAACCGTCCAGCGTGAAAGTCAACGAAAGCCTCATGTTCCGCGTCACCATCGACGGAGCGGGCTATCTGAAGCCGGTGAACGCCCCGCCAAAACCGGTGGTGGAAGGATTCGAGGTTTATGACCCTAAAATCACGGACAACATAGAAACTGTCGGCAAGGTTATCCATTCCAGAAGGACAATCGAATACCTGATGATACCAAGGGAGCCTGGGGATAAAACCATCGGACAGGTGAAAACGAACGCGTTCGACCCGGACCCGGGGGAATATGTCGAATTAACCACATCCCCGGTAAAAGTGAAAGTGGCGCCCGCGTCCGGCGCGCCTTCCGTCGCTTCTTCCAACGGACGCAAGGCCATATCCCGCATAAATCCCGGCATACGTTATATCAAGCCGGATCATGACACACTGGACGACTGGAGCGAACCGATCCACCGCAAATGGTGGATGTGGATCGCCCTGCTGTTCCCGCTGGCCCTTGTCGGAGCGGGAACGGCCCTGGCCAAAAGAAAACGAAAATTGATGACAGACAAAGGGTACGCCAGATATGTCTACGCCGCAAAAACCGCCAGGGCCAAGCTCGACCAGGCGAAAAACATATCCGACCCGGGTGATTTTTACACGATGATAGACCAGGCCGTCCGTGGTTACCTCGCTGACAAATGGAACCTGTCCGCTCCGTCGATAAACAGGGATGTGGCGCGGAGCCGTTTCAAAGAGACGGGGGGAGAAACATTGCGTGATTTTGAAGAGCTGTTCGACGCGGTGGAACTCGCCCGGTACGCCCCTGTGACTCCCTCGGACATGGAACAACACCTGCTAAAAGCGCGTGAACTGATAGACACCATGGAGAAAACATAGTGACAAAGCCGTTGACCATATCTGCGTTGCTGGTTGTTTTTGCGATTTGCATCACGCCTTCCATGGCGATGCCAAATCCGGATCAGGCCCGAATATACAACAAAGCCAACGCCCTGTACGCCAAGGGTGACTATGAAGCCGCCCTGGAGCTTTACAATTCGTTGAACATCGCCAACCCGGACCTGGAATACAACCGAGCGTCAGCATACCTGAAAACGGGTGATCTTGGCAAGGCCACCTTGCATTTTCAGAGGGCGCTGAGGTTGCGGCCCGGGGACGAGGACACTATCGCCAACTTGAAATATATCAGTTCGATCAAACCCGATCGAGAGCCCCCACCCAGGCCCAGTGTCGCAGAATGGATAATGACCGCTGTCATAAACCCGCTCCCGCTGTACGTCATGACCTGGATTTGGCTGGGATTGTATATCGCCTGCTCGCTGACAGGGTTTGCGCTATTGGTTTTTTTCGACAAACCATGGATCGGGACGCTGGTCAAGCCGATGGTGGCGGCGACGGCGCTCACGATCTTTTGGGGAGCGACTGTGGGAATAAGGATATATCAGTTCGAAAGGCGCGACAGGGCGGTGGCGGTCGCTGATAAGATATACGCACACACCGGGCCATCAAAAGAAACTGAAAAAGTGTTCACTTTCCATAGCGGCACTGTTGTAAAGCTGGGCAGGGTTAACGGATCCTGGGTGTTTATCACATTATCCTCCGGATACAGCGGCTGGGCTCCCCGCTCCTCGCTGGAGCGGATATAGCTGTAAGACGGCGATGGGACACGACAATTTACCCGTAAATCGCGGGCGCGAAAAGCGCTTCGTTACATGCGCCAGCCATGAAAATTCTTTCAACAGCAAAGACCCGTGGCATGGTAAAATCGCCCATCAGACTTAATTGATCAACGAAGGTGATTTAATGAAATTTCCACAATACCGGGCGCGGCGGATGCGGGCGTCGGCCAATATACGCAGGATGGTCCGCGAGCACAGGCTCAGCCCGGATATGCTTATATACCCGATGTTCGTCACATGGGGAAAAAACGTCAAAGACGAAATCGGCTCCATGCCGGGCAACTTCCGTGTATCGGTAGACAACATAGCCGCCGAAGCCAAAGAAGTGGAATCGCTCGATATCCCGGCCGTCATCCTCTTCGGCATACCGGAAAAGAAAGATGAAAACGGCTCTGAAGCCTACAATCCGGACGGAGTGGTCCACCGGGCCATACGTGAAATAAAAAACGCCTGCCCGGACCTTGTCGTTATCACGGATGTATGCATAGACGAATACACAACCGACGGGCATTGCGGCGTGGTGGACGACAAGGGCGCGATACTGAACGATCCCACGCTGGAGCTGTTGGGAGCGATGGCGCTGACCCACGCCCGGGCCGGGGCGGATATCGTCGCGCCGTCGGACATGATGGACGGCAGGATCGGGGCTGTCCGTATTGCCCTGGACGACAACGGCCACAAGGACATATCGATAATGTCGTACGCGGCCAAATATTCATCGGCGTTTTACGGCCCGTTTCGTGAAGCGTGCGACTCCGCTCCCGCGTTCGGCGACCGGTCCACATACCAGATGGACCCCGCCAACGCCAACGAGGCCCTGCGCGAAGTGGCGCTGGACATCGTGGAGGACGCGGACATACTTATGGTCAAACCTGCGTTGCCCTATCTCGACATAATCCGCATGGTCAAATCACAGTTCAACCTCCCCCTGGCGGCCTATAGCGTATCGGGAGAATTCGCCATGATCGAGGCGGCTGGCCGCAACGGCTGGCTGGACAGGGACCGCGCCATGATCGAAGCGCTTCTGTCCATTCATCGCGCGGGCGCCAACATGATCCTCACCTATTTCGCCAAAGACGCGGCGAAAATATTAAACACCTGAAACACCCGTGTCGGGCGAGGCGTTTACCGTGAGTTCAGCCAGGCATGTGACGGAAAAAGCGCCGCGGATGCTGTTGCATATCTGTTGCGCTCCCTGCTCCCCTTACGTGGTGGAGCGTTTAAGACGAGACTACAACGTCACACTCTACTTTTACAATCCAAACATTCACCCTGAGAGCGAATACGTTTTAAGGCTCAGGGAAGCCGCAAGATGGGCGAACCAAATCGGGTTACCCATGATCGAGGGAGAGTACGATCCGGAATCATGGTTCCAGACAACCAAGGGCCTTGCCATGGAACCGGAGAGAGGAGCCAGATGCTCTGTCTGTTTCGACATTCGCCTTTCCAGCTCCGCGGAGAAAGCCGCCCAACTCGGCTTTGACATATATGGCACCGCTTTAACCGTCTCTCCATACAAACAGGCGGCGGTTATCAATCGCATCGGGCTGATGGCGGCGGAGCGTCAGAATATAATTTTTATCGAGGCGGACTGGAAGAAAAAGGATGGCTATAAAATAACAACCAGAATGGCGCGGGAACTGGGGTTTTACAGACAGAATTATTGTGGTTGCCTGTACAGCAGAAGAAGCAAGATAAGGCCAGAGAGGCCTGGGGGGCATGAGCGAGTATAGCTTTACAAGGATCGCGTCCAGTTATGACAAAAAAGGAATTGTCCAGAAATCCGCGTCGGAAAAGCTTTTTGAGCTTTTAAACATAAAAAAGGACGAGGACGTTCTCGACTTAGGGTGCGGCACAGGCTCGCTGACATCGAAAATACGCACAGTAACCTCCGGTTGTGTGGTCGGAATAGATCCGTCCGGGGGGATGATCGAAAAAGCGCGTAACGCCCATAAAGACCCGGATATCACCTTCCACCAGACATGCGCCGAAGATATCGAATATGAAAACAGGTTCGACGTGATCTTCTGCAACTCCGCGTTCCAGTGGCTCAAAAACACAAAACCGGCGCTGGACAGGCTCCACAGGGCCCTGCGACCCGGCGGAAGAATTGGCGTGCAAGCGCCCGCCACCAGCCTGTATCAGCCGAACATCATCAAGGCGATAGAGCGAATAAGCGTCGAACCGGAAACGAAAGATACATTCGCAAGGTTCGAATCGCCATGGGTATTTTTTGAAACCGCTGACGGCTACACCAGGTTATTCGAATCCGCAGGGTACGAGGTGGCTTCTTCTCGCCTGGAAACCACATCATCGACCCACACTCCCCAGGAGGCGTTTGGAATATTCGAGTCTGGCGCGGCGGCTGGTTATCTCAACTCGGCGCACTACAATATCCCTATCGACGACAGCTACATCGAAAACTTCAGGACAATAGTAATGAAATCCTTCACAGCCCAAGCCGAGCCGGAAGGATTGTTGAACTTCGCGTTTAAAAGAATATATCTGCTGGCTTTCAGGCGATAGCCTGTACCGGCGATTTATCCTGTTATCGTTATTTACCGTTCCTGACCTTTTCTATCTCCTTTTCCATCTTCTCCTCAATTTTGGCCTTTTCCCTGGAAAACTCCTCGCCAAGGGCTTGTTTTGCGGCCACGTGGTCCTCCCGGACGTTGTCGAGCCCGCCGACCTTGTCGTCCAGCATGATTTTAAGCTCCGCTATTTTGGCCGCCGCTTTTTTCCTTATTTCGGCTATCTCGGACTTTTGAGTGTCAGAAAGTTTTTTTGATCCACTACCGAGGCTGTCGGATTTCTCCATCGCCAGTTCCACCGCCGATTTCATCTTCCTTGCTCTCCTTTTTTTCAGTTTTATGCTGTAATATCCGATTCACGGATTTCTCGGGCACAATCACCTTGATCCGTTCGCCGGGGGTCAGGGGGGAGTCCTGCTCCATACCGTTCAAAACCGCGTTTTCCAACGCCAGCGATTCATCATCGCTCTCATTCATGGAAATAGACCGGAACGTGTCGCCACTGGAAACCACGTAAATTTTGATCTTGTACGGCGGCAACGTCCTCCCCTTCCATTTCGGCTTGCCATATCTCAGCCCGTCGATAGCGCCGAGATACTCCAGCCTGTGGTCCACATACTTTTCCCCCCTGGCTCTAAGCAGTGAGCTTTTTCCCTCCGCTTCGATTATCCTGGTGATCGTGTCCGGGTGGGTCGCCTGAAATCCATGATAGCTCTGTCCTCCAAGTTTTTCCAATCTTCGAAGCAGATGCAGGAACGACACTATACCGTCAGGGTCATAGCCGGATTCATGGCTCAGGATCATCCCCATCTGGTCAGACTCCATCTCAAAATCCCTCCCGTAGCCAAGCAATATCTGCTGGGACAGGGTGGATGTCACGGTGAGCCAGGCGGCGGCGTTTTGCCGTATTTCGGGGCTGGCGGCGAGGCCGCCCAACGCAAGCAGGGCCTGGCCGATGCTTTTTTTCATCATTTTCACCGAGTGATGACCTATAACATGGCCGATCTCATGGCCAAGCACCCCGGCAAGCGCGGCTTCGGAGTTGATCGTGGCCAACAGACCGCGCGTTACATAAACGTATCCGCCAGGCAGGGCGAATGCGTTTACCATCGGGTCGTCTACAACCTTGAAGTGAAACTCGTATTCCGGCTGATCAACTTTCGAGATGATTTTTTGCCTATATGCCGTACATACTCCTGCAGTTTCTCATCGTCATACAGACCATACGCTTTTATAATTTGCTTATCGGCTTTTCTACCGATTTCCTCTTCATCCGTGGCGCCCATGGCTCCTTGGGCGTGGCTCGGGTATGGGAAAACGAAAATCGTCAACACGGCCAGAAAAACAACAGCCGCGAATTTAAAACCTGAAGTCATTGTGTACAGCATCCTAAATATTCATGTTAACATACTGACAATTTTACCGGACAACAATGACATTATTTGCGAAAAACCTCTCGGACGGCGGATTCGGCGGGCTTGAAAACAGCCAACCGGACATCAACGACGTAGACGCGGTCGTGTTGCCGGTCCCATACGATGGAGCGGTGAGCTACATGCCTGGTTCAAGGCTGGGTCCGGCTGCCATCATTGAAGCCAGCGCCCATGTGGAGCTTTATGACGCGCAGTGGGGTGTCGATTGCGAACAGCTGAAAATAGCCACTTTAAACCCTGTTGAGCCGGACGTGTCCGGCCCCGGGGCGACCATCAGCCGTGTCGAAAATATCTATGACGGGATTCTGCGCAAAGCCGGTTTTGTCCTGATGCTGGGGGGCGACCACAGCCTCACCACGGCGGCGGTGACGGCGTTGGCCAAACGTTTTAAAAGCACTCTCACTGTCGTCCAGCTCGATGCGCACGCAGACCTGAGGGACATATATCAAAGCTCGCCCTATTCCCATGCCTGCGTTATGCGCAGGGTCATCGAGCGCGCCGCAATAGTCCAGATAGGTGTCCGCAACATATCCAGGGAAGAGGCGGGTTTTATAAAAAAATCGGGCCACCCGGTCTATCCCGCGTGGGAAATCGCCGACAGAACGGATTGGATCGGGCCCATGCTGGAGGGATTGTCGGAGCATGTGTACATCACGGTCGACCTGGACTGTTTCGACCCTTCCGTAGTTCCCGGCGTGGGAACACCCGAACCAGGGGGGTTGACATGGGCCGGGGTGACAAACGTAATCAGGATGATAGGATCCAAACGAAAAATCGTAGGGGCGGATATGATGGAGTTGATGCCGATACCTGGATCGGTCCAGTCGGAATTCACCGCGGCGAAACTGGGGTTTAAAATCCTGGCGGCGGCGCTTCTTTCCTGAAAAAACACTCTCGACCGGCTAAGCCAAACAGCGTCGGTCCCCGCCCCCGCGCGGGCATGAACAACCACCCACACAGGCTCCTTACCGCCTGTCCATCTCCTTTCTTATTGAGGACACGAACCTTGCGAGGTTTCGCACAGCCCCTGCCCGGTTTTTCCCCGCGTGAACAATCTCCACAGCCTTCGAGCCTATGATAACCCCGTCGGCGCACCTGGATAAAGCCCTGGCCTGTGCGCCGGTCCTGACGCCGAACCCGGCCAGCACGGGTAGCTTCGTCATTTTTTTAAGTTTGGCCACCTGAGCGGAAACATCTTTTTGTGACGGAGCGGAAACTCCTGTGACACCTTTTACGTTTATATAATAGATAAACCCGGTGGAAAGCGAAGCTATCTTCCTGAAACGGGCGGAGGTGGATGTTGGCGCCGCCAGAAATATGGTGTCGAGCCCGGCGCTTCTCGCCGCAGGGACGAACTCCTCCGACTCTTCCGGTGGCGCGTCAGGGATTATAAGCCCATCGATCCCCGCCCCGGAGCAGTCACGCATGAACCTTTTCACACCGTGGTTGATCACCAGGGTAGAAGCCAGCATGAACACGAGTGGAACCTGAATATCACGACGGATTTGTCTCACCATGTCTATGGTTTTAACCAGGTTCGCGCCATTGGCGATAGCTCGGCTGAAAGATTTCTGGATGACCGGCCCGTCGGCCAGCGGATCGGAAAACGCCACCCCAAGCTCGACAATATCCGCGCCGGAGTCATGAACCGCCCGCACCAGCTCCGACGTGGCGCGAAGTGAAGGGTCGCCGGCCGTAAGAAAAATCACGAGGGCCTTGCGTTTTTCGTCCCTCAGTTTCACAAACGCTTCGTCTATGCGGCTCATTTTCTTCCCACCCTGGCGCGTTTTCATGAATAACCGAGCTCACCCTGGGCGACGGCCACATCCTTGTCCCCCCTGCCGGAAAGGCACACAACCATGATCTGCTTTTTCTTCATTTTCCGCGCGGCCTTCATCGCATAGGCTATCGCGTGGGCCGATTCAAACGCCGGAATAATACCCTCCAGCCGCGACAATTTCTCAAACGCCGCCAGCGCCTCCCTGTCCGTGACGGAAACATACACAGCCCTTCCGGTTTGCTTGTAATAGGCGTGCTCCGGCCCCACCCCCGGGTAATCCAGCCCGGCCGAGATGGAGTGCGTCTCCATCACCTGCCCGTCACCATCAAGCATCACATAGCTTTTCGCTCCGTGCAGGACTCCTTTTTTGCCCCTGGCCAGCGGAGCGCCGTGCTTTCCCGTGGAAAGGCCGAGACCGCCCGCCTCGACCCCCACCATGGCCACTTCCTCGTCATGATAAAAAGGATGAAACAGGCCGATGGCGTTGGAGCCGCCCCCTACGCAGGCCACAAGCATGTCTGGCTGACGCCCGGTCTTTACCATGACCTGAAACTTGGCCTCGTGCCCGATGATCGACTGGAACTCCCTGACGATTTTCGGGAAAGGATGCGGACCCACGACAGAGCCGATAATGTAATGCGTCCCCTCCACCGAAGCGATCCAGTCCCGCAAGGCTTCCGACGTGGCGTCCTTGAGGGTTTTGGAGCCGGTGTCCACAGATATCACTTCAGCTCCATGCAGACGCATCCTGAACACGTTCAGCTTTTGCCGCTCCATATCCTTTGCGCCCATGTAAACATCGCATTTCAGGCCAAACAAAGCGGCCGCAGTGGCGGCGGCGACACCATGCTGTCCTGCGCCTGTTTCCGCGATTACTCTTGTTTTTTTCATCCTCAGCGCAAGCAGAGCCTGGCCTATGGTGTTGTTTATCTTGTGCGCTCCGGTATGGATCAGGTCTTCGCGCTTCAGGTATATCTGGGCGCCACCACAGCTTTTGGTCAACCTCTCGGCGAAATAGAGCGGGGTGGGCCTGCCGATATATGTGGAATGGTAACGCTCCAGAAGCTTGTGAAACCTCGCGTCACGCATGGCTTTCTCAAACTCGATATCCAGTCGCTCGAGCGCAGGCATCAAGGTTTCTATGACATACTGGCCCCCGAACGGGCCGAAATGCCCATGGCTATCCGGTATCGTCATGAATAAATATCCGTTTGTTCCAAATCCATATAGCTTACATTCGCCACACGGTTAAGTAAAGTCCGGCTCCTGTTTTGCGATTCATTTCTGTTTGAACTTGTGGCCTGTTTTGCCCTTGTGTGATAATGATATGAAGATGACAATCCCATACAGCCTGACGCGTGGCTGTAAAACATTGCGACACTGAAGAGACTGTATCATGACAAGCGGACCGGTGGACAGGTTAAACGCTCTTCTCGACCCTGTCGTAAGGGCCGAGGGTTGCGAAATTGTCGAGGTTGAAATCACCGGAAGCGGCAGATATGTGACGTTGCGCGTATATATTGACAAACCGGGCGGCGTGACAGTGGAAGACTGCGCCAGGGTGTCCGGCCAGGTGGGGCTTGTGATAGAGGCTGAAGACGCCATGGAAGGGTCGTATACCCTGGAAGTCTCGTCACCGGGGCTGACGCGGCCGCTAAAAAAACCGAAGGACTGGTTGCAAAACCTGGGTAAACACGCCCAGGTTATTTTGAAACAGCCGATAGCGCCGCTACGGCGGCAAAAATTCCTGTGCGACATCGTGCAGGCCGATGATGTTTGCGCGAAAGTAAAATTGGAGAAAAACGGAGAGCTGTTGACAATTCCATATTCAAACATAGCCAAGGCAAAACTTGAGATAGATATCTGAACATGTCTTCTGAATTAATGAACGCCCTGAAAATGGTGGCCAACGAAAGGTCGATAGGACTCGATGAGCTGATCGAGGCCATAGAACAGGCGGTCACCACGGCCGCGTGCAAAAGGCTCGAACGGGAAAACCTGGAAGCCCGATTCGACCAGGACAGGGGCGAATTCGATCTGTTCGAGCTTCTCGAGGTCTCCTCTGAGCCGGATGACGAGTCTACCCATATATCCATCGAGGATGCGGCGAAAATCGAAGATGGAGCCAAAGAAGGGGCAATCGTCCGCAGGCATGTAGAGATGGAGGACCTTGGCAGGATAGCCGCGCAGTCTGTCAGGCAAATGATCCACAAAAAAGGTCGCGAGCTTGAATCGCATCGCATGTTCATGTCATACAAGGCCCGGATCGGCGAGATGGTCACCGGAAGAATGGTCGGCAAATCCCACGACAGCTACATCGTTGAATTCGAAGGGGTAGAAGGCGTTTTGCCGCCGCAGGAGCAACTCTACATGGACCGGCTCGAGCGGGGCCGCCATGTGAAGCTCATCATAACAAACGTCACGGAGGAAAAAAGGGAGCCTACGATTACGGTCTCACGAAACCATCTGGATCTGCCGCGCAAGTTGCTGGAACTCGAAGCGCCGGAGATCGGAGAGGGCCTGGTGCAGATCGTCGCAATCGCCAGGGACCCGATGGGGAGGACGAAAATGGCGGTAAAAAGCAAGAAACACGGCCTCGACCCCGTCGGAACATGTGTCGGAGTGCGGGGTGCAAGAATCCAGCCGGTGGTAAAAGAGCTTAGCGGAGAAAAAATCGACGTGTTCGCCTGGAGCGATAATCCCGAGGAGTTGATCGCGTCTGCGCTCACCCCGGCGAAAAACGTCCGCGTAATCCTGGCCGAAAGCGAAAAACGCGCATTTGCCATAGTCCCGGATGACCAGCTTTCACCGGCCATAGGAAAAAAGGGGATCAACATCCGGCTCGCCACAAAGCTGACCGGGTGGGAACTCGACGTAATGAGCCAGCATGAGTACGAACAGAGCAGGCTAAACCGCGAACCGGATAAGAACCAAAGCCAAAAGCGGAACGAAGAGCAAAACGGCGAAATCGAAACTCCTCCGGGAGATGGGGCGGCTTAATACGGGAACCGTTCAAATTATAGGCCCGGTTTGATTGTCCGGCCAGATAAGCCTGTTTTCGGCCACATGTTAAACATGGCAACACGTTAAACGTGGCAACACGTTAAACGTGCTTGATTAGTATTCTCACAATGGTATGATTACCAATTAGCCACTTGCAACAACGTGATGGCTGGATTGGTTTTTTTTGTGAGGAGATCTTTTTGTCCGGAGTACGAGTATATGAATTAGCGAGGGAGCTTGGTGTCGCCAACAAGATACTGCTCGACCTTTTGAACGGTATGGGCTACCCGGTGAAGAGCCACTCCAGTTCCATCGACATGCATCTTGGAGACAGGTTGCGGCGCCAGGTGAAAAAGATGGGGCTGGAAACCAAGAGCAAGAAAAAGCCCGCCAAGGCTTCCGCAAAGAAAACCGCGGCCGCAACCACGACCCAAAAGGCCAAAACCGCTCCTGCAAAACCCGTTGCGGCAAAGAAGAAAACCCAACCGGCGAAGACAGCCCCTGAACCCGAGAAAAAGCCGGTCGCCAAAAAGGCCACATCGACCAAAGGGAAAGGGGTGAAAAAGGATGTCTCGCCAGTTGCAAAAGCAAAGCGAGTCGCCACTCCGCCCAAAACCGCAGAAGCTACCCGGCCAATTGCGTCCAAGCCGAAAATCAGTGACGCGGAGCCAAAACGCGCTCCATCAAAGCCCCAACCCAGGCAAAAGGAGCAAAAGCCCTCCACCGGACCCGGCAAAACCACACCGCCCATCAGCAAAAAACCGCTACGTGAAATAAGGGCGACCCCTCCCGCCCCACCAGCGAGGAGGACAGCGCAACAGGCCAAGGAGGCCAGGGAAAAACGCAAGAGAGAAGAGGCCGAAAGACGTGTAGCAGAGGCGAAAAAACGTGAAGAAGCCGCCATAGCTCGTGCGCAGAGGGAAAAACAGCGCAAGATTGAAGCGGAAGAGCGGGAGTTGCAACGCCTGATAGATGAAGAAGAACGCGCCAAACAAGAAGCTGAAGCCAGAAGGATCGTTATTGACGAGGCGACAACGGTAAAAGAGTTCGCCGACAAGCTCCGGGTGGGTGTAAACGAGATAATAACCAAGCTGATCACCAAGGGGATCATGGCCACCCTGAACCAGACCATAGACGCGGATGTGGCCAGGGAGCTTGCTCTTGAAATGGGTTACGAGATCAAGACCAGGGAAGAAAATGAACTCGAAGAAGAGATAGCCGAAGACGAAGACGAAGAATCACTTGTAACGAGGCCTCCTGTCGTGACGATAATGGGCCATGTGGATCACGGGAAAACCTCCCTTCTTGACACCATCCGCAAGACCAGGGTCACAGAGGAGGAAGCCGGCGGCATTACGCAGAGAATCGGCGCCTATGCCGTAAAGCTGGACAAGGGCACGGTAGTGTTCATAGACACACCCGGCCACGAGGCGTTCACCGCGATGCGGTCGCGAGGCGCTTCGGTTACGGACATAGTCGTGCTGGTAGTGGCCGCGGATGACGGCGTTATGCCCCAGACACTAGAAGCGATCCATCACGCGTCCGCCGCACAGGTGCCTGTGCTGGTGGCGATAAACAAAATAGACAAGCCCGGAGCGAATCCGGACAAAATCAAACAAGAGATGGCGACCCACAACCTTGTCCCGGAGGAATGGGGCGGCACGACAATTTTTTGTGAAGTGTCGGCGAAGGAAAATATTGGCATAGACGCTTTGCTTGAAATGATTCTTCTCCAGTCCGAAATTCTGGAGCTTAAAGCCAACCCCAAACGAATGGCCTACGGGACAGTTATTGAATCCAAGCTTGACAAGGGGCGTGGTCCGGTGGCCACCGTCCTTGTGCAGAAAGGCACATTGAAGATTGGCGACTCGTTTGTAAGCGGCATGCATTACGGCAAAGTGCGAGCCATTATAGACGACAGGGGCAAGCGTATTAAAAACGCGGGGCCGTCCATGCCGGCGGAGATACTCGGGTTTTCCGGGGTTCCAACGGCGGGCGAGAGCTTCATGGTAGTGGAAAGCGAGCGTAAGGCGCATCAGATAGCCATCAAACGGGAAGAGTCGATGCGCCTTGAAGGGTTAACCGCGAAGGGCCACGTGAAGCTGGAAAACCTGCACGCCCAGATCACCAAAGGAGAGGTTACAGACCTTAACATAATCATAAAAGCGGATGTGCAGGGCTCCATCGAAGCCGTGCGCAAGGCTTTCGACGATATCAAGGTCGAAAGCGTCCGGGTCAACGTCCTCCATGGCGCGGTGGGTGGGATCACCGAAACAGACATCGGCCTGGCGGCCGCGTCAAACGCGATCGTTATCGGCTTTAACGTGCGCCCCACTGAAAAGGCGAATAAACTGGCCGAGGACGAGGAAGTGGACGTCCGGCTTTACAGCGTGATATACAACGCGATAGACGACATCAAGCTGGCCCTGGAAGGGATGCTGGAGCCTGTGTATAAGGAAATGATCACAGGCCGGGCGGAGGTTCGCCAGACGTTCAACATATCAAAAGTCGGCGCCATCGCAGGAAGCCACGTCCTGTCCGGCAAGATCACGCGGAACAGCGACGCCAGGCTTATCCGCGATAACGTGGTCGTGCACACAGGCAAGATTTCCTCTCTCAAACGTTTCAAGGGGGATGTCAAGGAAGTGACCTCCGGATATGACTGCGGCATCGGTCTTGAGAAGTACAACGATGTGAAGCCAAACGACATAGTGGAGTCTTTCGTGATGGAGGAAATAGTCCGTTCGAGCTGACTGTCCACGGCTCTTTCCGCTATGCATGGAAATGATGTTTTTCGCCCGCGCCACCATGACAACCCGCCAGCGAAACGGTGAAAACGCATACCATGGGCCATGAGGTGAAATCCAGGCTTGTGGAATACCGCCATAAAAATTTTCGTTTCAGGTTCAACAGAACCCTGGTCATGGGAATTCTCAACGTCACCACCGACTCTTTTTCCGACGGCGGAAAATATCTGGACATCGATAAATCCGCAAACCGCGTTGATGAGATGATAAGACAAGGAGCGGACATAATAGATGTCGGAGGTGAATCCAGCAGGCCCGGGGCGAAGCCCGTGAGCGCCGACGAGGAGGCTGGAAGGGTGATCCCCGTGATCAGGATGATAGCGAAACGACATCCAGGCGCCCCTGTTTCTATAGACACGTACAAACCCGAAGTGGCAGAAGAGGCGCTTTTAGCCGGGGCGGTCATGATAAACGACATTTCCGGATTACGTGATCCGGCCATGGTAAAGCTGGCCGCAAAAAGCCGGGCTCCTGTTGTGGTGATGCACATGAAAGGAACCCCCGGCACGATGCAAAAAAATCCCATGTACAAAGACGTGGTCAAGGAGATTACGGGATTTTTCAAGGAGCGGTTGAAAACTCTTTCTTCGAATGGAATAAGAAAAATCATCCTGGATCCCGGGATAGGTTTCGGAAAAACAGGAAACCACAACCTTGCCATACTGCATAATCTGGATAAAATGACAGCGCTGGGTTACCCTGTGCTGGTCGGGTTGTCACGTAAATCATTTATAGGCTCCGCTCTTAGCAGGGGAGTCGATGACAGGGAGATAGGCACACTTGCGGCGAATGTCATGGCGGTGTCCAAGGGAGCTAGCGTTATCCGGGTTCATGATGTCGCCATGAATCTCCAGGCGGCGAGAATGGCGGATTGTATCCGTAAAGGCTCCATGCGATCCTGCGGGCGCCGTTGATGTCAAGTGAAGGAGGCAGGCCCCTGCGGCATAATTTTTTAAACCATAAAACGAAGAGAGTAGTATGAAACTTACAACCACCGTGATAGGCAGCTATCCGTACGCCCGGTTAGCCCCAGCCGATGCGATCAAACGAGCGGTGACGGACCAGGTGGAGGCGGGAATAGACGTAATCTCCGATGGCCAGGTACGCGCGGACATGGTCGCCCTGTTCGTAAAAGGCATTCCCGGATTCGATTTGCAGGGCAGAAAATATAACGTTGTCTCAAAGATCACCCCTCCCGCGGCGCCTATATCCCTGGACGACCTGCTGGAAGCCAAAAAAAGCGTCACCGGACAGGCCAAGCTCAAGGGGATCATTACAGGCCCCACGACCATAGCCAACTGCTCCATTATCCAGGGAAGCTGCCCCTACCATCCCCATCAAATGCCGGAAGGGTCCCGGTCGATGGTTGTGGACGAGAACCTTGTAATGGATATCGCCCGCGCGTTGGCGGAAGAAGCGCGGTTTCTTTCCAACGAGGGATTCGACATTATCCAGATCGATGAGCCCTTTTTTTCCATGCCTGACGTGGATGTGGATTTGGGCAACAGGGCGCTGAAAATCATATCGGCCAATATCGGCTTTTCCGCTCTTCACGTTTGCGGCGACATCACCGGGGTTATGGACAAGCTGATGGACGCGCCGGTGGACATGGTAGCGGTAGAAGGTGGGCACGCCGCCAGCGTCGACTGGCTTACAAAGGAGAAGGTGGACGCCAAGGGCAAGAAAATATGCTGGGGAGCCGTGACGGTCAACACCAACAACGTGGAGCAGATCGACGAAATCAAAGCCCGTATCCAGGTCGGCGTGGACAAGGTGGGAGCCGAGAACCTGTGGGTCTCCCCCGATTGCGGCATGCGGGTCCGAAAACCAGACGCGGCCAAGCTTAAGTTGCAAAGAATGGCCGCCGCCGCCAGGGCTGTGGCGAAATCGTGCGGCTGAGGCCTATTGCCGTCGCGCCCTAAGGTTCAGCATCAGCGCATCGGCCTGGGCGTGCACCTGGGTTGCGTTTTGTCTTATCTCCTCGCTGAACTCCTCGTCCGCCGCGATATATTTCATGAGATACAAAGTTCTCGCCATTTCAGAGCCCACGATTAACGCTTTGACATCCGCAGACAGGGTGTCAGGCTTCCGCTCGGCCAGCTTCAACTCACGGCTCTGCAACGCCACGCCAAGGATGCTCACCTTTTCATCCAGCGACCTTATTGTTACGTTATAACTTTTTTCAACGTTCTCCAGGCGATCGTCCAGTTTTGCGTACATTATGGATATGAAGCCGAGAGCCATAAGACCGATAATCATGGATAAAAGTGAAAACACCCTGGATAAATTAAAATCCTCGGGATTGTCCCCCATCCGCGCCTCCGCGGGCTCCAGGGTTATTGACACGTTTTCAACCGGCGCGGTGTTGTCTTCGCTGGTTTGGGTTTGATCGGTTTTTTCTGACGCTACGTCGTTTTCAACAGGCGTCGCGTTGTCATCGGTATTTTCGGTTTGATCAGACATCATCCACCCCACCTAGAATGTTCTGTGTTAATAATCTCCACCACTCGCACGCAAGAACGATACTATTTCCCGATATATTAATATGACATTTCACGCCATACAAGGGTAACATTTGAATGGGCCACAATAATATGTCGCAAGGCAGGCCCGCAATTGACCACTATGGACATAAACGGAAAAGATTCGCATGAAAAACGGGATTGATAACAACAGCCTTTTGGAACAGGCGATGGCCGAGGCAATGCGCTCATCGGGACCATCGCCAAGTTCCGCCACGAGCCACACCAGCGGTGGCATATGGACGGCCCCACCTTATGACAGGCGATCAGGGTAGCGTCATGACCGGCGACAACAGAACGCCCGGGGCCAATATGGCCATCGATTTCGGATTGACCTTCCTGGCTTGCGTTTTCGCGCTGGAGGTTTTTTTAAGGCTTATCTTCTGGAGCGACAGCTTCATGGGCATGACGCTGGTACCCTACCCTGTCATAACCGACGCTAACAAGGACTCGCTGTCCAGGCTCGCCGATGACAAGACAGCATACCTGAAGTTCGATCCGGAGCTCGGATGGAAAATAAAAACAAACGGCGACCACAACAACGGATTCTACAAATCCAACAGTTTCGGTTTCCGTTCGAGCAAGGAGTATTCCCCGTCGCCGGCAAAGGAAATATTGCGCATAATCACGTATGGAGATTCATTCACCCACTGTGACGACGTGAATAACGGTTCGACCTGGCAAAACTACATGGAGCTGAAAGGGAAAAATATCGAGGTTCTTAATTTCGGGGTCATGGGCTATGGCACGGATCAGGCGCTGATTCATTTTCGCAACACAGCCGCCAGGTGGAAACCTGCGGTGGCGATTATGGGGTTTATGGTTGATAACATCGTAAGAAACATAAACAGGTTCCCGCCGTTCCGCGCTCCGGATAACCTGCCACTGGGTAAGCCAAGGTTCAACTTGAAAAACAACAAGCTGGAACTGGCGCAGGCTCCATCATTGAAACCGTCGGATTATATCGAAAAACCCGGTGGGGAGCTTTTAACAATACTTTCGAAAAATGATGATGTATTCGACCGTTCCCTCTATGAACAAAGCGCGTTTGGATATCTTTACACCACCAGGCTGGTTAAAACACTTCTGCGACGATACGAAGCGAAGAAACGCAAAGCGCCAAATTGGGTTTCGTTTTACAAAAACGAGGAATATGTCGAGTTGTCATACAGGCTACTGGCGCAGTTCAGCGAAGAGGCCGCGCAATTGGGAGCAAAACCGATCGTGGTAATATTTCCGGATTATTTCGCTCTCAAGGATTATAGAAGGAACAAGAAAAAGGTATGGGCTCCGATAACCGCAAAACTTGAAAAAGGTGGCGTGGGATATGTTGATCTTACCGAAGCCCTCTCAGACTACCTGGACAAGGGGTTGAGCATGGAATCACATTTCCTGCCCCATTACGATCCGGAGCTAAATTCCGTCGTAGCCGACAATCTTTTGGCTGCGCTCGGCTCTTTTGGATTTTACACAAACGCGGGAGACAGCCGGGGGACCAACCCGGATGATTACTAACGGGTGCGTAGCGATAAAATCAAGACAATAGGCGCTGGCCGGAGGATCGTTTTCGCCATTGCCATTTTTCTTTGCCTGGCCGCGTTCGCGGAGATAGCATCATTCGGATTTTTCATATGTTACGGCAAGGCGAGGCTGAAATATCATCTGAAGGTTGACGAGAAAAAATTTGTAAAATATGTCCTGGAAAAACCGAAGGACCAGCTCCCCGCCATAAACCACGATCCTGTGCTGGGATGGGACGAGCCTCCGGCGAAAACAGGCGCCATGCGCCCTTTTGATGTCGCCAGCAGAAAGACGCCGTACCCGTCCAAATCGATCCGGATCTCAACCTATGGCGACTCTTTCACATATTGCCAGGATGTAAAGGACAACGAAACATGGCAATATTACCTGTCCGAACTGACAGACACCATGGTTGTAAACTACGGAGCGCGGGGGTATGGCCCGGACCAGGCGGCGCTGAAGATCGAGAAAAACATCTCATCAGGACGTTTGACACAGATCGTGATCCTGGGGATATTAAGCGAGAACATCGCCCGTGTGGTTAATGTAAACCCGAAATTTTACTGGGCGGATGGAGACGTGAACACCTTTAAACCGGTGTTGGTCGGGCGTGGGGACGAATACGAATGGAAAACTAAATATCTGAAAAACCTTGAAACCAGGAGCGGCCGGCTGGCGGCTATTGAGGCGGTAAGAAAATATGATTTCTGGTATACGTACAATAAGAATCGTCCTACAGTGTCGTTTCCATATTCGATGAGCGCTATCGGGGTGGCGAACTATCTTTTGTTTCACTCCATCCGATGGTCAGACCTGTGGGGCCAGCCAAGAGCTTCGAAGACTGTCGAAAAAGTGATAGATTATTTTCATTCAATGGCGAAAAACAACGGATTTTACCCGATAGTGCTTTTCATACCGGAAATAATCGACCTGAAACTTTATATGTCCGGGGAAAAATCATCCTACGAAAAGTTTGTAACAGGGCTTGAAAATTCATATGACACATCGGAGCTGATGGTCATAGATATCTTCGATGAAACTTTCGACCCGGCCCGGTTCAACATTTCCCCGTACGCAGGGCACGCATCCGCGTATGGGAACAAAGTTATAGCCCAATCGATATACCGCCACCTGCAAGACCTGGCTCAACAGCATGAGGATCTGCTCCGGTGAAAAATCGCCCCGCGGGAAACGCCGTGATATTGTTGACGCTTGTGGCGTTTCATATGGTCGTGTCCGGTGTCATGTCGCTAATCGCCAGGTCAGACTATTTCGCAAGCTATCACAACGGGCGGGGCTTGTGGAGTTTCGGGATGGACTCGTTCCAGTACCATCTCAACGCCGAGGAAATCGTCGAGTTTATCCAGGCGGGACAATACCACAGGTGGCTGACCTTGAGCGAGCCTGCGCATGTAAAGCTCATATCCCTCACATACTCGATATTTTCTCCGGACCACTATTCGTTCGAGCCGGTGAACGCGTTGGCCTGGGCCATGACGATGGCGCTGGTCTACCACACGGCCCGGCAGGTTTGCCCCGGCCACGAGCGTGTCCCCGTTCTGGCCGGGGCTGTATACGGGTTCTGGCCTTCGAACCTGCTTTTATCCACACAGTTGCTGAAAGATCCTTTCTACAATCTCGGCGTGATATTGGTGTTCGCCGGATGGACCAGGCTGCTTTGCGGGAAACGGGGGATTTTGCATATACTGGCGCCGGTGGCCGGGATCGCGATAGCCTCTGGCATACGCGGCGGCGCATGGCCGCTGTTGGGGCTGGTAAGCGCAATTGCTCTTGTCCTGCTTGTTATCCGCTGTAAAACCGCCCGTACAACGGCGATGTGGATAATACTACTTGCGCCACTTGTTCCGGCGGTTACTCTTGTCGGCGGCGCTTTTGCAAACAAAACTGCAAAGGCCAACGCCACCTCAAAAGGTTTTGACGACAAAATATCAGAAGCCAAACGAAGGATTTACGAAATAGAGGGCGTCAAACAGACACCGCAACTCGATAAACAGATGGACGATTGGCTCGCCAACGCCCCGTGGGGCGATTTTAACGACCGCAGGGACGTGCTCGTCAGGCTGGCCGAAACCCACGGCGGCAGGCTCGGGCGATTTATTGACAGATTCAACACAAAATGGAAATATTCAAACTGGATTCCGGACCTTCTCGAACGCCGGGCTTTCGAGGCGAACAAATACCGGGACAGCTTCTTAACATATTATATCAGCCCGGACTCCAACACCCTGGACAAGGATATATTGTTCAGGAGCGTCGCCGACATTATCCTTTATCTGCCCAGGGCTTTGCAGATAGGGTTTTTCGCTCCGTTCCCCGACCGGTGGTTTGGCGAAGGATCCCGGGGCAGCGGCGCCATACGCAAAATAGCGGGGGTGGAGATGGTCTTGTTGTATTTACTGTGGATCGGTTTCGCGATTTTCATCCTCCGCTCCACAGTCACGTATAATGTTAAAATTTGGATGATAGCTTTTCTGGTCATTCTCACGGCTCCCATAGGGCTTTTTATTCCAAACCTTGGCGCCTTGTACAGGATGCGGTTCGTTTACATGGCGCCCGTCCTGATAGGCGGTGTGGAGGGGTGGCGGCTGATATTGGCCATGATGAAGAAAACACCGTTAAACAATACTTTTGACAACCAGGGTTAGATGACCGCTAAATCCGGATATACAGGCGCCGCCAAGACGCTTGCAGTTTCCATTTTCCTCTTTGCGATCCTCAACGCGTGGGTGCTCAAAAACGCGCCGGTTCAAGGGGGGGACACACATCATTTTGTGGACGCCGTAAATGAGCTCGTTGAAAACGGCTCCATCACGAACAGGAGCCAAAACTACTCCGGCTACGTGATATTCCTCGCCATTTGTAAACTGATCACGCCATCGGGCGGTTCTTATTTCGCGACTTCGATAGCGATACAAACCCTGTTTTCGTTCATCGCGATGTTTTGCGTGTTCCATCTTGGAAATTCCGTTTTCTCGGAAACCACCGCGAAACTGGCCACGCTATTTTTTTCCGTCAACTATTATACGATCTACCTGAACCAGTATGTGCTAACCGATTCGATGTTCATATCCCTGGCGCTGATATCATGCTCCACGCTGGTGATGGCGTCCTGGAACCGGTGGTGGTTTGGGCTGGCCGCGCCTGCGACAATTTTCACGGCGATGTTCAGACCCAACGGCATCGTGTTTTTCCCGCTGTTCGCCTTGTACGCGCTATCCTTGCTTAAGGCAAAAACCCAGGCTGTGATTTACACTATTCTAGTTGTGGCTCTTGTGGCCGCCGGCCCGTTCCTGCTAAAGGAGTTCTACAAGGCGACAAGCAGAATCCAGGCCTTGGGCCAAATCGAGCGGGGCACGGTGGTTTACGGGTATAAATTCATCGAGATGCCAGAGCTTAAGAACAAGTCGCATGATCTTCTAAAAGACACGGCGAGATACGCCATGGAATATCCCGGCGCGCTGTTGAACCTGGTGTACAACAGGTTGTACAGCTATTATTTTTTCATGCGGGACGAGTTTTCCAGCCTTCACAACATGTTTTTGAAAATCACTTTGCCTGTATTTTATTTGCTCGCCCTTATGGGGGTCGCACGCTGTTTCGCCACAGGTTTTGATAGGAACCACCTTTTGCTTCTCGGAATAATAGCCGCCCAGTCGGCCATAACCGCCAGCGCATACTCCGATCACGATCCGCGGTTTTTATGTTACATTATCTCGCTTATAGCCCTGTTTTCCGCTTTCGGGCTGACGTGGATCGTTTCCTGCGTTACAGGGATTGGAGACCGGCTTTTTAATTGCAGTTCAAAAGATTTATGAACGACAGAGCATATTTGGATTATCGGGAAAAACGAATTAACCATTGGGATTCGATAGCTCCGAATCTCGATTACTGGCGCAGGCACAGCAGGTATTACCACTCCAGGCTTACACAGATTATCCGCTTCGCCACGCCACCAGGCCAGCGCGTCCTGGAAATCGGATGCGGCAGGGGCGACCTTCTGGCGGCGCTCAACCCTTCCGTGGGTGTCGGGATCGACTTTTCCGCAGAGATGATAAACCTGGCCCAAAAGCGTCATCCGCAATTGAAATTCATTCACACAGACATTTACGATCTACAGCTGGAGGAAACCTTCGATACAATTATTGTCTCGGACGTTGTAAACGAGCTGTGGGACGTGCAGGAAGCCTTGAAAATAATCCGCCCCCTGGCGCCTGCAGGGGCCAGGGTCATTTTCAATTTTCAAAGCAGGCTGTGGGAAATCCCCCTGCGTATCGTCAAGCACCTGAAGCTCTCAACCCCCACCCTGGACCAGAACTGGCTCACGTTTGAGGATGTGGAGGGACTTCTGGAGCTGACAGGTTTCGAGGTGATAAGACGCCGGCGGGAAATCATGTTTCCTTTTTCCTTTCCTTTTCTGGATAAACTCATGAACAGGGTGTTGGTCAAGCTTTGGCCGCTATACCATTGCGCGCTGACAAATTTTGTCGTGGCGCGTCCTCGCCCCGAAAAATGGGAAAAGATGGGAAACCCCCTGGTGTCGGTGGTGACGCCAGCCAGGAACGAGGCTGGCAACATATCATCCATATTGGATCGCACGCCGGAAATGGGATCGGGGACGGAACTGATTTTTGTGGAGGGCCACTCCAGCGACAACACGTATGAAACGATTGAAAAGGAAATATCAAAACGTCCCAATCGGAACATAAAGCTTTTGAAACAGTCGGGAACAGGAAAGGGCTCCGCGGTGAGGGAGGCGTTTGACGTGGCCAAGGGGGACGTCCTGATGATCCTCGACGCGGACATGACAGTGGCCCCGGAGGATCTGCCCAGGTTTTTGGACGTAATCACTTCGGGCCAGGGCGAGTTCGTCAACGGGGTGCGGCTTGTATACCCGATGGAGGACGAAGCCATGCGATCGCTGAATCTTTTGGGGAACAAGTTTTTCAGCCTGGTTTTTTCCTGGCTCCTGGAACAGCCTGTAAAAGATACACTCTGCGGCACAAAAGTGTTGAGCATGGATAACTATCGCAAGATCGCGGCCAACCGCTCCTATTTCGGAGAGTTCGATCCATTTGGAGATTTCGACCTGCTGTTCGGAGCGGCAAAAGCAAACATGAAAATTGTTGATATGCCGGTTCGCTACCGGGCGCGGACATATGGCTCCACCAATATCGACAGGTGGAGGCATGGATGGCTGCTGCTGAAAATGGCCGTGTTCGCGACGAAACGACTGAAGTTTATCTGAGTGGTAAAACATGGCGTTTGGCGCTTTGGCGTGCTAGGCTTTATGGTCATGCGTGTATTGGATTGACAATTATTGAGCGTGGTCTGGAGGGATAGATGTTCACCGGTCTGTTGAGCGGGTTGCGCAAACGTAACGAGTCCATAGCCGTAATAGGTTTGGGTTACGTTGGTCTTCCGCTGGCGATTGCTTTTGCCAAAAAGTTTCAGGTCATCGGGTATGACAACAATGAAACCAGGATTAAAGACCTTGGCGGCGCAATTGATTACACCGGGGAGGTCGAATCATCGGAGCTGAAAAACGAGAACCTGGTTTTTACTTCTGATCCGTCGGATATTTCCAGGGCGCGGTTTATCACTGTAACCGTCCCTACCCCTGTAGACAAATACAAAAGGCCGGATTTGCGTCCCATCCTGTCCGCCAGCGTCACTGTCGGGAAATATATAAAGCGCGGGTCTGTGGTCGTGTTCGAGTCGACAGTGTACCCGGGTGTGACGCAGGAGGAATGCGTCGGTGTGATCGAGAAGGAATCGGGGCTGAAGTGCGGAGTGGATTTCAAGGTCGGCTACTCCCCCGAAAGGATAAACCCCGGCGACAAGGAGCATAAGATCGACCAGATAAAAAAAGTGGTTTCCGGCCAGGACGAGCAAACCCTTGGCATAGTCTCGGGCGTGTATGGAGACATCATCTCCGCCGGCGTCCACATGGCTCCTTCCATAAAGGTCGCCGAAGCGGCCAAGGTGATAGAGAATATTCAGCGCGATATCAACATCGCCCTTGTAAACGAGTTTTCGATGATTTTCAATTTAATGGGTATAAAAACATCAGAGGTCCTCGACGCCGCAGACACAAAATGGAATTTCATTAAATATTCACCCGGCCTCGTTGGCGGGCATTGTATCGGCGTTGATCCATATTATCTGACAGCAAAAGCGGGCGAGCTCGGCTATGACCCGCAGATTATTCTTTCCGGGCGCCGGATCAACGATGGCATGGGCAAATATGTGGCCCAGCAGGCGATCAAACAACTCATAAACTGCGGCAAGGCCGTCAAGGGCGCCAGGGCGGGCGTGCTGGGGTTGACGTTCAAGGAAAACGTGCCGGACCTCAGGAACAGCAGGGTCCCGGACATACTCGACGAGTTGAACAGCTACGGTGTTCAAACCCTGGTGCACGACCCTTTTTGCGATCCACAGGAATCCCGGACAAAATATCGCGTCAACCTGTATGAAATCGACGAGATGAAAGATCTGGACATGGTCATCCTCGCCGTCGCACACGACGAATACATGCAGATGGGCTCTGAAAAACTATCCGCCATGCTCAACGACGGCAAAGGTGTGGTTGTCGATGTCAAGTCGGCCCTGGACGCATCAGACTTCGGCGACGGCGTTTTTTATTGGAGCCTGTAAGTCGCGGAACCCGGCGGGCTCGCCCGATCATGGCGCCGACAGCTTCCCTGCGCCGGTTTCATGATCGGCTGATATCGCAAACAGCGGTTTCGTCATATTCCCAGCTGTCCCGTCCACCAGGCTATCGTCTCGTCAAGCCCGGAATCCATGTTGTACGTTGGCGACCACTTCACGGTATCGGCAAGGATGGAAACGTCCGCCACCAGCATTGAAGATTCCTGGTTTTTAAGCGGGCGGTTTTCTACGCTTAACAAATCTCGCCGCCCGATCTTCCCCGCGATGATATCCGAAAAATCCCTTAGTGTCACAGGAACGCCAGACCCGACGTTCACAGGCCCGGTCACATCGTTTGCCAGCACCGAAGCGATCGCCGATGCGGCGTCTTTTATATACAGAAAATCGAGCCTTTTCTGTCCATGATCGACCCGCGCGCAGGTTCCCTTGAGCAGTGACGCGATCGTGGAGGGAACAAATCTTCCCGGAGACTCGAAGGGGCCATAAAAATAGAACGGCCTCAACCATGCGAAATGGATATCATGCGACGCGCTATAGACCTCCGAAACCCGTCGCAACGCGTCTTTGGTTGCGCTGTATAAACTTTTTGGCCTAAGTGGTGTGACCCGCTCCGAGCAATAGCCGTAACGCCAGTTGTACTCCGCGCAGGTGCCAGTCATCACTGCCCGTTTTCCCCCGTTGCGGTGAAAATGCTGTAGCAACGACAAGCTCGTGTTCATCCAGGCGATATTGGCCTCCGATTCCCAGAACTTCTTGTGCTCCACATACCAGGCCAGGTGGAGCAGGTGCGTCGGTTTCACATCGCCCATCAATACGGCCAACTGACCCTGGTCGTGCAAGTCGGCTTTTATCCATCGCACATCCCGATCACCATTGTCGGGATCGTTTTTCCGTGTGGCGAACACTTCAAACCCCTGTTTCGCCAAATGCGCCAAAACGCCTCTCCCGATGAAGCCAGACGCCCCGGTGACCAACACTCGTCCCATTCTATTTCACCTTCCCAATGGAATTTCCATCAAGGCAATATTTCCATTACACCACCAACTCCAAAGTATATAATGGAAAAAACCTAAACTGGCAAGCGTACATGACAACAAGGATAAGCAAAAATACCGCGGCGCACGGACATGTCGCCCTGTTCAAAATCGCTTTTGTGCGCTTTGGTCATCGTCTCTTTCAATTCCGCCAGCTATAATATCCTCGAAAAACCGCAACACGACAATGGACCTTATCGAAGCCAAAGAGCTGAAAAACCGGCGTCACCCCTGGGAGATTTCCAAGTCACGCGCCATATCCGATATTATATTCGGTTCAGGATAAATAAAGCCACCTTTGCGCGTGGCCGACATTGGATGTGGTGATGTATTTATCAGCAATGAATTGTTCGGCGGACTTGATGATGTGTCGGTTGCGTGTCTGGATGTGAACCTTACAAAACGCCATATCGAGCAGCTAAAAGTGGCCAACCCCGCGTTTTTTTTCACAAACAAACCCGAAGATATCTCTGGCGGCGATTTTGATTTGATACTCATGCTCGACGTGATAGAACATGTCCCCGACGACAGGGAGTTTTTAAAGTCGATTGTGGATCATTCCCTGAACAACGGCGGGACAGTCCTGATCACAGCCCCCGCGTTCAACTCGCTTTTCGGCTCCCACGACAAGCTGTTGAAACATTACAGACGTTACAGCAGGAAAAAGCTTGTGCATTTGACCATGAGCTGTGGATTGACAGTGCGATCATGCGGGTACCTGTTTTCCGCCTTGTTGGCGCCACGGATTTTCTCTGTGATGTATGAAAAGCTTTTCGGGACACCTTTTCTTGCGGACAAAAGGGGGCTTGGCGCCTGGAGCCACGGGTTGGTAATAACAAGCGTAATCGCTTTTTTCCTGAACATCACAAATTCGCTGGCGCTGGTTCTCAGCAGATTCAGAATACATCTGCCGGGGCTTACCGTTTGGACCTTATGCCAAAAACAGCGATAGTCGTACCATGCTTCAACGAAGAGAAGCGACTGGACACGGAAGAGTTTGTCAGGGCGATCGACGATGATGACTCTCTGCATTTCATTTTTGTAAACGACGGAAGCGATGACGACACCGGGCCGGTGATAGAAAAGATGAGCGTGGACCGGCCGGGCAGAATATTCGCCGTCACCCTGGATATCAACTCCGGCAAGGCAGAAGCCACGCGGCGGGGGTTTGGCAAGGCGTTTGAAAACGGATACGAATTGATCGGATACCTGGACGCAGACCTCGCCACCCCTCTTTCGGCCATACAGGACTTTGTCGCCATCATGGAGCGGGATAACGTCCTTATGATAATGGGCTCCCGGGTGCGCCTGCTTGGGAGAGATGTCAAAAGGAGTTTGGCGCGCCACTACCTTGGCAGGCTGTTCGCCACTTTCGCCAGCGTCGCGTTGAACCTGCCCGTGTACGACACCCAGTGCGGAGCGAAGCTGTTCAGGAATTCAGAGCCGGTTCGAGAAGCGTTCGCCCTCCCTTTCGGCGCCCGATGGGTGTTTGATGTCGAAATAATCGCACGGCTTGCGTTGGCGATCAAGTCAGGCGGCGGGGATAACATAGAAGATCTTGTTATTGAGCATCCGCTGGATCAATGGAGGGATGTCGCCGGATCAAAAATCAAACTCAAAGATTTTGTCATGGGCGCCATGGAACTGGTGTTTATCATGCTGCGGTATTCCAGGAAACTGTACAGAGCGAAAAGCTATTCATCCTGAATTGGTTGACGTCGCCTCATCACTATATTTGCAACGGCCGGCCGTTTGGCGCATGCGACCATATCGTCCGGCGACTTTCCTCCATGATTTCAATTAACCTTGATCAGACGATACTCCTTGTTTGAAGCCACTTCAGACAGGTAAAAATCGACAAGGTTATCCGGTATGTTGTTCGGGAACTTTCTATTTATAAACAAATAGCCTATCTTGCGTTCCTTTAAAAACGCTACGTTCTCCATATCAAACCGCCTGTCCCAAAACCATTTCATATCTTCGAGCCTGCGTCTGTCCTGCTTGGTGTGCAGGTTGTTATAGACAAAGTTGGAGGCGTAAAACTGGTGGCCGAAAAGCGCAGGGTATAAAACGTTTCGATATTTTCGTCTGTTGTCCTCCACTGGGTATGCGTGCTGGTTCGTCGCGATAACTGAATCCAAAGGCGCGGCGGACAACACCTCCTTCACCTTTTTGACATCCACCATTTCAGAATAATAGGCAGGAGGCCTGGCAAAGCCCAGGGCGTACATCGTCGCCATAACGGCCACACAGCAGATGGCCAGCCTCTTCTGCCAGGCAGGGTATTTGCAGTATGTCTCATACATGATCAGGGACCCCATCAATACAAGCAGGGATTGGCCTATGCGAAGCGAATGAACGGAAAATCCGGCCCGGGTGTATGTCTGGCTATATGTTACACCGAGAATTTCCTGGTAAAGCCGGTCAAGCTCCTCTCCGGCCTTGAACACAATAATAAACGGCAGAAGATAGAGGAAGAATATGACAAGCAGGGTGTACCCATGCGGGCTAAAAATGGACCACAGCTCGGACACACGCCTCGGGCTACAAAATCTGAGTAAATAAATCGCCGTAGCCAGGAACACAAAAAGTGTCGAGACGCGGAACAAAAGCGACATGAGCGTTCCAACAAATTTGTACACTCCGCCTGTGGGCAGTCCGAATCCGTCCCACAAATAGCTTACGATCACGGGGATATGGGTAAAATACTGGAATCCATACCCTTTCCCGATCAAAACACTGAAACCTTCGATCCTCAGCATACCGAAAATCTGGAAAAACAGCGTCATCCCGAGGGCGACCAGCCCCGCAAGGAAAGGAGCCGTTTCCTTTTTTGCAACCAGCCTCCATATGGCGTACAGCGCATACGCTATCGCGAAAGATAAAAAACCCTGCGGACGCACGAAGCTTGCATAACCCAGCAACGGCGCGGCTATATAATATCGTTTATGGATCAGCAACCCTGCAAACGGGATGAACAGGCTGAATACCAGCAACTCCGCGCCGACCATTCCGTTTAGCATAAACAGTTGAGGTTGCATGTATGGCTCATAACCCGGCAACAGCGACACATCACGGGAAAAGGCCAGCCAATACAGGGCGAGCCCGATGTCAACATCGAAATATAAAACGAACGAAGCTACAGCCAGCGACATGGCTATATAGTTCGAACGGTGATCGACACCGCCAGGGCGGAGCGCCACCATAACAAAACCCGCGATTATCCACATGCGGAAAAGGGCGCTGGCGAGGATATAATAGGCCGGCCCCAACGGGATGAAAAACATTTTCGCCAACAGAGACGCTATCGCTCCAAACCCCACATGATACCTGGTGGGTTTACAGCAAAACGACAGGTCATCCGGAACGCATTTTTTCATCAGCGCCAACCCATGGGAAAAATGCCACGGCTGGTCTGTGTATAGATACAGGTTCGGCGTCGCGGCCAATCCGTTGTAAAACAGATACCATGCTATCGGTAGACATATCGCGCCCATCATCCCTGAAAGGATCACCGCCTGGGTGATTGTCTGAGTCCTGTCGAGCCTGTGACTGCCTTTTATAATAATGTCCCGATTGATCCCGACAGCGGCAAGCGTCAGCCCGCCCGACGCCAGCCCCATCAGAAAAACCGGAAGTCCCAACAGACAGAACAGTTGTCTGAACGTCGCCAACAACACGAAAAACAGCATAGTCCTGACAGACAGGTCGGCAAATTCTGCAAAAACGTCCGCTCCGGCTGATACGCTCCTGTAAAACCGGAATGCAAAACACCCCCAAAACGTCCAGCATGAAAAAGCGAAAATAATTTCCGTCATATGATTCTTATGGCTCCATAGCCTGGGATTATGGTTCTGGACTATCCGACACTCGTCATACGCGCCGGGATTTTGCCATCAAATTCGCGTTGCCGGCTAGTCTACTCCACCTTGCGCAATCCATACAACGCCTCGTTTTACAGTTCACACAGGACAGCCCTTGGCGCAGGATCATTGGACCGGGGGTAAATCCTCCGGTCTGTTTACATTGTGGAACGAATCGAGCGATGGTTCAATTTGTCGAAGCTTGCTTTCCGGTATGAATGTTCTGTCCAGGTTTTTTCTGAACTCGTCAAACTGGATCGACGCGGCGCTGATACGGTCCCGCATTTTTTCCACCGACCTGCGCCTGTATATGGCGAACAACCCCTGCTCGCGCCCGTTAACGACCGGGATCACCGCATCGCCCGGAAGATTGGAGCAAGAGACGATAAACCTCGCCATATCCACGCTGATCATCGGCATATCGCAGGCGACCAGCAAAAGCTCATCCGCCGATGTGGCCTCAAACGCGGTCACAAGGCCGGAAAGCGGTCCCATTCCACGGATCAGGTCTGTATAGATTCGCGCGTCAATTCCCTTTAGCGACCCCGGGTTGTTGGAAACGATTATTATGCGTTCCACACTGGGCTTTACGGCTTCCACAACTCTTTGAATCATCGGCGTGCCATGATATTCCAACATGGCCTTGTCCCGCCCCATACGGACGCTTTTACCTCCAGCCAGGATAACGGCAAGCATATTTTGCAGCACAAATAAATTTTTGATATCGGCTTAGCGCCGGTGTTACGGGTGATTCTCCACCCAGTGATTCCCATCGGACAAAAATTCTTTTTTCCAGATCGGAACCCTGCGTTTCAACTCGTCTATAACCCACTGGCACGCCCTGAAAGCGTCGGAGCGACGCACGCTGGTGACAATTATCAAGACGATATTTTCATTCACGCCAACCTCCCCGGTGCGGTGTATCACAAGACAATCGAGAATATCAAACCCTTCCACAGCGTCCCTTTCGAGCCTGGCCAGCTCCTTTTCGGCCATGCCCTGGTATTGCTCGAATTCAAGCTTTGTAACCCGCTCTCCCCTGGAAAAATCCCGGACAACGCCCAGAAAGCTCACCGCGGCGCCTGTTCGCCTGTTTTTTCCCACAAGAGCTTCAATTTCAGAGCCCACATCGAAATCTTCAATCTGCAACCTTGGCATAGGCTACGCTCCGCCAGATAAGGGAGGGAGGACCGCCACTTCATCCCCATCTTCCACCCTGCTATGTAAAGTGGCGATCTCCTGGTTTACCGCGTATAGCAGTGATTTATTAATCAAAACGGACGGATCAACACATGCCACGTCCGCCGCCCTTTTGAGGAGCTGTCGAACGTCCACAGGCTGTTCCAGCCGTAAAACCATCGAATCCGTTCCGACCTTTTCCTTGACCGTGGCAAAAAAATTTAGTTTCGCCATATTTACTCGGTTATTCCATTTGGATGTATTATTCTATTATAAGCCATCTACTTGGGAATGACATTCAATGATCCATCCTCCCGTTATCGCCTTCACCGGCCCTTCAGGATCGGGCAAAACCACGCTTCTGGAAAAGCTAATTGTTCGATTAAAAGCCAGAGGCCTGCGCGTAGGAGCGATAAAACGAACGCATCACAAGATCGACCTGGACAAGGAGGGTAAGGACTCGCGAAGGTTCCGCGACGCTGGGTCAAACCCCACACTGATCATCGGGGACGGCTTTTTAGGTTATATGGAAATGACGCGAGAACCGATCAGCGTAGGCAGGCTTGCCGCGTATTTTTCCGGAAAAGCTGATATCATAGTAATTGAAGGGTTCAAGAACGAGGCGGTGTTGCGGTTTGACTTTGCCGAGCCATCCTCTTCTGTTTCTCAGGATCACGCTATGAATGACAAACTGCTGGGATTTATCACGGACAAAAAGCCCGCCGGATCAACCAGCGCCAAGCCGGTCTTTTGCAGGGACGATGTCGACCTGTTGGCTGGCTGGATAATCGAAAACGTTTTGATGAAGCAGTCAATTTCCGGGTATTAATCATGGGCATTACCCATCTGGACAGCAGGGGCAAGGCGCGCATGGTGGGGATAGGAGACAAGAACAGCACCGACAGGACAGCCGTGGCCACGGGCGTGGTCCGCATGCGGCCGGATACGCTCCGCCTGATTTCGGATGGAGCCGCTCCCAAGGGGGATGTCCTGGCGGCGGCGCGAATAGCGGGTATAATGGCGGCGAAAAAAGCTCCGGAGTTGGTCCCGCTTTGCCATAACATCCTGATAAACTCCATACAAGTCGATGTGGAGCCTGACGAGAGCAGTTCTTCGGTCAAAATACGCGCCACCGTCTCATCGCATGGCAAAACAGGGGTGGAGATAGAAGCGTTGACCGCGGTTTCCGTAGCGGCGATCACCGTTTATGACATGTTAAAGGCCGTGGACAGGGGCATGGTAATTCACGATGTTAAGCTGGTGGAGAAAAAAGGCGGAAAAAGTGGACACTATCTGCGTGAAATCGAAACGGCCAAAGAATAATAACCGGCCAGCGCACGTCGCCGGGCCGGGGCGTGCCTGCCATTTTTTACTCGCCCTTGTCCTTGGCGCCACACTATCCTGCTCAACCGGAGCCCATCGGCAAAGTGGTGTCACCGCCCAGATTGCTGATAACACGCAGGACCTGTCCGGAGCAAAGCGTGTAGCGGTGATCGACTTTTTCGAGGGGAGCCATCCGGGGACACCGTACGTTTGCCACCTAAGCGGGATAAACTTCATCCCCGGTGATGTGGAACATGGCGCAGGGGAGGAGGTGGCCGATCTTTTCCGGCTCCACCTGTCGAATCGCAAAATGGATGTCGCAGATGATAATTCTGTAAAAAAAGCTCTTAACAGGATCGCCAAGGGACTTGCCGCCGATTACTGCTTTGACCTTGGCATAAAAGCGGGAGAGTTGACAAAAGCCGATGTGGTGATAATGGGCGTTGTCATGCGTTTTGAGGAGCGATCGGGAACAAAATTCGGCTCCAGCAAGCCTGCGTCCGTATCGTTTTCCGTGATAATAATCGATATGAAGACGAAAAAGATAACCTGGAAAGCAAAATTTGAAAAAACCCAAAAAGCTCTTTTCAGCAACATGCTCGACTATAAAACCTTTTTCAAAGGGGGGATGGTATGGCAGACAGCGGCCGAACTTGCCGATATGGGTGTCCAGAACGTATTGAACCAGTCCCCGCTTCCAAAACCTTGAAGGCCGCGCTACAGACTATCCGTTTTGCTTCCTGGCTCTTTGAAACTTGAAAAGCTGGCGCTTGTAATATGAATCGTTCGGGACCAGCTTCACCGCGCGTTTTATGAGCTTGACAGCTTCGTCATAATTTCCTTTTCGGAAATTTATTTCCGACAGCGTGTCTATATACTCCGGAATATCGGGAAATATCAAGAGCGACTCCTTGGAAAGCTTCTCCGCCTTGTCCAGGTTCACACTCTGTTTCGCGTAAATCCACGCCAGCCGGTTCTTAGCCGGCGCATAGTCACTTACCTTGTCCAGTATCTTTACGCACTCTTTGGCCGCTTTTTCGTTTTGCTCCAGCTTGCTGAACACCATCGCCAACCCAAGCCTGGCCCTGTGGTTGTCCGCGTCTTCTGTTAAAGAGAGGCGGAAATTCGCCGCGGCGTCATTTAAAGCGCCCTTGTTGAGCTGCTGAAAGGCCAGGTTGTTGCGGGCTTCTATAAAGCTGGGATCCTGCTTGGCCATGAAATTGAAATGTACCAGGGCGTCTTTCTCCCTCCCTGTCCTGTGAAGAGTTCGAGCCAGCAGAAGCCGCACATCGGTGTTCGACGGAAAATCCTTCAGCGCCTTTTCAAGCAACTTGATCGATTCCACGTATTCGCGCCGCTTAAGGAGCATGTTGGCCAGCTTTATCCTAAGCTTAGGGTTAGAGCGATCCTTTTTTATTTGCGCCTTAATCTCCTCCACGCGGTCTGGCAGGGCGGAACGGGTGGTGGTGAGACTTTCAAGCCGACTCTTGATTTTCTTGTCGCCGGGGGCCAGCAGGCTCATTTTTTTCAATGTCGAAATCTGCCCTTCGCTGTCACCGGCGCTTTGGTACAAATCAGCCAGTTCGCCAAGCATTTTGAGGTCGTCACTTGTCTTGCTCAGCTTTTCATATATCTCTATGGCCCGAGATCGATTATTCGATCTTGCCGCCGCGGCGCCAAGCATCTTGAGAGTCTCCTCGTCGCCACCCGACAGTTTCACGACTTCCTCCAGCTTTTCCGCGGCCAACTCATAGTTTTCGTCGGCAAAAGCCAGGGCCCCTTCCTCACGCAGTTTGGCGACCATGTCTTTTCGCTGGGCAGATCGCTGTTGGGGCTCTTTTACTGCCGTAGGGGGAATCGCTTTTTCGCCGTCTATGGCGTCCATCAGGCTGGAGCCAGGCTTGAAGAAAAACCATGCGCCAGCGAAAACGACGACAACCAATAATAAAACAGCTATTTTGCCAAGGCCACCGGAGCGAGCGCCACCCGACGAAATGTCTTTTATTTGCTCCATATCGGACGGCTGGAGCTCGCCGGTGATTTCTTGTCCCTTGCTCCCGGAGACCAGTTCCTCCCTGCGGCTGATCGGCATTGTGCAAGACCCCTGGAAAAACGCCAACTCCTCGGTCATCAGCACAGGAGTGCTCAAATTGCCTTCAAGGCTACTTTTCGCATGCAGGGAAACCTTACTTTGCGCGTCTACATCACCGACAATGACTCCAAAATTGTATAATGTCCCTGCCTTTATATTGGCTTCCACCTTGCCCGGAGCCCCGACGATAAAGGTGTCGCTGGTGCTGATGTCCCCCGTAAACTGCCCGTCAAAACGCAACAGTCCTTTGAATTTCAAGGAACCTTTCATGGCGGTTCCCTCTCCAAAATAGGAGTTGAGTTTATCCATGCGCAAAATTCAAGGAAGAAAGCTCATTTGTGATTCCACTACAGGACCAGTTATGAACACTAGACTGCAACACGTTTAAAGTCAAGGTATTTCTCATGGTTCCAGGCAATCGAATCTCCTGTTTGGAAACATATGGCCTAAAGCGCAAGAAATCGTTCCGACCGCATATTCCGTCTGATATGGTATTTTACAAATCCCGCGACTATTTTGTCTATATCCCCCTGCAAACCCGGATCGGCTTTAAGCCTGTCAAGCTTTTCGAATGGCATCTCGAGGCTCTTTCCCATCAACTTCACGGAACCGACAAACACCCTCGAAGCCGCAGGGTCAGAAGTGATGCATTTGTGACACACCACCCCCCCCTTTATCGCGTTGAATCCGGCTTTTGGACCAATGATATCACCCCCGCAATCCACGCAACTTTTAAGAAACGGATGAAAACCGATGGTAGACATATATTTCAGCTCGAACAGACGTAAAAGCAAGTCCTGCTTGCGGGCGTCCCCCTCCACGGAAAGGCGGCGCCACATCGCCAACAGCAGTTCGAATCCTTCCATGTTGGTGTCGCGCTCTTTCTGACAGATGTCCACCAGCTCAGCGCTTACAAAAGCGTGTTTGAGTTTTTCGAAATCGCCTCGAACCAGGCCGAACGGTTCGATTATATCGCATGAGTTCAGCCGTAACAGGTCGGCTTTTTCTTTCCCGAAGGCAATCATGTTGCAATACACAAAAGGCTCCACCCTTCCTGCAAACCTGCTTTTTGGTTTTGTGGTACCTTTTGCAACCGCCTTGAGCTTGCCGTAGTAAAGCGTGAAAAATGTGATTATCTTGTCCGTATCGCCCAGTTTCATGCTACGCAACACTACCGCCGGCGATTCGTAGAGGGGCATGACTATTTCCCCTTGCCCCGGCCATACCCGAATTCATGGATGATGCGCTTGTCGGCCGTCCATTTTTTTTTCACGCTGACGCGCAGTTCCAGAAATACCCTGGTATCAAACCTTTTCTCCAGCTCTTTGCGGGCGGCAGTTCCTATCTTACCCAGCATCTGTCCCTGTTTTCCGATCACGATTCCTTTTTGCGATTCCCTTTCCACAAACAAGGTGGCTCCGATGACCATGGCTCCGGATTGGCGGTCTTCCACACTGTCGACCAGCGCGGCGATGGAATACGGCATCTCCTTTTGAAGATTGAAAAAGGCCTTTTCCCGGATAATCTCCCCTATCACGAATTTCTCGGGCTGGTCGGTCACCATATCTTCAGGATAATAAAAAGGCCCCTCTGGCAGAACCTCGCCAATAAGCTCTACGAGCTTGCCTAAGTTCTCCCCGGTTTTTGCGCTGACTGGCGCCACCTGGCTGAACTCCTCCAATCTGGAAAGCTCCGATATCTGCCCCAGGAGAGATTCCTTGTTAACAAGATCTATCTTGTTTAACAACAGGAACTTTGTTTTGGCTTTACGCCCTAGAAGATGGAGCGCTTTTCTGTCCGCGACAACGTCGGGATTGCTGGCGTCGGTTACAAAAAGAAGCAGGTCGCTGTCCGAGCTTGAATTGATGGACGATTCCATAATGCTTTTGCCTAGTTTCGATTTGGCCACACCGACGCCTGGCGTGTCTACAAACACTATCTGGAGAGCGGGTCTGCTAAGAATGCCAATGATGCGGTTGCGGGTGGTTTGCGGCCTTGGGGAGGTTATGGCCACCTTGCTCCCGACAAGAAGGTTTAGCAGGGTTGATTTGCCCACATTCGGGCGACCTGCGATGGTGACAAATCCTGATTTGGTCATAAACAACAGGAAAAACCATGGCGGTTCTTAGCCCTGTTTTGTCTCCCTGGTTTTGTGAGACTTTATTATCTCCACCTGGCACTTCAGGAATTCGTATCTGACCCTCTGGATGAACACCAGGACGAAAAGCAGGAGAATCGTCACAAATGACACCTTGAACGCCATGAACATGTCCGGATGCATACCAGCGTCTCCCCCGGACCTGTCTATGACAGGATGAATCCCACGGGACCACAGTTTTACGCTGTAATGCACCAGGGGCACGTCCGCAAATCCGATTATTCCCATTACAGCCGAGTATTTCGCGCGTGTAACCTCATCGTCCACCTGCGACCGCAATATAAGGTATCCCGCAAAAATCAGCCACATGATAAACGATGTGGTCAACCTCGGGTCCCATGTCCAGTACGCTCCCCAGATCGGCCGTCCCCACAACATGCCGGTGACCAGCATCATGTTGGCAAAAAGCAACCCGACCTCCGCGCCTGAAACGGCGAAACTGTCCCATTTCAGGGAACCGCTCCAGAGATATCCGATGGAGCATACGAATGTTATAAAAAAACCGACGTAGCACATGATGGCGATCGGCACGTGGAAATAGAATATTTTCTGCGGCCATCTCATGAACTGCTCCAATGGAGCGTGAATGAACACCATGAACAGCGCCACCACCATGAACAGCGCCGTAAGAGCCGTCAACGCCATGGTGATCGTGTCTATATTCTTCTTTATAAAATCCATCTGTAAGCAATAAGCTCCAAAGCTTTTACCCAGCAGGCAAGCGTCCCCGGTGTCCTGCGGGGATTAGTTACTTTTTCAGCTCGGTAATCTCGTTTTCCAGCTGGGATATCTTGCGGCCAACCCTGACGATGTACGCAAAAGTGAAAAACCAGATAACGACATAGGCCGCTATCACATACCCAATGTTAGCATTTTCCATATATACGCTCCAGCGGGGGAAAAGATCTCCTCTATTCCTCTATTATTTTTTCGAAAACAAGCCAAGATACTACTAAGTATATCACGTCAAAAGCAATCAGAATCTCCAACCACACCCACCAACCCTCCGCCGGTTCGCCGCGGATCATCCCGCCGGACGCCTCCACCGCCGCGATGACCACCGGAGCCACCACAGGCAACATCAAAAGCGGACCCAGCATCTCCCGGGCTCTCAAATTCACCGACATGGCGGCGATAATCGTGCCGACGGTGATAAAACCGGTCGTCCCAAGCAACAACGCCGCCAATTGATACAACGGTTTTTGCATCACGTTGATGTTGAACAATACGATAAATATCGGAATGATGAAAACTTCGGAGATCAGCATCAGCGCCAGGTTGGAAATCAGCTTGCCAAAATAGATGCTGCTCCTGTCCAGCGGCGCCAGCATCAGCGCCGACAGGCAATCGTTTTCTTTTTCATACAAAAACGAGCGATTCATGGTCAACGCGCCCGCGAACAGTAACGCCACCCACAAGATCCCCGCGGCCGACTTCCGGATTTCCAGGGAGCTCATGTCAAAAGCGAAATTGAAAATGACCAGCGTAAGCAGGGCGAAGAAGAAGCTGGTGGTAACTATCTCCTTCCCCCTAAGCTCCATCGACAGGTCTTTGCGTACGATGGCCAGCACACCGGACCAGAAACTCATGGCTAGTAGTGGGCCTCCCCGACTGTTTTAAAATATATATCGTCGAAACGGGCGTGATCAAACTTGTCCGACGGCTGATCGAAGTGTATTTTCCCGGCCACCTGCAACACCACCCTGGTTCCCATTTCTATCCCCAGTTTCAGGTTATGGGTGATCATGACCACGCTCCTTGACCGGCCGTGAAGGATCGAGAGTGACTTTCTGAGCATTTCAGCCGCGTGCTGATCCAGCCCGGTGAACGGCTCGTCCAGAAACAAAACCCCCGGGTCATGAACAAGCGCCCTTGCGATGGAAAGACGTTGCAACATGCCTCGGCTGAAAGTGCGCGACGGATCGTTCGCCCTGGCCGAAAGGCCAACCTGGTCGAGCAGGTCCCTGGCCCTGTCTTCCGGATTTTCCACTCCGTAGAGCCGACCGAAAAAAAGAAGATTCTCCAGAGCCGTCAGTTGGCCATATGTAAATGTCTGGTGAGATATATAGCCTATTCGCCGACGAATCTCATCATGATAATCATTTATATCGAGCCCCCCAACGGTGATCGACCCAGAGCTGGCGCGCACAAGCCCGGCCATCATCTTCAGCAACGTGGTTTTGCCCGCGCCGTTTGGGCCGAATATGGTTATAAACTCCCCGTGTCCGATAGTGATATCCACGCCATCGACCGCCGTGACACGTCCAAAACGTTTCTTCACGCTGTTGCATGTTATGGCGAGGTTTTCCGTATTGTTTGTCATGCGATGATAAAGGGATCGTCAGATATAAATGGTCGGGATGCATTAAAACTGGCGGAATACATGACCATACGCGGATTCCAAAGATAAATTAAGGCTCAAAACTCCCGCCCTCCCGGAGGGTTGATATTTTTCTCGATAGCTTTTACACAATCGTCCGATTTTGCGTTGGAGGCCGCCTGCCTGACAACGTTTTTCGCCTCCTCAAGCTCGTTGTGCATAATCAGCACCGCGGCGTAATCGAGCTTGTTGAGAACCTTTCTTTTCCCCTCACTTTTGCAAATTCCCTTTTTAACCTCCACCAGCGACCCGGACCATTGTTCCTTGATTTTCATCTCACTCATCGCTTCGGCGCCAGTCGCCAGAGTAAACACAACGAGAACCGCTATCAACCGCTTCATCGCCTCCCCGTTTTACATATGGTTCAAAGATGTTTGATTATAATATCGTTTGCACGCCGGTTCTCATTTTTTTTCGGCATACAACCCGGTTTATGTTGTCCGACGCGAAAATGAGCCTTAATTGCGGTTACACTATCAGAGTCTGTATGGCATTATTTACTGATCATTGCAACTGCGGAGTAAAACCGTATGATTCTGCGAAAAGAAGCGAAAAACATTATCGACAACACCATAGCCCCTATTGACACCGTTGAAAAAATCAGCCTCATAAATTGTCACGCCCGAATACTGGCCGAGGACGCCATATCCGATGTGGATATTCCGCCCTTTAACCGGGCCACAATGGATGGGTATGCCGTGATCGCATCTGACAGACCGGGAAAATACGAAGTCGCAGAAGACATACCGGCGGGAACATTCCCCAAGGTAACCCTCACCCGCGGCAAGGTGTCTAGAATAATGACAGGCGCGCCGCTGCCCTGTGGAGCCGACGCCGTTGTCGCAGTGGAGAGCACCGGTGGTTTTGTAGGCGTCGGCCAGATGGCTGAAATAAATCGGGGTGTTACCATCGGTAAAAATGTCGCTCCGAAAGGCGAAGACCTTAACAAGGGTGATTTGGCGCTTAAACGGGGTGTGTTAATAGGACCTGCGGAAATGGCCCTGCTCGCGTCTGTGGGGTGTGATCCTGTGACCGTATACAAAAAACCGCGGGTCACCATTATTTCCACCGGTGACGAACTCGTCGAGCCGAACAAAATACCAGCCCCCGGCCAGATAAGAAACTCCAACGCCTATTCCATGTTTTCGCAGGTTTCTGGTATGGGGATCGAGCCTGCCGGTCTTTATGTGGCCTCTGACAACCAGGACGATCTGGAGGGAAAAATCAGGAGAGCGTCAATTTCCGATTTTCTGCTGGTGTCGGGAGGCGTCTCGGCCGGTGAGCGGGATATTGTCCCGTCCACGCTAAAAAAATGCGGTTATGACATTGTGTTCCACAAGGTGAGCATAAAACCGGGAAAACCGGTCCTGTTCGGTAAGGGAAAAGATAACCGTTTCGTTTTTGGCGTACCTGGCAATCCGGTCTCTTCAATTGTGGTGTTCGAGCTTTTCATACGCCCTGCCATCCGCAAATTCGCCCGAATGCCAGACCCTGGCGACGCAGGGTTCATGGTGAAGCTGGCCAGCGATTATAAACGCAGGAACGCCTCTCGCGAGGAATATGTCCCTGTAAAGCTGGTAAGGGACGGCTCCGGATTCGTGGCGGAGCTGGTTTCATATCATGGTTCCGGCCATTTCGCCGCTCTGGCCACAGCCAATGGCTGGATCAGGGCGCCTATAGGAACCAGCAAGCTTCACGCCGGATCTTTTGTGGAAGCGATGCTGTTTCCACCTTCAATTCAGAAGATGGGAATAGTATGATAACGGATTGAACTTTTGAGCTGGAATGGACAAGCAGGAGAATTAATGATGTCGGGACACTCAAAATGGTCTTCCATAAAACATAAGAAAGCGGCGGTGGACGCCAAACGGGGCAAGGTATTCACGAAGATAATCAAGGAAATCACTGTAGCCTCCAGGATGGGAGGGGGGGACCCAGGCGCCAACCCTCGCCTCCGCACCGCGATATTGAACGCCAAATCCGTAAACATGCCCAACGACAACATAGACCGCGCCATCAAAAAGGGAACAGGCGAACTGCCGGGTACAACGTACGAGGAAATATCATACGAAGGTTACGGCACAGGCGGCGTGGCCGTCATGGTAGATGTTATGACAGACAACAAAAACCGCACCGTGGCGGAAATCCGATCCATATTCACCAAGGCGGGAGGGTCGCTTGTAGAAAACGGCTGTGTCGCGTGGATGTTCGATAAAGCAGGGATTATCAATGTCGCAAAGGACGCCATGGACGAGGACGAGCTGATGGAAATCGTGTTGGACGCCGGCGCGGAGGATATGATCCTAGAGGATGATGTTTACGAAATCAAAACCCCGCCGGAGGCGCTTCACGCCGTAAGCTCCGCGATAGAGGCCAGAAACGTGAAGCTGGAAAACGCGGAGATCACCATGACACCGCAAAACACCGTCTCTCTGGGTGAAGAGGATGCGAAAAAGATGCTAAAACTGATGAACACCCTCGACGATCATGACGATGTCCAGAAGGTTTACGCCAATTTCGATATACCCGACGATATCCTCGAAAAACTTGGCGGATGACAAAATGAAAATAATCGGGATCGACCCGGGAATCCATATTACCGGTTACGGTGTCATTTCCGAAACCGATGGAGAACACAACTGCCTCGGATGGGGAGCCATCCGCACCAAGGCCGGCGCCATGTTGCCATTTAAATTAAAGCAGATAGCAGACGGAATCAGAGCCGTCATATGTAAATACAATCCGGACTGCCTCGCAATGGAGGAGAGCTTTTTCGCCAAGAACCCCAATAGCGCACTGAAGCTCGGCATCGCCAGGGGGGTTGTGATGCTTGTGGCCGAGGAGGCGGGGCTCCCCATGGATGAGTATTCTCCGTTATTGATAAAACAAACGGTGACCGGATATGGCAGAGCGGACAAACGCCAGGTCAAAATCATGGTGCGAAACATTCTCTCTTTAAAAGAGGACCCGTCGCCGCTGGACGCCTCTGACGCGCTGGCTGTGGCGATCACCCACGCCAGTCACACCAGATTTTCCCGGAAAGCCACAGGATGATCGCCTGGCTATCGGGAAAGGTTGTCAGCAAGAAACCATCCCATGTCATCCTTGATACGGGAGGTGTGGGGTACCTTGTGTTCATTTCTCTGCCGACCTATTATTCACTGCCGGACACCGGAGCTGATTTGTCACTCCATATCCACACATATGTAAAGGAGGACGCCATACAGCTTTTCGGGTTCTCCTCCCTGGTGGAGCAGGAGATTTTCGACCTGCTGATAGGGGTCAACAAAATCGGACCGAAGCTGGCCATCACCATTCTGTCCGGAATTTCCGCCGCAGAACTGGTCGAGGCTGTCAGAGACAAGGACACGGCCCGGTTGAGCGCGATTCCGGGCGTTGGGAAAAAGACATCAGAACGCCTGATACTGGAGCTTTGCGACAAGTTGCAGGAGATCGCAGGGGAAATAGGCGGCTATGGGGAAGTGGAGAGCGCGACCACCGGTGTAGGCGGTGACGCTGTGGACGCTCTCGTCACTTTGGGATACAAGAAACCTGAGGCGCGCAAGGCGGTAAAAGCCGGGATGGCGCAATCCCCTGACGCGGCGCTGGAGGAGATAATCAGGCTTGCCCTGAACATGCTCGGAGGATAATAACATGCGAACTGAATCCATAGCCCCGGCCCAGCCCCATCAAGCGTTTTTGCGGCGCCACCTCCTTTTTTAATATGACCGCTTATCTTTTCCACGCTTTCGCTAAACGTTATCACGGCTATTTTTGTTCCTTTCGGGAGAGCGTGGCGGGTGTGTGGCGCCTGGTTGCGGCCTTCCGGCAGGCTGGCTGATCTCGTCACCTTTCATGGCGCTTGGTTTTGGTGGTTATCTCGTCAAATCCGAGGTATATTGGCCAATTGGCGCAACAGAGGTTATCCAGTGGCTTTCAGCTTGGACAACATTGTCTTTTGGGGCAGGTCCTTCGATGAATACGTGGCGATGTTCAATATGTCGGAGATGGACCTTGGAAAACGTATTCTCGGAGTCGGCGACGGACCTGCGGCTTTTAACGCTGCGCTCGCAAGGGCGGGAGGCCATGTCACATCCATAGACCCTATCTATCAGTTTTCCGCAGGGAAGATCAGGAGCCGTATCAACATCTCGTATCATATGGTTATGGAGCAGATTTATAAAAACTCCAGCGAGTTCGTGTGGAGGCGTATCCCCACCATAGAAGAATTGGGCCGGGTTCGTATGGAGGCGATGCTGGATTTTCTCGATGACTATCCCAGCGGGCTGAAGGAGGGTCGGTACATCGCGGCGCAATTGCCGGCTCTGCCGTTTAAGAATCGTTCTTTCGGCCTGGCGCTTTGCTCTCATTTGCTTTTCCTGTACAGTGACAACCTCTCCGCTGATTTTCACGTCCAATCCATCATGGAGCTTTGCTCAGTGGCGACAGAGGCGCGGATATTCCCTCTCATAGAGCTTGGTTTGAAAAAATCAAGACACCTTGACCTGGTGATGGCTCGGCTGAGGAATAACGGCTTTGAGACAAGTATGGAAAGCGTGCCGTATGAGTTCCAGCGAGGAGGCGATCAGATGTTGAGAGTCACGCAAGGTAACGGAAAAAGTAAATCCGGGGGGCGTAGTCCTGATTTTTAATATTCTGTTCGCGTAGCATGCCAAAAAAAAACCGGGACCACAAAACGATCCCGGCGTGCTGGGCGGAAAAATATGTATATTCGCTACGGCTTAAACAAGGAGCGGATATACGAAGCGACGTCTTTTATCTCCTCAGAGCTTAGCGTGCTTTTCCAGGGGGGCATAAACTCGCCCTTACCCTCGGTTATGGTTTTTATGATCTCCTTATCGGATATCTGCGTTATGGATTTGCTCCCATAGTTGATCATTTTCACCTTGAGTATTTTGGCGAGCACACCATTGCCCGTCCCTTTGTAGCCATGGCAGGCGACACACGACTGACGGAAGATTTCACGGCCGCGCCTGGCGTCACCCCTGATGCGCATATCCGTCTGGGTAAGGGCCAGAACATACGCGGCGACGTTGCGAAGGTTACGCTCCGGGATGACCTGCTCCCAATCGGGCATCGTGGAATTATCCCTGTTATACCCCTGTATCAGCCGCAACAAGTCCTCAACATTCTGGCTCTGGTACTTGTCATCTGTCAGGTTGGCGGGCGGCTTTTCCAGCTTCAGCTTGGCAGTGAGAACTCCCTTGCCCTGCCCGTCCTCGCCATGGCATAGAGAACAATATGAGTTAAAAAGGCGCTTTCCAACCAACAGGTTCTCTTTGGCGACAGCGTCACCAGCGTAAATAAATTGCGCGAAAACCAAACCAGCCAGCGCCAATGTGTAAGTATATCGAAACATATCAAGCTCCCACCGCGTTGTTATTCTCTTTTTTGCAGTTTAAGGACATAGGCCGTCACTTCCCAGGCCTCCTCGTCCGACAGGTCGGTTTTGTAGCCCGGCATAACGCCGGTACCATACATTATACGCTGGAATATCTCGCCTTCAGTGAGTTCGAGCACAGCGTCGTCCATGAGATTCGCCGGACGCGGATCGAACTTTTCCGCTACAGGTGTGTTGTTGGTTGTGCCATCCGCCCCGTGACAGGGTATGCAATATATATTGTAAAGCTCCTTGCCTCGCTCCAACATCCCCTTAGCGCCCAGATGCGGATTGACCAGCAGAGCTCCATCCTCGTTTTCATAGTCGGCTCGGTCGCCCGCGATGGTAACCGAGTTCTCGGGAGGACGAAACCTGGGATATTCCTGGATTTTATAGGATACCTGGTCGTGCAGGTCCAAATCGTAGTTTTCGCAGCCGGACAGCGCCAGGAACAATGTCAGACCTAAAACCGCAGAAACTCGCATCAGAAGTCGTTTTCCCCTTTACGTATTTTGTATGCTCCGCTATCTGTGAGTAACGCCGCCGCCTTTTCCTGCTCCTCACGGGTTTTAAGCTTCACCAGCAACCCGAGCGCCCCGTCGGTGATTTCCGGATCGTATGCCCGGTCCGTCCAGTTGGGTAGCCCAGCGAAATAGAGCAACGACAACACAGACCCGATCACCCCGAACAGCAACGAAAATTCATACGTGATAATGCCTGTCGGCGCGAAGGAAAAAGCCGCCTTGCCACCCACGTTGAGGTTAACTATCCAGCTGGTCCCCCCAGCCAAGGCAACCCCCGTCACAAAACCACATATTCCCAAAATAAAAGGAAACAGGTACTGTCGATACTGAACCTGGTGCTCCAGGGTTTTGTCGTCAATTACGACCCCGTCGGGCAGAGCCGCGGAGGTCAACACCTCCATGTCCCCATCGACGGTTTCAAACTCCCTGATCACGTTGTCGATGGACCTGGTGATAGTATCCACTTTTTTAAACAGCGCCAGCACGGTGTAGTGATCGCTCATTGTTCCTACTCCTTAACCTGCAACCGCACAGCATGACGACCTAGCCGCATGTCGCCCGATATCAGAACACCTTCCTTGACATCGGCCATTGTGACGATAGGAAACAGCTTGATAAAAATCGCATACAGGAACGCGAAATATGCGAACGAGCCCAGTATCACCGAAAACTCCGTAATTGACGGGAAATAGTCTGTCCACATGTAGGCGTTGTCCCTGTGTGTGAGCACCGGTACGACGATAAGATAACGCTCGATGTACATACCGCAGTTTACCAGCAGGGTTATGAAAAACATCGCAACCATGCTCCGCCGAACCCGACGCCAGCTCATCAGGAAAATGTTGAGCACCGACCCGCCGATCATAATCCAGAGGAAAAGCGAAAAACGCTCACCCTGCCACTCAAAAATGGCCCATTCCTCCGGCTTGTGGGAATACCAGACCACGTTGAACTCGCAGAAGTAAAAGTATGTCCAGATCAGCGCTATGGTGACAAGGAGCTTGGCCAGACAGTCTATGTGCAAAGTCCGTATGACATTGTCAAGATTGAATATCCAGCGAAGAACGATCATAAGGGTTATGACCGCCGCTATGCCGGAATATATGGCCCCCACCACAAAATAGGGGCCGAATATCGTCGTGTGCCAGCCCGGTGTCATGGTCATGGCGAAATCCCATGAAACGATCGTGTGAACCGATGGCGCTATGCACAGGATAATGACCGCCAGAAACAGCGAGCACTTGTTGTAAACAGACCATTCCCGGTGACTTCCGCGCCAACCAAGCGCGAGCACCTTGAGATAGTGTCTACGCCAGTTATTGCTCGCGATGGCCCGGTCCCGCGCAACCGCCAGGTCAGGCAAAAGCCCGATGTACAGAAAAGTTATCGACCCTGTCATGTATATGCCGATCGCACAAAAATCCCACATCAGGGGCGACTTGAAATTCGGCCACAGCATACGCTGGTTCGGCAGGGGAAACATGTAGTAGACCCGCCACGCCCGACCGACATGGATAAGAGGGAACAGGCCCGCCACCATCAGTGAAAAAGCGGTCATGGCCTCCGCGGCCCGCAATATCGGCCTGCGCCAGTTGGCCTGGGTAAGCCTCAGTATGGAAGAGACTATAGTGCCCGAATGGGACAACCCCACCCAGAAAACGAAAGTGGCTATATATGCGCCCCAGAAAAGGGGCTCGTGCATGCCCGTCTGCCCCAGTCCCACAAAAAGCTGGTACGTAAACCAGCCAAGCCCGTTGGCCATGACAATGCCAAGCCCGAGAACGAAAATAAAATAGGCTGGGGTCGTGGTGAACAGAGGCCGCAGGGTGTGGTCATTAAACTCTTTTTCACTGAGGAATATATCCGCGTCGTCATATCCGGATCTGGCCGGCATCGTCTCCGGATCCCTGTAGGTCTCCAGCTCCGGCAACGCCATGACATCGCCATGACTCCCCGCCCCGGCAGTGGCGGCGTGGGATCGTTTAATGTTCTCAGATGACATCGGCAACCCCTCCCTTCAGATACATCACGGAAGGATGCGTGCCCTTATCTTCAAAAAGGCGAATCATCCGGCCGCTGTGGACCAACTCGTGGACCTTGCTTTCATGGTCGTTGATGTTCCCGAATGTTATCGCGTTGGTGGGGCAGGTTTGCGCGCACGCCGGCTGGATCTCCCCGTCTTCCACATCCCTGCCTTCATCCTTGGCGGTGTCTTTGCCTCTCCGGATTCTCTGCATGCACATCGTACATTTCTCCATGATGCCCTTTTCACGCAGGGAAACATCGGGGTTGAGCTGGTTGCTCTCCGGCCCTTCGAAGTTGGAGTCGTACCAGTTGAAATACCTGACGGAATAGGGGCAGTTGTTGCCGCAAAACCTGGTGCCTATACAGCGGTTGTAAACCTGGACGTTGAGACCTTCCGGGTTCTGGTATGTGGCCCAGACGGGGCATACGGATTCACATGGGGCGTAATCGCAGTGCTGGCACATCATGGGCAGGAACCGTACCTTCACATCCGGATACGTGCCTTCTATATAGCGCTCTATCCGGAGCCAATGCATTTTCCGGCCGAGCTCCGCCTGCTTTTCACCGACAGTCGCGATATTGTTCTCCGCCTGGCAGGCCACAACGCATGCGCCGCACCCGTTGCACCGGTCCAGGTCGATTGTCATCGCCCATTTGTAATCATTCTGTTTCTTATAATTGAAAGATTTCACCCTTATACTCCCCTTCAGGATGAGCGCTTCGAAGCATAACCACCGACCCTCCCGCCTTTTTCACGTTTACCTTGCATGATCTCCAGGCCAGCGCTCCAGATTGGCTGTCCATCCCGGTTCCAATCAGTTTCATCGGATTGGCGCCGCGGTTGTTGGCGATCTCCCCATACTCGGTGTGGCCATACCCCAATGGTATAGAGATCACATCCGGGCGAATACCGACATATGGAAACACAGGCGCGGTAATCGACCCGTGCGGCGATGTCACAGTCACCAGGTCCCCTTCTATCAGGCCGTACTTAGAGGCGGTAGCGGGGTTCATCTCCACCCAGGACTGCCACATCAACGTGGTGATCGGGTCCGGGGCTTCCTGTAGCCATCCCTGATTGGCGCCGGCGCCGCGTCCCATGTGCACCGTCTGGTAAAGATGCAGATGATATGGAAAACCGCTCCCCCCCTCAAAGCTGGGATCGTTCACCTTGAGCCTGTTCTTCATCGCCCAAAGCTTGTCGTTCGACGGCGTTTCGCTGGGTTCCTGCTCTTCTTCGGATGGCCACCACCCCCCTTTGCTCAGCAAGGTCCGCCAAGCGGCGTCGCGGGACAAAGTCGGGTCTATCTCCAGCATTTCCGCGCGAAACTTGTCCACAATTTTCCGGATATACTCCTCGCCGTTTTTGGCGGGTATCTTCATCCCGGCTTTCCCGGCGGCGGCCAAAAGAACGTCGGTGGCGGACCGGGTGTCATTAAAAGGTCGAATGACCGGCTGTCGCAGATTGAGAACAGGCACACCCGGGACAAAGTTGGGCACCTGGGCGGACCAGCTCTCCAGCCAGTGATGATCGGGAAGGACCAGATCCGCCTGGGACGTGGTTTCGTCCATGAAATTGGCGAAAGCGGCCACAAACCCGACCTTGCCAAGCGCCGTCTTGACATCAAGACTCGCAGGTGTGTCGAACACCGGATTGGTATGATGAATCACACCGACCTTGTATTTCCCGGCCGACATGGCGTCGACTAATTCTTTTAATCTTCTGAATGTCTGTTTTTCCGGAGCAAGACCGAACCATGCGAGCATACGCTGTTTCAGGTCCTGGTCGGACACGGGAGTGTGCCTTGGTTTGATGCGAAGCTTTTCCCGCCCGATCTCGTAGGAGACCATGTTCAAAAACGCCACCGCGTCGAGCCCCTCGACACCATTCGAGTATCCGGCGATGTCGTCCCCCGCTATGGCGACCGCGGGAGCCTCGTCTATGAATGGCCGGGCGATCCTGCGAATCAGCTCCGCCTTGATCTCCACCTTATCGGCGACTTTTTCCGGCGCATACTCCGCGAGCGCCTCGCTCCAGCGGCCCAGCGCGTTTCTCTGTATGGATTGGGCCAGCCCTCTGCTTATCACGGATTCGACAACCACATGGGCGATCGACAGGGCGAGAACCCCCAGGTAACCGGGAGGAACGGGAAACCATTTGTCACACGACGCCGCGGTGGATGAAAGGCGGCTACCGCAATAGACAAGCCTTCCACGAATGGACGGGCGGTCACGCCTGCTTGCCCCGAAAGACCTGGCGAAAAACACCGGGTTACGGTCCGACTCGAAAATATCAGCCCCCAGAAGAAGTGAAAACTCCGCGTTTTCAAGGTCAGGGTACGGGGTGTGAGGGTATTCGTTGAGGGTGGCCCCTCCGGCAAACTGTGATTCCTTCCCGGGGTCGTGATTCGTGGCCATGGTAAAACCGCTCATCTTGCCCAGAATAGCGTTTGCGACTCCGGCTGTGATATCGTTATTTCCGCTGTTAAGATAGAAGACGCTCCCCTCGGCCCCGGCCAGCTTCTCGCCCAGCGTCGCGATGGCTTTTTCCCATGTCACCGGCTCGAACTTGCCAGACCCTTTGGCCCCCTTGCGCATCAACGGCTGGGTGAGCCGATCCCTGTGATACACTCTCTGCACCGCCGCCTGACCCTTCGCGCAAAGTTTCCCGCCGTTTACAGGATGTACGGCGTTACCTTCTATTTTCTTGGCCCTGCCATTGACCGTACGCACTATAACACCGCAACCCGAGTTGCATTCGGCGCAGGTTGTGGCATACCAGTAACCATCGACAGGGTTAACTCCGTCGTCCGGCCGTGTTACGAACGGGATAACTTTTTTCGTAACTTGACCACAGGCGCCAAGGACGCCTGACGAGGCGGTTACCGCCCCAACCTTTAAAAACGAACGTCTATCCATTACTATTGCCCAATCAAATCAGGTGTGACATGTCCAACAATCTGTAGGAGCGCCGTTTTCCTGGTGACATGAAAGACAAAAACCCATCTTGAAATCGTTGCTCCTGTAGACCACTTCCATGGTTTCAATCGGCCCATGACATTTCTGGCATTTCACGCCTTTTCTAATGTGCCGCTTGTGGTTGAACCAGACATGATCCGGCAGATCGAACACCCTTTTCCATTCGATAGGCTTGTCATTATCGTAGTAGTCGTTCAGCTTTTGCGCCTCTGGCTTGTTCGCTCCGAGAAACTCGTGACAATTCATACATTTCTGGGTGGACGGAACCCCCGCCATTTCGCTTCTGCGCGCGAACGTGTGGCAGTATTGGCACGGTATCTTGTTGTCTCCGGCGTGAAGCTTGTGGGAATAGGCGATCGGCTGAACCGGCTTGTGGGTGGTCAGATAAATGGGGCCAAAGTAGTTGACACCAAACCCTGAAAGCGCGCCAAGGGCGGCTATGGTAAGAAACGCCAGCGCGCCTTTTCCTATCGGTGAAATCGAACTCATATCTTGGTTCCGCTCCGGTTTAACTCAAACAAGGCCTCGCGCAACCACCGCCGGAAGTTGTCACCGTAAAAGCCAGGGAGGAAACGGCGTTGTCGTCCAATTCCATGTCCTCTTTGATCATAACAACATCCCCCGTTGCAAGCGAAGACTGCACACACAGCCCACCTTCAAATTACACGATGCTTTTTTATGTGAGTGACTTACAAACGCCAATTTGGCGAAAACAGCGTCGGAACCCCTCCTCGACTCTGAAGTATTCTACACATCCTGAGATAAAATGCAACACGTATATACACTTTTTTTTATTTTTATTTTTGCCGAAACGATAACGCTGGATAACTATTGGAAAACCGGCTTGTAAAAACCGGTGACGACAGGAGCTTAAGTAATTTTAATTCAATCTGTTATTGCGCCACACTTTTGATCGCGCGGTAAGGCGACAAACTGCGCCGGAGCTTGAGCGCCCTGTTGTGTGCGGCGTTTTTCTTCAGATCACCCCGATCATTCTTCCGGCGAAAAAAAGCTCTTTTATTGGAAAGCGGGATTTTGTCGCCATGTAGACTTTGCGCGTCGGGGCTCTGTACCTGCGTTTATGAAATGATAGCGATCTGAAACCATAAAACCGGTTCGTGATCGCGGAGTTGTACGTCCATCGAAAAAGACGCATGGTAAAAAAGCTGTATTTGAATTCCGACCTGCTGTTGTCTTCTATGTTGCAGGCTGGCATCAGGCCCAGGTATAGTTTCTTGGCGCCCTGTTTCCTGAAGGTCTCCATGGCTTCGTGTATCACCCAGGCCAACGTCCCTTACGGAGCGTCCGGGAGACGCCTGAGTATGGAAGGACAATATCCCTGGATTCTCTGTCCGGCCCAAACCGGATCAAAGTTGACGTACCCGACCATTTTGTCTCCCACATACGCATAAAATTTCCGCACATCGGGGTTATCTTCGTACGCCGGTCTTCTGGTGATAAACCACATTTCCTTCGGATGTTTTTTGAGTCGCTTGAGCCACTGGTCGCTGATTTCCCTGGTTTGGGCGTATATGTTCCTGTCACCATAAATCTCCCTGACCACCAGCCCTTTTCGTTTGGCCGTATTGTGCAAATGCCGGATATCCATCTTTTTACGACCATCCCAGTTGTATGTGGGAATGTCAATTATAGCCTCTTCCCCCATCTCGTTAACAAAGTAACCAAGGCTATCCAACGCCATGGCGGCAGGTTGCGTGATATGAAAAAAGGTGATCGACTTGTGGGTGGAGTCAAATTTTTCCACTATCGGCTTCAGATCGACCCTGGAACAAACAGGATCAGCCAGGGCGAACCGGCAGGGTCCATAATCCTCGTACGCGATATAACCGTCCGGCAACACGTCGAAATAATCGAGGCCAGGTTGCATGGTGTGGTACGAAAGAGAGTTGAGCCCATAGGCTTTCAGCAATTCCCACCGTTGGCTTATCGAATCTACGGACGAATTGCCCATTAACAAAAACGGTTCAGGCGAGGTCGCGGGTGTTCAGGGGCATGTCTGCGTCGTCGCCATGCTTTTCTCATATTTTTTGGCCTGCCTTACAAACTCGAGAACAAAACCGTTTATCGCCCTAAGCAGGAAACCTTGCCCTGACGAAGATGACAACTCGCCGACCCAAAAAACGGAGCGGACAAACGCCACGCAGGGCAAAAACACCAGACGAAAATAAACGGCGATTTTAAAAGTCGATATTTCCGCAGAGTCCGAACTCTGGAGGGACGATTTCAGGTCTATCTCCCTTATGACACTGCCCTGAACTGTCATTCTAACCGGTCTTGTTCCAGTGATTTTGATTTTAGCCACAACGCGCCGCAAAACCCGAGAAACACCACCCACGACACCGCCAGGCCTATTTTGCGGGTGTGTATCTCCGCCCACATCTGGTCAACGGTCTCTTGCACATTCCGGGAAACATTTATAATTTTACCGGATCGTTTTTTTAGCGTTTCCACATCGAGCTTGTGGGTCAGCGCGTTGAGCTCCTTGAGGTTGTCCGCCGTTTTGTCCATGTTCTCCACAAGACCGGAGACCTCAAATCCGCCATGGGCGTTGTTTATGAAATCATCCAGACCTTCCCTGGCTTTCGCCACGGCGGATGTCGTGGATATCATCACAGCCTGTATTTCCTCCCCCACCTTGTAGGCCTTGTCGGTTTTGTCATGGCACCCGATACAATCTATATCCTCGTCGCCCGTAAACTTTTTTACAGTCGGGCGCAAAACATCGTGATTGTTATGGCACGAAAGGCAAATAGGCTCCCCCTCCTTCTCATATACTTTCCAGTGTGGGCTGGACTTGAAATACTCCGCCTGGGAAGCGTGACAGTTGAAACAGACGGTCCGCACCCTGGCGGATTTTGAAGATATGACGCCATGGTTGCTGTGGCAGTTCACGCAGGTGGGAACCAGCAGATCACCCTTGGAAAACAGTTCGTAATGCCTGCTTTTCTTATACAGCTCAAGCTGATTGAACGGTTTTCTGCGTTTTTTGAATATCTCTTTTTTGGCGTGGCAACCGCCGCACATCTGCGGAATATTGGATCTGTGTACTGTGGATTTCGGGTCCTTGACCTTTAATATCTTGTGCTTGCCATGACAACTGACGCACGAAGGGGCTTGCTCGTCTCCGGAGGAGAGCTTCCTGCCGTGGACACTGCCGGAATAAAGCTGATGCTGGTCCGCCCGCTGGTTATACGCTCTCATAAGCTTAGCGTCAGAATGGCATTTGGAGCACAGCTTCGGTATGTCCATTGGTTTGGGCTTGCCGATAAATCCCGCTTCCGGCTCCATGGCCAGCTCCTCGTCGAAAGGGGCCCCGCCGTGGCAGTCCGCGCATCTGACGCCGACTTCCCGATGGACCGACTGCATCCAATCTTTTACAGGGGGTGTGAGAACTTCGTCTTCAAGATCGGTATGGCAGATTATGCAGTTGTAGTTGTCCGGAATGGCTGATTTTATATCAGCCGAAAACGAGGCGGGATCCTTTTTCGCCGCCGGCTTACCTTCGACTGTTGAAGACACCGCCGGCTGGGCTACCATGCAACACAGCAACAGAGCCAGAAAAAGAAAACGAAGCATATTACCCCTCGTTATTCCCGATTCCCCGGCGCGTCCTCCACCCCTGTCAATCATCGGCGACAAAACACATCAACTGGGACGAAACTACGCTTAAAGCCGGTATGACAACAACGACCCAGATCAAATTCATATAATTACCAGGCTGTCACTTCACCTGGATGACAAATTCCACTCGCCGGTTAAGTCTGCGTCCCTGTTTGGTGTCGTTCGTGTGCGCCGGCCTTTCTTCGCCGTAACTGATGACGAACATCCGGTCCGCCTCGATCTCAAGCTCTTTCACCAGAAACAGCTTGGCCGAACGGGCTCTTCGCTGGCCGAGTTTGGCGTTGTACCCGTTAGAGCCGATGGAGCAGGTATGCCCCTCGACAACAAGCCTTACGTTCGGGTTGTTTTTCAGCTTTCCGGCGTTACGGGCCAGCGTATCCCTGGCTGTGGCGGTCAGCTCGTCGCTGTCGAATTTAAAATGTATCCCTTCGAGGACAATGGTCACCACCTCTTCCGCCTGGCCCTGTCCAGAATCGGCGGGTGTGACAGCTTCCTCTTTTGCGCCAGTCTCCTCCACGGCGGCGACGGGTTCAGCCGATACGCCCGCTCCCGCCAGTTTCGGCCTGCCAAGGCCCCGTCCGATCGTTATACCGGCAAGCCACATATAGTTGGGGCTTTCCTGGCCGTCGCCTCCGCCCCAGGATCCATAACCGGCGGTGACGCTCGCCCAGTCGCTGATGTAATAACGCACACCAAGCGACAAAAGGGAGTTATCGTCGCGCCAGGCCACCTGGTCTCCCCAGGCCTGGCCGCTCACCTCGGCGATCAGGCTCAAGTCTCCGAACGCGAACCATTCCACGCCAGCGCCATAGAGCCATTCAGGGTCTATAGTGTCGGACTGGTGGTTGAGGTATCCCAGGTTCAGGTGCCAGGATACGTTTTCATATTCCTTATCGATGGCAAGTTTCGCCCCGATATCAGTGTCGCCGGTGCCCAGTGACTTGTCCTTGTCTCCCATGGGCAGGGTCACCAGACCTATGAGCGCAAAACGCAGGTTATGTTTTTCGGAGTTGTAAAAATTCCATTTCGCCCCGGCCAGGCCGTCGCTGGTTCCATCCGCGTCTGCGTGATAAGAGTCGCCGTCGGTGTTCTTGGTCACAAACTGGGCGTACAGCTCGAACTGGTCGGAAACACCAAGGGTAAACGGAGCGGATATCACCGATTCGTCAACATCGTGGGTTGTGTGTTTATAGTTTGACGACCAGTAAAAACCGCCAAGACCAAAATTCATATTTCCCAGCGTCCTGGCCTTGTCCACGGTAAACAGCCCGGAACCCCCATGAACGCTGACCTGGGCCATAGCGGGAGTGGTGATTGACAATGCAAAAGTGAATGCGACCGCCAAAACGGTTAAAATGTTCTTCACACTGAACATGTAGCCTCCAAGACTGTAAAATCGCAGGTTACGGGCAAAATCGACTTTCGGCTATTCCTAGTCCTTCCAACAGATGATTCATGATACCAGACACCGAACTGATTGCAATAAATAAAAAAACCTCATGCGGCCCGATATCGGACATAAAATCCGTGCGATGAAAACCGGGGAAGAGGAGGCTCGGGGCGGGCCGTACGCTTTCGTCACGCCGTCACACGACCACATCCGGCGAAAATCAATCCAGGCCGGAGATGGTCAACTGTTTGTATTTGCCTTTCAACAATCTCGTCACAGGCCCAGGCCCGGGGATGTCGAATAGTCCGTCGACACAACTAACAGGGACAATCTCCAAAAGGGAGTTGGTGACAAAGACCTCGCTGGCCAGAGAAACTGAATCCGGGCCGAACCTGCCTTGCGCCGTTTGGATGTTCTCGTGTCTGGCCATGTCCAGCGCAATCCTCCTGGTGACGCCTTGCAGGATTCCGCATTCGCATGACGGTGTGAAAAGCGTGTCGTCTTTCAGCCAAAACAGGTTTACGGCCACGCCGGAAGCCACGTGACCATCGGTCGTAAGGACCAGCGCCTCGTCGGCGCCCTTTTTCCTGGCTTCGTCCAGTGTCAGCACCGCCTCAAGCGAACTTATGGTTTTAAGACCGCTCAATGGCGACGAGGGGTTTTTGTTTATGGATACACGCGCCAACCTGAAACCTGCGTTGAACATCCGCTCCGACACCGGCTCATACGGCCTTAACGTAAGAGTCCATGAAGGCCGGTCGCATCCTTTGGTCCCATAGCCCCTGGGACCACGGCCCCTGGTGACGGTCAGCCGCGCCACGCCCCTGTCCACGGAGTTTTTATCCGCAAGGCCCGCCAGAGAATTTCTGACGGTCTCGTTGTCGAAGGGAATCTCCAGGTGTATCCTGTCTGCGCCGTCCCGGAGCCGGTCGAGATGACGCTCCAGCCCGAAAGGTTTACCGGCGTACAACGGTATGGTCTCAAACAAGCCATCACCAAGCGTATACCCCCTGTCCTCCAGATCAACCAACGGTCTATCGGTCATCCCTCCGTCAACTATCGCCCACCGGCTCATCCCTTCACAGCCTCCATCATCGCCCTGGCCTTGTCCATCGTCTCGTTAAATTCGTCTTGCGCGTCGGACAGCCAGGTTATACCTCCACCGGCGTGGAACTTGTACCGTCCACCAGCGTGAACGATGGTCCTGATAACGATATTCGTGTCCATGGCTCCGTCAAATCCTATGTATCCCATCGCTCCGCAATACGCCCCCCTTGGAACCGGTTCGAGCTCGTCAATAATCTCCATCGCCCTGATTTTTGGAGCGCCGGTGACAGACCCACCCGGGAAAGCGGTTTTGAGCAGGTCAACGGGGCCGTATTCCGGGGCGATCTTCCCTTCCACCGTGGAGACAAGGTGGAACACGGTCGGAAACTCCTCCAGCGCGCAAAGCTGCGGCGTCTTGACGGAATTCGGCACGCAGACTTTTGACAGGTCGTTTCTTAACAGATCGACTATCATCACGTTCTCCGCCCTGTCCTTATCGCTTTGCCGCAGGTCCGCTCTCAACAACCTGTCCTCGCGCAACGCGGCCCCTCTCGGCCTGGTCCCCTTTATGGGGCGCGCCTGGACATCGCCACCTGTCATTTTGAGAAACCTTTCCGGAGACGATGACATTATCCGCGCCGGTCCGGTGTTGAGATACGCCGCAAAAGGCGCCGGGCTGACACAGCGCAACCGCATATAGAGACTGACCGGATCCACGGTTTCCGGAACGGTAAAACGCTGGGCGATGTTCACCTGGTAACAGTCCCCATCTTCTATGTAGCGCCGCACCCGCTCCACCGCGGCCATGAAAGATTCTTTCGAAAAGTCGCTCACCGGCAAAACATCGTCGCCGGTGAGTGACGAAACAGGCTTTCGCCCGGAAGCTTTAGACGACATGATTTTTTCAAGACTGCGCCGCAGGTCGCCCAGCTCCTCGCCTCCATCGCGCCCCTCCTCCACGCTCACCACCAGCGACATCTCCGATTTTGCGTGATCAAACGCGATCAACCTGTCGTACAGCCCCAGCCACAAGTCCCCCTCCTCGGTTTTACCTGTCCTGCAAAGTCGCGTGGAAGGCTCGCAATGGGTCAGAAGACCATACCCCCAGAACCCGGCCACACCTCCGGTAAAATGGGGAAATCCATCGTTTGGCTCCGCGCTCCACCGGGCCAGGGTCCTGTCCAGCAGATCAAACGGGTCGTCACTGAGCTGACGAACCGAATGACCGGAGGAGAAAACGAACCTGTCACCCGACCCGCTGATGGTTCCGAATGGCTCCCACATTATGTACGACCATCGGCCTGTCCCCTCCGGGTCCATGCCGCTGTCGAGCCACAAAAGGCCGGGCCTGTCGCCAAGCTGGCCGATCAGGCGATCCGGCTCGATCCATGGCGATTTGCATGTAACAGTTTTTCGTTTCATAATTCCCGGCTTGTATGTGGTTCACGCAGAATCCATAATAAACGGTTTAGCTGTGTGAGAAACAGGTTTTCGCTTGGGCCGAGCTATTCGCGACGCAGGTGAAGCTACGGCAAACAGCAGTATAATATACGATAACGATAGATGTATCAGGTAAGGACGAAAGGATAAATGATTTCTTTAAACCATTTGGCCCTGAAGGCGATCGAGCCGCTGGTGAACGACGCCGAAAAATACGGGGTGTCGGTGCTAAAATCGGAGTACGGAGCCACTATAGTGGATTGCGGCGTCAAGGTCCCGGGCAGTTACGGGGCAGGCAGGTTGTTTGCCATGGGATGCCTGGCTGGGCTGGCTGATGTCGCCATTACCTCCACCACCGTCGGAGAACATCATCTACCGACGGTCTGGGTGGCGGTTGACCGGCAGGTGGAAGGTTGCATGGCCTCGCAGTACGCTGGATGGGCGATAAACAAAGGCGGCTATTTCGCCATGGGTTCCGGTCCCGCACGGGCGCTGGTTTCCACCGAAAATATTTTTGAACATATCGGCCACAAGGAAAAAAGCGACATGGCCCTGGTTTGCCTGGAGTCCCGGAAATATCCCCCGGACGAGGTAATCGATTATATTTGCGCCAAGGCGGGTGTGGCGCCGGAGAACCTGACGATCCTGATCGCGCCGACAGGGTCTATAGCGGGGTCGGTGCAAATCGCCGCCAGGATCGTGGAAACCGCCATCCATAAAATGCATGAGCTGGGTTTCAAGCTGGAGTCGATTCTGTACGGTTGCGGAACATGCCCCATAGCGCCGGTTACGCCTGACGACATGGAAGCCATAGGCAGAACCAACGACAGCGTCTTGTATGGAGGCTGGGCGAAGGTTACAGTGGATTGCGACGATCTTACGCTAAAGGAACTTGTCGACCGGATACCCTCGTGCGCGTCAAAAGACTATGGCAAAACTTTTGGCGAGCTATACAGGAAATACGGGGACTTTTACAAGATCGACCCATTACTGTTTTCACCAGCTGTCATAGCCGTCAGCAACATTGGCTCCGGCAAAACCTATCGGGCCGGCGCGTTAAACCCCGATATCCTGTCAAAATCTTTTTTTCCAGGCTGATGCGGGCGGCTATCCTGCGCTCCAGGGAGGGCTGGCACATCGACCAGCTTGAATCGGAGCTTAAACGGCGAGGCGTCGAGGTCTTGAAGTTTTCCATAACGGATATTTCCCTGTCCGTTCAAACGACCCCATCCGTTAAATGCAAAGGGTTCGATCTGACCACACTCGACGCGCTCATCATCCGCATCATACCGCTGGGATCCTTGGAGCAACTGATGTTCCGGATGAACGCACTTGGCATTCTGGAAAAATCGGGCGTTAAGATCATCAACTCCCCGGCTTCGATTGAAAAGACCGTGGACAAGTCATATACATCCGGCCTGCTGGCCCGGGCGGGTCTGCCCACCCCGAGGACCTGTGTCCTACAGCTGTTCGACGAGGCGATGGACGCGTTCGAAAAAATGGGTGACGTGGTGGTAAAACCACTCCACGGCTCGTGCGGAATGGGGATGACGAGGATAAGCGACAAGGATATCGCCTACCGCGTGTTCAGAACCATGGAGATGAACCGCTACATATATTACATACAGGAATTTATAGACCATGGACAGGAGGATACGCGGGTGTTTGTGGCAAACTCAAAGGTGGTCGCGGCGATGAAGAGAATCGGCGGGGGCTGGAAAAACAACTTTACGCAGGGGACAAGAGTCGAGCCGTGCGATCTTGGTGAGCAACGGGCCGCAAAGGCTGTTGAGGCGGCCAGGGCGCTGGGGTTGTGTTACGCCGGTGTGGATTTTCTTGATTCGGCCGACGGCTCTGAATATATAATAGAGGTCAACGGGATTCCGGGGTGGAAAGGTCTTCAACGAACAACCGATATCCGCATATCCGAAAAAATCATTGATTGCGTAACGGATGAAACTTTCGAAACCTGAAATAATCGGCGAAGCTGTCCAGATGGCCTGCCTGTTTGAAGTCAGTAGCGAAAAACCCGGCAACGTCACGCCCACCAGGCAGTTCTCCGATCTGTCATACGCCGATTTTCTCCATAACGCCGTGGTGCTTGGCCGCGTTTTCAGAAACAACGCAAAAGCAAGAGTTGGGGAAATTATTTTGCAATCGGTAAGCCAATGCGTGGCTAGGACCCGCACCAACGTCAACCTGGGAACCATCCTGTTGCTGGCCCCGCTGGCGCGGGCTTATTACAACCGCGGCAAGATCGACTCGTCTGCCGTAAAGCCGGTGCTGGCTTCACTTACAACAACAGACGCGGATAAGGCGTATAAAGCCATTCGTCTGGCCAATCCCGGAGGACTGGGGCATGTCAAAAACCAGGATGTAAACAAAAAACCGTCCGTCACCCTGTTGCGCGCCATGAAACTGGCCGCGGAAAGGGACTGGATCGCATTTGAATACGCCAACAATTTCACCATCACTTTCGAGCTTGGCGTTCCCGAACTTGTAAGCAACATTGAATCGGGACTGGTGTTGAGAGAGGCGATTGTACAGACATTCCTAAGGCTGTTGTACTTGTACCCGGATTCCCATGTGGCAAGGCGGACATCCAGAGAGACGGCGCTGAAAATTTCTGAAAAGGCCGGCGGAATTCTCCGGAAAGGAGGGCTCGCCTCCCCTTCGGGGCGCAGGGCGGTGTATGAGTTTGACCATTACCTCAGATCGGACTCCAACATGCTAAATCCCGGAACCACGGCGGACCTCGTCGCCGCCGCGCTTTTTGTCTATTTTATCCAGAACCGCTGTGACACGTCGTCACCGGGGAAACACTAGGCGATGAGCGATAAAATCGGCTGGGCCATAACCGGCGCCGGACACATGATACAACAGACAAAACAGATCATCCTCGACCTGGAGGGCGTGGAGCTTTTTCTGTCGAAAGCCGCGGAGGATGTTTTGCGTATATACAAGATCAACCTGGACCGGTTCCCCCGCGCGATACACAGGGAAACCGGAGCTTGCTCCCCGATTTGCGGCCAGTTCGCCATGGGAAAATATCGCGGGCTCATCGTCGCTCCGGCCACGTCCAACACAGTGGCCAAATTCGTAAGCGGTATCGCGGACACGCTGGTGACCAACATCTTCGCCCAGGCGGGCAAAAGTCATGTGCCGATCGTGGTGATGCCGACCGATATTAAGCCAGTCGTCGAATCGATGGGGCCAAGAAAGCCGGTGATGGTATACCCCCGGAAAGTGGACCTGGAAAACACGGCCAGGCTTGCCGACTTCGACGGTGTCCGTGTGGTCAAATCCATCGAGCAGTTGAAAAGCGTCGTAATGGAAATGTTCGGTTGAAAACCAGGCATATTAACTTTATCACCAGAGACCTGGCCGCTCCGGCGCTGGCGCGGCTCCTGGCCAGGCATTCTTTTGATTTCAGCTACGACATAATATCCTTGCCGGGCCAGGTGGCGGCGCTGATGACCACAGGATGGATGGCCAGGCGGCTACCTGAAAACCTGCCTGGAGAAATCATGATTCCAGGAGGGTGCAAAGGGAGCCTGGAGGAAATCCACAATGTGACCAGCGCCAGGGTGACACGAGGCCCCGTCGACCTTAACGGCCTGCCGGAGCATTTCGGAAAAGCTGAGGCCCGTGTCAAGTATGGCCGGCCCCGTCTTAAAATCGTCGCGGAAATCGTAGACGCCCCAACCATTTCGATCCGCAAGATCGTGGCGAAGGCCCGTTATTACAGGAGAGCCGGCGCTGACTGGGTGGACCTTGGATGCGTAAACGGGGTCCCGTTCGCGCATCTCGACGAAACCGTCCGGGAGCTGCGCTGGCTTGGGTTTAACGTGTCTGTGGATTCGTCCAACCCCGAAGAGCTCCTGACGGCCGGCAGGGCTGGCGCCGGGTTGTTTCTTTCCGTCAATTCTCAAAATATTCACATAGCCCCGGAGTTGGATGGCAAAGTTGTCGTGATCCCGGATCCGGGCAAGGGCTTGGCCAGCTTGTATAAAAACGCGAAAACCCTGGCCGGCCTGGGGGTTGATTATATACTGGATCCAATACTCGACCCTCTATGCCTTGGCGCGGCGGAGTCGATCGCTAGGTATGCCGCCGTGCGGCGAAAGTTTAAGAACACTCCGATCCTCATGGGTGTGGGCAATATCTCGGAGCTTGCCGGTGTGGACAATATCGGGATAAGCGCGTTTCTGGCCGGCGTATGCGCCGAGTTGAAGATTGATTATGCGCTCACCACGGAGGTTGCGCGATGGAACCGGGATTCTGTCAGACAGCTATCCATAGCGCGAAACATAATGGAGCATGCGGTATACGAGCGTATAGCGCCAAAACGTTTCGACAACCGGTTGCTGGTGGCCAAAGACGCCGACAGGCCAAGGTTGTCCAGCCGTCAGATCAAGGGGATATGTGGAAAGATAAAAGACAGGAACTACAGGATTTTTGTCGCGGATGGTTTCATCCATCTGTTCAACAAAGATGTTTATATCAAGACCAAAACCGTGGATGATATTTTTGAAAAGTTGCGTGTCGACAACCCGTCTCATGCTTTTTACCTGGGCAGGGAGCTTCAGAAAGCGGAAACGGCGCTGGCGCTGGGTAAGGATTATACCCAGGAAAAACCGCTCGACTGGGGTTATATTTCGGGAAACAGGCGATGAGTTATCCAACCACTCCCCGGCTATCTGTCGGTCCCCGGCTGTCGGTCGGCGTGGCCTGACGCGGCTGTTTTTGGCGCCAATATGATTATCGAGACGATCGTATCGACACGTTCCGCCAGCGGTTCTGTAAACTTCGCCCCGATGGGAGCCACATTCTCCAGCGATGGCAGGGTGGTGTTCGTGGTGTACCATTCAACCCAGACGTACAGAAACCTGGAGGCGAACCTGTCGGGGGTGATAAATCTTGTCAGCGACGTTACCTTGTTCGTAAAAACCGCCCTATACGATTTCTCGCCGGCCCACGCCCTTTCTAACCATGTCGAAGGGGGGATAATGGACCTGGCCGAAGAGGCGGTCGAATTTGAAATAGACAATATAGAGCCTATGGAAGGCAAATCGAAGCTGTCTGGACACGTCGTTTCCAGGAAAACCCTTAAAACCCCGGAGGCGGGACTCAACCGTGGCCGCATCGCGGCGATCGAGGCGTTGATAGCGGTGACCAGGATCGGTGTGCTGGACAGGATGGAAATAGCGCAAACCATGGAACGATCCCGGGAAATCGTGAACAAGACCGGTGGAGCTAAAGAGCTCGAAGCGATGAAGTTGATAGAGGAGGTTTATGAAAAAGCTATCGACGTTGACAGCGAAGACAGCGGCAAACCAGGCTCGAAGCGATGAAGTGATAGAGGGGGTTTGTGAGAAAGCTATCGACGTTGACACCGAGAACAGCGACAAATCAGGCTCGAAGTGATGAAGTTGATAGAGGAGGTTATGAACAAAACCTCTGAGTTGGCGGTTGTGCGGGCGTGGGCGAGGTTGCACCTGGGCCTGGTGAAGCTATCCGGCGGCTCTCGATACGCCGCGGCCGGGCTGTCGGTGCGCTGGCCCTTTTGCCGGGTGAAAGTAAAAAGAATCACCAGGCAAATCCCCCGAATAACCGGAACGCCACAAACAAACGGGGTTATAAAAGCCATATGCGCCCATTTCGATGTTCCCGCCCGTTACGAGGCGACTGTAGTCGACCCGTTGCCACTCCACTCCGGGTTCGGTTCCGGTACCCGGCATGCGTTGGCTATCGCAAGGGGGGTGGTCAACCTGGCGAAAATCAGGGTTTCCACCATACGCCTGGCGCGTATCCTGGGCAGGGGGAGCCGCTCGATGATGGGGACACTGCTGTTTGGCAAAGGTGGATTCGCCGCCGATAACGGCGACAAAATCGCCTCTGTTTCTTTCCCGGCCCATTGGCGCGTGGCCATAATCGAGCCTGCGCCGGATCATCGCCCGGCTTTTGTGGCTCATGGAGAAATTGAAAGAGATATTTTCGATGATATCGCCCCCTGCTCCGGCAAAGCCGCGATAAAAGTCGTGGATTCTGTTTCCGACATGATCATGGCCGTGGAGCAGGGCGATTTTACCCTGTTCGAAAAGTCTGTACGGCAATTGCAGAAATCGGCGTCACGCCAGTTCTCAAAACATCAGCGTGGACCCGCGTCATCCCCATCCGGCGTGGCTGTTCTCAAATATTTGCACAGGATGGGTGTATTGGCCTGCGGGCAAAGTAGCTGGGGTCCGACCATATTCGCCATTGTCCCGTCAGAGTCGGATGCGAAAACATTGGCCGAAAAAATCGGCGCTCACGCCAGTTCCGGATCTGTCACGATAACCACCGTAGCCAGGAGCGGGAGCCGGCTGGACAGTTTCGGGCCCCCATGTTGACACAACCATGTGCGTGAACCAGGCCCTACCAACCGTTATATAAAATTGGCCGGGTCTGTAATTTACAGAGTCTCCCCGACCCTCATCAGGCTCGAAAGGCTGTATGAAACGATTTTTGTGAAATAAATAACTATCGCTTTGCCGTTGACGCTTTCCACAGGCAACGGACCCCAGTCGCGGGAGTCATAGCTGTTATCGCGATTGTCGCCAATTACAAACACATACCCCTCGGGCACCACCAGCGGGCCGAATGACGAGGTTTTGTCTTTCACCAGCACCCGATACTCCTTGCCGTCGACTATTTCATGTTTCACAAAATCGTGCGTCCTGCCCGGCCTGGATGTTACGGGTCGGCCGTTTATGTAAAGCCTCGACCGGCTCATTTCAACCTTGTCCCCGGCCACGGCGACGACTCTTTTTACAAACATTTTCTTGCCGTGGCCCAGTGAGCTTTCAGGCGGGAAAAACGTGATGACATCTCCACGCCTGGGAGCGGACCACATGTAGGCCATCTTGTCGATAAACGGCAGATGCAACCCGTAGCACAGCTTGTTGACCAGGATATAGTCCCCCTCCACCAACGTCGGCGTCATCGATTCTCCGTATACCTGGGTGGCTTCCACCAGGGAGCTTTTGAACACCAGCGCAAGAGCCAGGGCGATAAGTATCGATTTGAACAGCTCCGAAGAGTATCGCCTGATCTTGGCAAACAGTGTCACCGGATTGTCTGTATCGGTGGGTGGCATATTCATAGACTTTGCGCAAAGAGGTTTTTTTATATTGAAATTTCAATCTTCACAGGTGGTTTTTCGCAACTGGAAAGATTCTATCACAGAGTAAATCGAGCCGCCAGGGCTCAGTTTGCTTTCATACAACATCAACGAGTCGACCGGAACTTCCCCGACGAAGATTTTCTGGTTGCTGTGGACCAGCCGGATCAGCTCTCCCCTCGCGGTTTGGCTTTTCACCCTGCCTATGGTTATATGCGCCGTAAAGGGCCTTTCGTCCGCGGGATACCCCAAAGGCTGAATCTTTTTCGTTACAAGCGATTCCAGCTTTGACAGACTGGCCGTGTCGCCCCCCGCTCCGAACCATACGACCCTGGGCCGGGTCTGGTTCGGGAACATGCCCATCCCCTCTATGGTCAGGCGAAAATTGGCGAACCCGGAAACAGCCCCCCTCACCGCGTCGCAAAGGGCTGAAATGTTCGATTCGGGCACATCGCCCAGAAATTTAAGTGTTACATGCAGGTTCCCCGCCCTGACCCATCCGACAGCGGCTGGTGATATGCGGAAAGTTTCCATCAGGCGTTCGGCGGAGGCTATGGTCGACTGGGGCAAGTCGATGGCGAAAAAAAGACGCTTAGTCTTCCTTTCGCCGGGATGGTTTACCGGCTTTCCCCCGCCCCTGCTCTGTTTTGCCCCCATACATTTTCCGCACGGATTGTTGACTGGTCCCAAAATGGCGTCGCATCCATGCGTAATAATAGCAGGTTGCCCCTGCGCTTTGCCAACTTTACAAATAAAATTTTACAATAATTGTCAAACCTCGTATTCCTCGCTTTCCTGGCGTCTGCCATATTTGTAGTATTCCCTTACAAAAGAAAGCGATTTAAGATCGCTCATCCTGTCGATAAACACTTTGCCATGCAAATGGTCGATCTCGTGCTGGAACACCCTGGCCGAAAAACCTTCCGCCCTGACCTCCACCTCTTCCCCTTTGCGGTCAAACCCGGTCACCGTTACCGCCACGGACCGTTTTACCACGCCCCAAAGGTCCGTCAGGCTCAGGCATCCTTCCCAGTCCTCCTCCATCTCTTCCGAAAAATCCGTGATCTTCGGATTGATCATCACTTCTATGAGTATATCGCCGTTCCGGGAATAACGCGAGTTCGCTTCCATACCGATAACTATGATATTAAGCGGCACATGCACCTGCGGAGCCGCCAGACCGGCGCCTGAGTATTCGTTCTTCGTGTCGATCATGTCATCGATAAGCGTCTGTATTTCCGGTGATCCGATCTTATCCGGCGCAACGGGTTCCGCCTTTTTTCGCAGGACCGGATGGCCTAGCTGGGCAACTTTGAGAATCGACATGTTATGGATTTACCCGAAATATTTGGCGTGATAACTTTCAAAAAGCTCTATGGCCTTGTCCCGGCATTTACCGCAACCCGTGGAAATCTTCGTGCGTTCCTGCAAGGTTTCAAAATCCGAAACACCTTCTAGCACCTCTTCTTCTATCTCGTGATCGGTAACGTTCAGACACTCGCAAATAACGGTGGCCTGCTTTTCATCTATCTGGTCGCCACGCCCTGTTTTGCGCAGATAGTCGTGTATGGCGGAGCGAAGAGCCTTGTCTCCAAGCACAGAGCAGTGTATCTTGATCGACGGCAGGCCGCCCAGCCGGTTCATTATATCCTCGGGCTTGAGTTTCAGGGCGTCATTTATATCCATCCCGCCATTTTCCGTTACCATCTCGGACATCATGGATGTAGAGCCAATCGCAGAAGCGCAACCGAAAGTCTTCCATTTAAGATCATAAATCTTGTCGCTGTGGTCAACCTTGATCCATATTTTCATCATGTCGCCGCATGTGGGATTTCCCACCATCCCAACCCCGTTGGCGGCGTACTCCTCCTCGGTAACGCGCAACACGTTCCTCGGGTTTGTAAAATGATCCATTACCGTATCGGAATATCCGAAATTGTTATCCGTATTCATATTTAATCAACTCACTCAATCCATAAATTGTATTGTCAGGCGCAAAGAGCCCTTTAAGTTATACAGGCAAAACCAAAGCCAAAACCTGAATTTCCATAATATTCAGTTTTACAGGAAGTTACATCAAATCCAGCCAGTAATTGGGCTGACAGCCCTGTCCGATTTACACTTTTATGCGACTTGGCTGTCCTATCCCAGCCATATTATTGGTTTTTCTATGATTTGTCATCCCATCTTTGATCTCCATACCTTTGATATCTGGTATGATTAATTATCATGAGAATCGATTCGCACGTTCACCTGATCACCTCGAAGATGCTGAAACAAGCCTCGGCGAAGTTCGACAAAATCAAACCGGGTCTTATGGAGCGGGTCATGACAGGAGGCGGGAAACTGGTGAACAATGAGTTCATTGATTTCCTAAACCGGACATCCTTGAAAAAATTCGCCGAAATCTGGGTATCGGAGCTTAAAAAGCACAAGATCGATCACGCCTGCTTCCTGCCTATAGGAGGTGGAGGAGCGCTTGACCAACTGGACGAGTTCGTCAGTTACAACCCGGACATGTTTTCCGCTTACGTGTTCCTGGACAATCCCACCACAAAATCCGGAGTCTCCAATTTCGAGCGGCGGATCAACTCCGGCAGGTTTCGTGGAATAAAACTGTATCCGGCCATCCAGGGGCTTTGCGTGGCGGACAAAAAGCTGTTCGCCCTGTATGAAAAAGCGGCGGAGCTCGACGCTCCCGTGCTGATACATTTCGGAATCACCATGGCCCCTGTGACAGATTATCGTTACACCAACCCGCTCGACCTTAATCTTCCGTCGAAGTTGTTTCCGGATACAAAGTTCATAATAGCCCATTTCGGAGCCGGGTTTTTCCGCGAGGTTCTCCTTCTCGGTTTTCACGCGGAGAATATATATGTGGACACATCAGGCACCAACAACTGGCGCCTGTTCGTTCCGGAAATAACGCCGCTTAAGACGGTGTTTAAAAGAACAATGGACGTATACGGAGCCAACCGGATTTTGTTCGGCACCGATTCTTCGATCAATAACAAGGCGGGATACAGGGCCTTTGTTCTCAAGGAGCAGAAGTCAGCGTTGGCGAAACTCAAGACGCCAAAAAAGGAGCGGGAGCTCATCATGGGACAAAACGCCGCCAGGATTTTCCATCTTAACCGGGCGTAGGCCCGGAGCCGGCCAGCCGGCTTAAGTAGCCGAAATGGCGCTTGTGAAAATGACAATTATTGTCGCGCATGGGGTCTGGCCAATTAATCATTGAACATAATCAGGTTGGAATGGTACGATTTTAGCTTATAGTCAAACTTGTTTCCGAGGTGGTTTTGGAACAAAAATCCAAAGGGCTTAACAAGGCCCAGAAAAAATTCATGATCGGCGCTTCGTTGCTTGTGATCGCGATCGCCTATCTTATATTCGTCGGCGTCAAAGCCAGCGGCGCCTATTATCACACCGTGTCGGAAGTCCTTGCGATGGGACCAATGTCCCGGAAAACCGGACTGCGCTTGGAGGGAAAGGTCGCTCCGGGCACAATTTCCAACGACGCGGCGAATCTCAAACTCAGTTTCCACATCATCGACGAATCAAAAAAATCGATGGCGGTTGTGTACAAAGGCGTCGCCCCCGACATGTTCCAGGACAATATAGATGTCGTGGTGGAAGGTTCCGTGGGCGCCGATGGCAAGTTTATCGCCACAAAACTTTTGACCAGTTGTCCTTCCAGGTACGAAGCCGCCAAGGACGTTAAAAAATCGACCTGACCTGACCGCTTCAAACGAATCGCCGGTCCTCCGGTGGTTCAGACCACGACTTAACTGATAGGTTACTGCAATGAATGAACTTGGTGAATATTCCCTGATTGTCGCGCTGGGCGTATCCATTTACGCGGCTGTTGTATCCGCGCTGGGGGAAAAGACAGGCTCTCACAGGATGGTCAAAAGCTCCGAATACGCGCTTGTCACGGTATTCGGCCTGCACACGCTGGCATCTATAGCGTTGCTAAACGCCCTGTACACCCATGATTTCACAATAGATTACGTATACAGCTATACGAACAGGGAATTGGGCAAATTTTACACCCTGTCGGCGTTCTGGGCCGGCCAGAAAGGGTCGCTGCTGCTATGGGCCTGGATGCTGGGCATGTTCTCCACCGTGGTTGTATGGCAGAACAGGAACGTAAACCGGAAACTGATGCCGTACGTTGTGTCCATAATTTCCGTCACCCTCACCCTGTTCGGGTTTCTCATGGTGTTCGCATCGCCGGTGTTTGAAAGAATGCCCTTTTGGTACAGAACGGTTACGGTCTCAACCCGATGCTCCAGAACCCGGGTATGATATTCCACCCTCCCACCCTCTATGTCGGTTTTGTGGCGTTTACCATTCCATACGCATTCGCCATGGCGGCCCTGATATCAAAACAGTTGGGGGATATATGGATTCGCACCACGAGACGATGGACAATATTCGCCTGGCTGTTCCTGGGATTCGGTAACCTGCTGGGGGCGAACTGGGCTTATGTGGAGCTTGGCTGGGGCGGATACTGGGCGTGGGATCCCGTGGAAAACGCCTCTTTCATGCCCTGGCTGACCGGGACCGCCTTCCTGCATTCGGTCATGATTCAGGAAAAGAAGGACATGCTCAAGATATGGAACGTAACCCTGATCGCGCTCACGTTCGTCCTTACCATTTTCGGCACGTTCATAACTAGGTCAGGGCTTATATCCTCTGTCCACTCCTTTGGCCAGTCGACGGTCGGCGTGTATTTTGGCGTGTTCCTGGTTCTTGTGATCATCTTCTCGACATACATGATCATAAGCCGCGCCTCGCTGTTGAAGAGCAAAAACGAGCTCGACTCATTGCTGTCCAGGGAAGCTTCGTTCATGTTCAACAACCTGATCCTTGTCGGAGCGGCTTTCGCCGTGTTGTGGGGGACCATGTTTCCGATGATATCAGAAGCCGTCCGGGGCCAGAAAATCACCGTCGGGCCACCGTTTTTCAACCAGGTGATGATCCCCATCGGCCTGCTGTTGCTTTTGCTCACCGGTATATGCCCGTTGATCGCGTGGCGAAAGGCAAGCTGGATCAACACCAGGAAAAATTTCGTGGCTCCGTTTGCTATCACCCTCCTGGGCGCGATCGCCCTGTTCGCAGTCGGGGTGCGCGAGCCTCTTCCCATGATAAGTTTCACGATCTGCCTGTTTGTGGGGGCGACTATCGGCATGGAGATTATCCGGGGCGGGTTGGCCAGGGCCTCCGGTGGTAAAGAGAGCCTTTTCATGGCGTTTATAAACCTGTTCTGGCGCAACAAGCGCCGCTATGGCGGATACGTCATCCATATAGGCGTGATTCTCGTTTTCATCGGCTTCACGGGGGCCTGGTACAACCAGGAAACGGAAAAAACCGTTTTCCCCGGAGACAAGATAGAGATAAAGGATTATGTCCTCACCTACTACAAAAACGAGCGGTCCCAGCCGAAAAAGACGCTCGAAGAAACCGTGGCGACATTGCTGGTGGAAAAAAACGGCGAGAAAATCGGGTATGTCTTTCCGGAGCGAAACGTCCACTACATGGTAAACGTCAGGGGTGATCTTGTTCCCCAACCCACTTCAGAAGTGGCCATCCGCACCACCTACAAGGAAGATCTGTACGTCATTTTCGCCTCGTTGAACGAAGACGGGTCAGCCACGTTCAAGGTGCATGTCAACCCGCTGGTGAAATGGCTATGGCTCGGCGGGCTCATCATCGGGCTGGGTTGCATCCTTGCCATGTGGCCGGACAAACGCGAACGCAAACGGTTCGAAGCGCGGCACTTCGCACCCGGCGCCGCCAAAGCCTGAGCGGCCGGGATGATCTGATTGGCGGATAAAGCGCTGGATATGATCAGCGCTTTATCACCATCACCTTAATTTCCGTCATCTCCTTGATGGCGTACTTGACCCCCTCGCGGCCCAACCCGGACATTTTGACGCCGCCATAGGGCATGTTGTCCACCCTGAACGTGGGAAAATCGTTCACGATGACACCCCCAACGTCCGCCTTTTCAAACGTCTCAAAGGCGTTGTCCAGATCGCTGGTGAACACGCCGACCTGTAGCCCGTAGTCGGAATCGTTGACCATGTCGATGGCGTGCTTGAAATTGTTATAGCTTTGGACGGTGGCGACCGGCGCAAACACCTCCTTGCAAACAACGTTCATCCTTTTGTTGACGTCGGCGATCAGGGTCGGCATATAACAGCGTCCCTTTTTCCGGCCGCCGGTCAATATCCTGGCGCCCCCCTCCCTGGCTTGCCTGACCCACGCGTCGGTCTGTTGCAACGCTCCGCTGTTTATCATCGGCCCCACCATCACCCCTTTCTTTCGGGGATCGCCGGTTTTGACATTTGTATTGATCTCCCTGACCAGCGCTTTCACGGTTTTTTCGTATATCGGCTTGTGGATCAGTATCCGTTGCACGCTTATACATGTCTGGCCAGCGGAGCCAAACGCCCCCGCGACGATCCTTGGCACGGCCCATTTCAGGTCAGCGTCACTGTGCACAACCGCCGCGGCGTTACCTCCCAGCTCCAGGGTGACCTTTTTTTTGCCCGCCGCCCTGATCAGACGCCAGCCGACAGACGGGCTTCCGGTGAAGGTCAGCTTGGCGATCCTGTCGTCGGTGGCCAGTTGCTCGCCCACGGCGGGGGAACATGGCACGACGTTATACTGCCCCGGGGTCATCCCCGCCTCCAGGAGTATCTCGCAAAGTAAAAGGGCGGTGATGGGGGTTTTAGTCGCCGGTTTAAGAATTATCGTGTTCCGCGAAGCGATGGCCGGGGCCACCTTGTGCGTCACGAGGTTCAGGGGAAAATTAAATGGCGATATCCCCGCCACAACTCCTATGGGAAATCGTTTCGTAATGGCGATGCGCCCTTCACCCCTGGGATCGATATCCACGGGGAGAACCTCGCCGTCGATACGGCTCGCCTCCTCGCTGGCTATGTTGAACGTGATTATGCTCCTGTCCACCTCCTGTTCGGCCGCCGACACCGGCTTGCCCGATTCGGCCACGATGCTGTCCACCAGCTTTGACCTGTTGCGGATAAGGCCGTGGGTCGCGCGTTTGAGCAGGCTGGAAGTGGCGTGGCTGCTCATATATCTTGTGGTCTTAAAAGCGGCCGTGGCCGTCTTTATGGCGTTTTCTATCTCCGCCGGCCCGGCCATGCACACCTGCGCCACCGGACGGCCGTTATACGGGTTGATAACCGTGGTGGTAGAGTTGGTTTTGATACGTTTCTCGCCAATCATAATTTCGTGCAGTTTCATGGGAAAGATCTCCGATAATATTACTTGGTTAAAACAGCAGGGGCGGACCGCTGGTAAGAATTTCGGTGAGTTGTGATCCTTTCAGACCCGCCAATCTCTCCGGATCAACCTTGGCGCCACTCTCGATCGCCCGGCACACGTCCCACACGGGTGTTACATATCCGATGAAAACGCCTCCGATGATCCTGTCACCGTCCATAACAAGCTTGCTATACCGCCCTTTGCCCGCTTCAAGCCTTATGTGTCTTATATCACCACCTTCAGGCTCGTCGTACTTCCCCACGGCGGAATAAATGGATTTGTAGGCGTGGCTGGCGTTAAAAAACACCTTTTCCTCAAACGGCTCGCCACCCTCCACCATGTTCGCCCCCGCCACACGACCCTGTCTTGCGGCTGTCAGCCATGTGCGACAGGGAATGTACGATCCGTTAACCTTTCTGACGGCCACGTCTCCCGCCGAATATACGTCCGGATCACTGGTATTGAGCCTCTGATCCACTATCACGCCCCGGTCGATCACAAGTCCCGACCCTTCAAGAAAGTCTATATGCGGTCTTACACCAATGGCGACACCAACCAGCCCCGCCTCGATGGTCTCTCCGCCGCTGGTGACGATCCCCTCCACACGCCCGTCTTTCCCGATAATTTCCTTCAACTCCGTCTTAAACAAAACACGCACGCCGTCCGACTTCATCTGATCAAGAATAATTCCCGACCCTTCAGGGTCCAGCAACAACTCCAGCACACGGCTCTCGCGAGCCAGCAACGTTGTTTCCAGCCCCAGGTTGTGAAGATCCTCAACCAACTCCACGCCCAGGATGCCACCCCCCACAACCACCGCCTTTTTCACCGCGTGTTTTTTTATGTAATCGATCATATGCCTGGCGCACGTCAACGACCGGTACGTCACCACCCCGTCAAGATCGGCCCCCGGCCATGGCGCGACAAACGGCCACGCCCCGGTGGCTACAAGAAGCTTGTCATAAGGCTCGGTTAGGCCGTTCTGGGTACATACTTCTTTATTATCGACCCGGACCTGCTTCACCCGGTCGTTCAAGGTTCGTATATTGTTCTTTTGCGCCCATACCGCAGGTTTGCCATACAGTTCGTCCTCCGTGATGGCGCCTTTTATATAAAAAGACATCGCGGCGCGAAAATAAAAAGGGAACGGCTCCCCGTTGATTATGGTGATGGCGCCATCCGGGTCTTTGGCGCGGATGGTTTCCGCCGCTGTGACACCGGCCACGCCAGCCCCGATTATCACATACTTTTTTTTCATCGATGATTCATCCGCTCATATACCAGGCTCACGATATCGACAACTTTCGGCCCGGCCGGTTTTACGCTTTCGGCGAAAGACTCGAGGCATGTGACACATTCGACCACCATGGTGTCGGCGCCTGTTCCCATCGCCTCGTCGAACCTGCTGTTGTGGATGGATTTGAGGTTGGCGGGGTTGCTGTGCAGTCCCCAATAGCCGCAACAGAACGTGTCGTCCGGCCCGGATCGTTTCATCTCTGTTACGGGGTTTAGCCTGGACAGGAGCTCCCGGGCCGGCTCCGGCATCCCCGATTTCCGGCTGATATGACACGAATCATGGAACGTTACGGCGGAATCGTCTTTTTTCAGGTCAAGCCTGTCGGCAAACCTGTTGAGCCACATCGGTGTGGTCAACGGTTCAAACGCCATATCGTATTTCACCCTCACCTTGTTTAGCGACATGAAACACTCCGCGCATCCGGTTATCACGAATCTGGGTGAAGACCTGTCTATCAATCCCGCCAGATGTTTGTGGCAATCCTCCGATTCCTCTGTTCTTCCCGCCATAAGCGAAGGCCAGCCGCAACAGCTTATAAGCCCCCCCAGCACCTCGTAATCCATGCCCAGCCTGTCCGCCATGTCCACGCATTGCACGGCTGATCGCTCTTTTGTGAAGATGTAACAACCGAAATAGAAAAGATATTCGGCTTTTTTAAACCGCTCCTTGTCTATATGAGGCGCCAGTTTTTCGCTTTTGAGCTTCTCCCCGCCGCCAAATTTCCACCTGGCCTTCATAAACGCGTTAAACCCGGCCTGGCGGATGCGGCTCTTGTCGTGACCTTTCAACGCGAAGTATTTTTTGTGCGATTCGGGGGACAGCCCGCTTTCGGCCATTTTCTCTTTTAGCTTGAGCATCATGACGGAACGGCCGGCCACGGTGGGGCATACGCTGTCGCACCTGCCGCATTGAACACAGTCCGCGGCGAACTTCAAGGTGGCCTCGGTCAACACTCCGCCATCCCTGGTGGCTTCGTTCAGCTCCTTGATTGAAAGACCGGGATCGACAGCGGGGCATACCTTCATACATTCGTCAACGCCGATGCAGTTTAAAACGTTCAGCTCCACCCACTCGGAAAGCTGTGTGGAAAACGTTTTCATCGCCATAGTTTTGTAGCCAGCCACGCTTTGTTTCATGTTTCTTGTGGTGTATGCATTCTTGCCTCTCGCCGTCCACCTGTCAAGGTCGGGCGAGATATTCTCCGATATGTCAATGGCCCGACAAGATCACAACCTGCGTGATTCGCCGGGTTGAAAAAACATGGTTACGCGCGTGTTCGCACGCGCATGGGAAGGGTCGCTATCAACCGCCACGCTTCACCCTCTGTCGCATTTAAGTGGCGCCTCAACGGACCATAAGCTATTTTAAACAGTATGACACAACTGGATAGACTGCGCATAAACAGAGCCGAGCACCAATTCGCCGCCGCCCATTTCCTGGTGGAGATGGGCAAATGCGAACGTCTCCACGGCCACAACTACAATATGTCCGTGGAACTGGCCGGGGAAATCGGCCCGAAAGGGGTCATCATAGATTTCAACGTCATCAATCCGATAATCAAGGCCATATGCCAATCACTGGATCACCGCATCCTCATCGCTGAAAATGACAACAGATGCAAGCTCTCTGTCGATGCGGATAATGTCGAAGTCGGGTTCAAGGTCAAGCGATATGTTTTCCCGCGTGAGGATTGCGTGTTTCTTCCCATCTACTCGACTACCGTAGAAGCTCTATCCTCGTACATCGCTGAAAAAATAACCGAAGATTTGAGGGAATATACGAATATAGAATGGATAGAGACAGGGGTGAGCGAAGGAGCGTCGCAATCCGCGCTGACCAGGCGCAATATTAAATAAAAGACATCATGAACCATATTAACCTTAGTTTATGTAAGGAGCGCCATTTTTCCGCTTTCCACGACGCTCCTTACGCAAACGAGGCTCTGCTGGCA